>NZ_JAKKOR010000001.1:0-628903 GCF_021738805.1 Gordonia liuliyuniae | reverse complement strand
GGTGATGGGGGTGGGGGGGGCGCGGGCGGGGGCGGGGGGGGGGGGGGGGGTTGTGTCCCCCCCCCCCCCAACTCTCGGCGATGATTTTCTAGACCGTCACTTCCAGCGCGTCCAGAGCGTGAACGGGCGCTTGCCCGTCTTGTTGAAGCTGATCCAGACGTTGCCGTTGTGCGACGCTGCTTCACGGACGAGCAGGTTCGCCGTCGCATAGGTCGTGTAACCGCGGCCGGGCACGTACACCCGCTTGAAGCGGGTCTTCGAGTCGACTGACCCGTAGAAGTACGGATGGACCGCCGGGTGGTCGACCACACCGGCGACACCGGACTGTGCGAGTTGCTTGGTCTCCCCCTTGGTGAATCCGACAAACACCTTCGTGCCGGTGTCCTGGACGGTGGCTGCGGACGCCTGCCCCGCGGCCCCGAGTCCGGTAGTCGCAACGAGCCCGAGTGCCACCATGACGGCGAGCAGCAAACCGACGAGACGATTCTTCATTTTTCTCCCCCTGAGAGTGTTCATAGCCGACACCCCTGTCGACTGCGGACGATCCTGCCATATGGGACAGTCGCAGCAGCGTAGGTACCGACTGTGTTGCTCGACACACATCCGGAGGTCGGCGGCCTGGATCGATCGACGGGCCCGGAAATAATGCACCGGAAATGGAAAAGGCCCCCGACCTGGATTCCAGATCAGGGGCCTTCGGCGGTGGCGGAGGGATTTGAACCCCCGGTGCAGGGTCACTACACACGACATTTCGAGTGTCGCACCTTCGGCCGCTCGGACACGCCACCGCGAAGAACTATACGGCAGCCGAACCAGAGAGTGAAATCAGCTGGTCAGAAACTGTTTCCGTCGAGTTTCACGGTTTGTCGGTCGGCGACCCGCCGCCGGATAGCTTGCCGGCGATCTCACCGAACTTCTCCTTGGCGGTGTGCACCGCGCCCTGCACGTTCTCGTTCTTGGAGACCTCGTCGAACTTCTCGCGCGCCGTCGACACCGCGTCCTTGACCTGGTCGCTGTTGGCTACCTCGTCGAACTTCTCCTTGGCGGTGCCGACCGCGCCTTGAACCTGCTCGCTCTCGACGAACTCGTTGACTTTGCCGATCACCTGGCCCGCGAGTTTGGTGACCTTGTCCATCGGATCCGACATGATTTCCCCTTCGGTTGTCGCCTACGCGCAACCCGCGGCTGCGCACCCTTCAAGTGTGCCCCGCTTCTCGAACTGCCGCAGCATCAGTCGCGGCGGGTAGCGAAGAAGCCGGTCACCAGGCTTGCGCACTCGTCGGCGAGCACGCCGCCGAGGACCTCGGGGCGGTGCACCAACCGCGGATCGCGCAGGACGTCCCACAACGAGCCGACCGCGCCGGTCTTCGGCTCCCATGCCCCGAACACCACGCGAGAGACGCGGGACAACCCGAGCGCGCCCGCGCACATCGTGCACGGTTCGACGGTCACGACGAGCGTGCAGCCTTCCAGCCGCCAGCCGTCGCCGTGCCGCGCCGCGGCGGCCCGCAGTGCCAGGACCTCGGCGTGGGCCGTCGGATCGGCGTCAGCCTCGCGCCGGTTCGCTGCCCGCGCCAGTTCGACACCGTCCGGGCCGTAGACGACGGCTCCGATCGGGACGTCCTCGCCACCCGTCGAGCGGGCGACGTCGAGAGCCACCCGCATCACCGCCTCGGCGTCGCGGTGGACCGCGCCCCGATCGACGTCCATCACCGAGAGGTCAGTGGCCGAGCTTGTCGAGGACGTCAGACAGCTCGTCCGCGAACCCGAGCCGCGCGGCGACCATGCCGACCTGTTCGTCTGCATACAAGTCGGTGTCCCCGACGATCACGCTCATCACCGCGTCCGGCAGACCGAGGTCGGCGAGGATAGCGAGATCGCCCTCCTCCCACGGATCGATGTCGTCGAGCTCGTCCGGATCCAGATCGGGGACATCGACATTCAATGCGTCGAGCACGTCGGCGGCGATGTCGTAGTCGACCGCTGCGGTCGCATCGGAGATCAACAGCCGCGCACCGGACGGAGAGGGGCGGACGATCACGAAGAACTCGTCATCGACGTCGAGCAGACCGAACACGGCACCCGCCGCGCGAAGTTCGCGGAGCTGCAACTCGGCATCGTCGAGGCTGTCGAGCGCCGACGGCATCAGCGGTGAGAGTCGCCACCCGCCGTCGTCACGGACTACGGCCACCGCGAATCCGTCGACATCGGGGTAATCGCTCTGCGCGACGGGCTTCGCCATGCCCGCAACGGTAGTCGGTTTCCGCAGGTCTCCCAAGTCTGAATCGATGGGCGGCCCGCGCACTTCAGGTAGCCGCCGACTCCATGACGACGGAACCGAAACCGTACGGCAGGGTCAACGCAGTGTTCGGGCCACTGCGAGTCACCAGCACGGCACGACCGAGGGACAGCAGCATGGTGACCGGAGACCACACGACTGTCGGCAACGGATCCGCCGCGCGACGCCTACCGGCCCCGGGGCGCAACCCACCGATACGTCCGACAATCGACCTGGTCGCACCGCCGTCTGCAGTCCCGGCCATCGCCTACCCCAATCTCTCCGAACCTTCATACGTGGTGACCACTGTGTCATGCATCACTGTAGTTCGCGGCGGTTACGGTGAGTCGACGCGCGCGTTCGCGTCTCGCCCCGCCGCCTCGCCCCGCCGTATCGCCCATGGTCGGCGCGATGTGCCACCGTAGACGCATGCCTGTCACGTCCTCGCGCCCCGTCTGCATCCTCGGCCTCGGTCTCATCGGAGGCTCCCTGCTTCGCCGTCTCGCGGGCGAGCGGCCGGCGTTCGGATACAACCGGTCGACGGCCACGGTCAACGCCGCCGTCGCCGACGGGTACGACGCATCCAGCGACCTTCCGCAGACACTGACTCGCGCCGCCGAGACCGACGCGGTGATCGTGCTGGCGACACCGGTCACCGTCCTCGGCCCCATCGTCGACGCGGTCGTCGAACACGCGCCGGACTGTCTGCTCACCGACGTCGTGAGCGTGAAGGAGCAGGTGGCGCGAATCGTTGCCCACCATCACCCGGACGCCCGCTACGTCGGCGGGCATCCGATGGCGGGCACTGCTCACTCCGGCTGGGCGGCGACCGATCCGAGCCTGTTCGAGAACGCGATGTGGATGGTGACGACGCACGACGACACCGAGGCCGACGATTGGCTGGCCGTCGCCGACATCGCGCGTGCCGCGGGTTCCTACGTCGTGCCCGCCGCGGAGGACGCTCACGATCGGGCGGCCGCCGCGATCTCCCACAATCCGCACGTGACCGCGGCCGTCACCGCTGCGGTAGGTGCAGGCGAGAGCCGTCTACCGCTCCGCCTGGCGGCCGGCAGCTTTCGCGACGGGACGCGGGTGGCGGGCACCGCGCCCGAGTTGCAGCGCGCGATGCTCGAAGCGAACTCGGTCGCCCTCCTCAACACCCTCAGCGAGACGATCGATCGGCTCGTCGCCGCCCGCGACCGACTCCGCGACCACGGCGACGTCGCCGCCCTCATCGAGGCCGGCCACCGCGCGCGCACAGCATACGAAGAGGTCGCCGCCGGCGAGGTGGAACCGATCGTCGGGGTGACGATCGGCGACGACGGCTGGGCGCAGGAGTTACGCCGCCAGGCACATCTGGCCCGCGTCTGGGTCGGGTGAACCGACCCCGCCGGAGACAGCCCGTCAGATACGGGTCGCGACACCCGGATAGTCGAGGACGAGTCCGTGCTCGTCGATGGACAGCTCCACGGTCCCGGTCGCCGTGGTGACCGTCGCCGTCCCGTCACCGATCGTGTACGACCTGACTTCGGGTTCGATCTCGTAGGTCGGGAGTCGCAAGCTCACCAGCGGTACGTCGGTCAGTGCGCCCTTGCCGAAGAACGTATGACGGAAGATCGGGAGCGCCGACAGGAACGGCGACATCGCGACGTCGACCCCCTCGGCGCCGTCGAAGTCACTCTGGATGGTGCTGTACGGGGTCTGGACCATCCATCGGCCGTCCATGTCGCGGCTCACGTCGAGCGGGGCCTCGCCGCCGGTCTTGAGTAGACGGAACGAGAGGCGTCGCGTGATCCCGATGTCGTTGGCGACCAGTTCGTACGATGACGAATAGGCCTGGACCTCGGTGGTCTCTGCGGAGATGATCCGACCGTAGGCGCGCAGCCGTCCGCCCGCCGTGTTGAGCCGCACTTGTTCGAAGCGCCCGCCGTCGACCGATCGCCAGGTGAACATCGTCTTGGCTCCGGTGTCGGCTGCCTCGTCGGAAGAAGTCACACGTCTACGTTAGGGCATCCGGGGCACACTCATCGGCGCGCGCACCCGGATTCAGCCGACGGCACGGCATGCGAGGACGCCCGACGTGTCTGCAGGAGCCTCTTCGTGGGCGACGACCTGGCCGTCGACAGTGATGGTGCACGACGCCGGAGCACCCGGAGCGACGACGACACGGATCTGTAAAAGACCGGTGGTCGCACGCACCGTCTGCCGCCATCGCGCGGTCGTCATGTGAACGAGTTGGACGCCGTCGTCGTCGATGTATACGACGGCGGAGCCCGGCGCGGCGTCGACTGCGAGGTCGGCGTCAAGCGTGTTCGGTACAGGGCGCTGCGTCTCCCCCGGCACTTCGTCGGTCGGATCGATCGACTCCGGCAGGTACGGGTCCGTGGTGTTCTGCGAGACGGGCGCATCGTCGCGCAGCGTCGCGACGTCGGAGTCGTCGCCGCCCGACACCAGCTTGAACGCACCGGCCACGAGGAGCACCAGCACAATGATCGCGGCCGCGCCGAGTACCGCGCGCTGACGCGGGCCACCCGGCTCGGGTGGCGGCGGCGCGTACTGCGGGGCCTCGGCTTCGACGCCCTGCGGCTGGGCCTGAGCGGCAGGATCGGGGTCGGGCTGATAGGTGTATCGCGGTGCCCCGTCCGGCCCGTAGCCCAACGCCGGGTACTGCTGACCGACAGCCATCGGCGGCCGGTAGCCCGGCTGCTGCGCGTGTCCTGACCGTCCCGAATCCATCCCTGTCAGGATACGCGGATCGTTCACCGCCGATCGACCTCACCGCCACGGCCCGGCGACCGAATGCGGACGGCCCCGGTGAGACGAGCTCACCGGGGCCTTCGCGATGTTCGACCGGAGGTCGGACTACTTGACGAGATTCTCGTTCGTCAGCTTCTTGACGCCTGCGTCCGCCTTCTCGACGAGCGACGCGGGCGGCTCGAAGTTGGCGCCGTACTTGCCTGCGAGATCCTTGGCGCGGGCGACGAAGCCTGCGACACCGCCCTCGTAACCGTTGATGTACTGGATGACGCCACCGGTCCACGCCGGGAAGCCGATGCCGAAGATCGAGCCGATGTTGGCGTCCTCAACCGATGTCAACACGCCTTCGTCGAAGCACTTCACGGTCTCGAGGGCTTCAGCGAAGAGCATGCGCTCCTTCATGTCCTCGAGCGGGATCTCGACCGAGCCCGACTTGAAGTTCTCGCGAACGCCCGGCCAGATGAGGCCGCGCTTGCCGTCTTCGTAATCGTAGAAGCCCTTGCCGTCCTTCTTCGACGTGCGACCCAGCTCGACCATCTTGTCGACCACCGCGTACGAACCGTGGGCGGGGTAATCGACACCCGAAGCCTTCGCCGCGCTCTCGGTCTCCTTGCGGATCTTCTGCATCAGGGTCAACGTCAACTCATCGGACAGCTGCAGCGGCGGTGCCGGGTATCCGGCCTGGCCGCCGGCCTGCTCGATGAAGGCCGGCTCGACGCCTTCGCCCACGGCCGCGAGAGCCTCGTTGATGAACGTACCGATGACGCGGCTGGTGAAGAAGCCACGGCTGTCGTTGACCACGATCGGCGTCTTGCGGATCTGCAGGGTGTAGTCGATGACCTTCGCCAGAACGGCGTCAGAGGTCTTCTCGCCCTTGATGATCTCGACCAGCGGCATCTTGTCGACCGGCGAGAAGAAGTGGATTCCGATGAAGTCTTCGGAGCGCTTGACCCCCTCGGCGAGGATCGTGATCGGCAGCGTCGAGGTGTTCGAGCCGAGGATGGCGTCGGGTTCGACGATGTCCTCGATCTCCTGGAACACCTTGTTCTTGACCTCGACCGACTCGAACGCGGCCTCGATGACGAGGTCGACGCCCTTGAAGTCCGCGGCGTCGACCGTCGGGGTGATGCGGGCGAGGAGAGCGTCGCTCTTCTCCTGCGTCGTCTTGCCGCGCTTGAGAGCCTTCGCCTCGAGCGTCTCCGAGTAGCCCTTGCCGCGCTTGGCCGCCTCGAGGTCGATGTCCTTGAGGACGACCTCGATGCCTGCCTTCGCCGAGACGTAGGCGATGGCAGCGCCCATCATGCCCGCGCCGATGACGCCGACCTTCTTGGCCTGGTACTTATCGAAGCCCTCGGGCCGCGAGCCGCCACCGTTGATGTGCTGCAGGTCGAAAAAGAACGCCTTGATCATGTTCTGTGCGACCTGACCGGTCACCAGCGACACGAAGTAGCGGGTCTCGACGACGTCTGCGGTGTCGATGTCGACGTACGCGCCCTCGATGGCTGCGGCCATGATCGCGCGCGGTGCCGGCATGTTCGCGCCCTTGATCTGCTTGCGCAGCAGAGCCGGGAAGGCAGGCAGATTAGCGGCCATCGCCGGGTTGGTCGGTGCGCCGCCCGGGATCTTGTAGCCCTTCACGTCGAACGGCTGCTGAGCCTCCGGGTTCGCTTTGATCCACGCCTTGGCTGCGGGAACGAGCTCGTCGATCGAGCCGACGACCTCGTCGACGAGGCCGATCTCCTTGGCCTTGGCCGGCTTCAGGCGCGGGCCCTGCAGCAGGACGCCCATGAGCGCCTGCTGGATGCCGAGGAGTCGGACGGTGCGGACCACGCCGCCGCCGCCCGGGAGCAGACCGAGGGTGACCTCGGGAAGGCCGACGACGTTGCCCTTCACATCGGCTGCGACGCGGTAGTGGCAGTGCAGGGCGATCTCCAGGCCACCGCCGAGCGCCGCGCCGTTGATGGCGGCGACGACCGGCTTACCGAGAGTCTCGAGACGACGAAGGACCGCCTTCAACTCGTTCGTGCTCGAAGTGATCGCCGTCGCCAGTTCTTCCTTGGTCTGGTCTGCCGGCGGGTTGGTCATGTCCTTGAGGTCACCACCCGCGAAGAAGGTCTTCTTCGCGGACGTCAGGACGACACCGGCGATGTCGTCCTTCTCCGCTTCCAGGCGGTCGACGGTCGCAGCCATCGCTTCGCGGTAAGTGGAGTTCATGGTGTTGGCGCCCTGGTTGGGGTCGTCCATGGTGAGGGTGACGACGCCGTCGGCGTCCTTCTCCCACGCGATCATGTTGTCAGTCATGATGAAGTCTTTTTCCTTTTGGTTCCGGGGCGATCAGAGACGCTCGATGACGGTCGCGACGCCCATGCCGCCGCCGATGCACAGGGTGACCAGGCCGTAGCGGCCGCCGACGCGATCGAGCTCGTCGAGGGTGCTGCCCAGGATCATGGCGCCGGTGGCACCGAGCGGGTGGCCGAGCGCGATCGCGCCGCCGTTGATGTTGACCTTCTCGTGAGGAACGTTGAGGTCCTTCATCCATTTCATGACGACCGACGCGAACGCCTCGTTGAGCTCGAAGACGTCGATGTCGTCGACCGTCAGACCTGCGCGCTTGAGCGCGAGCTCGGTGGCCGGGGTCGGGCCGGTGAGCATGATCGACGGCTCCGAGCCGACCTCGCCGTACGAGACAACGCGGGCGCGCGGGGTCAGGCCGTTGCGCTTGCCCGCGGCTTCGCTGCCGACCAGGACCAGGCCCGAGCCGTCGACGATGCCGGAGCTGTTGCCGCCGGTGTGGACGTGGTTGACCTTCTCCACGTTCGGGTACTTCTGCATGATGACGTCGTCGAAGCCCGCCATGTCGGCGAGCGCCTGGAAGGCAGGCTTCAGCTTGCCGAGGCTCTCGACGGTAGTGCCGGGGCGACGGTGCTCGTCGTTGTCGAGCAGCGTGACGCCATTGATGTCCTTGACCGGGATGATCGACTTGGCGAAGCGACCTTCGTCCCACGCCTGGGCGGCGCGACGCTGCGACTCTGCGGCGTAGGCGTCGACGTCGTCACGCGAGAAGCCTTCGATCGTCGCGATCGTGTCGGCGCCGATGCCCTGCGGGTTGATGTAGTTGTCGTAGGCAGTGGCCGGGTCGGTGAACAGTGCACCGCCGTCGCTGCCCATCGGGACGCGCGACATCGACTCGACGCCACCGGCGAGAACCAGGTCGTCGTACTCCGACTTGACCTTGGCCGCGGCCAGGTTGACTGCTTCCAGACCCGACGAGCAGAAGCGGTTGATCTGCGTGCCGGGGACGGTCTCGCCCAACCCGGACACGAGGGCCGCGGTGCGCGCGATGACCGCACCCTGTTCGCCGACGGGCGACACGACGCCCAGGATCAGGTCGTTGATTTCCTTCGGATCGAGGTCGCCGTGGCGGGCGAGGAGTCCATCGATCAGCCCCGAGACGAGGTCGATCGGCTTGACGCTGTGCAGCGAGCCTCCACGCTGCTTGCCACGGGGCGTACGCACAGCCTCGTAGATGAATGCTTCGGACACAGGTGTTCCTTTCACACGAACCGATAGTGGTTACGAGACACAGGCTAACGCTTCATAACTTATTTGGCTATACCGGGTGGTCATCCCGTCTCGACAGTTCATCTCAATGCGCTATGGTCGGTTCACAATGACGGCTTCGAAGCGGTCCGGGACCTCACGCCCGGCCAACCGGAAACGGCAGCTGATCGATCACAGCGCTCAGCTGTTCCTTCGGCATGGCTACCCCCAAGTGTCCATGGCCGACATCGCTCGCGCAGCAGGCGTCACCGCCCCGTCGCTGTATCGTCATTTCGCCGACAAGCAGGCGTTGCTCTACGACGCGGTCCTCACCGGCGTCGACGATCTGCAGACCTGCACGACGTCCGCCGTGGCCTCGTCCGGCGGTGATTCTCACGCGTTCATCACGTCGATGTGCGGGTCGATGGCGCGACGTCAGAACGCCTCGACCCTTTGGCGGTGGACCGGCACGTACCTGACTCCGGAACAGAACCGTGAGGTAGTGCAAGGCACTCGGGCGGTACTACGCCAGTGGGCCGACGTGTTGTTCGCCGAGCGGGACTTGGCCGACTGGGAGCAGCGCCAGCTGGTGTGGACCCTGTTGAGTGTCGTCGGCAGTCTGTCCGTCCACCGTGCGCGGCTCCCGTCCGCGCAGGCGGTTCGCGAGCTCACGGTGGCCGCAGAGCGTCTCGTCGCCCTCACACCTTCGGCCGCGACGCCGTTGCGCGTTCCGCCGGACGTCGAGCTTCCCGGCGACGACCGCCGAACGGAGATACTCGACGCAGCGGCGCAGTTGTTCGCCGACCGCGGCTACGGCCCGGTCACCGTCGACGAGATCGGTGCCGCGGTCGGCATCACCGGCCCCAGTGTCTACAGGCACTTCCCGTCCAAGGCCACCATCCTGATCGAGATCGGCCGGCGCAGCGGTGCCCGGCTCGAAGTCGGTGTGGTCACCGCGTACGCGACCGGCACGGACGACGCCGACCGGCTGTCGCTGCTGGTCGACTCATATGTCGCAACTATCACGTCGATCCCCGATCTGTCGGTGTCGTTCAACAATGCGTCGGCTCTCGCAGGCGACCCGGGCGCCCGTGAGCTCGTCGACGTCCAGCGCCGTTACGTGTCGCGCTGGACCACTCTGATGACGTCGCTGTACGACATCGGCGAGGCCCAGGCCGCGATCGCCGTCCACGCTGCGTTGTCGATCGTGAACGACGCCGTCCGTGTGCGACGCGGTGTGGAACGCCCCGACTTCGGTGCCCAGATGGCGTATCTGATGCGGGGAGTCCTGGGGCTGTAAGCGCACGCTCGGCGGCGGACCGAGCAGAGCGTGCTGACGAGATCAGTACGCTCGCCGCCCCGTTCCGGCATATCGTCCCCACGACCCGACGAGCGTACTGATCTCGTGAGCATTCGGCGTCGACTCGATAACGTAGACCCATGACCGCGCCGAGCTCAGACGCCCGCTACTCCCGTGACGAGCTCGTCGAAGCACTCGGCATCGATCCCGAGTACGGCGAGAAGATCTGGACGGCCTTCGGCTTCGCGCGGCAGCATTCGGACGCGAAGCTGTTCTCCGACGCCGACGTGGCGGCCTTTCGACTGTTCGCGCGCGGTGCCGCGCAGGTCGACGAAGCGGCTCAGATCGCCACGGCCCGCACGATCGGGCAGTCGTTGGCCCGGTTAGCCGACTGGCAGGCCGACCAGCTGACCGAGTTCGACCAAAACCCGGACGTGACCTGGTCGATCAACGATATGGCGAAGGCGCTCAATAGAATCCAGCAATTGGTGTGGCGGCTGCACTTGGAGATCGCTCTCGAGGGCAGCCGGTCGTCGCATACCGATCACGCGGACTGGAACACGGTGATCGGTTTCGTCGACGTCGTCGGCTACACGAGCTTGTCCCGACAGATCGACCATCACGAGTTGAATGATCTCATCACCGCGTTCGAAGACCGGATCTCCGCGGTGGTGACCCGATACGACGGCCAGGTGATCAAGACTCTCGGCGACGGCATCCTGTTCGCGAACCCCGACCCCGCGTCTTCCGCGTTGACGGCGCTGGACATCGCCGATCTCAGCGACCAGCCGCCGATCCCGCGACTGCGGATCGGTCTCGCGCACGGCGAGGTCCTCGCGCGCCTCGGCGACGTCTTCGGCGAGCCGGTCAACATCGCAGCCCGGCTCTGCGGGTCGGCCCGCCCGGGCAAGATCCTGATCGACGAGAACCTCGCGGATGCGATCGAGGACGACGACCGCGTGCGTCTGCGGTCGATCCCGCCGTTGAGCGTGCGCGGCTACCGCCGCCTGCGCGCGCACGCGCTGTCCCGCCCGAAGCCCTGAGCACAGTCGAGACTCAGCATCAGGCGTCCGTCGTGAGAGTCGACGTCTCGTTCGAAGATCTTTGTCGTTCCATGGTTTGAATAGCTCTGGATCCAGCTCGCTGAGCTGGGTAGCGGCGGTACGTTCTCCGAGTGACACCGACACTACTGTCCAAGGGAGCCAACCTGTCGCTCTCGTCAGTATCTGACGTCGGAGAGATAACGGTGACGATCGAAATCGTCGCCGATGGAAACCTCACCACGGACGCCAGCGTCCTGCTCCTCGGTGCCGACGGCAGGGTCCGATCCAACGACGATCTGATCTTCTACAACCAGGCGAACAGCGCCGACGACAGCGTCCGACTGCTTGAGCGAACAGACCAGATTGACGGCATCAGTCGAGACGCTGTCCGGATCGAGTTGGCGCGACTCGCCGAAGACGTCGACCGAGTAATCGTCGGAGCGAGCGTAGACGATCCATTCCAAGCACTCGGAGCGGCTTCGAGCGCGACGATGATCGTCGCAGACGTCACGACGACACTCGCGCGATTCTCGATTGAGGGACTGACGACGGAGCGTGCGCTCGTCTTCGGCGAGGTCTACCGCCGGGGTGAGGAGTGGAAGTTGCGGGCGGTCGGCCAGGGGTATGCGGACGGGCTCGGCGCGCTTGTCACCGAGTTCGGGATCGAAGTCGATCCGGCTGTCGACCCGCAGATCGCGGCACCCATCGATGTCGAGTCGCCCGAACCCGCTCCCCCAGTCCCCACACCGACGAACGTCCAAATCCGACGTCAGCGAAGGGCACCGTGTCTACCGGCAGACTGGGACGACCGTCCGAGCGCGTACCTGCCGACGGAACCGGCCCCGCCGGCGTTCCACCGGGCCACCTTGTTTCCTGCCGTCCATGCCAAGGCATCGATCAATCACGAGCAGCGCGCCACCTCAATCCTTCTCGCGACAATGGAGATCGTTCGCGAGTTCGGCCGTGCCGTATTGGGTTCAATCGGAGCACCTGGAGGACGGGTCACGTCGTTCGTGGAACCGGCTTTCACCATCAACGGGGCGGAGTCGCGCCCGGACGGTCTGATCCGCGTGACCAGAGGCGCCACGACGTGGACGGCACTCGTGGAAGTGAAGATCGGCGCTCGCCGACTCGAAGCCGACCAGGTTGCCACCTATATGGCTGTAGCGAAGTCCAAGGGCTACGACGCGGTCATCACGATCAGCCCCGACCTGATGCCTGTCGCAGGAGCGTTAGCGGTGACGCCCGACCCGAAACTGCTGAAGTCGATCTCACTGCACCACCTCGCGTGGGAGGAGATCATCTCAGCGGCGGCCGTCACGCTCGAACACACCGGGATAGACAACTGCGAACGTGCCCGCCTCCTCCACGAGTTCCTGACGTACGCGGTTCATCCATCGAGTGGGATGCACGTCTTCGACGACATGGGTTCGCACTGGGCCCGGGTCCGAGACGCGGTAAAGACTCGCACTGTCAGCGCGCACGACTCGGCACCCGCTGAGGTATGCCAGAACTTCGATCGCCTCGTTCGCCACATCGCTCTGCAACTATCGGCAATGCTCGGGCAGCGGGTGCAAGCCGTTCCACCTGCGGAGCACCGTGATGCGGTCAGCCGTGCCCGCCAGCTAGCCGATTCCGGACGGCTGTTCGGGACGTTGCGTACCGCGGGGCTCGTCGGCCCGATCGTCGTAGAAGCCGACCTCACACGCGATCGCGCGATCTGCTCGATCACCATTGCCGCGCCACGAAACGGCAGACCACTCACACACGTGAACTGGATGCTCCGCCAACTCTCCGATGCTGACTCCCGGACCCGCGTCGTGTCGCACCACGCGGGCTGCCGTGAACAGACCGCTCTCCTCCTGGGAGACGCGCGCAACGACCCCGGCAGGCTCGTCCCGAGCGGCGGCCGAGGCATCCGCGAGTTCACGGTCTCCGTAGATCGCTCCACGGGGACCAAACGGGCGGGGTCCTCAGGTGGCTTCGCTGCAACCGTGACGCACCTTGTGACGGATTTCTACGGCGCCATCGCAAGCGTGTTGAAAGCGGCACCGCCGTCGCCGTGACTTCCAGGGCGACACCGGCGTCAGCTCTTGACGACGAGCACCGGGCGTTCTGCGTGATGAATGACGTCTTGGCTCGTCGATCCGAGGAGCATCCCGGCCAGGCCACCGCGGCCTCGGCTGCCGAGGACGATCATGGTTGCGTCCCGGGCGACGCGGCAGATGGTCTGAGCCGCACCGCCAGGTGCGACGACGACGTTTACGGAGGTCAGCGGGTAGCGCGCGGCGACCGGAGCGATCCACGACCGCACCTGCTCGTCGACGCGGTCGGCGTGCTCCGCGACCAGATCGGAGCCGACCGAACCCGCGGCGAGAGTCGACTCGTCGAGGTCGGTCCACGCGTGCACGACGGTGAGCGACGTGTCGAACACGTCCGCCACGATCAACGCACGTTCGAGGACGGGCCCGGTCAGCGCAGAACCGTCGACGGCGGCGACCACGGGCCCGCCGCCCGACGGACCAGCGATCACCGCGACGTCGCTCTTCGCATGGGCCGCGAGGTTGATGCTGACCGAACCGAAGAACAGGCTGCGCACTCCGCTGAGGTGGCGAGTCCCCACCGCGGTCAACGCCGATCCGGCGGAGGCTTCGACGAGGGCGGCGACCGCCGGGCCGGTCACGACATCGCCGATGATCTCGGTGACCGACGTCAACGACCGCGCATAGGCGACCGCGTCCTCGACTGTGTTCGCGGCCTCGGCACGCAGCGCGTCGATGACGTCGCCGGGCAGCAGCATATTGACGGCCGAGCTCGTCGGCACCGGATCGAACGCGCCGACCACCCGCAGCGGGAGATCCCGCCGCACCGCCGTCTCGACGGCCCAGGCGAGCGCGGTGCGCGACGCCGCAGAACCGTCGACTCCGACGACGATGGGGCTGACCATGCCGTTACCGTACCTCTGCGGGGTCGACTACCACGTCGTCCACCTCGGCGGGGGCCGAGCGCTTCGGGATGACACCGGTGACACAGAACGCGACCACGGCGGCACCGCCGGCGATCAGCATGATCGTCTTGAACGCGTCCGCGGTCGGGATCTCGGCGTCGCCGAGCTGGATGAACATCTGGGATGTGATGACACCTGCGATCGCACTCGCGAACGACGTTCCGAGCGAACGCATCAACGTGTTGAAGCTGTTCGCCGCGCCGGTCTGCGACGCCGGAACGCCACCCATGATCAACGCGGGCATCGCGCCGTAGGCCAGGCCCGTGCCGATACCGATGATGATGCCGATAACCACCAGCTGCCACTCCGAATGGAGCATGAAGGCGCCGATGAAGTAGCCGACGGCGACGACGACCGCACCGGCCATGAGCGTGATCTTCGGGCCGAAGTTGTTCGTGATGTACGACGAGACGGGCGCCGCGAACAACAGCATGATGCCCATGGGCGCCATGACCAGGCCGGCCATCAGCATGGAGCCGCCCAGCCCCGAGCCGGTCTGCTCAGGAAGCTGCACGATCTGCGGGAACACCATCGACATGGCGAACATCGCGAAACCGAAAGCGATGGAGGCGATGTTCGTGAGCAGCACCTGGGGGCGGGCGGAGACTCGAAGGTCCACCAGCGGAGCCGTGGTGCGCAGCTCCCACGTCGCCCACGCGGCGAAGGCGATCACAGCGATGACGAAGCAGAGGATCGTCGAGGAAGCCGTCCAACCCCACGAAGCGCCCTTCGAGATACCCAACAGCAATGCGACCAGGCCTGCCGACAGGGTCACCGCACCGACGAAGTCGAACCCGCCCCCTGCTCGTTCCGGCGACTCCGGGACCACCATTGTGACGGCGACGAAGCTGATCAGACCCATCGCGGCCGACACCCAGAAGAGCATGTGCCACGAACCGTATTCGGCGATCACCGCGGCGAGCGGCAGGCCGAGCGCGCCGCCCACACCGAGGGAAGCGCTCATCATCGCGACCGCGCCCGCAAGCTTCTCCTTCGGCAGGACGTCGCGCATCACGCTGATGCCCAGCGGAATCACGCCCGCGGCGAGGCCCTGCAGGGTGCGGCCGACGATCATCGGCAGCACGGTGCTCGCGAATGCGCCGATCACCGAACCGACGGTCATCAGCACGATGCTGATCAACAGCATCCGGCGTTTGCCGAACATGTCGCCGAGCCGGCCCATGGTCGGGGTCGCCACAGCGGCCGCCAGCAATGTCGCCGTGATGACCCACGCGGTGTCGTCGACTCCGGCGTTCAAGTACTCGGGCAGATGCGGGATGATCGGGATGACCAACGTCTGCATCAACGACACGACGATGCCCGCCATCGCCAGTACGGCGACGATCGCGCCGGTCCGCGGCGGTGCCGCGCTCTCTGAATTCACTGACATCTCGAAGTCACTCTCCAACTCGTCTTGGCTCTACGGACGCCTCTCGCGTCGAGCAGTTCGTCAGCCACCCGTGCGGCATTACCGGAGGCAGCTCCGGTTAGATACGCTAAACGGAGGGCCCTCCGTTTGCAACGCATAGTGAACCATTTCACGCGGTAGGGTGGCAGCCACGGCGACGCTGCGGTATGCGTCTACGACGAGGGAGGCGGACAGTTCGTGAGCTTTGAATCAGCTGCGGCTCCGGCGAATTCACGCTCCGACGCGCGGTCGAACCACGCTCGGATACTCGCGGCGGCCACGCGCGTCCTCGGCCGCGACGGGCATTCGTCGACGCTCAGTTCCATCGCCGAGGAGGCGGGGGTCGGCATCGGCACGCTGTACCGACACTTCCCGAACCGCGGACGGCTCGTCGAAGCGGTTTATCGGAGCCGAGTGCAGGACCTGTGCGACGCCGCCGACGACGCCCTGGCCGACGAACCGTCGGCCCGAGTCGCGCTGCGCACGTGGATGGGCCGGTTCGCGGCGATGCTCGTCGACAACCGCGACGTCCCCGAGGCGCTCAAGCCTGCGCTGGCCACGGGCAGTGAGTTCCGGGAAGAGACCGGCGGGCTCCTCATCGCTGCCGTGCAGTCGTTGCTCGACGCCGGGAGAGTCCGACGAGAGTTCCGTGTCGACGTGGCGCCAGTCGACATCCTCCGCACCGTGACCGGGCTCGCCTATGTCTCACAGCACCTCGACGACGTCGAGAAGCCGTTGGACGTCTTCCTGGACGGGCTCCGGCCGATCACCCCGTGACGTGGCCCGTCACAATGTGTGCGAGAGTGCCTCGAGAGGGTCGGCGTAAATCGCGTCGAGCGCGACCGCGCCCGCAGCCTTCTGCTGGACGGTGATCGCTGAGCGCGCCACTCGTACGTCACGCTGGGTGGCGACCGATGTCGCGCGCAGCGCCTTGCTGACCGACGGCAAGGCCTCCGGGTAGTCGGTGAACGCCTGCCCGCCGAGGATCACGTGGTCGGGGTTGAAGATGTCCGAGATCAACGCGACGGTCCGACCGAGGACTTCGGCGCGCTCGACGAGGATGTCGTGGGCGACGGCGTCCCCGGTGCGAGCCGCGGCACGCAGCTCGTCGATCGACGTGACGTCCAGGCCTGCAGCGGCCGCTGCCTCGAGGATCCCGGAGTCGCTGACCGTCTCCTCCAGTCGGCCCGTGTTCTCCGGATCGAGGAGCCTGGTCGCGCCCGTCGGGAAGTGGCCGATCGTCGGCGGACCGGCCGCAGGCGTGTGGACGGTGCCGTCGACGCTGAACGCGATGCCCGCCGTCTCACGCGCATAGAAGTACAGGAAGTTCTGGTTCTGCTCGGCCGGGTTGTTGACGACGAGTTCGGCTGCGGCCATCGCTTCGACGTGCGAGGCCACCGACACCGGCAGGCCGACGGACTCGGCGATGATCCGGCCGACGGGGACCCCGGTCCAACCGAGTCGCGGGTGATCGACTTCGCCGCCGTCGACGACGCGGCCGCCCATGGCCACACCGGCCCACAGCAGGCGCTTGCCGACCCAGCGGTCCGCGAAGCGGCGTGCACTGGCGCCGATCGACGCGACGACTTCTTCGGGTGTGCCGTCCTGCGGCGTCGGGATCGCGATGGCTCCGACGACACGGTGCATGAGGTCGTGCGTGGTGATTGATGTCGACTTGTAGCCGATGTGGATGCCGACCGTCAGAAATCCGGCGGTGTTGATCTCGAACGGAACGCGCGGTCGGCCGACGGCTCCCGGCGGCGTCAGGTCGGCCCGTTCGCGGATCACGCCCGCCTTGAGCAGTGCGCTGACCTGGCGGTTGACGGTCGAGATCGAGAGGCCAGTCGCGGCGGCGGCGTCGTCGCGGAACACCGGGCCGGAGACTCGCGCGGTGCGCAGCACGAGAGCGGCGGCCTTGGTGGAGAGCTGGAGTCCCGCGGTCGCGATGTGCGGGGCGGGGGCCTTCGGCGCCGTGCGGGTCGCGCGGCGGACGGGAAGAGCAGCGACACCGCTGGGTGCCGGGATCTCGACGGTAGACGCGGGGAGGGGGCGGGACAGGGTGGAAGTCATTTTCGTGCAGGTCCTTGTGCTGGACGCTCGACGGGCGGCTATCCCGTTCGCAGCGTGAGAGGTGCCCGCACATGCGGCGGGCGAGAAATGGGCTGGTTCAGCGCATTCGGCGACAACACAGGACCCGTGCCAGCGGCAGACGGCAACCCAGAGCGGTGGTCATGTAGGTGACCTCCGGGATCGCGTATGGCTGACGAGTCATGTCGCCGAAACTAGCAAGACCCGCACCGCATGGCAAGTGAGGTGCGACGACTAGCCTGGAGAAGTGACCATCGACACCACTCCGCCCTGCCCGTCCGTCACTGCGCGGGAGGCATGAATTGGGCGCCGTCTACCTGGTGAGGCACGGCCAGGCTCCCGCTCACGCCTACGGGGTCGGTACGGCGGCCCCAGGCGCCCCTGGTCTCACCGATCTCGGCTTCGCGCAGGCCCGGCGCAGCGGTGACGTGCTCGCGGGCCTGGTGCCCGGGTTCGACGCCGCGATCTCCGGCGACCTCCCGCGGCAGGTCGCGACCGCGCAGAGCGTGCTCGGCGCGTTCGACACCGCCCCCGACCAGATCGTCGACGCCGCGTGGAACGAGTACGCGCTCCCGCCGTCGGTGACGACGGTCGACGCGTCGCTGTACGACGACCGCGCCCGCTACCAGCAAGCTCTTGACGTCGCCCTGGCCGGCTGGATCGACGGTGACGCCGTCGACGACGGCGAGAGCTACACCGAGTTCGCGACACGCACACGTGCGGCCGCCGAGCGCGCGGCGACCCTCGCAGGCAGCGGCAAGAACGTCCTCGTCGTCTCGTCGGCAGGCACCATCACACAACTCCTCGCACAGTTGTGGGGTGTGCCCGGCTCGCAGTGGCCGACCCTGCACCGCACGTTCGTGAACGCGTCGATCACCAAACTCATCGCGGGACGCCGGGGTCTGTCAGTCGTCTCGTTCAACGAGCACGCACACCTCGCCGGCGCGAAGGACGGGCTGATGACCTATCGGTGAGCGGTTGTCGACGACCAGCGATACTCGAGGTCATGGATCCCACGCTGACCGTCGTCGACATCGAGACCGCGGACACCCCGCCTGACCGGTCCGACGAGTTCCGCGGACTGGTCGTCGGGGTGATCGAGTCGGGCCGCGTGCCGACCAGCGCGGCGGCGCAGGCATGGATCGAGCAGGCGAGCCTCACCGTCACATCGGGACCGGCGAGCGATCGCCGGATCGTCCACGTCGACTCGGTCGCCGACACGGTCGCGGCGATCGAAGAACGCGTGTCCGTCAACCCGGTGTCCGCGATCGTGTGCGACGACGTCCTTCGCGCAACTGTCTCCGATGGCGGAACCCGACCGGGGTTGACCACGGAGTCGCTGGCGTACTCGACCCTGCAGGCGGGTCGAGAGTTCGCGCAGTGGCTGCACGATCAGGGGCCGCGCGTGCTTCACGAGCAGGACGACGCCGTCCGCCTGCACCGGGACGGCGGTGAACTGGAGATCGCCTTCAACCGCCCCGACCGGCACAATGCGTTCAGCAATGCGCTGCGCGCAGGCTTGATCGACGGCCTGCGTCTGGCACTGGCCGACGACACGATCACCTCGGTCACGTTCACGGGCGAAGGCCGCTCGTTCTGCAGCGGTGGCGATCTGCGGGAGTTCGGGCTGCTGTCCAATCCTGCCGACGCCCATCTGGCCAGGACGCGGTACAGCCCGGCGATCCTCCTCGACGCGCTCGCCAACCGACTGGGACCGGCGCTGCATGCTCGGGTCCACGGCGCGGTCCTCGGCAGCGGGCTCGAGATGGCGGCGTTCTGCCCGACTGTGACGGCCGCGGCCGACGCGATCTTCGGACTGCCCGAACTGGGGCTCGGGCTGATTCCGGGGGCGGGCGGCACGGTGAGCGTTCCGCGGCGCGTCGGCCGGTGGCGGACCGCCTACCTCGTGCTGTCCGGCGCCCACATCGACACCGACACCGCGCTCGCCTGGGGACTCATCGACGGCGTCGAGCCCTCGGTCGCGTGACCATCCGTCGTCAGGCGCGGTGCATGTTCTCGCCGGGACGCGTCAGGATCGCCTGCGGGAGCACAGCCCACCGGGACAGTCGCGTCACCGAGTAAGCGATCTCGGCGACGTCGTCGCCGCTGATCATCTCGTCGGCGGGGATCGCGTCGTCGCCCTTGGTCCACTCAGACATGTCGGTGTCGACGTAACCCGGGCAGATCGACGTGGCGGACACCCCGTTGACGGACTCTTCGAGGTTGAAGGTCTCGCACATCGAGATCAGCGCGGCCTTGGTCGAGCCGTACGCGATCAGATTCGGCTCGGGATAGACGCCGGTGATCGACGAGATCGCGATGACCTTGGCGCCGATAGTCTTCGTCACAGTGCTCTTCATGCTCGCCAGCAGCGACTGGGCGAGCAGGAACGGGGCGCGCACATTGACCTGGTAGAGCTTGTCGAACCGGCGTGCCGGGAAGTCGGCGAACGCACCCATCGCGCCCATGCCCGCATTGAGGACGAGGGCGTCGGTGCGGCCGTACTCGTCGAGGTGACGGGCGGCGAGCGTGGCGACAGCCTCCTCATCGGACATGTCGGCGGGGACGGTGAGGACCCGACCGCCATGCGCGCGAAGGGCTTCCGCGCGTTCGTCGAGCGCATCGGCGCCGCGCGCGCTGATCGTCAGATCCCAGCCCTCGCGGGCGAACCGGTCGGCGACGGCGGCCCCGATGCCGCGGGACGCTCCCGTCACAAGAGCCACTCTGCGTTCGGTCACGACACTGCCTCCAGGCCTCGAGCGATGAATGTTGCGGTGGCCTCGCCCGCGAGTTCGGCTCCGTCACCACCGGACGAACCGCCTTCGCGGGCGCGATGACTGATGCCTGCGGCGATGACACCGAGTTTGAGGTTAGCCAGACCCAGGTAGAAGGCCCAGTCGCCGAGATCGGTCCCGGACGCCTGCGCGTACCGTTGGGCCAGTTCGTCGGCGCTCGGGTAGCGGTCGCTGGTCCACGCGGCGTCGAAACCGAGGACGGTCGAGAAGACCGGCTCGCGGTACACGCACATCAGGGCGATGTCGGTGATCGGGTCGCCTAGCGCCGACAGTTCCCAGTCGACGACGGCGGCGACCGCACCGGGATCATCGGGCGAGAGGATCGCGTTGTCGATCCGCAGGTCGCCGTGCACGATCGACCGGCCCGCCGTCTTCGGCACCCGATCGGTCAGGATGCCGACAAGTTTGTCGAGGTCGGGCAGTTCGCGGTCCTTCACGATCCCCCACTGCCGTGACCACAGCTTCACCTGCCGGGCGGCGAACCCGTCGGGACGACCGAAGTCGCCGAGTCCGACGGCCTCGTAGTCGACGGCATGCAGGTCGGCGAGAGTCCGGACGAGGGCGTGGGCTCCCGCCGTCACCTGGTCGTCCGTAAGCGTCGCGAGGTCGTCCACGGACCTGACGACCGGGCCGTCGACGTAGTCGACGATGGTGCACGGCGCGCCGATCACGTCACCGGATCGATCGATGGCGACCGTGGCCGCGACCGGCACCGCGGTGTCGGCCAGCGCTGAGGTGACCGCCCATTCGCGTTCCATGTCGTGCGCGGACGGGGTGAGCCCGCCCATCGGCGGGCGGCGCGCCACCCAGTGGTGTACGTCGTCGCGGACGTCGAACGTCAAGTTGGAGCGGCCACCGCTGATCAGTTCGATCCGCAGGTCACCGACCACGTCGATATCGTTGCCGGACAGCAGTGTTCGGAGTCTGTCGGCGGTGAGGCCGGGATGCTCGGTCACGCGGGGGTTCCCTTCGTCGCGCGGAGAGTCAGTTGGCGGTGCGGACTTTGCGGGCCCGTCCGACGGCTCGTTTGGCGATGGCCCAACGGTGCACTTCGGACGGCCCGTCGTAGATGCGGAACGGGCGCAGTTCGTTGGCCAGCCGGGCCAGCGGGAGGTCCTCGGAGACGCCGAGGCCACCGCACATCTGCATGCTGCGGTCCACGACCCGGGAGAACGCTTCGGCGCCGAATGTCTTCGCGATCGATGTCGCATCGGACGCGTGGCCGCCCTCGTCGAGCTCCCAGCAGGCGCGCACCAGGAGTGCGCGGGCCGCGGCGAGATCGATCTCGTTGTCGGCGACCTGCTGCTGGATCATGCCGAGGTCGCCCAGGCGACCGCCGAAGCCCTGCCGCTGGTCGACGTAGTCGAGCGCCACTCGGTGGGCTCGGACGGCCGACCCCATCCACCGCATCACGTGCGTCATGCGAGCCGGGCCGAGGCGGACCTGCGCGTAGCGGTACCCCTCGTCGACCGCGCCGAGGACGTCCTCGTCGGGCACGACGACGTCCGTGAACGTCACCTCGCAATGTCCACCGATCATCGACTTGTCGGTGGTGTGGATGTGGCGGTCCACGCTGATGCCGTCGCGGTCGCCGGGGGCCAGGAACATGGTGGCCCCGCCGCGATCACCGGCCTCACCGGAGGTGCGCGCCATGATGATGTAGAAGCCGGCACCGTCGGCGCCAGTAATGAATCGCTTACGTCCGTTAATCTTCCATCCACCGTCGACGCGGACCGCCATCGTGTTGAGAGCGTTCGGGTCGGCACCGGCACCGGGCGACGGCTCGGTCATCGCGAACGCGCTACGGACGTCGCCTGCGGCGAGGGGCGCGAGGTAGAGCTGACGCTGCCGGTCGTCGGCGATGTGCGCGAGCATGTGCACGTTGCCTTCGTCGGGGGCTCCGATGTGCAGGGCGACGGGGCCGAACGTCGACGCGCCCGCGGCTTCGAAGACTGGTGCGCGTTCGCACATGTTCAGGCCGAGGCCGCCGAACTCGACTGGAGCGTGCGGGGCGAAGACGCCCGCAGCCTTCGCTTTGGCGTTCAGTTCACGACGTACGTCGTCACCGCCCGCCGCGGTGATGTCACCGTGGAACTCGTTCTCCACGGGCAGGACGTGGTCGGCGATGAACGCCTCGGTCTTGGCGACCAACTCGACGACTTCGGACCGATGCGACAGGTCGATCGACATGACAAGCTCTCCCAACTCCCGACCGAGCGATCGCTCGGACCGGCTAGAGCGTCCCATGTTCCGTGCATCACGTCAAGACAAGCGCCGCCCGGTCATCGCGCGACGTACCCGACGATTGCTCGGGCGTATTCGAGGTTGCGTTCGATGAGCTCGTCGGCGCCGAGCTCGCCATCCACGCGGTACCAGGTCGACACCCCGACGCACATGGTCGCGACCGCTCGCGCCGCCCCCTTCGGATCCGCCGTCACGAAGACTCCGGCGTCGACGCCGCCCAGCACGATCTCGTCGACCATCCGCTGCTGCCGCACCCGGTGACCGATGTAGCGCGGCCGGTAGTCGCCGTCCAGGCTCCGCATCTCGGTGGATCCGACGAACGCCTGCTCACGTCGGTACATGTGGAATCGGAGCAGCGACTCGACCACCGCGTCGAATTGCGCCAGACGATCGTCGCCTGCTTCCGCGATCGCCTGCTCGGATCGCCGCAGGAGATCGGCCATCGTCAACTCGAGCAGTCCTTGCAGGAGCGACTGCTTGGACGGGTAGTGGTGGTACAGCCCTGGTACAGAAAGCCCCGCGCGTGCAGCGATCTCACGCACCGACGTGCCGTGGTACCCGTGCTCGACGAACGCTTCGAGCGCCGCACGAAGAGGCGAGGGCAGGCCTGCGGCGCCGTAGTCACGCCATGAGCCCGGAACTTCGAGGTCTGCAGTCACCGGTCACCCGCCACATGTGATCGGGACTCGGGCCAGAGCATGTGAGCACACAGTGCGACGAGCCGATCCTTGTCGAGCGAGAGCCTGCCCTCGGTCCACGAGGCGAGCACGCGCCCGAATCCGCCCACCTGGAAGTGCGACGCCGCAGTCAACTCCTCTTCGCTGCGCACTCTCGACACCTGCTGGGCCGACCGCGACGTCAGCGCCGCGAAGGTCTCGACCGCCTCCGCGCGTCGCTCGGTCAGAACCGGGCTCCCGAGCGCATCAGAGAAGATCAGCCGCCCCTTGCGCCGGTCCGCGTCGATGGCGTCGACGATGGCCCGAACTGCGGCGGTCACCTTCTCACGCGGGTCACCCCCCGCGTCGAAGGCCAGCCGGGCACTCTCGGCGATCTCGGTGATCACCCCGTCGTACGTGGCTCCGACGAGGACGTCGACGTTCTCGAAGTTCTCGTAGAAGTAGCGCGGCGTCAGCCCGGCGTGCGTGCAGATCCCGCGGACCGTCACCGGCCCCGCTTCCGGCTCGCTGAGCAGGTCGAGCGTCGCGTCCAAAAGGGCAGCGCGGCGCCGGGCGACTCGTGCATCGCCGGCTTCTCCTCCGTATGACCGCAGTTCGCCTGCGCCCTGACTCGCCTCACTCACGCTGTCCATAGTGACACTCTCCGGCTTGACACCGAGCATTCCCGCGCGTTGAATCAACAATAGGAAACGTTCGTTATCAGTTTGAGGGAGCCTCATGACCGCCGCACCCATCGAGGAATTCGCGACCGAGACAGTGCCCGCACGCACTCGCGTCGAACTCGACGAACAGCAGATCACCGACATGGGGCTCCTCGGCCCGGCACTTCTGTCCGGACCCGCGAACGTCATCATGCAGCTGAGCCACCCCGCGGTCGGTTACGGCGTCTACGAGAGCAAGGTCGACTCCGGCAACTTGTACAAGCATCCGGTCAAACGGACTCGCACCACACTGACCTACCTAGCCGTCGCCGCGACCGGCGGCCCCGAACTTCGACGTAAGTACCGGCAGGCCGTCAACCGGTCGCACGTTCAAGTGCGGTCTGTCGAGTCGAGTCCCGTCAAGTACAACGCGTTCGATCCGGAGCTGCAGCTGTGGGTCGCCGCCTGCCTGTACCGCGGCTGGGAAGACTGCGTCCGGATCTTCGGCGACGAAGCCGACCTCACCGAAGAGGCTTACCGACAGGGCGCTGTCATGGGCACCACCCTGCAGATGCCGCCGGAGATGTGGCCGGCCACCCGGGCCGACTTCGAGGTCTATTGGAACTCGGTGCTCGACGAGATGGTGATCGACGATGTGATCGGCAGCTATCTGAAGTCGATCGTCCGTCTCGAGTTCGCGTCGCCGGTGCTCCGCGTCCTGATGGGTCGATTCTCCGAGATCTTGACGATCGGTTTCCTGCCGCCAGAGTTCCGGGAGAAGATCGGCTTCACCCAGACCAAGACCGACAAGCTGATCTTCGACCTCCACAACAAGATCCTGCGTGGCATGGTCCACGTGATGCCCAAGTCGTGGCGGCAGTTCCCGTTCAACCTCCTCCTCGCCGACCTCAAGTGGCGGATGACGACGAACCGGCCGCTGATCTGAGCGGCTCGGCCTCCTCGTCAACGGACGGAGACCACGGCAGGGACAGCGCTGCGCGGCCGCGGACAGAGTCGTCGATCGTCGATGCACTCGCGCCCGCTCGGAACGATGCACCTCGGTGATTGTCCGGAAGTCGGTCTCCGCGCCCGAAAAGCTTGTGACGCAATGAACCCGGGACGTAGTCGTCGGGGTACGCCTCTCGCGCGCGCAAGGCCGGGACCACGTGATCGACGACATCTTCGAACGTCCCGGGCGTGACCGCGTAAGCCAGATTGAAGCCGTCGACGTCGGTATCCTGCGCCCAGTCGATCAAGGTCTCGGCGATCTCGTCGCCCGACCCGATGAACACCGGCCCCATGCCGCCGATGCCGCCCCACGCCGCGACGTCGCGCACGCGCCACGGACGGCCGTCCTCGTCGGCCTGCGCGAACGCGCTAACCGCGGACTGGATCGCGTTCGAGTCGACGGCGCCGATCGGATCGTCCAAGTCGTAGCGCGACAGGTCGATGCCCATCCATCCCGACATGAACACGAGCGATCCCTCGTCGGACGCGTAGCGCCGGTACTGCTCAGCCTTCTCCCGCGCAGCGTCCGGCGTACTGTCGGTGATCACCGTGGCGAGGGTGTAGATCTTCGCGTCGTATGGTCCGCGTCCGGCGGCGACGAGCGCGTCTCGTGTACGCGAGACCACTTCGCGCAGAATGGCTTTCGTCGGCGCACCGACGAAGATCGCTTCGGCGTTCTCAGCCGCGAAGCGGGACCCCCGTGGCGACGCGCCTGCCTGGTAGATGACCGGTGAGCGCTGAGTCGATGGCTCAGCGAGATGAATGCCCGGGACGGTGAAGTGCTCCCCACGGTGCCCGATGTGGTGCACCTTCGACGGATCGGCGAACACTCCCCGGTCGCGATCACGACGGACGGCATCGTCCTCCCACGACCCTTCCCAGAGCTTGTAGAGGACGGTCAGATACTCGTCTGCGTGATCGTATCGTGCGTCGTGGTCGAGCAGTCGATCGTCGCCCATGTTGCGGGCCGCGGCAGGCAGGTAGCCGGTTACGACGTTCCACCCGATCCGCCCGCCCGTGAGGTGGTCGAGGGTCGAGAGTCTGCGCGCGAATGGGTATGGGTGCTCGAATCCGGTGCCGGTGGTGACACCGAATCCCAGGTCCGAGGTGGCGTGCGCCATCGCCGAGACAAGCAGCAGCGGGTCGTTCACCGGGATCTGCGCACCCTGCCGGATCGCCGCCTCGTCGGTGCCCGCGTACACGTCGTACGTACCGAGCACGTCGGCGATGAACAGCCCGTCGAAACGCCCGCGTTCGAGGAGTCGGGCGAGGTCGACCCAGTAATCGAGCGTGTTGTAGTCCCACGACCGGTCGTCGGGGTGTCGCCACAGCCCGGGCGACTGATGGGCGACGCAGTTCATGTCGAACGCGTTGAAACGGATCTGACGAGTCATACATCCGATGGTCGGCGCACTCGAGCGACCGGGCCACCGTTGTGCGCGAGGTGAGCCGAACGTTCAGGACTCGCTGAGCAGAACCGCGACCGTGCCGTCCTCCACAGCGTCGAAGGTGTGCTCGACGTCGCCCGGGTAGTTCACGTAGTCGCCGGGCTCGAGCCGGACCGGCGACTCGGTCGGGCCGACGTCTGCCCGTCCGGAGCACAGGACCACATGCTCGACGACGCCGCGCGCATGCGGCTGCGACAGTCGCGGCTTACCCCGGTCGGCTCGGATCAAGTAGGCGTCACGGCGAGTGCCGGGACGGGCCGCGGACAGCAGGGTCGCCGTGTACGAATCCGCTTCGCTCGCGCCGAAAGTCGGTCCGTCGCCGAGACGGATCACCTCGACGAGTGGTCGCGGTGCGTCGACGAGTGCCGAGAACTGGATACCGAGCGCCACACTCAGCGACCACAGCGTCTCAATGCTCGGGTTCCCGTCGCCGGATTCGAGTTGGGACAGCGTCGACTTGCCGATACCCGCACGTCGGGCGAGTTCGGCGAGCGAGATCCCCGCCCTGGACCGTTCCCGCTTGAGCGATGCGGCGACCAACTTCTGAGGACTCACCGTCGGGTCGTTCACCAAACAGACCGATCGTTCATCTTGACGAACATCATCCATAGCTCCATGATAATGGACATGCGTTCGCTATGGAGAACCTTCGGTGCGGTGGCGACAGCGGTCCCACGCGAGATCGTCGCCATCGGCATCTCGATGTGGGTGACCGGAACCTCATACGGCGCCGCCGCGCACGGCATCGGCCTGGCGTGGTGGCAGATCGTATTGATGGCCTGCGTCGTCCTCGCCGGGTCGTCGGAGTTCGTCATGGTCGCCGTCGTCGCAGGAGGCGGCCTGCCGGTCGTCGGCGCGCTCACCGGGCTCCTGATGAACATTCGCAACGTCTCATACGGACTGTCGGCCGGACGATTCTTCCGGCGTGATCGCACACTCTTCGCCGCCGCCCACCTGGTGAACGACGAGACCGCCGTCTACTCCGCACCGCACCGCGACCCCGCGACGGCGCGATCGGCGTTCCTGATCTGCGGTGTCGCCGTCGCCCTGTGCTGGCCGCTCGGGGCGCTCACCGGAGCACTCGTCGGCCAGCTGATCGGTTCACCTGAAGCACTCGGGCTCGACGCGGCGTTCCCCGCGCTCCTCGTCGCACTCGCGCTACCCGCCGTGCGAGACCGCGATACCCGATGGGCTGCGATCTTCGGCGCGACGATCGCGCTGGCCACCGCCGGGTTCGTCGCCGCCGGAATCCCCGTCGTCCTGGCGCTTCTCGGTATTCCGCTCGGCCTTCTCGTGACGAGCCGCAGAGCGGTGCCTGCCCGAGAGAAGGCCACATCGTGACGGGATGGCAGTTCGCCGGGGCCCTCGCAGTTCTGGCCGCTGGCACGTACGCGCTCCGCGTGGTCGGCTTGATGCTACGAACCAGGACTACCGTGTCACCTGCCGTCGAAGCTCTGATGGAACGATCGACGATGGTTCTGCTGATCGCGGTAGGACTCACCACGACCCTGTTCGAGGGCAGCGATCTCGCCGGGCCCGCCCGACCGATCGGGGTAGCCGTCGGCGTCCTCGCCGCCTGGTTCAAAGCGCCGCTCGTCGCCGTCATCGTCCTGGCTGCAGCATCGACGGCCGTACTGCGGCTGGCAGGCGTACCGTGAGTCCGCCTACACCTTCTTGAGCACCGACCGGTCAAGAGTCCGCACATCGGTCTGGCCGGACAACCCCAACGTGAGGTCGAGTTCGGCGACGATATTCGCGACCGCGTCCCGGGCGCCAGCCGCGCCGGCCAGCGCCAAGCCGTACATGTGCGGGCGACCGATGCAGACGGCGTCCGCGCCGAGGGCGAGCGCTTTGAACACGTCCGCCCCGGTGTAGAACCCGGAGTCGACGAGGACCTTCACGCGCCCCTCGACGGCGTCCGCGACGTCGACCAACGCGTCGGCCGACGAGATCGAGCCGTCCACCTGTCGTCCGCCGTGGTTCGACACGATGATGCCGTCGACGCCGACGTCGACCGCCTTCCGCGCATCATCGGGATGCAGGACGCCCTTGAGGACGATCGGCAGCGATGTCATATCTCGCAGCGTGACGATGTCGGTCCAGCTCAACGTCGGCCGGGAGTAGATGTCCAGGAAGGTCTCGACCGCCGCGCGCGGCTCCGGGGCAGTGAGGTTTCGACGGATGTCGCCCGGCACGTTCTTCGCGATGGAGAACAGCGTCTTGATCGCGCCGATGCTGACTTCCGGCTTCTCGCTGACCGCGTCCTTGAGCCGTTCGGCGACGATCTCCCAGAAACTCGGATCGGAAGTGTACTGGTCGATGCCCTCGGCGCGCGCGAACGGCAGCGATCCCAGGTTGAGGTCCTGCGGCCGCCAGCCGAGCATCGTGGTGTCGAGGGTGACGGCGATCGCCGCCGCACCCGACTGCTCCGCGCGGCTCACCAGGCTCCTGACGAGCCGGTCATCGGTGGACCAGTAGAGCTGGAACCAGCGCGGCGCACCGCGGCTGACCGAATCCATCTCGGCGGCAACGTCTTCCATCGGGGCGCACCCCTGGTTGGAGAAGATGTACGGCAGCCCGAGCTCGGCTGCCGCATGCCCGATATGGATGTCGGCGCGATCGTGAGCCAGCGCGCCGGCGCCTACCGGCGAGAACAGGACGGGCGCGGGCAGCGTCTGCCCGAACAACTCGATCTCGAGGTTGCGGTCGCTGGTGTCGCGCAGCATGCGCGGGACGATGGCCCACCGGTCCAGAGCCGCACGGTTGGCCGCCATCGTGCGGCCCTCCCCCGCGCCGCCCGCGATGTACGCCCATCCGCGTGCGCTCATCTTCGCCTTCGCCCGCTTCTCCAACGTCGCGAAATCGGTCGGCACGGACGGAGTGCGCCCGTGAACGCCCGCCCGATAGATCTCGTTCTGCCGCGCCCGCCCGTAGTTCTCAGCCATGGGGTTCATTGTGTCCTACGCCATGGCACCCGTGTGGAACGTGCGGAGACGGCGGGAGCAACAGTGCTCGATCGGCCGGCGGGTTGCGATCAGCGTGTGAGGAAGAAGTAGAAGTGCTTGTCGCGGACGAGGGACGTGCTGCCGTTCATGACGCCCATCAGGGTGTCGTCGTCGACTCGTTTGAAGTGGTCAATCACCGGCTGGCCGTCGTACACCATCGAGGCGGTTAGTTCGCCGCGAAACTCGACCATCCACAGGCTGGCCGCGCCCTTGCCGATCTCGAGGTTCGAGTACAGCTCACCGTCCTCGGCGCGGCAGACCATCGGTGCGACGTCGTATCGTCCGCGCAGCCACTTGCCGTACCAACCGACCGTCTTGAGTTGGCCGTCGAGCGCATGCCCGGACGGGAGTTCGCCACCGCGCCAGTCACCGATGACATCGTCAATCGCAACGGGGGCCAGCGCGGCCCAGATCGCGTCGAGGTCGGCCGGCGCACTGATCTCCTGAGACTCGGCGAGGCGCCGGAACTCTGCGACCGCCTGCTGCTGCGTAAGTTCACTCATGCTCGACGAGTCTACGAGCACACCACACCGAGCACAATCTAATCCTCGGCGTTATCAGTTACCCCGCGGCCCGATCCTTCACCGATGCCTGCAGCGCGGCGAGAAGATCGGCGACCTCGTCGTCACCCTCGTCTGCCTTCGCCTTTTCCGGTTCGGCGAACGCCTGGTCGCCACCGGCCTTCGCCTCGATCAGTTTCGACAACTCCGCCTGATAGGTGTCCTCGAACTGCGACGGGTCGAAGTCGGAGGCCATGGTCTCGATGAGCGATGCCGCCATATCGAGCTCCTTGTCCCGGATCTCGACGTCCGACGAAAGAAAGTCGAAGTCGGCCGCTCTGACCTCGTCGGGCCACAACAGCGTCTGGAGCGTCATCACACCGTCGATCACCCGAAGCGCCGCCAGTCTCGTCCGATTCCGCAGAGTGAAGTTCGCGATCGCCAACCGCTCGGTGCGTTCGAGCGCTTTAGCAAGCAGCACATACGCTTTCGGGGATTTCGAGGACGGCTCCAGGTAGTAGGGCTTGTCGAAGTAGATGGGATCCACCTGGTCGATCGGCACGAACTCGAGGATCGAGATCTCGGGGCTCCGCGTGACCGGCAACTCCGCGAGATCGGCCTTCGTCAGGATCACCGGTTCGCCGGCATCGGACTCGTACGCGTTGGCGATGTCCGCGTACTCGACCTCGGCGTCCGTACCCTCGCGCACCCGCCGATAACGGATCCTGGTGCCGTCCTTCGCGTCGACTTGATGCGAACTCCGGTCGTGGCTCTCCGTCGCCGAGTACACCTTGACCGGCACGTTCACCAGGCCAAAGCTCAGGTCACCCTTCCAGATGGAGCGCATGCTGCGATTGTGCCACGGCTGGGCGCTCGTCGAGCGGAGTCGACGCAGCAACCGGGTTATACGCGGCGGGGACCCGGACACGGCAGAATCGAGTCCATGCCCGGATCCAAGCTGGAGGTCGACGGACGGTTCATCGCGGTGACGAACCTCGACAAGGTGATGTATCCCGGCGACGGCACGCGCAAGTTCGACGTCCTGCAGTACGTTCTGGCGGTGGCGGACGCGATGCTGCCGCATATCGCGTCCCGCCCCGTCACCCGTAAGCGGCGGCCTCACGGCACCGGGTCCGGCCCGTTCTTCGAGAAGGCTCTCCCGTCAGGCACACCGGATTGGCTTGCACGCTTCACGATCGCGCACGCCGACGGCAAGACCATCTATCCCGTCGCACGGTCGGCGGCCGACCTGGTGTGGCTCGCACAGATGGCGGCGCTGGAACTGCACGTACCGCAATGGCGCATCGATCTGTCGGGCGTCGGATCGGCGGGCGACGAGTCCCGTCGCACCGACCGACTCGTCATCGACCTCGATCCCGGACCGGACGTCGGTTTGCATCGGTGCGCCGAGGTCGCGCTCGCGATACGTGACATCCTCGCCGACGCAGGCCTCGTCTCCTACCCGGTGACCAGCGGCGGCAAGGGCATCCACGTGTACGCGCGGTTTCCGGCACCGGTGAAGTCGGAGTCGGCGCGCGCCGTTGCGAAACAGATCGCCGACTCGCTCGCCGCCGCTCACCCGAAAGACGTGACGGCGTCGATGGCGAAAACCGCGCGCGTCTCGAAGGTGTTCTTGGACTGGAGCCAGAACACCGCGGCCAAGACGACACTCGCCCCATACTCGTTGCGCGGCAGCGAACGACCGTTGGTCGCCGCACCGCGGACCTGGGACGAACTCGCGGACCCGACACTCGCACAGCTCGACTTCCGCGACGTCCTCGACCGCATCGGCGAGTCCGGCGACCTTCTCGCCGATCTCGACCCGGCGATCGACCCGGTCATCACGGCCCCAGACACCAATGAGCCAGACAGCAACACCGTGGACCTCGGCGAGTACCGCAAGTCGCGGTCGTCGCGCCTGGCCGCGGAACCGGGTCCGACACGGGTCACCGGAACCACGGCGGGCATCAGACCGATGCTTGCGGCCGACGAGGCGATCGACGGGCTGACCGACGACGCGTGGGCGTTCGAGGGGAAGTGGGACGGATATCGGGTCCTGGCCCGGCACGACGACGGCGACATCCGCTTGTGGTCGCGGTCCGGCGTCGACATGACAGCCGACTTCCCGGAGTTGCGCGAGCTGGGATCCGTGCTGCGCGGGTTCGACGTCGTCCTCGACGGAGAGGTGGTCGCGTACGACGCCGGGGGCCGCACCGATTTCGGGCTCCTCGCCTCCCGGAACCACCGCGACGACGACTACACGCTCGCCTACCTCGTGTTCGACGTCGTCGAGTTGAACGGCACCGATCTCACCGCGACGCCGTGGGGCAAACGGCGGCAGATTTTGGACGAGCTCACCCCCGTAATCGAGGCGGCGGCCATCGCCGAGGTCCCTCCCCTACTGCCGGGGCCGGGCGCGGACGCCGCCGAACACGCCAGGGCGAACGGGTGGGAGGGGATCGTCGCGAAGCGACGCGCGTCGACCTACCAGCCGGGCCGCCGCAGTCCGGACTGGCGAAAGCACAAGAACTGGAACGACATCGAAGTGGTGATCGGCGGGTACCGTCCCGGTCGCGGCGGACGGTCAGGGACCATCGGATCACTGTTGGTGGGGCTGCCGGCCGAGACCGGTCTGCGCTACATCGGGCGGGTCGGCACCGGCTTCACTGACGCTGATCTTGCCGCACTGTTGGCGGAGTTGAAGCCGCTGACGATCGGCCGCAGCCCGTTCGTCGGCACGCTCGACAAGCCGGTCGCGTCGAGCGCGACGTGGGTGCTGCCCAAGCTCGTCGCCGACGTCCGTTTCATGGACTGGACGTCCACCGGGCATCTGCGCCACCCGAGTTGGCGGGGCATCCGACGAGACAAGTTACCGGGCGACCTATAGGCGTCAGCTGAAGTATCGACGTGGGTTGTCGACCAGCATTGTCGTCAACTGTTCCTCGGTGACCCCGCGTTCACGCAACGCGGGTATCACGTCGTCGCTGATGTGATTGAAGTTCCAGTTCGGCACCGCCTGCTCCTTGGCGTCGGCCACGAACCAGTCGATGAAACAGGCTGCGTCGTGCGCGAGGACCATCTTCTCCGCGTAGCCGCGGCGCGCCATCTCGACGACGGTGTCGACGCGTTGCTCGAATGGCAGCAGCAGATCGAGACCGAACCGGTCCATGCCGAGGTACGAGCCTGCGTCGGCCACCCGGCACAGATAGTCGAGATCTGTCGAGTCGCCCGAGTGCCCGATGACGACCTTCGACAGGTCGACGCCTTCCGCGGCGAGCACCCGTTGTGCGACGAGACCGGACTCGGTGTGCGGGTTGGTGTGCACCGTGATCGGCTTGCCTGTCTCGACATGCGCCTGCCCGACGGCGCGCATCACCCGTTCGACGCCCGGAGTGAGACCCTGGACTTCGATCGCGCATTTGAGGAACGCCGCTTTCACCGCGGTGCCTGCGATGCCGTCGCGGATGTCTTTCACAAACAGTTCCACCATCGGCTCGGCGACGTCGAACAGCAGACCCGGCCCGTTGTAGTGGAACTGGAACGGGATCTCGTTGTACGTGTAGATGCCGGTCGCCGCGATGATGTTGATGTCGGCCTGCTCGTTGACCGCCTGGATGCGCGGAATGTAGCGGCCGAGGCCGATGACGGTCGGATCGACGATCGTGTCGATCCCCCGCGCTTTGCATTCACGTAGCTTCGTGACGGCGTCGGCCACGCGGGCGTCCTCGTCCCACGCGCTCGGATAGTCCGGGTAGTTCTGCTGCATCTCGGTGCCGATCACGAACACGTGCTCGTGCATCAAGACATTCCCGAGCGACGCGGTGTCCACCGGTCCGCGGACAGTTTCGACGTTCGACATGGCGACCCCTCATAGTGACTCGCACCACAGCGGCACGAACTCGGAGTCTGTCCCACGTGCCACGGTGCGTCAACCACCGACGCGCTCGCTGTGTCGACGTCCCGGGCAGGCGACGAATGACACCCCGACGTCGATCGAGCGGAGTCGCTCGCTACCGGGACTCCGCTCGATCAGCCGTGGCTCAGCTCAGGTGGTGCACTTCCTGCAACCCGTAGACCGGGGTGTCCAGTCCTTCGAAGCGCGCTTTCAGCTGCAGCGCGAGGTACAGCGAGTAGTGGCGCGACTGGTGGAGGTTTCCGCCGTGGAACCACAGGTTCGGCTGTTGGGTTGGCTTCCACATGTTGCGCTGTTCGCCTTCCCACGGGCCCGGATCCTTGGTGGTGTCCGAGCCGAGGCCCCACACTTTGCCGACCCGGTCGGCGACTTCTTGGCCCATCAGGTCGGCGGCCCACCCGTTCATCGACCCGTACCCGGTCGCGTAGACGATGACGTCGGCGGGCAACTCGGTGCCGTCCTCGAGCACCACGCTGTTCTCGGTGATCTCCTTGACGCCGCCCTTGGCGAGCTTGATGGTTCCGTCGGCGACGAGGTCGCACGCGCCGACGTCGATGTAGTAGCCGGAGCCGCGCCGCAGATACTTCATGAACAGGCCGGACTCGTCGTCACCGAAGTCGAGGTCGAAACCCGCCTTCTCGAGGCGGTCGTAGTAGTCCTTGTCCTGCTCCCGGATCTGGTCGTACAGCGGGATCTGGAACTGGTGCATGATCTTGTACGGCAGCGACGCGAACGTCATGTCCGCCTTCTTCGTCGTCATTCCGCCCTGCACGGCCTCCTCACTGTAGAGGGCACCGAGACCGATCTTCATCAGCGAAGCCGACTTCACCACGTGCGTCGACGAACGCTGCACCATCGTCGTGTCGATACCGTTCTCCACTAGGGCTTTACAGATGTCGTGCGAGGAGTTGTTGGCGCCGATGACGACGACCTTCTTGCCGACGAAGCCGTCCGGACCGGGGTGACGGCTCGAATGGTGCTGGTCGCCGGCGAACGTGTCGGCGCCCGGGAACGACGGGACGTTCGGCTTGCCCGACATCCCGGTCGCGAGAACCAGTTGCGTCGGGTACAGGGTCATCTGCTCGCCGTCGCGAACGATCTCGACAGTCCACCGCCCCTGCTCCTCGTCGTACGACGCGGACCTGCACTCGGTCCGGCTCCAGTACGGAACCTCCATGACCTTGGTGTAAAACTCCAGCCAGTCGGCCACCTTGTCCTTCGGCGCGAACACCGGCCAGTTGGCCGGGAACGGCAGATACGGAAGGTGGTCGTACCAAACCGGGTCGTGCAGGCAGAGCGTCTTGTAGCGGCTGCGCCACTGGTCGCCGGGCCGGTCGTACTTGTCGACGACGAGCGACGTGACGCCCAACTGGCGCAGGCGGGCGCCGAGGGCGATGCCGCCTTGACCGCCGCCGATCACCAGGACGTACGGCTGCACGGTGCGCCCGAGCGCCGCAGCCTCCTCCTCCTGCCGTTCGGCCCACGACTTGGCAGTCGGGTCACTCCCGTGGGAGGCGCCCATCGGGCGGGACACGCCGGTCGACTCCTCGTAGCCTTTCAGTTCCTGCAACGTGGTGAGCAGGGTCCACGCTCGGTCTTCGCCGTCGTCGTCCACGCGTAGACGCAGCTGGCCGTCGCCTCGTCCGGTGGCGGTCTCGAACGCGATGAACGCCTCGGCGACACCGTCGGAGTCGGTCGGCTCCTCACTCGCCACGAACCCGCGCGGTCGGGTCTGCGCTAGACGTTCGGTGAGCATCGCGGCGATCTGTTCGCGACCTTCGACGGTCTTGAGGTTCCAGGTGAACGCCACCAGGTCGCGCCAGTAGCTGTCGTCGACGAACAGCGCGGCCACCGCGTGCGGATCCTCGGCCGCCAGCGCCTCGTTGAACTTGCCCAGCCAGGCTTCGACCCGGTCAGCGGGTGTGCGCACCGTGTCGATCGGGGCGTCCGCAATCTGCGTCATCGCATGTCCTCTCCATCGTGCGGGCTATTCCATCGTGTGGGCCATGTGCCCTCGTGTAGGTCTGTGCCCTCGTTGTAGGTCTGTGCCCTCGTTGTAGGTCTGTGATGGACAGCACACTCCAGGAGTGACGTGGGCGACAAGGGTTGCAGAGGGTTGCAACACCGTTGACGGGCGATGTCGACGGGGCGCACCCTGAAACGACACCAGGTGAGACAGCCACCACAATCGACCGACCCACATGGCGACCGGACCCAGATGGCGACCGACCCACACATCGACCGAGGACTCATGACCACTGCGCATCCGCTTCCCGAGCCGGCCCTCGCGACCGGCGAGGATCCGCGCGAATTCGCCCAGGTGCTCCACGCGATGCATGACGCGGCGATGGCTGGTCAGCGACTCCCTGCCCGCCCCCGATCGGTGATCGGGCAGTCGTGGGCGCGCGTCGCCGACGCGGGGGTCGACCCCGACATCGGCGGTCCGATCGATCCCATCGCGGCAGCCGACCTCACCGAACGGCGCGCCGCATCCGGTCTCGGGTTCCTGCTGGACGATCTCACCCGCGGGCTGGACGCGGTGCTGCGCGACAGCCCGAACATCCTGGTCGTCGCCGACGCGAAAGGCCACGTCCTGTGGCGGGCCGGGACGACGGCCGTCCGCCGCCGCGCCGACGGCCTCGGCTTCGTTGAGGGCGCCTCGTGGGCGGAGAACGCGGTCGGCACCAACGCGATCGGCACCGCGCTGACTGCCGGGCAGGCGGTCCAGGTGTTCTCCGCCGAACACTATGTCCGCAGCCATCACGCGTGGACGTGCACGGGCGCGCCGATCCGCGACCCACGCAGCGGTGGGATGCTCGGCGTCGTCGACGTGAGCGGTCCCGCGTCGTCGATCCACCCGGCGACCATCGCCCTGGTCGACTCGGTCGCCCGGCTGGCGGAGGCGAGACTGCAGAACGTGCACCGGGATCAACTCGACATGCTGCGTTCGGTCGCCGCCCCGATCCTCGCGCGCGCAGGTCGGCCCGCGCTGGCGGTCGACGAGTTCGGCTGGGTGGCGGCGGTCGACCGCGTCGAACCTCGCAGGCGGATCGTGTTGCCGTCCGATTTGGCGCCGAGCCGCGTCCTCGTATCCGGACTCGGACTCTGCGATGTGGAACCATTGCCGGGCGGCTGGCTCGTGCGCCCCGCCGACGCCGCCGAACGCGAAGGCACCACCGTCACGATCGGGGACGTCGTCACGGTGACCTCCGGCGACCGCGTGTGGACGCACAACCCGTCACCGCGGCATCGAGACCTGCTCACCCTGTTGGCGCGGAACCGTGGCGGGTTGTCTGCCGCCGAGCTCGCAGGCGAACTGTTCGGCGATCCGGCGCGGACGGTCACCGTCCGCGCCGAAATGTCCCGGCTGCGCAAGACGTTCGGTGGTTTGCTGGCGACCGCTCCGTACCGGTTCGCGAAGGAAGTCACGGTCAGCCTCTGACCGCGCCGATGCGCGAGCACGGCTGCCGCTGGCCGGATCGGCGGTGACCGCACCCGTCCGTTAGCCTGGTGCGGTACGCGCGGTCCACGGAGGGGAGAGCGGCATGCTCGTCGTCGCGCAGATCAGCGATCTGCATTTCCGCGGTGACGTCGACCATCGCGAGCGGATCGTCGCCGTCCTCGACTATCTGCGTGATCGGTGCGGCGGGTCCGCGAACATCGACGCGCTCCTGGTGACCGGCGACCTGACCGACGAAGGGACCATCGACCAGTACCGCGAAGCGGCCGCCACCCTCGCCACCGACATTCCGACTCTGACGCTGCTCGGCAACCACGACGATCGAACTGCCTACCGCGCCGTCGACCAGCCCGACGCAGTCGATACTTCCGCGCCGGTCGACTCGGCATTGCTGCTCGACGGGCTGCTGCTTTTGGCGCTCGACTCGTCGATCCCCGGCCGCAACGACGGCGCGATCTCCGATCAGACCCTCTCCTGGGCCGAGAAACAGATCTCAGAGGCGGGCGACGTCCCGGTCCTCATCGCGTTCCACCATCCGCCGAATCGGGTCGGGATGCCGTTCATGGACTCGATCGCGCAGCTCGACCCGTCACACCTCGAAGCGTTCGTCCGCCGTCACCCCCAGATCATTGGGCTCGTGTGCGGCCACATCCACTCGCCGTCGGTCGGCATGTTCGCGGGCGTCCCGGTCGTGACCGCGCCCGGGGTGTCCTCGACGTTGAACCTCCCGTTCGAAGGCGACGACATCGTCAACGACTCCCAGCCCGCGGGCCTGGCTTTCCACCTCATCGAAGTCGACCGTCTGACGACGCACTTCCGCAGCGTGCGCTGAGTCGCGCGGACCGCGTCAGTCCAACTCCGCCAGCAATCCCAGCAACGCCGGATGGTCGGGCGCGTGCCGCAATGCCTCGACGACCAGTTCGCGCGCGCGTGCCTGCTGATCGGTTTCGACAGCGTGCATCGCACTCAGATGCAGAACCGGGACCAGCAGTCCGATCCAATTCGCGGCACGGGCACGTCCAGCGACGTCGCGCAGCAGAGTCTCGGCGCGTTCGGGTTCACGCTCGCGGATGATGTCGGCGCGGGCGAAGTCCAGACGCGCGCGTTCGAAGTCGACCGGCGCTGAGGTGGCGATCTCCTCGTAGGTGCGCTCCGCGTGAGCGAGATACGCGAGCGCACGGTCGTGATCTCCGGCGAAGAATGCGGTGAGCGCCGCTGTCCGCAACGCCTCGCCCACCTCGAACGCGCCGCCCGCCTGCGTGTAGGCGTCGACTGCGGTGTCCAGGTCGACGAGTGCCTCACCGAACCGTTGGAGTTCAGCGAGTTCGACGGCGCGTGCGCCATGCAGTTGCCCCATGAGACCGACGGGCGCCTGCCCGGCGTACGCGTCGATGACCTGAGTGAACGACGCGACCGCGTCGCCTGCCCGCCCCGCGGCCGACTGCGCCCGCGCGAGCATCTGGGTGCCGTGCATCTGCGCGCCGAGGTCACCGCGCTCAGCCATCGCGTCGACCGCGGGCTGCACCAGTTCGACGATCGCGAGCGGATCTTCCTCACGCATCAACATGACGTGCGCGAGATCGAATCGCGACGAGTCCGCTGCGTGTTCATCGCCTTCCACCGTCCACACGGAGACCGCGCGCTCGGCGTCGTCGCGCGCGATGTCCAGATCGCCCGCGTCGCTCGCCAACGCCATCCGTGCGTTCAGCACCTGACCGAGTTGCGCGAACCTCGCATGCGATTCCGCCTCTGCCATCAACAGCAGCGCCGACTCGAGGTCGGTCTGCGCCTGCACCCCGGCGGCCAACTGCAGCGCGTCAACGAGACCCCCGCGGAACGCCATCGCCTGATCCGGGTCGGACGCGAGGTCGACGGCTCGACGCGCGGCGACGAGAGCGGCGTCCACGTCGGCCGCCGGATCGGCCGTGTCGAGTTCACCGACGAGATCGGCTCGCAGATGATGGAGCACCGCGCGCTGCGCCGCTGCGTCCGCGTCGATCGAACCCACGGCGGCCGCCACCGCATCGGGATCGGAGATCAGCGCGATCTCGCCGCGATCGACACGGCCGAGGATAGCCAGGCCCTCGTTGACCGCGGCGACGGCCCGATCGCCGTCGAACGGCGCGATCGCCATCGCGCGCAGACGCGCGAAGTTCGCCTGGGCTCCGGCGCTCCACGTCGGGTCGCCGTCCGGCCAGTCGAGAAGAGTCTCGGGCGGCGCGTCACCGCCGTGGACCTCCAGCAGCGCAGCGAGCAGCTCCGACTGCGCAGACCACGAGGCGTACGCCTCCCTCGTCTCGTTTGCCACCGCGCGCAGGTCGGCGATCGCCTGCTGCGGATCCTCGCGCCGACGATCCCACGCGAGCATGTGCCGTGCGCGGGCGAGGCTCCGACCGTCGAGCTCGCCGAGGCGCCCCCGCAACGCGTCTGCACAATGCGCGGACCGTCGAGGCGACACCGAGCCGAACGACGTCAGGCCGCTGATCAGTTCCTCGGCCGACCGCTCCGACACCGCCTTCACTCGACCGCCCGCGTTCCGGCTCGACCCGGTCGTCCGCAGTGCAAGGATCTCGTCGAATGACGACGACGCCCACGACGACGCGTTCCGCACGTCGAACCGGCCGCCAGCCAAACGGACCCGATCGGCGAGTTCCTCGGCGAGCTGCGCGGCGGAGACCAGCACCGGTGCGCCGTCGCCATCTCGTCGCGCGACGACGGTGTCGGGGTCGGCTGCGGCCGCCGACGCGAGAGTCGCCGACAGGGCGGCCGCCAACTGCGCTTCGGCGTACAGGTTGGCGCCCTCGTCGACAGCGTCGAGGTACTTGAGAGCCATCGGCAACGCCCGCTCGAGCGCATCAACCCGAATCAGTGCGACGAGCGCGTCGGCGACGTGGTGATAGACCCGGACCGGGCCGTACGTCTCGTCCAGGGCTGCGGCCGCCCGGATCACATCGTCGCGGCGGCCGTCCCGCCCCCAGCCGTCGATCAACGCGCCGTACGTCTCCGCCGGATAGAACCCGCAGCGTTCACTCGGGTCTCCGTCGAGGTCGGCGGACGACAACGCTTGCGCCTGCGCGTATCCGCCCGCCGCACTGTAGACCGAGGCCAACGTCGCGCGCGTCCCCGGCCCGCAGGTGCCCGACGGCGGCGTGAAGTCGGTGCACTGGTCGAGGATACGGATCGCTTCGGCCGGATCACCGCGGTGGACGGCGATCCACCCGTGCACGGCAGCCTCGACCGCCGGCGCGTAGTAGGCGGTGCCCCGGACGCGTCGCGCCCAGTCAGCGACGAGCGCCTCGACCTGGCCGAGCGCGAGCTCGGGAACGCCGACGAGAGCATCGAGGAGATCGACGACGGTCGTCTCAAACTGCTCGACCTGCCAGTCCTGCATGTCGAGTGCTGTCCCCTCTGCCTCCATCGTCTGGAGGAGCCAGGCGACGAGCGTCAACACGTCGGTCGTGCGGCCCGACCACAGTGCGGCATACGAGGCCTCCAGCCGCGTGAGGAAGCGCAGATCGAGGTCGTCGAGCTCATCGGCCCGAGCGATCAACGCCGGAAACTGCGAGAAGTCCTCGTGCCCGAAGCGAGGGTCGCCGTGCCGCGCCATCCACAAGTCGTCGAGCAGTTCGGAGACGGGCTCATCCATCGGCCCGGCACCGGTCATTCCGATGTCCCTTCGATGCGGTCACGGGTGGCGAGGTCGGCGAGCAGAGTTATCGCCGAATCGAGTTCGGAGGCGGCCGCAACCCGCACCGATCGGCGGGCGCGGAGCATGGCCTGGCTGTAGATCGCGCGGACGAGAGCACCGGCGACCACATCGTCGGCCAGCGTCGGCAGCCGCGCGACGAGCGGGTTCGTCACGTTCAACACCAACGATGGTCTCGTGGGAGCGGCTTCGCCGTCGTCGATCGCCGACAGCGCCGCCAGCCACGCGTCGGGCTCGCCCGCCGTCTGCGACAACATCTCCGAGCGGTCCTGAGCGATCTGTGCGGTGTCGTCGGTGAGTAGCAGACCCGACACCGATTCGGGTTCGAACGCGCGGAGCGTCACCTCGCACTGGAACGGCGACACTGCGCGGCGCGCGACGTGCACTGCGCCGTCGAACTCCGCGCGGACCTCCCGCGACGGCATCGTCAGCGCCGACAGCAGGAACTGCTGGCCGATCGGTTCGCAGCGCATCGACGGATCGGCGGCGACGATCGCGCGGATCGCCGCCGTCTCGAACGCATGCCCGGCGTTCACCAAGCCGATTCCGCGGCCGGCGAGGACGTCCGCGAGGACGCGGTAGTCGTCGATGCTGCCCGCGTACCTGATCGTGTCGAAACGGGCGCGGAACGTGGCGAGCGGCATCGGCCCCACATTGGTCTCGAACACGCAGTGCTTGTCTACGAATCCAAGCAGTTCGGGTCGATGCGCGGCGAGCGCTTTCACGCCTTGCTCGTGGACGGCGAGGAACCGTTCCCGCAGTGCGGGGCGGGCGCCGAGCCCGGTCAGCCACGCCTGGATCTGGTCGCCCAACGACGCCGCCACCACATCGAACAGGTCGTCGTGGACGATCCCTTCGCGCGACGCCGTCGGTTTGAGTCCCGTCGCGTCGACGACGACACGCACGAAGTACGCCCACTCCGGGACAAGCCCGGGCACGTCGCCAACGAGTAGGCCTTTGACATACGCGCGGTGCACGGCGCGGGCGACGAGGTCGCCGCCGGTTGGCCGGACGAACGCCACGCCGCGCAGCCCGGCCTCGGGGACGTCGACCTCGAACATCTCCAACGGCGTGAAGCCGAACTCGTCCTGGCAGAAGGCGACACGGGCCGCGTCTCGGCCACCGGACGGATCGCCGAACAGCCCGACGCCTGGATTGACCCGGTCGCCGTTCACCAGGACCGGGGTCGGATGCATCCCGGTGTACTCGGCGGCGAGGGTGCGCACGCGGTCGGGTGCGAGCCACATCTTCGCATCGCCGCGCGCCTCGATGCGGACGGTGGTGCCCGTCTCGGCGCGTTCGCCCGCCCGCATCTCCACGTGGCCGTCCGACGACCCCGTCCACACGACGGGTTCGGAGCCGCCGGCACGCGAGGAGACCTCGATGCGGTCGCCGACGAGGAATCCACTGAGCAGCCCGACACCGAACTGCCCGATCTGTGATGTGGAACCGAAACCGAACGGATCGCGTTTCGAACTCGCTCCGATGGTGCCGAGAAGGTCGGCGATGGTGCCTGCGCTCATCCCGACACCGTGGTCGGCGAGCACGACGTCGCTTCCGTCCGCGGTGATCTCGATCGGCTCGTCCGGCCGCCCGGCGACGGTCTGCGCATCGATCGCGTTCTGTAGCAGTTCCCGCACGTAGACCCCGGGCCCGGTGTACAGGTTGGTGCCGAGGACCTCGATCAGAGCGCGCAGATCGACGTCGAACATTCGAGCGTCATCCATGGACTCGATGGTACGGGCCGGGCGCGTGCGCCCACGACGTCACCCGTTCCGCTACTCCCTAGTCAGACCTACACCGCTCACGACTGGCATCGGGCAATGGACCACTCGTGGCCGCGACCGGTGTAGGTTTCCCGCGCAAGCCGCGCCGAGCCCACCCACAAGACACTTACGTCCGAGTCTGGTGACCGGGATGCGGCCACCAAGCTCGGACGTAAGCGACGTGATGCGTTACAGCGCTGAGATGATCTCCTCGACGCGGTCCTTCGCGTCACCGAACAGCATCTGCGTGTTGTCGCGGAAGAACAGCGGGTTCTGGACGCCTGCGTAACCGGCGGCCATCGAACGCTTGAACACGATGACGTCCTTGGCGTTCCACACTTCGAGAACCGGCATGCCCGCGATCGGCGAGCTCGGATCTTCGGCGGCCGCCGGGTTGACGGTGTCGTTGGCTCCGATGACCAGCACGACGTCCGTCTCCGGGAAGTCGTCGTTGACCTCGTCCATCTCGAGGACGATGTCGTACGGCACCTTCGCCTCGGCGAGCAGCACGTTCATGTGGCCCGGCAGACGACCGGCGACCGGGTGGATGCCGAACCGGACGTCCACGCCCTTCGCCCGCAGTTTGGCGGTCAGATCGGCCACCGGGTACTGGGCCTGGGCGACGGCCATGCCGTAGCCCGGGGTGATGACAACCGATTTGGCGCCCGCGAGGAGCTCGGCGGCCGCATCCGACTGGATCTCGCGGTGTTCGCCGTAGTCGGTGTCGTCCGATGGCCCGGCGACGATGCCGAAGCCGCCCGCGATCACCGAGATGAACGATCGGTTCATCGCCTTGCACATGATGTAACTCAGGTACGCACCGGACGAGCCGACGAGGGCACCGGTGACGATCAGCAGATCGTTGTTGAGCAGGAAACCCGACGCGGCAGCGGCCCAACCGGAGTACGAGTTCAGCATCGACACGACGACCGGCATGTCGCCGCCGCCGATCGACGCCACCAGGTGCAGTCCCAAGAGCAGTGCGACGACGGTGATGACCGCGAGCAGAATGTAGCCGGTCGTGTCGGCATGGTCGTCCCGTGCCACGTACACGCCGGTCAGGACGGCGAACACGACGATCGATCCGACGTTGATGAAGTTCTTGCCGGGCAGCATGAGCGGAGCCGACTTCATCTTCGCCGACAGCTTCAGGTTGGCGATGATCGAACCGGTGAAGGTGACTGCACCGATGAAGATGCCGATCGCGACCTCAGCGGCGTGAATGCCGATGATCGCGCCCTGGTCGTCCGGGGCGACGTCGTGCAGGTGAGCGCCCTGGATCGCGCCGTTCCAGCCGATGAGGACGGCGGCGAGACCGACGAACGAGTGCAGCAGCGCGATGAGCTCGGGCATGCCGGTCATCTCGACGATCTTCGCGCGCCACAGACCGATGAGTCCGCCGACGACGACGGCCGCGATGAGCAGGCCGATCGGCAGCCACTTGTTGAATGACACCCCGGCGAAGTCGAGATCGTTCAGATCACTGACGGCCACCGCGATGGTCGCCGCGAGGGCGATGACCATGCCGACCATGCCGTAGGTCAGACCGCTCTTGGCCGACTCGTGTTTCGACAGTCCTGCGAGGGACAGGATGAACAGCAGCGATGCGACGATGTACGCCGCGATGGAGATGGAGTTGATGTCCATGTCTCACGCCCCCTTACTGAACATGCTGAGCATGCGTCGGGTGACGGCGAAGCCGCCGAAGATGTTGATGGAGGCGAGCAGGATCGCGATCGTCGACAACACCAGGATCGTGGTGTTGCCGGTTGCGATCTGAAGGAGCGCGCCGACGACCACGACACCGGAGATGGCGTTAGTGACCGACATCAGCGGCGTGTGCAGTGCGTGCGCCACCTTGCCGATGACGTAGTAGCCGATGACGATCGCCAGCATCAGCACCGTGAAGTGCTGTGGGATCGGATCGGGGGCAAACGCGTTGACCAGGAAGAACAACACCGCCCCGACCAGAACCAGGCCGACCTTCGCACCAGCCGACATCGGCTCCTTGGGCTCCTCGGCGGGAGCGGCCGCAGCGGGCGCGGCCTTCGGAGCAGCCGACACCTGGACCGGCGGCGGCGGCCACATCACATCGCCGTCGCGCGTGACGATGATGCCGCGCTGGACGACGTCATCCATGTCGAGCGTGAGCTCGCCGTTCTTCTCCGGCGTGAGCAGCTTGAGCAGGTTGACGATGTTGGTGCCGTACAGCTGCGACGTCTGTGCGGCCAAGCGACCGGACAGGTCGGTGTAGCCGATGATCGTGACGCCGTTGTCGGTGACGATCTTCTCGTCGGTGACGGTGCCCTCGGCGTTGCCGCCGTTGGCCGCGGCCATGTCGACGATGACCGATCCGTGGCGCATTCCCGCGACGGTGTCGGCGCTGACCAGCTTCGGTGCGGGACGGCCGGGGATGAGCGCGGTGGTGATGACGATGTCGGCGGCGCGCGCCTCCTCGTCGTACATCGACGCGGTGGCCGCCTCCTGCTCGGCGGTCATCTCCTTGGCGTAGCCGTCCTCAGACTTCTCAGCTTCGAAGTCGACCTTGACGAACTCGGCGCCCATCGACTCGACCTGCTCGGCCACCTCGGGACGCACGTCGAACGCGCGCACCACGGCGCCCATGGCCGACGCCGCACCGATCGCGGCCAGGCCTGCGACACCGGCGCCGACGACGAACACACGTGCAGGCGGGATCTTGCCCGCCGCCGTCACCTGGCCGGTGAACATGCGCCCGAACTCGTGCGCCGCTTCAACGACAGCGCGGTAGCCCGCAACGTTGGCCATCGACGACAGCACGTCCATCGACTGCGCACGCGAGATGCGCGGCACAGCGTCCATGGCCAGCGCCGTGACGCCCGCGCTCTGCAACTTCTCCACCAGCTCCGGGTTGCGGCCCGGAGCCATCATCGAGATCAGCACGGCGCCGCGGCGCATGCGCGCGATCTCCTCGTCGGTCGGGGCGTTGACCTTGACGACCACGTCGGACGCCCACACGTCGTCGGAGGAGCCGATTCGAGTACCGGCGTCCGAGAACGCCGCGTCCGGCTGCTCTGCGAGCGCACCGGCGTCGGCTTCGACGACGATCTCGTAGCCGAGCTGCTGCAGTTGCGCCACCGTCTTCGCGGTGGCCGCAACGAGCGTCTCGCCTGCCTTAGTCTCCCGGGGGATGCCGATCAGCATGTCACTGCCTCTCCCACACTCTTTCCTGTTCTCACTTGTCTGATGTCCGCACCGAGTCGAAGTCGATGCGGCACCAGGGTGAGACGGATGGCAGAAAAGAGGCCGCCCTTTTCACGGGGCGGTCTGCATCCATCGGCCAGTGCTACGTCGAACTCGCTCGATGCGCGCGGGCGACACGTGGCCGATCCCGCTTATGAAAAACGTGCGACGAACTTAGCATGAGGGTCAGAGCCCTCACGCCGCTGTAAGGTGCGTCACAAGGCCAGCTCAGATGTGTGCTGCAGCCGATGCGCCGGCACGCCGCCCGAAGTACGACCCTTCACCGAGCTGGGTGCCCGATGCGTAGCCCTTCCCGTCCTGCGCGAGGTTGGCGGCGCAGGCTCCGGCAGCGTACAGGCCCGGGATTACCGAACCGCTCTCGTCCAGGACCGCGCCGTCGACGGTGGTCGCCATGCCACCGATCGTAAAACCGGCGTACAGCGCCTTGCCGAGGCTCATGTCGAAGGCCGCCCAGGGCCCGCGATCCTGCGGTGCGAGGAATTCCGGGCTCTTGTGGAAATCGGGGTCCTCGCCCTTCGCAGCATAGGTGTTGTACCGGTCGAGAGTCGAAACGAGGGTCTCGCGGTCGAGGCCGAGGCCGTCTGCCATCTCTTCGACGGTCTCCCATCCGTCGATGAACGGGGCGAGGGGGAACTCGGGCCGTTTCATGTGCGCTTCGTCGACGATGAGGTAGGCGGCCCGGTCGGTCTGGTCCATCACGAACCCGGAGGTTCGGGAGTGGTACGAGTCCTCGGCGACGAAGCGCTTGCCCTCCTTGTTGACGGCGAGGCCGGTCAACAGGATCGACGGCGGGTAGACGGGTGCGGTGATGAACGCCTGATCCATGTGCTTGAGTGCGGCGCCGACGGAGACGCCCATGCGGATGCCGAGCCCGTCGTCGTAGGTGCTGCCGAGCGTGAACGGCTTCTCGGCGAGCTGCGGCACGTGCTGCGCGACCATGTCGGGATTCATGACGAATCCGCCCGCGGCGACGATCACCGACGTCGCGCGGATGAAGCCTTCGTCCGCCCCATCCTTGTACTGGACGCCGACGACGGCACCGGTGTCGTCGACCACCAGCTTGCGGCCGCCGACCTCGTACCGGATGGGCACGCCGAGTTCGCCGAGTCGTTTGACGAGCAGCTCGATCACCATGCCCGCGCCGCCCGTGTCGCCTTCGACCGGCACCTTGTGACCACGCGGGGCGGGCACCGCCTTCTCGTAGAACGGCCAGACCTTCTCGTTGCCGGTGAACATGAGGCCCTGCGTCTGCGGCTGGATGACAGCCTTCTCGGGGTAGTAACTCCGTTCGAATTCGAAGCCCAGGTTCTCCAGCCAGTTGAAGTGGTCGACGCTGTCGTCGCAGTAGGCGCGGATCTTGTCGTGTTCGGGTTCGCGTGAGACTGCGGTCAGGTACTTGGCCATCTCGTCGGCGCTGTCGGCGTGCCCGGTCGCCTGCTGCACCGCGGTGCCTGCGCCGAGATAGAAGTGGCCGCCCGCCATGCACGTCGTGCCGCCCGCCGCGGCCGACCGCTCCAGAACGAGGACGTTCGCGCCATTCGTCGCCGCTTCGACTGCGGCGCAGCATCCGCCGATACCCGCGCCAAGCACGAGGATGTCGACGACGTCGTTCCACTCGGTGACGTCGCTCGCGTTGATTACTTCAGGAATGTCCAGACCGCTCATGGAGTTCAGCCTAGACGAGCGTCTAGAACAAGTTCTAGTTTCTGTGGTTGTGCGCGCTCGACGGCACCGACGAACCGCGCATCGCGGACGCATTGCTACTGTCATCGACAGAGTGCAGCGGGGAACCCGGTGAGAATCCGGGACTGGCGCGCAACGGTGTGGGCCTCCGTCGTGGAGACCCGAGTCCGATCACCAGCTGCACTCACGAATGTTCATCACGTATCTCGCGCACAGATACCCGACATCGAAAGACGCATCGTGTCGTCCTCAACGGCAGAGAAACCACCACTCGCCGCAGCCGGCTCATCCTTGTTCGGCCCGTACCCACTCGTCGTGATGCTCGCGGCCATGACCGTCGTCAGCGTCGTCGTATCCGTCGCCTTCGGCGCCGAGAACATCCCGATCGACGAGGTCTGGCGGTCGGTGTACGCCGGACTGACCGGGCAGCGGGGCGACGCCGCGTACGACATCATCATCTGGGATCTCCGTCTGCCCCGCTCGGTGATGGCCGCCGTCGTCGGCGCAGGCCTGGCCCTGGCGGGTGCACTGATGCAGACGCTGGTGCGCAACCCCCTCGCCGACCCCTATCTCCTCGGTGTCTCCTCCGGCGCAGCGGTCGGGGCGACCGCGGTCCTCACTGTCGGCGCGTTCTCCGCGTTCGGGGTCTGGGCGTTGTCGGGCGGCGCACTGATCGGCGCGCTGGCGGCGACGGCGATCGTCTACTCGGTCGCGCGCGCCCAGGGTGAGCTCACCGCACTCCGCCTGGTCCTGTCCGGGGTCGTCCTGTCGTCCGCGTTCATGGCGCTGTCGTCGATGATGGTCTTCACCGTTGGCGACCCGCACGCCGCCGAGGGAGTCATGTTCTGGATGCTCGGCAGCGTGTCCGGCGCGACGTGGGCCAAGGTGCCGATCGCAGCGGCGGTTGTCGCTGTGGCGACAATCGGGATGCTCATGATCCGGTCGTGGCTGGACGCGTACGCGGCAGGCAACGACACCGCCGCGTCGCTCGGCGTACCGGTCACCGCGTTGCGGAACGGACTGTTCGCCGTGCAAGGCATCCTGATCGGCGTACTCGTCGCCGTGTCCGGCGGGATCGGGTTCGTCGGGTTGATCGTCCCGCACGCCGCGAGACTCGTCGTCGGAGCCACCCACCGGGCGATGCTCCCGGTCGCCGTGTTCGGCGGCGCACTCTTCCTGGTCTGGGTGGACGTGATCTCGCGTGTCGTCGCTGCGCCCCGCGAAATGCCCCTGGGCATCGTCACCGGGCTGATCGGTGCACCCGTCTTCCTGTTCCTGATGAACCGCCGCTCCTACTCGTTCGGGAATCAATCGTGAAGCCGCACAGTGCTGTCGCGGTCCGCGCGTCCGGCCTCACCTGCGCCGTCGGCGGTCGCGACGTGGTCACCGACATCGACTTCTGTGTGCCGAGCGGAGCACGACTCGCCATCGTCGGCCCGAACGGCGCCGGAAAGACCACGCTGTTGCGGACACTCGCCGGAATAGCACGGCCCGCGCGCGGATCCGTCGCCTTCGACGGCGTCGACGTCGCCTCGATGCGCACTCGACGACGCGCACTGTCGGTGGCGTACGTCGGGCAAGAGGACCAGCCGAGCGGTGACCTGACGGTCACCGAGGCCGTTGGCCTCGGACGGACCCCGCATCGCGGCCCGTGGTCGGTCGCCGATCGGTCCGATCGCTCGATCATCGACGACGCTCTCACGGCTGTCGGGATGCTCGCCTACGCCGACCGGGCCTGCACGGACTTGTCCGGGGGTGAGCGCCACCGCGTCACCATCGCCCGTGCACTCGCTCAGTGCGTGCCCGCGCTCGTGTTGGACGAGCCGACGAATCATCTCGACGCCGCGTGGCGCCTTCGCCTCATGGACCTGATCGACTCACTCCCCTGCACCGTCGTCGCCGCTGTTCACGACCTCGACCTGGTGTTGCGTCACTTCGACCTGGTCGCCGTCGTCTGCGACGGGACACTCCGATCGTTCGGCGCCCCGGTCGAGGTGCTGTCCCCCGAACTCGTCCATGACGTCTTCGCCGTGCGCGGCGACGTCGTCGGTCACCCCGTCACCGACCTGCCTCATCTGTTACTCACCGAAGCCACGCCGTTCGCCGCTTCCCTCCCGAAGGAGTCCCCGTGACATCCCGTGCCGTGCGCACCGTAATCGCCCTGTCCGCGACGACCGCGATCGCCGTCACCGCTGCCGCGTGCGGTTCGGCGTCGACGTCCACGACCGGAGCCACCGTCACGGTCACCAACTGCGGCGAGGAGGTGACCTTCGACCAGCCGCTCGACCGACTGTTCGTCAACGACGGCGGGATGATCGCGACCGCATTGGCGGCAGGCGCCCGCGACAACATCACCGCGGTGAGTTCACTCTCGCGCGACGCCGACATCCTCCGCCTCGAATTCGGACAGCAAGTCGACGCCCTGAACGAGGTGACCACCGAGAACCCGACGCTCGAGAACTTCGTCGCCGCTCGACCGCAGGTCGTCTACGCGGGCTACAACTACGGCATGAGTGAATCCCGCGGGATCACCGTCGACGTGCTGGCTCAGCACGGCATCGACGTCTATCAACTTTCGGAGGCGTGCCGCCAGGCGGACGGCGAGAGTGAACGGGGCACGATGGATCCCTGGGTGGCGCTTGACACCGATCTGCGCAACATCGGCACGATCACCGGCCACGCCGACGAGGGCGCGGCTGCAGCCGACGAGGTCCGGAACCGTCTGGCGACGTTGCGGGCCGCACCGCAGACCCGGGACCGGCCGACCGTCTTCCTGTTCGACAGCGGGAGCGACACCGTGTTCACGTCGGGATCGTTCGGCGGACCGCAAGGGATCATCGACGCGGCAGGCGCGCATAACGCGACCCAGGATGTCGACGACACATGGACAGCGGTCAGTTGGGAACGTCTGGCGATCGCGGATCCGGACGTGATCGCGTTCGTCGACTACCCGGGTCAGTCGGTGGAAGAGAAGATAGCCAGCCTGCGCAGCAACCCGGCGAGTCGGTCGCTGCGAGCGGTGCAGGAGAAGCGGTTCATCAACCTGCCCTACGCGATGTGGGTGTCGAGTCCCCTCAACATCGACGCCGCAGAGATTCTCCGGAAGGCCCTGGAACAGCAGGGTTCCCTGCCGGAGTCGTCTATCACGACCTCGCTGGACGTGGCGTCGCTCGGACTGAACGGAAACGATCTGTTGGTGCGCTGACTCAACTCACTTCCACACCCAGAAGCTCACACCCTTGTCGGCGCCGAGGAAGCCGTAGCCCACGTAGACCCCGTTGGGCAGGCGACGAAGCTCGTCGTGTGCGAATCCGAGACCGCTGCGCGCGTAGTCGATGCGGACGACGCGTTTGCCGTCGACGGTCGACGGTCCGTAGTACACGTTCGCCGACAGTGCTTCTCCGCCGAGGACGCGGTTGTTGAGCCAACCGTTGTAGAAGTGTTTACCGGACCAGATCGCGCTCGCCGCGTCGGACGCGGCATCGTTCGGTCCGCCGATCGGCCGCGTCTGACCGTGGTAGACGCCCTTCGGGATGGCGCCGGCGTCAGCGGTGCGGAACAGCCGGTCGATCCCGGCCTGGCTGCACGAGTTCCGCAGCGCAGAGACGGTCGCCGCCTTCGACGTCGACGCGGTCACCGTCGTCGGACATTTAGGGGCGGCATGAGCTTGAGTGGGAACCGCGACCACGAGACCGGCAGCAGCTATGACGGCGAGGACTATCTTCGGGGTGCGCATGTCTTCAGTGTGCGCCCCGAACCGCTCCTGCGGTAGGGGTTCTTGTCCTCAAGTTCCCCGCTCACGACCGCCATGCGTTCAGGGAGCGATGCCGGCGCTGAGCGGGGAACTTGCGGACGCTCAGGCCCGACGTGACCGGAAGCCGCGCAGCCGCAAACTGTTCGCGACGACGAACACCGACGACAGAGCCATCGCGAGACCCGCCATCATCGGGTTCAGGAGCGCAGCAGCCGCCAGTGGCAGGGCCGCGACGTTGTAGGCGAACGCCCAGAACAGGTTGCCCTTGATGGTGCCGAGCGTCTTGCGCGCCAACGCGATCGCATCGACCACCGCCCACAGATCGCCACTGACCAGCGTCAGGTCACTCGCCTCAATCGCGACGTCCGTACCGGTCCCCATCGCCAGGCCGAGGTCCGCGGAAGCGAGGGCCGCTGCGTCGTTGACCCCGTCACCGACCATCGCGACCACCCGGCCGTCGGCCTGCAGTCGCGCGATCGCGTCGACCTTGCCCTCCGGCCGCACGTTCGCGATGACAGCGGCGCCTCCAGCGTCGTCGACGATCCCGACCTGCGCGGCGACGTGGCGTGCCGCTCCTTCGTTGTCGCCGGTCAGCAGGACCGGTCGCAGACCCATCCGCCTGAGTTCGGCGATCGCGGCGGCCGACGTCGGCTTCACCGTGTCGGCCACGACGATCACCCCGGCGACCTCGTCACGCACACTGACGACCACGGGAGTCGCACCCTGTGCCGACGCCTCGTCGATCGCCGTTCGCAGACCGGCAGGCAACTCCCCCGGCGCGTCACTCGGCCTCGTCACGGAAACCCGGACTCCGTCGACCGTCGCGCTGACGCCCGCCCCGGCGAGGTTGGTGAACTCCGATGAGTCCGGCAGATCGAGGCCGTCTGCGCGACGGACCACCGCCCGTCCGATCGGGTGCTCCGACCCCGATTCGACGGCGGCGGCGCGTGCCAGCAGTCGGTCGACGTCGACACCATCCGCAACGAACACGTCGGTGACGGCCATCTCGCCGGTCGTCACGGTGCCCGTCTTGTCCAGGACCACTGTGTCGACCCGGCGGGTCGACTCCAACACTTCGGGCCCCTTCAACAGGATGCCGAGCTGCGCGCCACGACCGGTCCCGACCATGAGCGCGGTCGGCGTCGCCAACCCGAGCGCACACGGGCACGCGATGACCAGGACCGAGACGGCCGCGGTGAACGCCAGCGCCGCGCCCCCGCCGACACCGAGCCAGAAGCCGAGCACCCCGGCCGCGATCGCGATGACTGTCGGGACGAAGTACGCGGACACCCGATCCGCCAGACGTTGGACCTCGGCCTTACCGGCCTGCGCATCGGAGACCATCTTCGCCATGCCTGCCAGCGCGGTGTCGGAGCCGACCGCGGTCGCGTCGACCTCGATTCGTCCCTGCGCGTTGACGGTTCCGCCGACCACCGAGTCGCCTGTCGAGACCTCGACCGGAACTGATTCGCCCGTCATCATCGACTGGTCGATCGCCGACGCGCCCGAGACGACGACGCCATCGGTCGCGACCTTCTCGCCGGGTCGGACGACGAACCGCATCCCGACCTGGAGCTGCGCGATCGGCACTGTCTGTTCGCGACCGTCCCGGACGAGGGTCACGTCCTTTGCGCCGACCTCGGCCAACGCGCGCAGAGCATCCCCCGCACGGAGTTTGGACCGCTTCTCGAAATACCGTCCCGCCAGCAGGAACGTGGTGACGCCCGCGGCAGCCTCCAGATAGATGTTCGACGCGCCGTCGCCTCGCGACGCGATCAGGTCGAATCCGTGGCGCATGCCGGGCACCCCGGCGTCGCCCCAGAACAGGGCGTAGACCGACCACCCGAACGCGGCGATCGTCCCCACCGAGATCAACGTGTCCATCGTCGTGGTGCCATGCCGCAATCCGGCGAACGCCGCGCGGTGGAACGGCAGGGCGCCCCACACGACGACAGGCGCAGCCAACGTCAGCGACAACCATTGCCAGTTGGTGAACTGCCAGGCCGGAACCATCGCCAACAGGATGACCGGGACGGCGAGGATCGCCGAGACGATGAGTCGCTGACGCAGGGCGGCGACCTCGAGCTCGGCGCGTGTCGGCGCCCGATCACCGCTGTCGGAGTCAACGCTGTCGGCGCCGACGGGCGCGACTCGCGTCGCGTCGTATCCGGCGGCCCGCACGGCCTCGATCAGATCGTCCGGTGTCACCGACGGTTCATATTCGACGTGCGCCTGCTCGGTCGCATAGTTGACGGTGGCGCTCACCCCGTCGAGCTTGTTGAGTTTGCGTTCGATCCGGTTGGCGCACGACGCGCACGTCATGCCGATCAGTTCCAGATCGACGTCACGATCGGCGGCCACAGACTGCGTCATCGGTGCATCCCTTCATTCTGCGCCGCACCGTGGTTCATCGTGGGCGCGTGTCCGGGCGTGGGATCGGTGTCCCACGGGCCGACGCCGCGGCCGATCCCGAACGCCAGCCCGAACACTGCCCCGAGCCCGGCTACGAACGCGGCGATTCGCACACCGGGACGCGACAGCGCGGTCATCGGACCGTGTAGCCAGCTTCAGCCACCGCCGCACCCACGGCGGTGGCATCGAGCGCGGCGTCGCTCGTGATGTCGACACGACCGCTGGCGACGTCGACATCAACGTTCGTCACGCCCGTGATCTCGCTGATCTCTTCTCGCACCGACGCGGCGCAATGTCCGCACGTCATGCCGTCGACGGTGATGGTTGTGGTCTCGCTCATGATTGTTCTCCTTCTATTGGTTCCTGCCTGGGCCGGCGAAGCCGTCACGACTTGACGAGTCGGGTGATCGCCTTCATGGCTTCGGCGATCTTCTCGTCGGCTGCCTCGTCGCCTTCACGTGCAGCGGCGACGACGCAGTGGCTCATGTGGTCGGAGAGGAGGCCGAGACTGACGGCTTCCAGAGCCTTCGTCATCGCCGACACCTGCGTGAGGATGTCGATGCAGTAGGCCTCTTCTTCCACCATGCGTTGCAGTCCGCGCGCCTGACCTTCAATGAGTTTGAGTCGCCGAAGATACCCAGTCTGATTTCCGATGTATCCGTGGTGACCGTGGTTCGCGCCGTCGTCGTGGCAACCGGTGTCCACGGTGTGGTCCTCGGGCATGCTCACCATCCTCTCTAATACCCCCTGCTGGTATCCAGGGATACTCCCATTGAGAGGATTTGTCTACCCCTAGGGGGTATGGTCGGCGATGGCTGCAGAACTCCGGTGAAGCATCGTGTGGAACATGCGATCGCCGCGTTCGGTCGGCTGTGCCGCACCGGCGCCGAACACAACGATGAGCGGCGCCTGCATCAGGGAACCGAGGTAGTCGGTCCAGCATTCGTCCAGCGAGTAGTCCACGACTCCCCGTTCGGACAGCGCGCGATGATAGGCGGCGACGATACTGCACTCGTGCCGTCTGCGATCGTCGACGGACAGGCTGGTCGACACCAGAAACGCTATGTCCCGCAACGGATGTCCAGGCGTAATGGTCTGCCAGTCGACGATCGTAACCCGACCGTCCGGCGCGAACATCACGTTGTCGACGCGCAGATCGCCGTGCGTCAAAGCAAACCTGCTCGGCGGTCGCTCGATCCAATCGCCCGCCTCGGCGACGAGCCAGCCGACGGCCGCTTCCTCCTCGTCGCTGAGAGCGAGACGGCCCCGAAGCGCGTCAGCCATCGGCTCTAGCACGGACTCGAGCAGGAGTCGGTCGTCATGTGTCACCGGGCCGAATCCGTCGACGTCGAACCAGGTCTCGTCGCACCAGCGTGGAGCATGCAGTCCGGCTGCGGCGACGGCGACAGCCTCCGCTTGTCCCGGCGTGCACCCGGCGATCTGATCGCCTTGCTCGGCAGGCGCGAGGTCCTCTAACAGCAGCACGAACTCAGCCCCCGACTCCGAGATGTCCCACCCGTACGCTCGCGGCACGGGGACGTCGAGGGTCCCGGCGATCTCGGCATAGAAGCGGACCTCATTGCGGAAGGCCCCCGAGGCAAAGGCTCGTTGCGACTCGTCGCCGACGGCCAGCTTCGCGACTATCGTGCGAGGTGCGTCGCCATCGGAGTCGAGTACGAGCCGATACGACCCGGCCATCTGGCCGGATCCGATCGGCTCGGCCGTCACGCCGGCCACCGTCGCGAGGTGGCCGTGACGACGGAGCAGCCCCGTCAGATACTCCGCGGTCAATCCGTCCGCACTCGTCGGGATCACCGCATCCACCCCGGGTTGATCGGCAGCTCGACGGGTCTCGATCGAATCCGCCGGTACTCGTCTACGACGGGCGCGAGTTCGGTCGGCGTCGCACCGTGCAGGATCACCGAGTCGACACCGAGCGCGAACTGGTCGGCGACCGTCCGCGCGCATTCGGCCGCCGATCCGGTAGCGCAATCCGCAACCCACGATGCGGGCATCTCGGCGGCCAGAGCGGCGATTTCGTCGTCGGTGGCGGTGGCGTCGATCGGTCCGCGCGCCGAGGTGAACGACGCCGACGCCCGCACCGCGTCGAGTTCGGCGGTGCGCCAACCGTTCGCCCGCGCCAGTACGTCACCGTATCCCTGGAGGTAGGTGGCGAGACGGCCGTAGAGCCGCCTGTGGCGGTCGGCGGGCTCCAGTGCGTCAGCGACCGTGGCGACCACCGACCAGATCCTGATCGATGCCGGGTCGCGACCCGCACAGTCGGCAGCCGCCCGGACAGTGTCGACGGCGGCGCGCGTCGCATCGTCGGAAAGGAAGGTATGTAGGACGACGCCGTCCGCGATCTCGCCCGCCAGCCGCAGCGTCGCGGGGCTCATCGTCACCAGCGTGATCGGGATACGCACCGTGACACCGAGATTCAACAGCGGGTACGAGCCGATCGGCCCATCGTGCCCGACGATCATCTCGCCGGACCACAGGCGGCGCAGAACGCGTGCCGCATCCGCGATCTGCGCTCCGGTCACGGTCGGAAGACCCAGGACCTGCCATTGGGCCCCGATTCCTCGTCCCAGCCCCAACGCAAACCTGCCTGCACTCAGTTCGGCCAGCGTCGCCCCTGCGGTCGCAGTGACGATCGGGTGTCTCGTGTGGTGGTTGGTCGCCGCGACGCCGATCCCCAACCGCGATGTCGCGGCCGCAAGCGCCCCGGACAGCACCGTCGCGTCCTTGATGTTGAACCTCTCGGACACGAATGCCGCGCCGAGCCCGATCTCGTCCGCGACTCGCGCCTCGGCGACGAGATCTGCAGGCGCGACGGGATGTCGCGACAGTGCGTAATAGCCGATCTCGGACAGCGTCGTGGACATGTGTCCAGACTAGGTTCTCAACGGTTGCGGATCACCCTATTTGCCGAAACGGTCGGCCAGGCGACCGAGGGACGACGCCATATCGCGCAGCGCCTCACTGATGGCGTACGTGTCGTCGGCGCCGGGATTGGCGCGCAACCGATCCGCAGCGTCACGCACCGCATCGGTCATCGCTTTCACGTCGGCGCCGGACAGCTGTTCAGGCGCGGGCCCCGCGGGCCCCGCAGTTCGCGCGGGACCGGAGATCGGCCGCAGCGTAGTCGGCACGCCGATTCGCACCGGGTCGTCGTTCGATGCGATGACCTGCAGGATCGACGTCGTCAGCACGTCATTCGACGTAGGTCGGACTTCCATGATCGACGCGTCCGGGTCGTCGCGGTAGACGACGGTCGTCGAGCCTCCGGGAGTGTCCTCGCCCAGGGACGGCTCGTACTCGTTAACGACTTTGACCGGCTGATGCTGTATGGCGCCGTCGGCTGCCTCGGCCGGTTCGAAACGCGCGGGGCCCGTGGCAGGCAACGGCGCACTCGCCTCCGGGGCATCGGGCGCGTCGTGCGACGCCACGAATCCGTCGACGACCTCGGGGGCGACATCGTCGGGGGCGGCATCATCAGGGGCGGCATCATCAGGGGCCAGGGCGTCCGGGGCTGCGGCATCATCCGGGGCGACATGATCGAGAGCCACGGCCTCCGGAACCTCGGAGTCAGGCGAGTACACGAGGTCGGGAGCGGCCCACGCGCCGGAGTCCGGCGACACGATCGGCGCATCCTCGGGGGCGAGCGATGGCAGGTCGGCGAACAGCTGGTCCAGCGTGGACGCGTCGACACCGGAGGTCCGCACGGGCTGTTCGACGGCTGGCTGGTACTCGACGGAGTCCCTGGACGTCTGCTGGGACGCGCTGGCAGGCCACCCGGGCGGCGCAGGCAGGGGTGGGAACTGATCGGTCGGCGGGTCCGGGTCGATGTCGAACTGGGTCAGTGCGTTCCACGGCTGCGTCGGCGGGAAACCCCGCTGGTCGGGGCGGGGTGCTTGAGGCGCGGGTCGACGGTCCATCGGCGAGGCGAAACCGTCGCTCGACGGCCCCTCCGGAATACCCGGGTATCGGTGCGCCCCACTGTGTCCCAGGTAGTAGAGGCACGGCGTGCCGTCGAGCTCGGTGTTCGGGCAGGGCTCCTCGTCGCGGAGCATCTGCGCACCGCGCGCGAAATCACCCCAGACCAGCCAGCGTCGCCGTCCGTGGTGTTCTTGCGCGCCGTCGGAAGCGTGCGCGCCGGGATGACCTTCGGGTAGAACACAGCCGACGAGCCACTCCGCGTCGACTCCGAGTCGGAGAGCAGACCGCTCATTCGGGGTGGCGACGATCGACGACCAGCACCGGCCACCACTCATGGTCACACCCCTAACGTCATGGACTCCATGCAGTCTACGGAGCTTACCGAGGTGAAGACTAGGACCTGGCCGACACGCCCGCCTCCTGCGACACCGGACGCTCGGCGACGGACACCAGTTCGTCGCCGACGAGAGCGAAGCTCCGCGACACCCCTATCGCCGACTTGTCCGGGAAGTCTGTACGCGCGTGACACCCGCGCGACTCCTGCCGCGCCTGCGCGGCCGTGACGATGGCCTTAGCGGTGAGCGCAAGCGCCGCGTCCTCGCTCGCCCGAAGGTCACGTCGCGCACGCTCGGGGGCGTCGGCCAGCAGCCGGGCCACCTCCGCCAACCCCTGCGCGTCACGGTCGAGCGCAACCCGTCCCGACATCGCGTCCTGCAGCACTGTCCGGTCGAGCGCCTGCGCGACGCCGAGACCGGGCACCTCCACCTCGGCGACCGATCGTCCGGCCCGCTCCACAGCCTGCGCTGCGGCCTGCCTGCCCATGACGAGACCTTCGAGGAGACTGTTGGACGCGAGCCGGTTGGCCCCGTGCAGTCCGGTGCGAGCGGTCTCCCCCGCGGCCAGCAAGCCCGTGACTCCGGTTCGGCCGTCGATGTCGGTCACGATGCCTCCGCACAGATAGTGCGCGCCCGGCACCACCGGCAACCGCCCGCCGCTGACGTCGACCCCGGAAGCGCGGACCCCTGCGGTGACGGTCGGAAACCGGCCCTCGAACTCGTCGACGTCCGTGATGTCCAAGTAGACGCTGTCCGCTCCGGTCCGCTCCATGGCAGCACGGACGGCCCGGGCGACGACGTCGCGCGGCGCGAGATCGCCGAGCCGGTGAACGCCTGCGGTCACCGATCGTCCCGCGGCGTCGACGAGTCGGCCGCCCTCGCCGCGAACCGCCTCGCTCACCAGCGTCCGGCGGCCACGCGCGCCCGGAACGTACAGCATCGTCGGATGGAACTGGACGAACTCGAGGTCGGCGACGACTGCGCCCGCCCGGAGCGCGAGGGCGATACCGTCGCCGGTCGCCCCCGCCGGGTTGGTGGTCGCGGCGTAGACGTGCCCGACACCGCCGGTCGCGATCAGCACCGTGGGCGCCCAGGCCACCCCCCGTACGCCGTCGTGTACATAGGCCACGCCGACCACCTCGCCGTCGTCGGTGAGGATGTCCGACGCCCAACTCTCGTCGATCACGGTGACGGGTGAGCGACCGACGGCCGCTCCGAGCGCAGCCTGAACGCGGGCGCCGGTCGCGTCGCCGCCCGCGTGGATGATCCGGCGGACACTGTGGCCGCCTTCGCGGGTGCGCAGGAAGCGCCCCCGAGCCGAGTCGAAGTCGGCTCCGCGACGAACGAGCTGAGCCACCGCGGGCCAGCCGTCGGTGAGAATAGGCTCGGTCGCGACGGGGTCGGCGAGCCCGGCCCCCGCGGCGAGCGTGTCGGTCAGATGCAACCCGACCGAATCGTCGGGTACCGACGGGTCGACGACCGCGATGCCGCCCTGCGCGTAGAACGTCGACGTCGAGTGCTCGGCGTGCGGCGTCGCCGACCGTGCCGCGTCCGGATCCCACCGCGACCCTTTGTTGAGGACCACGACGTCGAGCCCGCGTTCGGCCGCCGACAGTGCGGCAGTCAGCCCCGCGATCCCCGCACCGATCACGACGAGGTCGGCGCGCCGCTGGGTTGCCATCATCCGCTGCCCTTCCCTCCGCTTTTCGTCTGTTGATCGAAAACTGGTGTCGACGCTAGTCCGCCGACCCCGTCGCGGCAACGCCTGCCACGCCCGCGCCGGGAGACGACTGCCACGCCCACCTCGGAAGAAGCAGGGCCCCGGTGCGAGTCAACTACACTCCACAATGGTGATGACCATGAATGAAGACGTCGAGACCGTGCGGGGCCAGCTGCCCGCCGTCTCAGCGATCGCCGAAGCGGGACGTTTCACGTCGACCGCCGGGCACGCCGCCTTCGGTGTCGGACGGTTCGTCGCAGGCAGCATCACAGGCCTGCTGCGCGGGCACACCCCCGACACCAGGGACATCGCCCACCAGGTCAGACGAACCTTCGAGCACCTCGGGCCCACATATGTGAAGCTCGGACAGCTCATCGCGTCGAGTCCTGGCGTGTTCGGTCCGACGATGGCAGGCGAGTTCGAAACGCTGCTCGACCAGGTCCGCCCCGCCGACTACGCACAGCTACGGCAGATCTTCATCGACGACCTCGGGAGCTCGCCCGACGAGATCTTCGCGACGTTCGACGAGACGCCGATCGCGTCGGCGTCGATCGCCCAGGTACACACAGCGACCCTGCACAGCGGCGAAGAAGTCGTGGTCAAGATCCAGCGGCCCGACATCGCCGAACGTCTGGCGCCGGACGTCGCGATTCTCGAGCGGCTCGCCGGATTGGCCGAAGTCTCCGAGTACGGCCGCATGCTGTCGGCGCGCCACGTCGTCGAAGACTTCGCCGACGGCCTCGACGCCGAACTGGACTTCCGTAACGAGGCCGCAACCATGCGTCAGTGGTTCGAGTGTCTCCAACCGGGACCGTTCGGAGATCGGGTGCGCGTGCCCCACGTCTACGACGAATTGACGACTCGCCGCGTGATGACGATGGAACGCATCTACGCCACCCGCATCGACGACGTCGCCGCCGTCCGCGCCGCCGGACACGACGGCGAAGCCCTCTGCCGAAATCTCCTGCTCTCCCTGCTGGATTCGGCGTTCCACGGCGGACTCTTCCACGGCGACCTGCACGCCGGGAACGTCCTCGTCGACGATGACGGCGTACTCGTCCTGCTCGACTTCGGGATTGTCGGTCGGTTCGACGCGCGGACGCGCCGCATCCTGCGCCAGCTCGTCGTCGACCTGATCGTCAAACAGGACTATGACTCCGCCGGCCGCGCGATCTTCCTCCTCGGAGCCGTCCACAAGCCGGGCTCCACCGAGAAGGGCGCCGAGGACATCCGGAAGGTCACGACGCCGTTGTCGACGACAGAGCTTGGTTCGATGAGCTACACCGATCTCGGCCGACAGATGGCTGCCGTCGCGAAGGCCCACGACGCACGGCTGCCTCGTGAGCTCGTCCTCGTCGGGAAGCAACTGCTGTACGTGGAGAAGTACACGAAACTCCTCGCACCGCGGTGGAAGGCCATCAGCGACCGCGAGATCTACGGCTACATGGCCGGAATATTGAAGGAAGCCGAACGCGACCGGCGGGCCCGCAATGCCTGACGTCGCGACCACCGCCCCTGCACCCTCTACGAGGAGCCGAACCACGTGAAGCGCGTCCTACTCGCACTGATGGCATTCCTCGGCGTCGCGTGCATCGCGGCGGCGATCGCCCTGCCGACGTATCTCGTACCGAAGCTGAAGGTCGTCCCGCTCGACCTCGACATCACGTCGGTCGCGGAGACCGTCGCGCCCGAGGGCGAGACCGGCGACCGGTTCCCCGCCCGCATCTTCGACCGGTGCTCGGTCTCCGAACGTCGTGCCGCGGTGTTCGACGCGCACCTGACGCAGCAGCGTCGGTCGGTGATCGTCGATCCGTCCGACGAGAACCAGGCGACTCTCCAGTCGGCGCAGACGGTGCGTATCGACCGGGTCCGTGACGCCGACGGCCAGGAACGCGACCTCGCGATGGCGACCGACGGGGAGCTCCCCTGCGACGACGCGCTGTTGACCGCGACGATCGACCGGGTGTCGGTGGATCGCAAGACGTCTGTGCCGAACGGCAACGTGAGTTCGCTGCAACTCGAGGCCGTCCCCGAGGGCGGGAACGTCGACGAGGCGTCGGTGAAGTTGGAGGACCGCAAGGGTTTCCAGTACAAGTTCGGCTTCGACGTTGGTAAGCGAGACTATTACTACTACGACTCGAACAGTCGCCAGGACTCGGTCGCGAAGTTCGTGGAGGAACGCCGGATCGACGGCGTCGACACCTATCACTTCGTCGCCGATGTCCCGGAGAAGGATCTGTCCGATCTCCCCGACGCTTCGGGCGAAGCCGCGCTCGGCACGATCTTGAACATGCCTGCCCGCTGGTGGGGCATCTCGGGTAAGGGCGTGAAGAGCCGCGACCCGGTGGAGATGCACCGGTACGCGAAGGCCACGCGCCACGTGTATGTGGAGCCGACCACCGGCACGATCATCTACGGCTACGAAGACCAGCACCAGTACTTCAAGTCGCCCGATCAGAGCGAGGAATCGCCGGAAGCGGTCCGCGACTTCGAGATGGACGCGCTGAAGGCGACGTTCAAATGGTCAGACGAGACGGTCGCACAGCAGGCCGATCGCGCCAAGCACTACCTGTCTCTCCTGAACTGGGGTGGGAAGTACGTGCCGATCGGACTGGGGGTTCTCGGCGCACTGCTGCTCATCGGTTGGGCGATCCTCGTGTGGCGTGGCCGCACGACCGACGGAAAGACCGACGGGCGGGGGCCGGACGGTAATGGGCCCGATGGTGACGGGCCCGACGACAACGGACCCAATGGCGACTACCCGACGGATCCGAACGCCTCGTATGCGTACTCGGGGTCGCATGAGGCGACGACGGCCATCCCGGCCGTCTCGTCCACCGACGACACCACGGTGATGCCTGCGCAGCCCACCGCACAGGACCCGTACTGGTCGCAGCCGCCGGTCGACGAGACGGCGCCCTCGGCCTGGAGCCAGCCCGAGCAGGGCCAGACGGACCACAATCACGTGGCCCCGAGCCCCGCGGACGAGACGGACACAGGCTCCTTCCGCCCGATCTCCGATCCGACCCGCCCGATGCCCGACTACGACCGGTACCAGCGACCGGAGTAGGGGCCCAAGGCTCTCTCCTGCCCAAGAATTCGCGTTGCGCGATTGAACGTTCAATCGCGCAACGCGAATTTTTGGGTAGCAGGCGTGGCGAGGAAACCGGGAAGGACGTCGGTGCGTCTAACTGAGTATGAGGACCTTTCCGTTCGACGAGTACGGCGTGCTCTACCGAGACCGTGCGGTCGGTGTCGGGTGGACGTCGACGCAACTGGCGCGAGCGGTGCACGCCGGTGATCTGCTCCGGATCGACACCGGCACCTACGCCGAGGCCGTGCCGCGGCCACCAGCCGACCTCCATCTGCTGCGGGTGCGTGCCGCGCTCGAACGCGACCCCGGCCTGACCTTCACGCATCAGAGCGCTGCCGTCATCCATCGCCTGCCGCTGCTCACACCGGACCTCTCGCTGATCGACGTGGTCAGCGCGCGGCGGGCCCGTCGACGATCGCTTCGCCTGCGGGCGGTGCCCCTCGTCCCGGAGGAGGCCATCGTCGTCGACGGACTTTCAGTCACCTCGCTGGAGAGGACCGCGGTGTCGGTCGCGTGTACGTCTCCGATGGGATTCGCGGGAGCCCTTACCGTCTTCGACGGCGCTCTCAGTCAGGGCGCGTCACGTCAGTCGATGACGAGGATGCTCGACGCCCCGATGCACGGTGTCGCCGTCGCTCGACGAGCCCTGGCGCTGGCCGACGCCGACTCCGCGAACCCCGCCGAGTCCTGGTCTCGCGCTCAGATGATCGAGGGCGGCCTGCCGCATCCGCGTCTGCAGCACGAGTTCTACGACGCGAACGGCTTCGTCGCACGCTCGGACTTCGACTGGGACGGCGTCCTCGTCGCCGAGTTCGACGGCTACGGCAAGTATGAGGACTACAACATCTACGGACAGACTCCGATCGACGTCCTCAAACGGGAGAAGCGCAGGCAGGCGCGCCTTGAGGATCTCGGCGTCGACATCGTCCGTCTCGAATGGCTCCACTTGGAGCGACGCCTCGTCGTACCGCGCATCAAGCCGAGACTGCTCAGACTAGGCCTCATCTGAGCTCTCCTACCCAGAAATTCGCGTCGCACGATTGAACGTTCAATCGCCCAACGCGAATTCGGGGGCAGAAGAGCCGTCAGCGGCGGGCGACGGCCCGGCCGGCGGCGCGGCCGGAGAAGATGCAGCCGCCGAGGAAGGTGCCTTCGAGGGCGTTGTAGCCGTGGACTCCGCCACCGCCGAAGCCTGCGACCTCGCCCGCAGCGTACAAGCCGTCGAACGCGGCGCCGTCGGGACGCATCACCTGGGAGTCGAGGTTGGTCTCGAGACCGCCGAGCGTCTTACGCGTGAGGATGTTGAGGCGGACGGCGATCAACGGCCCGTGCGCCGGGTCGAGGAGTCGATGCGGCTTGGCGACGCGGACTACCTTGTCGCCCAGGTAGTTCCGCGCATTGTGAATGGCCATGACCTGCGCGTCCTTGCTGTATCCGTTCTCCATCTGCGCGTCGCGCGAGGAGATGGTGCGCTCGAGCTCCTGCAGATCGATGTGCCCGCCTCGGCCGATCTCGTTCATCCCATTGACGAGTTCGGGCAGAGTGTCACGGACGACGAAGTCCACACCGTGCTCGGTGAACGCCTCGACCGGACCCGGCATCCCTTTCGCGAGACGACTCTTCGCTGCGACCTTCAATGACTTCTCGGTGATGTCCGGATTCTGTTCGGAGCCCGAGAGGGCGAACTCCTTCTCGATGATCGAGCGGCTCAATACGAACCACGAATAGTCGTAGCCGGTGTCGAGGATCGCCTTCATCGTCGAATTCGTGTCGAAACCGGGGAAGTTGGGCGCGGCGAGCCGGTTGCCGTTCGCGTCGAGCCACAACGACGACGGGCCGGGGATGATGCGAATGGCGTGGTCGGACCAGACGGGATCCCAGTTCTGAATGCCCTCGGCGTAATGCCACATGCGGTCACGGTTGACGATGTTTCCGCCCGCCGACTCGGTGATCGCTAACATCCGACCGTCCACATAGTCGGGTACGCCCGAGATCATGAACTCCGGCGCCGGACCGAGACGGTCGACCGGCCAGTTCTTCCGGATGAGGTCGTGGTTGTGGCCGATCCCGCCCGAGGTGATGATCACCGCGTCGCCGCGGATCTCGAAGTCGTCGGTCTCCACACGCGACGACGGGACGCCGCGTTCGGCGTCGCTGCGCTCCAGCACACGGCCGCGCACCCCGACGGCAGCGCCGCCCTCGGTGATCAGATCGTCGACGCGGTGTCGGAACGCGAAGTCGACGAGTCCACGCTTCTCGGCTTCGAGTACCGGCTCCAGGAAGATCCGCACCACGTCGGGGCCGGTCCCCCACGAGAGATGAAAGCGCGGGACCGAGTTGCCGTGCCCGTCGGCGAAGCCGCCGCCGCGCTCTGCCCAGCCGACGACCGGCGTGAACCGGAGCCCGAGGTCGTGCAGGTACTGGCGTTTGACGGTCGACGCGAAGTCGACGTACGCCCGCGCCCACTGCCGCGGCCAGTAATCCTCGTCCTCGCGATCGAACCCGGCTGACCCCATCCAGTCCTGGAGCGCCAGCTCGGGCGAATCCTTGATGCCGAGTCGACGCTGCTCGGGACTGTCGACCAGAAAGATTCCGCCGAGCGACCAGAACGCCTGCCCACCGAGATTTGCACGGTTCTCCTGGTCGACGACGGTGACGCGTTTACCGGCCTTCGTCAGTTCGTAGGTGGCGACCAGGCCCGCCAGTCCAGCTCCGACGACCACCGCGTCGACGTTGTCCCGAATGCTCACGTACTCCCCTGTTCTTCGCGCCCGCTATCGCGCACATCACATCGGCGACTCTACCGCCACACGGGGCACTCGACCGCTGCTCGGGCGACGAATACCGCTGCCGCCCAACTGCCGCACGCCCGTCACGCGGCTCGCTGCGTACGCACGAATCACGGGATGTGCCCGAAACCGCCCGTGCGCGGGGACGTCACAACCCGGTTTCGACCCGCTCGCCGCTTTGGACAGACGGTCACAGTTCGATTACGCTCACTCACCGAACGGGGGTCAGGGCCGTCAGGCCCGGCAATTTGTACTCGCGGCCGCGCGTGCGTGGCCATCAACAGAAGGACTAACGCATGCTTTCCAGCGCCCGCAAGCGCTTGACCGCCGGTGTCCTGGCGGTCGCCGCCGCCGCAGCAGGGACGCTCGTCGCCGTCGCACCGCAGGCCCAGGCCGCAGGCAACGTCGAGCAGGTCTACTCGCACGCCATGCACCGCAACGTGCCCGTGCAGATCATCGAAGGCAAGGGCGGTGGCTCCAAGCCGACCCTGTACCTCCTGGACGGTCTCCGCGCCCCGGCCCACAACAGCGGCTGGCTCATCGAGACCAACGTCGACAACTACATGGCGAACAAGGGCACCAACGTCGCCATCCCGTTCGGCGGCGCTGGCAGCTTCTACACCAACTGGGAGCGTCGCGACCCGAAGCTCGGCCTCAACAAGTGGGAGACGTTCCTGACCAAGGAACTCCCCGCATACATGAAGCGCAAGCACAACAGCGACAACCGACGTAACGGCATCGCCGGCCTGTCGATGTCCGGCACCGCCGCGCTGAACCTGGCCTCGCGCCACCCGAGCTTCTACAAGGCTGTCGCCTCGTACAGCGGTTACCCGACCGTCACCATGCCCGGCTTCGGCCAGGGCATCCAGGCTTCGGTCATGGAGATGGGCGGCAACCCGGTCAACATGTGGGGCATCTGGCCGGCCGGTCAGTGGGCGGCCAACGACCCGTTCCTGACCGCAGGCAACCTCGCAGGCAAGCGCGTCTACGTGTCCTCCGGCAGCGGCGTCGGCTCCAAGTACGACTCGTCGCTGACCCCGGGCAGCCCGCGGTTCAACCCGACCAAGTTCGCTCAGATGGTGCCGCTCGAGGTCGCCGCGTCGACCAGTTCGCAGCTGTACATCGGTCGCCTCGCGACCGTCCCGGGCGTCAAGCTGACCACCAACATCTCGCCCGACGGCGCGCACTGGTGGGACTACTGGGAGGCTCGCTTCAAGCAGTCCTGGAACACCACGTTCCGCCCGGCGTTCTTCTGAGCAAGGGACTCAACCCGCTCGACCAGCATGAACCCGCTTCGGCCGGTGGCTCCGCGAGGAGTCACCGGCCGTTGTCGTGTGTTGTCGCTACGCTGAGTAGCGTGGGAACCGGACAGCACATTCTGACTCGTAAGACTCCATCGGCGATGTTTCTCGTCATGACGATCGCCGACGATGCCGTGGACGCGGTGCGCGAGAGCATCAGCGGACTGGGCGACCTGGTCACGACCGTGTCGTCGCGAGCACCCGAAGCCACGCTGTCGGCGATCATCGCAGTCGGCTCAGACGCCTGGGACCGTCTGTTCAGCGGCCCGAAGCCCGCCTCGTTGCATCCGTTTATCGAGTTGACCGGCGACGTGCACACCGCGCCGTCGACCCCCGGCGATCTTCTGTTGCACATCAAGTCCGACCGCATGGATCTTGCTTTCGAGGTCGGTCGCCTGTGGGCGGCCTCGGCAGGCGATGCGGTCACCGTGGTGGATGAGGTGCACGGCTTCCGGTACTTCGACGTGCGCGACCTGATCGGTTTCGTCGACGGGACCGAGAACCCGACGGGCGACGACGCGGTCGATGCGATCGTCGTCGGCGACGAAGACCCGGAGTTCGCAGGCGGCACCTACGTCGCGGTTCAGCGGTACGTCACCGACTTCGCCGCGTGGACCGCACTCAGCGTCCCCGACCAGGAGGCCGCGATCGGCCGTACCAAACTGGAGAACATCGAGTTCGACGACGATGTGAAGCCCTCCAACTCGCACATCGCCTTGAATGTGGTCGAAGACGAAGACGGCAACGAACTCGACATCGTGCGCGACAACATGCCGTACGGCGACGTCGCGGGCGGCGGCGAGAGCGGCACCCTCTTCATCGCCTATTCGAGGACCCCCGACGTCACCGAACAGATGCTGCGCAACATGTTCATCGGCGAACCGGAGGGCAATCACGACCGGCTCTTGGACTTCACTACCGCCGTCACCGGCAACCAATACTTCGCACCGACCCTTGAGTTCCTCGAAGACCCGCCGCCCGCGCCCGTCATCGAAGACGAACCATCGACCGCCGAGCCCGACCCGTCTCCCGGATCGCTCGGCATCGGATCGCTCCGCGTAGCCACCACACGACCGAAGAACGTAGAAGGGAACATCCGATGAGCAACCTGCACCGCGACCTAGCGCCGATCTCCAGCGCCGCATGGGCCGAGATCGAAGAGGAGGCGAGCCGCTCGTTCAAACGCAATGTCGCCGGTCGACGTCTCGTGGACGTCAAGGGCCCGCTCGGGCTCGACACCGATTCGGTGACCGTCGGTCACCGCACGAAGATCGACGCTCCGGCCGACGGCATCTCGGCGTACCTGCGGAACGCGCAGCCGCTGGTGGAACTCAAGGTCCCGTTCACGGTGACGCGGGAAGCGATCGACGACGTCGAGCGCGGTGCGGCCGACGCCGACTGGGACCCGGTCGTCAAAGCCGCGCGTGAGCTCGCGCTCGCCGAGGACCGCGCGATCTTCAGCGGGTACGCCGCCGCCCAGATCACCGGGCTCGGCTCCGGGGCAGCGAACATCGCACTCCCCGAGGACGTCCGCGAGTCCCCGGACGCGATCAGCCAGGCCATGAACAAACTGCGTCTGGCGTCGGTCGACGGCCCCTATTCGCTCGCCCTGTCGGCCGAGCTGTACGCACAGGTCAACGAGACGTCGAACCACGGCTACCCGGTGCGCGAGCACCTGCGCCGCATCCTCACCGACGGCGAGATCGTCTGGGCGCCCGCGATCGACGGTGCTTACCTGGTGTCCACCCGCGGCGGTGACTTCGAACTGACCATCGGCCAGGACGTGTCGATCGGCTACGACTCGCACGACGCGGACGTCGTGAACCTGTACTTCACCGAATCGTTCACGTACCTGACCTACACGCCGGAGGCCGCCGTCGCGCTGCGCTGAGCACCGCGAAAACCCTTGGTCCGATCGGCGGACAGGCGTATAGAGTCGACGGAGTGCTCATCCGCCTGCTCCGCACGTATCTCACGAAGTACCGACGTCTGATCGTCGCCGTCGTCGCGCTCCAATTGGTCGCGACGGCGGCGATGCTGTATCTGCCGACCCTCAACGCCGACATCATCGACCGCGGCGTCGCGACCGGCGACACCGGCTACATCGTGAGCACCGGCGGCGTGATGCTCCTCGTCTCCCTCGCCCAGATCGTCTGTTCGGTGATCGCCATGTACGCGGGCGCACAGGCGTCCCTCGGGGCCGGCCGCGATATCCGGCACGGCCTGGTGCACCGCGTCAACGGATTCTCGGCGCGCGAAGTCGGCCAGTTCGGCGCACCGTCGTTGATCACCCGGACGACCAACGACGTGCAGCAGGTCCAGTTGCTGGCCGTCATGTCGATCTCGATCCTGGTGACCGCCCCGATCATGGGCATCGGCGGCATCGTGATGGGCATGTACGAGGCGCTGCCCATCTCGTGGCTACTCGCCGTCGCCGTCCCCGTCCTCGGCCTGACGATGGGCTTGATCATCGGGCGGATGATCCCCGCGTTCCGGTCCATGCAGGAGCGGATCGACGGCGTCAACCGGGTGATGCGCGAACAGATCACGGGCATCCGCGTGGTCCGCGCGTTCGTGCGGGAACGCCACGAGATCGAGCGGTTCGGGGTCGCGAACAATCTCCTCGCCGACTCCTCGTTGCGTGTCGGACGGATGATGGCGTTGATGTTCCCGGCCGTCATGCTGATCACCAACCTGACGCTGATCGCCGTCCTCTGGTTCGGCGGACACGCGGTCGGCGACGGCACCGTCGAGATCGGTTCGCTCACCGCGATGATCAGCTACGTCATGCAGATCATGATGTCGGTGATGATGGCGTCGTTCCTGGCGATCATGGCACCCAGGGCAGGCGTCTGCGCCGAACGCATCTGCGAAGTCCTCGACACCGAGTCGTCGGTGCACTCCCCCGACGAGCCGGTCGCGATGACCGGCGATCCGGCTGTCGTCGAGTTCGACGCCGTCGAGTTCGGTTACCCCGGCGCCGACGACCCAGTCCTGACGGACATCACGTTCGCCACGAGGCCCGGGACGACGACAGCTGTCGTCGGCTCCACCGGCTCCGGTAAGACCACCCTCGTCAACCTGATCCCGCGCCTCATCGACACGACCGGCGGCGCATTGCGGATCGGCGGCGTCGACGTCCGCGACCAAGATCCCGACCTGTTGCGGCGCGGGATCGGCCTGGTGCCGCAGCGGCCGTATCTGTTCTCGGGAACCGTCGCCACCAACCTCCGCCACGGCAAGCCCGACGCGACCGACGACGAACTGTGGTCGGCGTTGGAGATCGCGCAGGCCGCCGACTTCGTGCGCGCCATGCCCGACGGTCTCGACACGGCGATCGCCCAGGGCGGCACGACCGTGTCCGGCGGCCAGCGGCAACGACTCGCGATCGCGCGAGCACTGGTGCGCCGACCGTCCGTATACGTGTTCGACGACTCGTTCTCGGCGCTCGACCTGCAGACCGACGCCAGACTGCGGGCGGCTCTCGCTCCCGCGACGCGCGACGCAGCGATGATCGTCGTCGCCCAACGCATCTCGACCATCACCTCCGCGGACCAGATCATCGTCCTCGAACAGGGCGCCGTCGTCGGTCTCGGCACTCACGACGAACTCCTGGAGTCGTGCGCGACGTATGCCGAGATAGCCGAGTCCCAACTCGCGATCGGAGCGGCACAGTGAGCAGGCCCGGCGCCCCCGGCGCACCCTCGATGGAGAAGCCGCATTCGTTCGGTCCGTCGCTGAAACGACTCGTTCGCCAACTGGGCGCCTACCGGGCGGCGATGACGGTCATCCTGCTCGCGATCGTCGGTTCCGTCGCGCTCAACGCGTACACCCCGCGGGTCCTCGGCGACGCCACCAACGAGTTGTTCGACGGAGTGATCGGCTCACAGCTCCCGGCCGGGGTCAGCAAGGAGCAGGCCGTCGAGGGTCTGCGTGAATCCGGACACGGCACGTTCGCCGACATGGTGTCGGCGATGGACGTCGTCCCCGGGCAGGGCATCGACTTCGACGCCGTCGGCCGCATCCTGGCACTGGTCCTCGGCCTGTACGTCGCGGCGGCGCTCCTCGGCTGGCTGGGCGCGTTCGTCCTCAACAAGGTGGTCATCGGCACCATCACCGGGCTTCGCGCCCGCATCGAGGAGAAGGTCCACCGCCTGCCGCTCAAGTACTACGACGCGTCCGCTCGCGGAGACCTCCTCAGCCGGGTCACCAACGACCTCGACAACCTTTCGCAGTCGTTACAGCAGACCATCAGCCAGTTCCTGAACTCGGTGCTGATGGTGATCGCGATTCTGATCATGATGTTCTCGATCTCGCCGCTGCTGTCGTTGATCGCGATCGCGACGGTGCCGATCGCCGCGCTCGCGACCGCCCTGATCGCGAAACGGTCCAAGCCGCACTTCGTCGGACAGTGGTCGTCGACGGGTGCGTTGAACGCGCAGATCGAAGAGGCGTTCACCGGACACGAACTGGTCAAGGCGTTCGGCCAGGGCCAAGCCGTCGAATCCGCGTTCGACGACCGTAACGAGAAACTCTACGAGTCGTCGTGGCGCGCCCAATTCATCTCCGGCATCATCATGCCGACCATCATGTTCCTCGGGAACCTCAACTATGTCGCGGTGGCCGTCGTCGGCGGTCTCCGCGTCGCGTCCGGCCAGTTGAGCCTCGGCGAGGTGCAGGCGTTCATCCAGTACTCCCGCCAGTTCACCCAGCCGCTCACACAGATCGGATCGATGTTCAACCTGATGCAGAGCGGTGTCGCGTCGGCCGAACGCATCTTCGCCGTCCTCGATGAGGAGGAAGAGGATCCCGATCTCGTCGACGCGCAGACGCCGGCGTCGGACGCGGGTCGCATCGTGTTCGACGACGTCTCGTTCCGGTACGTCGAAGACCGTCCGTTGATCGAGCATCTGTCCCTGACCGCGGAGTCGGGCGACACCATCGCCATCGTGGGCCCCACCGGGGCTGGCAAGACGACCCTGGTCAACCTCATCATGCGGTTCTACGAACTCGACGAGGGCGCGATCTGGGTCGACGGTGTCGACGCGTCGACAATGACCCGCGACGACCTGCGGGAACGTACCGGCATGGTGTTGCAGGACTCATGGCTGTTCGGCGGAACGATCTACGACAACATCGCCTACGGCGACCCGACCGCGTCACGCGACGAGGTGATCGAAGCGGCCCGGACCAGTCACGTCGACCACTTCGTCCGTACCCTCCCCGACGGCTACGACACGGTGCTCGACGACGAGGGCGGCGGCGTCAGCGCAGGCGAGCGGCAGCTCATCACCATCGCCAGAGCGTTCCTCGCCAAGCCGACGATCCTCATCCTCGACGAGGCGACGAGTTCAGTCGACACGCGCACCGAACTACTCATCGGCAAGGCGATGGCCAACCTGCGCGCCGACCGCACCAGCTTCGTCATCGCCCACCGGTTGTCCACGATCCGCGACGCCGACACCATCGTCGTGATGGAGGACGGGCGCATCGTCGAGCAGGGTGACCACGACGAGCTGTTGGCGGCGAAGGGCGCCTACTTCCGGTTGTACAACGCTCAGTTCACCGGGCCGTCAGAGACGCTCGACGTCTGACTGACTCGGAAAGCCGGTAATCGCTGCCCTTGAACGCCTACGACCGGAATTATGACTAGTCAGACTAGTCATAACTCCGACCGATCGATACTCTGTCGATATGAAGACGATCAGCAGCACCGACGCGAAGGCCAGGCTCAACGCGGTGCTCGCGGAAGTCGAGAAGACCGGTCAGTCCATCACGATCACGAGTCATGGACGACCGATCGCGGTCGTCTCACCAGTGGCGCCGATGCCTCGACAGTTCGGACAGTTTCCGCGAATGGAAGCTCCCGACGACTTCGACGCCCCGCTCCCCGACGGCGAACTAGGCGCGTGGGAGCCGACGTCGTGACCGGCATCCTCCTCGACACGAATGCGCTTCTGCGGCTCGTCACCGATCCGTCACGAATCGCAGCGTCCGCGCTGACGGCACTCGAAGACCCGTCCAACAGTCTCTACGTGTCGGCCGTCTCGGCGTGGGAGATCGCCATCAAGACCCGGTTGGGCCGTCTCGACGCTTCCCCGCTCCTGTCTGCATGGCCGGAGACTCTCACCGCGATGGCGGCCACCGACCTGCCTATCGACTCCGCGGACGCGGCGTCGGCAGGCCAGCTGAACTGGGCCCACCGAGACCCGTTCGACCGGATGATCGTCGCCCAGGCGACACGCCGAGGCCTCACCATCGCGACCAGCGATCAGACGATCCATACCGGCTCACTGACCCCGACCATCGACACCCGCCGATAGCCGGAACGTCCGCCACGCGCGACTGCGGCCGAACACATGACGCACTAATCTTCAGGACACCACCTGTCGAAGAAGCTGAGGAGTCTGGCGTGCCCGCATCCCGCATTGTCCTGGTTCGAGCGGTCAACGTCGGCGGGGCAAAGCTCCCGATGGCCGCGCTGCGCGAGATCGCAGCACGGCTCGGTGCGACCGACGTCTCCACCTACATCGCGTCGGGGAATCTGCTGTGCACCCCACCGGGCGACACCGACGAATTCGACCGCGCCCTGGAGCAAGCGATCTCCGACGAGTTCGGCTACTTTCGGGAGGTGATCAGCAGGACGCCAGACGAGATCGCGGATGCACTCGCCGAGTACCCTTTCGGCGACGTCCCGCACGGCCACCTCTATTTCCTCACCGGCGCACCGCTCGACGACGCGGCCGCACAGTTCTGCGCCCGCGATTTCGGCAACGGCGAACGGCTCGCCGTCATCGGGCGCGATCTGCACATCGACTATCCGGACGGCGCGGGCGCCACGAAACTGACCGCGAAGGTGATCGAGCGCGCCCTGGGCGTCACCGGGACGGGTCGCAATCTACGGACCAGCGCGGCCCTCGTCGAACGGGCCCGGGCGTGAGCGAGCAGCAGCCTCCGCCGGGAGCCGTCGACGCGCGGTTCACCCTGGCCGCCGAACGCACGATGCTCGCGTGGATCCGCACCGCTCTCGGTCTGATCGCCGCGGGCGTCGCCGTCCTGCACGTCATCGGCGAGTTCGCTTCTCCCGCTGTGCAGACGACACTCGGCATCGGGTTGATCCTGTTGGGGATCGCGGCCGCGGCAGTCGGCGGGCAGCGGTGGTACCAAACGACACACGCCCTTGAGAAGGGCGGACGAATGCCGGGACCGTTCGCGATCTGGGTGCTGATCGGCGGTCTCGTCGTGCTCGCGGTAGCGTTCGCGATCATCCGCTGACGTCCCGGTAATCTCAATCCCCATGACTGACTCGTCCAAGACCGTTGAGATCTCCACCGACGGCGCCTGCCTCGGCAACCCGGGCCCCGGAGGCTGGGGTGCGGTACTGCGGTACGGCGACGTCGAGAAGGAGCTGTCGGGGGCCGAACCCGACACCACCAACAACCGCATGGAGTTGACGGCCGCGATCAAAGCGCTCAACGCGCTCACCAGGCCGTCGACGGTGATCCTCTACACCGACTCCAGCTACGTCCGAAACGGCATCACCAAATGGGTCGCGGGCTGGGTCCGCAACGGTTGGAAGAGTTCGAGCAAGCAGCCGGTCAAGAACACCGACCTCTGGCAGGAGCTGATCGAGGCTGAGAAGGGGCATACCGTCGAGTGGCGCTGGGTGAAGGGCCACGCCGGCGACAAGTACAACGAGATCGCCGACTCCCTGGCGACGAGCGCCGCACGGTCGCTGAAGAGCTGAGCCCGAGCCGTCGGTGAAGCCGGCGCGCCACGCCGACGTCACACGCCGACGTCACACTTCGACGGGCGGATAGAGCTGATCCATCGTGAGCTGTCGGCTCCGCTGGGCCGCCCACGAACTGATCCCGATACTGACCACCAGGACGCCCGCGAGGACGATCACGGATGTCCACAGTCGATGGTCGACACCGCCGGAGATCAACTGGCGCAGGCCTGTCACCGCATAACTCATCGGATCGTATGGGTGCACGACTTGGGCGAGTTTCGCCGTCGTCTCCACCGGATAGATGCCGCCCGAGGCGACGATCTGCACCATCAGGAACGCCAACGACACGACGCGGCCCACCGCCACTCCGAACACCGCGGTGAACATCTGTATCAACGCCAAGAACGCCCCGGATATCAGAAGCATGAAGGCGGCTGCCCCGAGGGGATGAACCGGATCGAGACCGACAGCGAAGTGCGCGACGAGGAACATCACGACGACCTGCGCCACGCCGATGAGTATCGCGGGCCAATACGACCACAGCACGGCGCGCAGTCCGCTGAGCCCGTCCAACACGGGTCGGACCTGTAGCGGTTTGATCAGCATCCAGATGATCAGCGTGCCGATGAACAGTGCCAACGGGATGAAGAACGGGGCGAAGCCGGCACCGAACGTCGGAGCTTCGTTGTGCGTCACCGAGCTCAGCTCGACCGGCTGCGACAGGTTCGCGGCGGTCTTCGCCTGCCGCTGCGAGTCACCGAAGTCCGGGATCTGTTTCACGCCGTCGGCGAGGCCCGTCGACAGCTGTTTCGCGCCGTCCAACAGTTTCGGGGTGCCGTCCGCGAGTTCCTCTGCACCCGAGGCCAACCGCTGGCTGCCGTCGGTGAGTTGCACGAGGCCCGAGTTGAGTCGGCCCGCGCCGGCCGAGAGCTGGTTGGCGCCGTCGACCAGCTCACCGACCTTGCCGGGCAGTTCACCGCTCTCCAACTGCCCGAGGAGACTCCGCAGACCCGAGTTCTTGTCACCGAGCTGCGCCGACAACGACTTCGACTGCTGCGACAGCGCCTTCACGCGTTGCGTGGTGCCCGGGTCGACGCCCTCGGTCCGCAGGAACTTCTGCACCGGACGCAACGACGCCGCGAGCGACCGTGCCGTCGGATCACTGCTGTTCCGCAGTTGCGCGACGACCCCGCCCAACGCCCGTTCGGCCTGCGACTGTCCGGCGCCGACCGTACCGATGCCGTCGAGGAGGGTCGACGCCTGCTTGGTCAGGTCTGCGACGTCGTCCGCGTACTGCGTCGGTTTGAGGCCCGACTTCGCGACGTCTTCGAGGGCGGCGGTCAATGGCGCGGTCGCCTGGTCGACACCGGACGCGAGTTGCTGGGCGCCGCTGGCGAGCTGTGCGGAGCCGTCCCTAGCGGTCACCATGTTGACCGCCAGTTCGTCGGCGCCGTCCGACAACTGTTGAGCGCCGCTGTTCGCGGTGTCCATCCCAGCCGCGAGCTGCTTGGCGCCGTCGGATGCCGTCGTCAGTCCTTTACCTGCGGAGACGAGTCCGACGAGGATCTGGTCGACGGCCTGCTCGCCGATCGCCCCATTGATTCGCTCCAGGACTTGCGCCGAGGCGTTCTGCCCGATGATCCCGGCCAGGTAGCTGTTGGCGTCGTTGTACTGGAATTGGATCGTCGCCTTGTGCGGATCATCGCTGACCGCCGAGGCGATCGCGCTGCTGAAGTCCTTCGGGATGGTAATCGTGAAGTAGTAGCGGCCGTGCGCGAGGCCGTCCGCCGCGTCGTCCCGATCGGTCGCCGTCAGGTCGAGTTCATCGGACGCCAGTAGCTGCTCTTGCACCTGTCTGCCCGCATCGAGCGGCTTGCCCTGCGACATCGCGCCCGTGTCCTCGTTAACGATGGCGACCGACACCTTGTTGACCTCGTCGAACGGGTTCCAAAAGACCCACAGGTACATCGCGCCGTACAGGAGCGGCAGTAGGACGATGGTGGCGAGTGCAATTCTCGGCATCGCCCCCTTGCCGTAGCGCTTGAATTCGGTGCCGAGCGACAGTCCCGCCAGCATCAGTTGGTCCCTTCGTCATGGACGAGATCGTTCTGCGTCAGATTCGGCACGTCGATCAGCCGTCGATGTCCCAGATCAGCGTCGACTGGATTGCTGGTGGCCGTGATGACGGTCTGCTCCCGACCGAGATCCACCAGACGCTGCAGCAAGGTCTGTTGGTCGGCGACACTGCTCAACTGGTCGACTCCGCCGACCACGAGCAGCGGCGGGCGCCGCGTGTTCGCGAGCGCGATCCGCAGCAGGGCGACGTCGAGTTCGTGGAGGTCTTCGACGTAGGCACGCGGGTCGGGCATCGGCAGCGGCCCGAACACGGGACGGCACACCGCCTCGACCGCCTGGGCACGCTTGCCGACGAGCCGGTACCAGGGCGAGTCCCACCGCAGCTTCTCGGTGACCAGGTCTATCACCCGCACCGCGTCGTAGACGGCGTCGAGGTCGTCGACGGCCCCGATCGCCGCGAGCTTGAAGATCGCCTTCGGCGACGTCGCACCGAACACCGACAGCTGTCCGGACTTGGCCTTCATTCGACCGGCCAACGTCAACAGCAAACAGGTTCGGCCCGAACCCGACGGCCCGTTCAGGACGGTCAGCCCGCCTGCGGGCACATCGAGGTCGACGGGGCCGTACACCGGGCCCGACGGGCCGCGCTTCGTGAGGCCCTGGGCGACAACGGCTGCGGTCAACGGCGCGCTAGTCATGAACCGACCTTAATGCCGACGTCAGCCGGGCACGAACACACGAGCTGCCGTGGTGCCCGGACGAACGGTCACGCTTGCCGCGTGTCGGCTGTCACCAGGGCACCGACACACTTGAGTCGCACGTCACGTGCCCGCGTACGATTTGTTCGCGGAACACGGTGAATCCGTTGACATTCGGACAGGAGCTACGCAATGACAGCCACTGTCGGCCTCGCATACGAGCGGCACGGCCAGCAGACCCACGGCGCGCCGATCGTGCTCCTCGGTCCCCTCGGCTCGGATCGATCCGTGTGGCAGCCGCAGATCGCCGGGCTGGCCGCTGCCCACGACGTCATCGCCGTCGACCTGCCCGGCCACGGCGAGTCGCCGGCACCGGTCCGCACCTACACGGTCGCAGACATCGCCGACGACGTTGCCGCCCTCCTCGCCGCGCTGGACGTCACGCAGGCGCACATCGTCGGCCTGTCCCTCGGCGGTGCGACGGCGCAACAACTCGCGCTCGCTCAACCCGATACTGTCCGCACCCTGACGCTCGTGTGCACGGCGGCGCGTTTCGGCGCCCCGGAACCGTGGGTCGACCGGGCACAGAAGGTGCGTGTCGAGGCGACGGCGTCGCTCGCCGACGGTGTCGTCGAAAGGTGGTTCACTTCGACGTTCGCGCAACGCAATCCGGCGATCGTCGACCGGATGCGAGCCATGGTCTCCGCCACGTCCGACGAGGGGTACGCGGCGAGTTGCGAAGCGATCGCCGCATTCGACAGCCGCGCCAACCTCGGTTCGATCAGTGCACCAACGCTCGTGATCGGCGGCGCGGCGGACTCCGCCACGCCGCCCGAACACCAGCGGTTCCTGGCCGATCAGATCCCCGACTCACGCCTGCAGATCCTCGACCACGCCGCGCACCTCGCGTCGTACGAGCAGCGGTCCGCAGTGAACGCCGCCGTCATCGAGCACGTCGCGGAGCACTGACCGCTCGCCGAGCGCGCTACCTGAGCACCTGACCCGGGATGGGGGTCAACGGGAACGGTGCGACGAACGGCACCGATTGGAAGGGCACGAGCGCGTGACCGCGCGGGTGGGCGGTCGCATCGTCGCCGATCAACCACCGGTACGAGATCGTCACCTCGCCGGGCCACGCGCTTCGGACGACGTGGGTGAACGCGGTCGGCTTGCGCGTCGCAGTCGAGATGAACCGGTCCTGGTCGAAGAACAGGATGTGCGTCGGCGAACTGCCTGTCGCCCCTCGCGGGTAGACCTGGACCCATTTGGACCAGCACCCCATGGCCGAGCCCTGCCCGGTCACCACCCACGGGATGGCGCGGCCAGGGAACGGCGGCGCCAGACGGCGCACCGCGTCGTCGACGCGGCCGCTCGGGATCGCTGGGCATGCGACGGCGTGCGATCGGTCCGACGGTGCGGCGGCGGCCTGACCGGCCCCCGCGCTAGTTCCCACACCGGTCCCCAGAGTGACTGCCGCGACGACGAGAGCGGCCGCGGCCGCCTTGATGCGATGGTGCATGTCCTTGCTCCTTTGCTCTCCCCGACCGATCCCCGACCGATTGTGAGGCGCCAGCGCAGCCCGCTGCGTTCGACGCACCTGGTACGTCGTGACGAGACGCCACGCCGTTCCACTCTCGTCATTCGATTGACCGACAGTCTCGTCGGCGCTGCCCAGCTATGCGATCCCTTGCATTTACACCCGGCTATGGCTACGGTCACACCAGTTGATCGATCGATCCGGTCATTTCGTGTGGGCCAAGACAGCAGGTGAGAACGGTATGCGCATAGGCGGACTCCTGGGCAAGATCGCAGTGATCGGGGTGACTGCGGCAACCGCGGCGACGGTGCTCGCGCCGTCCTCGTGGGCTGCACCGAGCCACAGCGCGAAGGTCGGCGGTGGCGTCGAACAGGCGTACATCACCGACACCCGACCCGGAACCGCGTTGACGTTGGTCGCATCCGACGGATCGACCGCGGGCTCCGGGGTCAGCGACCGCCTGGGCTCGCTGCTGGTGCGACATCTGTCGCCGGGCTCGTACACCTGGAGAGGTGCGGGCGTCTCACCCCGTTCCGTTCGCGTGACCGCCGTCGACTCACCGCCGCCGAACCCTTCCCTGTACCGCCAGAAAATGCACGAGGGACTCAACTACATCCGGATGCGGGACGGCGTCACGCTCGCGGCGACGGTCCGGCTTCCGTACGGCAAGAAGCTCTCGGACGGCCCGTTCCCAACCGTCGTCGAATACTCCGGATACCAGAACGCCGCGCCGAACGATCTGGTCGTCGGCGCGGTCGGCGACAAGGTCGGCGCGCCGGATCCGCAGGCGCCCGCGAGTTCGGTGATCGTCGGTGCGACGTTGGCTCCGCAGATGCTCGGCTTCGCAACGATCAGCCTGCAGATGCGCGGAAGCGGTTGCAGCGGCGGCGACTTCGGCTTGTTCGATCACGTGATGGCGATGGACGGATACGACGCGATCGAGACGATCGGTCGCCAAGGCTGGGTCAAGAACAACAAGGTCGGCATGGTCGGCATCTCGTTCTCCGGGATCACGCAGATGTACACGGCGGGCACACGGCCACCGCACCTCGCGGCGATCGCCCCGATGAGCACCACCGACGATCTCTACTCGACCGGCCGACCAGGCGGCATCTTCAACAAGGGCTTCGCGAAGTCGTGGTTGCAGGAGCGGGTCGACGACGCGAAGCCGGGCCCGTCCGGCGGCCAACCGTGGGTCAAGGCCCGCATCGACGGCGGCGACAGAGTCTGCGCCGCCAACCAGAAACTCCGTCTGCAGACCCAGGACCCGTTCACCTTGATCGACCAGAATCCGCTGGCGTCGGCACAGGTCTACCAGGAGCGTTCGATCCCGGAGTGGGCGTCCAAGATCGATGTCCCGGTGTTCCTCAGCGGCGCCGCGCAAGATGAGCAGACCGGCCCAACGTGGGTCGACGTCCTCGGCGACCTCAAGCACAACCCGAAAGTGTGGGCCAACATCATCAACGGCCGCCACTTCGATTCGCTCGGTCCGCAGATCCTGTCGCGGTGGGCGGAATTCCTACAGATCTTCGTCGCAGGCGAAGTGCCGCACACTCCGCCTGCGATGGCGCCGCTCGGACTCGCGGTCTATCCGGCTGCGACGAACGCGCCGGGCCAGCCCATACCGCCGGTGCGATTCGCCGACTCGCCGAATCTGAAGACCGCGAAGTCGCGGTTCATCACCGGTACCCCGCGGGTGCGGGCGCTGTTCGGGAACGGTGCAGGCTCGGCGGGCTCGGGTGGGTTGTCGTCGCCGTGGCAGAAGTCGTTCGGCTCCTGGCCGGGCGACGCGGGTGCTGAACGCCTCTACCTCTCCGGACACGGGAAGCTCAGCCCGACGGCAGGCGACGGTCAGGTCGCGTTCCGCCCGAATCCGGCGAACCGGCCGTTGAACACACTGCCGGAAGCATCCGTCGACACGGCGGCGGCGTGGGCCACCCACCCGGACTACGACTGGAAACAGGCTCCCGGCCGTAGCGGTCTCGGGTTCATCAGTACGCCGCTGACGTCCGACCGGCTCATGCTCGGTGACGGCTCGGTCACGTTGCGCGTCAAGAGCACTGCACCGACGACCGATCTGCAAGTCACCCTCACCGAGGTGTCGGCGAGCGGACACGAGACGGCGATCGGCACCGGCGTCCTGCGGTCGAGCTATCGAGGCGACGGCGCCACGCCCGACTACACGCGCTCGCTGCCGTTGAGTGCGGGCTTCAACGACATGACGATTCCGATCCACCCCGTCATGCACTCGTTCGCGAAGGGTTCGCGCATCCGCGTCATGGTCAGCGCGCCCGGCGGCGACCTCGCCTCCTGGCAGTTCGACACCGCGCGCACCGGCGGCAAGGTCGTCGACACCATCGACCTGTCCCGGTCGTTCGTCACCCTGCCCGTCGTGTCGCACTCGGGCATGCCGGTCAAGGCCGCCTGCGGCTCTCTGCGCGGCCAGCAGTGCCGCGTCTACCACCGAGCGTTCAACGGCGGCTGACGCCGCCCCCCGAGCCTTTGCGCCCCGGGCACCAGTTAGTGCTCAGGTGCAGGGCCTGGGCGCAATCCTGGTGCCCTGGGCATTGAACGAGGCGCCCTGGGCGTGAACGAGTGCGGCGCGACCTACAGGCGGTTGCCGGTCTCCGGGTGAAACAGGTGCACAGCGGCACCCGACTGACGGAGACGGATGCCGTCGCCCAGACGGGCCGGTGAACGCGTGCCCGAGCGCGCGACCATCATCACCGGCTCTCCGTCGAGGTTCTTGATCGAATCGTCGGCAAGGCTCGCGTACACATAGGTCTCGCTACCGAGTTCTTCCAGCAGTGCGACGTCGGCATTGAGGCCCTCACCGTCACCCAACGCCAGATGCTCGGGGCGGATCCCGACGATCACGGTGTCGAGCCCCGAGGTGCGCAACAGCGCCGCGTTCTCCTCATCGATGGCGATCGGCGCGCCCGCGATCGTGATCTCGCCGTCGCGGACGGGGGCGGTGAACAGGTTCATGCCCGGCGAGCCGATGAAGCCGGCGACGAACGCATTGACCGGGTGGTCGTACAACTCAGTCGGCGTCGAGAACTGCTGCAGCACACCGTGCTTGAGGACCGCGACGCGGTCGCCCATGGTCATGGCCTCGACCTGGTCGTGGGTCACGTACACGGTGGTGGTGCCCAGCCGACGCTGCAACGCGGCGATCTGGGTGCGCGTCTGAACGCGCAGTTTCGCATCGAGGTTCGACAGCGGCTCGTCCATGCAGAACACCTGCGGTTCACGGACGATGGCGCGCCCCATCGCGACCCGCTGGCGCTGACCGCCCGACAGCTTCGCGGGCTTGCGATCGAGGAAGTCGGTCAGGTCGAGAAGCTTGGCGGCCTCGGCGACCTTCTCCTTCCGCTCGGCCAGCGGGACGCCCCGCATCTTCAGCGCGAAGCCCATGTTCTCGCCGACCGTCTTGTTCGGGTACAGCGCATAGTTCTGGAAGACCATCGCGATGTCGCGTTCCTTGGGTGCGACACCGACCATGTTCGTGCCGCCGATCCGGATCTCACCGGAGTCGATCTCCTCCAAGCCGGCGAGCATGCGCAGGGCCGTCGACTTTCCGGAGCCGGACGGTCCGACGAGGACGATGAATTCGCCGTCTTCCACGTCGAGGTCGAGGGAGTCGACGGCAAGCGTGTCCGCACCGGGGTAGACGCAGCAGGCCTTGTCGTAGGTGATGGAAGCCATGAGTGGTTTCTCCTGGAGTGTGTACGTGAGCGGGGACGTTTACTTGATGGCGCCGAACGAGAGGCCGCGCACGAGCTTGTTCTGCGCGACCCATCCGGCCAGGACGACCGGCAGAGCGGCCAACACGGACGCGGCCGAGAGCTGCGCCCAGAACAGGCCCTGACCGGACATGAAGCTGGTGAGGAACACCGGCATCGTCTGGCCGTCGACAGCCGTCATGTTGACTGCGAAGAAGAACTCGTTCCACGAGAAGATCACGCAGATCAGCGCGGTCGCCGCGATACCGGGCGAGATCAACGGGAGGATCACCTCGCGGACCGATGTCCACAGGCTCGCCCCGTCGATGCTCGCGGCTTCGAGGAGTTCGCCCGGGACTTCGAGGAAGAACGACCGCATCATCCAGACCGCGATCGGCAGGTTCATCGCGGTGTACAGGATGATCAGCGTCCACACGTTGTCGAGCATCCCGATCTGGCCGACGATCACGTATAGCGGGATGATCGCGGCGACGATCGGCAGCATCTTGGTGGACAGGAAGAAGAACAGCGCGTCCTTCGTCTTCCGCACCGGGCGCAGCGACAGCGCGAACGCCGCGGGTACGCCGAGCAGCAGAACGAGGATCGTCGACACGACGGTCGCGAACACCGAGTTCAAGAGTGGAGTGCCGATACCCGCGTCGAACACGTTCTTGAATTGGTCGAGCGTCGGGCTGAAGAAGAACGTCGGCGGATCAGTCGCCGCATCGGACTCCTTCTTGAACGCCTGCAGCACCATCCACAGCACAGGGAAGAAGAACCCGATGGCGAGAATCCAGGTGAACGCGGTCAGCAGCGACGCTTTCGGGTTGCGCTTGCGTCGCAGGGTAGTGACGTCGGGTCTGGTCGCGGTACTCATCACGCGGCCTCCTCTGTTCCGGAGAATGACTTGAATATCAAGCGGAGTGCGAACGTCGCGACGACGATCGTTCCGACCACTGTGACCACACCCATCGCCGCGGCCTGACCGATGTCAAAACCGAGGAATGCTCGCTGATAGATGTAGAACGGCAGGTTGGCGCTCGACACGCCTGGCCCACCTGCAGTCATCATGTAGACCGCGTCGAAGGTATTGACCAAGTAGATCGCTCCGAGCACCGCACCGAGCTCGATGAATCGGCGCAGGTGAGGCAGCGTCAGTTCACGGAACAACCGGAAACTGGTTGCGCCGTCGACTCGTGCGGCCTCCTGGACGTCACGCGGCATCGATTGGAGCCCCGCCAAGATCAGCAGCATCATGAACGGCGTCCACTGCCACACGAGTTCGGCGATCACGCTCATCAGCGGGAAGTCCGAGAGCCAGTCGACGTGGACGCCGAGGGGACTCAACGCCCAATTGACCAGGCCGTTGGTCGGCGACAACAGGCTCGTCTTCCACAGCAGCGCCGCGGCGACCGGCGTCACCAGGAACGGGGTGATCAGCAGAGTGCGAACGATACCGCGTCCGATGAACTTCCGGTCGAGTAGAAGCGCGAACACCAGTCCGAGGATCACCGAGATCAGGACGGTGCCGACGATCAGCAGGATCGTGTTGACGGCCACCTGCCAGAACTGGCGGTCGCTGAACACGTCGGCGTAGTTCGCCAGTCCGACGAAATGCCTGGACCCCGGACGGACGAGGTTCCACGACTGCGTCGAGTAGTAGAGCGTGAAGACGAACGGGATCTGCGTGACCACAAGCAGGAAGATCAGTGCAGGCAGCAGCGGGCCGCGGCGACGCCATCCCTCGGCGCGCGAGATCTGCTCCTTCTTCGAGGTGATCGACGGCTTCCCGGTCGACATGGTGCCGCCCGTCGGGGTGGATACGACAGTGCTCACTGCGACTCCTCCTGGTAGGACTCACCGACGACCTCGGCGTACTTCTGCGACTGATCGAGTGCTTCGTCGACAGTGATCTGTCCGGCGATCGCCGCCGAGATCTGCTGGCTCACTCGAGTTCCGAGGTCCTGAAACTCGGGGATGGCGAGGAACTGAATCCCCTCGTACGGAACCGGCCTGAGTGTCGGGCGGCTCTGATCAGCAGCGTTCATCGCCGACAGCATCTGCTCCGAGTACGGCGCAGAGACCTCCTTGACCTCTGGAATCTCGTAGGTGGAGAGCCGACTGCCCGGCGGGACGCTCTCCGGTCCCTTCTTCTCGACGACGTAGTTCATGTAGTCCTTGCTGGTCATCCATTCGATGAACTTCCAGGCGTCGTCGTGCTTGTCGCTACTGGTCGGAATGCCAAGCGCCCACGTGTACAGCCAGCCGTTGCCGCCCTTGGCCATCGACGGGGCAGGCAGGTAGCCGACATCTCCCGCGATGGACGACTCGTCCTCGTTCTCCAACACCGAGACAGCGGACGTCGCGTCGTACCACATCGCTGTCTGTCCCTGAGCCAGCAGATTGCTGCACTCCTGGAAGCCCGACGACGGCGCGCCCGGCTGTCCGTACTTCCGGACGGTGTCGACGTAGAACTGCACGGCGTCGCGCACTTCGGGACTATCGAACTGGGCGTTCCAGTCCTCGTCGTACCAGCGCCCGCCGAACGCGTTGATGACGGTGTTGAGCGGCGCCATGACCTCACCCCAGCCTGGCTTGCCGCGCAAGCAGATACCGGAGACGTTGTCAGTGTCGAGTTTCGCCGCGGCCTCCGCGACCTGCGGCCACGTCGGGTCCGCGGGCAGCGTCACACCTTTGTCGGCGAGCAGCTTCTTGTTGTACATGAGGAACGACGACTCGCCGTAGAACGGCGCGGCGTACATATTGCCGTCGTACGAGAGTGCCGACTTCAGCGTCGGAACGAAGTCGTCGGCGTCGTACCCCGGTGAGTCGTTCATGTACGGGGTGAGGTCGACCAGCCAGCCGTACTCGCCCCACATCGGCGCCTCGTAGTTACTGATCATGACGACGTCGAACTCACCGCCGCCGGTCGCGACCGACGCGGTGATCTTGGCGCGCGCCTCGTTCTCCGACAGCGTCACGAACTTGACGTCGATGCCTGTCTCTTCGGTGAACTGACCCGAGAGTTCGACGGCGTCCTGCATCTGGGAGTTCGACACCATCGCGACGGTGATCTGTCGGTCGGAGTCGCCGAACAAGGCGCCCGCGCCAGAACACCCGGTCGCGACCATCGCAACGGCGACTGCGGATGCACCCGCCGCGAGCGCTCGTCGGCGTCCAGCGGTACGCCACCGGTGCGCCAAACCTCTTCCTGGGAACCTCACTGTTCGCCTTTCTCTTGTGACACGAGCCATCGCGCGGTCGCCGAATCGGTGACGACGATGGTTGCGTACCCGCCGCGCAGAGCGCCGAGAACGGCTTCCTGCCTGTGGGGTCCGCCGGAGATGAGGATCGATGTCGGGCAGTCCCGCAACGCCTCGAGCGAGACGGATACGGTCCGTTCCACGAGGCTGGACTGCACGGCGACGCCGTGGATGTCGTAGAAGCGGCCGCCGATCTCGCCGACCGCACCCAACGAGAGGAGCTCGTCGAGGACGACGGAGTCGATGAACGCACCTTCGAAGAGCGTCGTCGACGTGGACGCCGAGCCGACCCCGTAGAGGACGAGCTGCGCTTCGCGCGCTGCGTCGAGCGACTGGGAGATCAGCGAGTCGCGTTGCAGCGCTTCGACGGTCCCGGCATCCACATACAGCGGGGCGATCAAACGAACGGGTTGCGCGCCGAGGCACTCGGAGAATCGCATGAGGGTGTGGTCGAGCCCGGTCGCGTAATCGACCGAGGTCATCGAACCGTCCATCTGCACAACGCGCGAGCACGACGCCGACCCGCGCATCGCGTCTGCCACTGCGATCTGCTCGGGGCCCCAAGTGAAACCGAAGGTGTCGTCAGGTTGGATCCGACGCATCAAGATCGATGCGCCTGCGCGGCCGAGTGCCGCGGTCCCCGTGCCGGTCCCGTCCGCGACTTCATCCATGACGAGGACTTCGTCGAGCCCGAACGCCTGCTCCATCTCGCGCTCGAGGTCGGTGTGGATGGAGGACGCGAGGTGCGGCGGTGCAGAGACGGTCACCTGAACCAGGCCCTGCGCTCGGGCACGGGCGATGAGCCTGCCGGCCGTCGGACGGGAGACTCCGAGCCGACGTGCGATGTCGGCCTGAGTCAGTCCGTCGAGGTGGTACATCGCGGCAGCCCGCACGAGGAGGCGCAGGTCGTGACCAGAGTCCGAACCCGTTCGCGACGACGTCGAACGGCGCGAGGAACCGGAATGGTCTTTCGCCGGTTCGTCAGCGGTTCGCTCTGGCGTCATCGGTACATTGCTCTCGGATAATTGTGAACATATGCTCACTGCATGTGGATATGCTCAGTAGGGTAACATCCGACTGTGACGCACGCAACAACGCCATGACCGGTATGCGACGGGCATGGCGGTCCGGAGAGAGGCATCGATGAGCATTCCGTTGAGTTCGGCGAACCTGGAGCAGATCAGCGGAGCCGCCGTCCCCGATTACGACCGTTCGGCGATCACCACGGGCATCGTGCACTTCGGAGTGGGCGGGTTCCACCGCGCACACCAGGCGGTGTATCTCGACCGCCTCCTCGCCGCGGATCCGGACGCGTCGACCTGGGGCATCTGCGGCGTCGGGGTCCGCGAGGCCGACGCCGCGATGCGCGACGCACTCCTCGGTCAAGATTGCCTGTACTCGCTGACGCTCAAGCATCCTGACGGGGCAGTCGAGACGTCGGTGATCGGATCGATCGTCGACTATCTGTACGCCCCAGACGATCCAGACGCCGTCGTCGAACGTCTCGCCGATCCGGCCACACGCATCGTCTCCCTGACGGTCACTGAAGGCGGCTACAACTTCTCACCCTCGACCGGCGAGTTCGACGCCACCAATCCCGACGTGGTGGCCGACCTGTCCGGCGCGACGCCGCTGGTGACCGTGTTCGGACTGGTCACCGAAGCGCTGGCACGTCGGCGCGAGCGCGGAATTCCAGCGTTCACCGTGATGTCGTGCGACAACGTCCAAGGCAACGGCGATATGGCCCGGTCCACGTTCCTGGCGTTCGCGACGCTGCGCGATCCCGCGCTCGCCGGATGGATCGCCGACAACGCCCGGTTCCCGAACTCGATGGTCGACCGGATCACCCCGGCGACGCCCCCGGAGCTCGCGGCCGAGGTCGCCGACCGTGTCGGCATCGCCGACAACTGGCCGGTCGTCGCCGAACCGTTCACCCAGTGGGTCCTCGAGGACGACTTCGCGATGGGGCGTCCCGCTCTCGAGAAGGTCGGCGTCCAGGTGGTCGACGATGTAACGCCGTACGAGCACATGAAGCTCCGTCTGTTGAACTCCGGCCATCAGGCACTCTGCTACTTCGGGTATCTGCTCGGATACCGCTACGTGCACGACGCCGCGCGCGACCCCGACATCGTGACGCTGCTGCGCCGCTATATGAGCGAGGAGGGCAAGCCCACGCTCGCCGCCCTGCCTGGCGTGGACGTCGACGACTACATCGACACCCTGTTGGAACGGTTCGCCAATCCCGCGATCGCGGACACCGTCGCGCGCCTGTGCCAGGACTCGTCCGACCGCATCCCGAAATGGCTGGTTCCGGTGATCCGCGACCGTGTCGCATCGGGTGGCGGCGTGCCGTTGGCCGCCGCCGTCGTGGCGAGCTGGACGCGGTACGCCGAGGGCGTCGACGAGCAGGGCGAGCCGATCGACGTCGTCGATCCGTTGGCCGCACGGTTGGTTCCGTTGGCTCGAGAGTCGCGAACGGAGCCGCTGGCGTTCGTCCGGGACGTCGACCTGTTCGGCGACCTCGCCGACTACGAACAGTTCACGGCGGTCTATCTGCGGGCGCTGGACCTGCTGCGCACGGTGGGCGCCCGCAGAACGTTGGAGGCCGTTCTCGCATGACTCTCGTCGCCGGTGTCGACTCGTCGACCCAATCGTGCAAGGTGGTGGTCTGCGACGCCGACACCGGACAGACGGTGCGGTCCGCGACCGCACCGCATCCCGACGGCACGTCGGTGCAACCCGATCGTTGGTGGGCAGCGCTGACCTCGGCGATCGCGGACGCGGGCGGACTGGACGATGTCGCCGCGCTGTCGGTCGGCGGGCAACAGCACGGGATGGTCTGCCTCGACGACGACGGCGACGTGGTGCGCGACGCACTCCTCTGGAACGACACCCGGTCGGCGAGCAGCGCCGCCGACATCATCGCCGACCTCGGCGGCCCCGGCGAGTGGGCGAAGGACGTCGGTGTGGTTCCGCTGGCCTCCATCACCGCGTCCAAGCTGCGGTGGCTCGCCGACAACGAGCCCGCCAACGCCGACCGGGTCGCCGCCGTCTGCCTTCCGCACGACTGGCTGACCTGGAAGCTGCGCGGTGGAACCGACCTCGCCGAGCTGACGACCGACCGCAGCGACGCCTCGGGCACCGGCTACTTCAGCGCGGCGACCGGCGAGTACCGAGACGACCTGCTGAACTTGGCCTTCCGCGGACGGCGACCGATCCTTCCGCGCGTCGTCGGGCCGGGTGAACGAGCCGGTGTCACCTCGTCCGGTCTCGTGATCGGTGCGGGCGCGGGCGACAACGCGGCGGCCGCGCTCGGCCTGCACGCCGGACCGGGCGACGCCGTCGTATCCCTCGGGACCTCGGGTGTCGTCAGCGCAGTGACCGACGTTCCACCGTGCGATGTGTCTGGCCTGGTAGCCGGTTTCGCCGACGCGACCGGACGGCACCTGCCGCTGGTGTGCACGCTCAACGGCGCCCCGGTCCTCGCGTCGACCGCGGCGATGCTCGGAGCCGCCTTCGACGAGTTCTCGTCGCTGGCACTGTCGGCTCCCCCGGGCGCCGACGGCGTCACGATGGTCCCCTACTTCGCGGGTGAACGCTCCCCGAACCTGCCCGACGCCACCGGATCGATCACGGGTGTCACCACCGCGAACTTCACACGCGCGAACATGGCCCGCGCCGCCGTCGAAGGCCTGCTCGGCTCCCTGGTGTTCTGCCGCGACCGCATCGAAGCCGAGGGCATCGATGTCCGGCGAATCATGCTGACCGGTGGTGGATCCAAATCTTTTGCCGTGCAACAGATCGCGGCCGCACTGTTCGGCGGCGAGGTGACGATGCCCGCCGACGGCGAGCACGTGGCGCTCGGCGCCGCGCGCCAAGCCGCGTGGGCCCTGACCGGGCAGCTACCGGAGTGGTCGTTCGAGTCGCATTCGGTGTCGGCCGAGCCGACGCCGGACGTGTACACGCAGTACCGCGCGGCCGCCGACGCGGCCGCGCGCCCCTAGCGAACTCCCGCGGGTCGAACCCCCGGGGGCCGCGAACGCGAACTCACCTCCCTTCGCTTCGCAGCATGGTCTACATCCAACTTAATCAGTTAGATTATTTGACACAATGATGCCCGAGTCTTACGCTTCTGCAATCAGTTCAATAAGTGGCCTATGTCACGCTGACCCGAAGGAAGTTGTATGCGTCACCTCAATGCCCGGAGTACCCGCCGCATCGCGGCAGCACTTGCCGCATCCGCCTTAGTCTTCGGAGTCGCGGCGTGTGCCGACGATTCCGCCACCGACACCCAGTCCGACGACGCCGCGATCTCAGCGGCACCCGACGGCACCTTCGCCGGGAAAAAGGCTGAAGGAACTCCCATCAAGATCGGCGTCATCAACTCCGAAGACGGCCCGGCCATCTCCCAGCCCGAGGGTCGCATCGCAGCAGAGGCCGCGGTCAAGTACGCCAACGACAACCTCGGCGGGATCGGTGGGCACCCGATCGAGACGGTCATCTGCAAGAGCAAGGAGGACACGTCCTCAGCGGCCGACTGCGCAAACCAGATGGTCGAGCAGAAGGTCGCCGCAGTCACCGTGCTCAACTCGGCGCAGGGCGATGTGATGGAACCGATCATCGCCGGCGCAGGCATCGCGTACACCGGCTACAACGGAGTCGGCGGCAAGGAACTGACCTCGGATTCAGCCTTCTTCTGGACCGGCGGCTTCCCCGGAATCCTGACGGACATGGCCAAGTACGCCAAGCAGCAGGGCCACGACAAGGCGACGCTCTTCGTCACCGACAACACCGGCATCGTCGCAGCCACACAGTCCATGGGGAAGCCGGCGTTCGAAGCGTCGGGAGTCGACCTGACGATCACGCCGATTCCGCTCGGCACCCCAGATGCTTCATCGCAGGTCGCGGCCGGCGTCAAGGACGATCCGGGCATGGTCGGCCTGGTCGGCGACGCGACCATGTGCAGTTCCACGCTCAAGGGACTCGAAACGGTCCAGTACTCCGGCGAGAAGGTTGTCATCACCGCGTGTAACGACGACTCCGTAATCGAAGGCGCAGGCAGCGCGCTCGACGGGTCAAAGATCATGACCACCACTGATGCGAGCGGCGACGACGACGAGTCGAAGGCCTACCGCGCGGTCATGGCCAAGTACGCGCCGGGCGAAACCACCGAGGGATCGGCACAGACCGGCTACCAGTCGATGATGGGCCTCATCCGTGCCGCATCGTCGGTGAAGGGCGAGCCCACCCCGGAGAGCATCATCACCGCGATTCGCTCGGTGAAGGACGTCGCCGTTCCTCTCGGCGGCGGCGGCACGATGACCTGTGACGGAAAGATGCTTCCCGGCCTGAAGGCTGTGTGCGCGAACTTCGCGCTCGTCGGAGACATCGACGCCGAGGGCAGTATCTCGAACATCGGCCTGCTCAAGTAGTCGCGGTTCAATCCTGACCGAACCATAGTCTCGAACCTCTAGAGAGCGAGTCATGTCCGACTACTTGTTGTTCCTCTTCCTCGGCCTCGGCAGCGGCGCAGTGTTCGCCGCGTTGGCTATGGCCCTGGTGGTGACATTCCGCAGTTCAGGAGTGGTCAACTTCGCCACCGGCGCGATCGCTCTCTACGTGGCGTACACCTTCGCGTTTCTCCGCAAGGGCGAACTCATCCTGCCCGTCCCGGGGCTCAAACAGAACCTGAGCCTCGGGGCGCCGCAGAATCTCGCGATATCGATGGTGATATCACTGGCGGTCGCCGCAGTCTTGGGGCTGGTGCTCTACGGGCTGGTGTTCCGCCCGCTGCGCAGCGCGTCGCCGGTAGCCAAGGCGGTGGCGTCTATCGGCGTCATGCTCCTCATCCAAGCCGTCATCGCACAGAAGGTCGGCACGAGTCCGGTCGCGGTCGACGCCATCCTGCCGAAGGGCTATTTCACCCTCGCAGGCACCCGAATCCCCACCGACCAGTTGTGGTTCGCCGCGATCATCATCCTGCTCGGCATCGCGCTGACACTTCTCATTCGCTTCACTCGCTTCGGTCTGGCCACTCGTGCGGTCGCCGAAAGCGAGCGCGGGGCCCTCGTCTCGGGGCTCGCGCCAGACCGCATCGCCGCAGTCAACTGGGCCCTCTCGACCGTGGTTGCGGGACTCGCGGGCATCTTGATCTCCCCTATCGTCCCGCTGATCCCGCTGTCGTACACCCTGTTCATCGTTCCCGCATTGGCTGCTGCGCTATGCGGCGGCTTCACCAAGCTCGGTCCCGCGATCTTCGCCGGACTGGCGATCGGCATGGTGCAGTCCGTCCTCACCTACATGCAGACGACCGTCGGCTGGCTCCCGTCATCGGGTACTGCGGAACTCGTACCACTCGTCCTAATCCTCGTCCTGCTCGTCGCTCGCCGGGACCGACTGCCCCAGCGCGGCTCCCTCGTGCCTCCGTCTCTGGGACGCGCACCCCGGCCTCGCAACTTGTTCGTGCCACTGGTGGCAATCGTTCCGGCCATCGTCCTGTTGATCTCCACGCACGGATCGGTTCGGGCCGCAGTCATCACGAGTTTCATCCTCGGCGTCATCGCGCTGTCTCAGGTGGTGGTGACTGGATACGCGGGGCAGGTGTCGCTCGCCCAGCTCGCCGTCGCAGGTGTCGCGGCGTTCACGTTGTCGCGACTCACGACCGGGCTCGGCATACCGTTCCCGATCGCACCCGTCCTCGCCGCGCTGATCGCCACCGTCGTCGGAGTCGTCGTCGGCCTCCCCGCTCTTCGCCTCCGGGGCCTGCCCGTCGCGGTGGTGACACTCGCCATGGCGGTGACCCTCGAAGCTCTCTGGTTCCGCAATGTCGACTTCAACGGAGGGCTCGGAGGCGCGCCGGTCGATCCGCCCAGCCTGTTCGGGCTGGACCTCGGCATCGGTGCGGGCGCAAACTACCCGAAGATCGGGTTCGGCATCCTGTGCCTGATAGTGCTCGCCACAGTCGCGTTCTGTGTCGCGTGGCTGCGCACCCGACGCCTGGGAGCCTCGATGCTCGCGGTGCGAGCCAACGAGCGTTCGGCTGCCGCAGCAGGCATCGACGTCCGCCGGGTGAAGATCGCAGCTTTCGCGATTGGATCGTTCATCGCCGCGATCGGCGGCACCCTGATGGCCTACCAACAGTACGGTGCGACTGCGTCGTCGTTCACCGCGCTCGCCGGCATCGGGCTCTTCGCCATGGTCTATCTGGCCGGAGTCTCCTCCGTCGCCGGCGGGATCACGGCGGGGCTCGTCGGAGCAGGCGGCATCATCTTCCTTGCGCTCGACCGGTGGATCGGGCTCGGCGAGTACTTCGGCATCGTGTCCGGCGCACTCCTTGTCCTGACCATCATCCTGAACCCGGAAGGCGTCGTCGGCCCGCTGCATACACTCGCCGCACGGGTCCGCCGAGGGAAGCTGGCTCCAGCAGCCGAAGGTTCATCGCTTATCGTCGGTGATGCTCCCACGATCGGCGGGCCGATCGTATCGGTCGACGGAGTCGGCGTTCGCTACGGCGGAGTCATCGCGCTAGACGACGTCTCGTTCGAGGTCCGCCACGGTGAGATTCTCGGACTCATCGGCCCCAACGGGGCGGGCAAGACGACCCTCGTCGACGCGATCAGCGGATACGCGAACTGCACCGGATCGGTCACCCTCGACGGCGCAGTCCTCGACGGGGCCCCGCCGCATCTCCGCAGCCGGGCAGGTCTCGGCCGAACGTTCCAAGGAATCGAGTTGTACGACGACCTCACCGTTCGCGAGAACGTGGTGGTCGGCACCACTGCGGCGCTGCATCGACACGGCAACGATGCCGAGCCCGATCTCGACAGGCTCTTCGCCACGCTCGACCTCACTGAGGTGGCCGACCGGCCCGTCGACGAGCTCTCCCAGGGCCGCCGCCAACTCGTGTCCGTGGCGCGGGCGCTCGCGGGCAGGCCGCACGTCGCGCTGCTCGACGAGCCGGCCGCAGGCCTCGACTCGGCGGAAAGCCATTGGCTCGGTGAACGCCTTCGTGCGGCCCGAGCAGGCGGTGTCACGGTGGTGATGGTCGAACACGACATGGGCCTGGTCCTGGACATCTGTGATCGGGTGATCGTCCTCGACCTCGGAAAGGTCATCGCCGTCGGCACTCCCGCCGAGATCCAGAACAACCCGCAGGTCGTCGCCGCCTACCTGGGGTCCTCCCACTCGCCAGCACCGGCGGAAGACGACGAACCCGCTCCCATCAACGATGAGGTGAACGCATGAACTCCCGAATCGAAGTCACTGGACTAGCAGCGGGATACAACGGCTCATCAGTCGTCCGCGGTGTCGCCTTCTCCCTCGATGCAGGACAGATCTTGGCTGTGCTCGGCCCGAACGGCGCGGGAAAGTCCACGACGCTCCTCGCTCTCGCGGGCCTGATCGACCGCACCGAAGGCTCTGTGCAGATCGACGGGACAGAGCTCGCCTCTAGCCATCCGCGACGCGCGGCGAAACGCGGTATCGTCCTGGTGCCCGACGACCGATCGCTGTTCACCACACTGACCGTCACTGAGAACTTGCGGCTCGCCGCCACCCGCCGCAGCAAGGTCGACGAGGCACTTGACCTGTTCCCTCGACTCAAGGACCGACTGCAAGTGCCCGCGGGTGTCCTCTCCGGCGGCGAGCAACAGATGCTCGCGATCGGCCGAGCACTCGTCCAGGACCCGAAGGTTCTGTTGATCGACGAACTGTCCATGGGGCTGGCTCCGGTGATCGTCGAATCTCTTCTCCCTGTCCTGCGCACCGTCGCCGACGCTGGCGTAGCCGTCGTCCTCGTCGAACAGCACGTGTCGCTCGCTCTCGCCACCGCGGACAGGGCACTCGTCCTCGCTCACGGCGAAGAAGTGCTCGCTGGGTCGGCCGCCGATCTTCTTGCCGACCCCGGCCGTATCGAAGCCGCCTATCTGGGAACCACGCTGGCGGTGTGACGCGGCGCCTCACCTCCCGCTGACGGGCCCGTCGTACCATGCGCCGTCGACCGCGGAGTCGACGGCGACCAAGCGATGGGCCAGCAGCCAATCGCCGTCGACGGGCACGAGTGCGTCCCGATAGCGGCCCCAATGGTCGAGTCCTCGCTGCGTCAGGACTTGGAAGTATGCGGCAGACTCGATCCCAGTCGGCGTCACCGAGGTGAACACCACGTTGGCGATGAAGTGCCGGATCTGCGGAACCCATGAAGGATTCTCCGAGCGAGACCCGGTCAGCAGTTCGACGATCTCCGCGCGTCCGGTCGCCACGGCGCCACCCTTGATCTCCAATACGCCGTTTTCGGCAAAACAGGCGGTGAGATCGGCGATCCGGAAGCGATCGCCTGCGTGGTTGTACGACGCGTACGTATTCCTGACGCATTCCCGCGCCGCGATCTCCCAAGCGTCCATCTCGTCCACCTGCGTTCCTTAATCAGTGATCTGTTCTAACGAATTCCGTTTTCCCCGAGTGTATCGCTGTTCCGTAAAATCAGAACTGGATTATGCTCGGTCCGTGGAGGAACCGACATCACGTGCAGCAGAAGCCGTCCAGCGCAGCTTGAGCCGCAGGCAAGCTACTGCGGAGACTGAAGTCGCGCGGCTCATCGCCGCGGGCCGGGAACTCTTCGGGGCGGGCGTCAATCCGCGCGTCGCCGACATCGTCACAGCGGCCGAAGTGTCCATTGAAGCCTTCTATCGATACTTCGGAAGCAAAGCCGAGTTCGTCGCGGCGATCTCCGAAGACGGCATACGGAGGGTGTCGACGTACGTCGGCCACAAGGCCGCCAGCGCCGACTCCCCCGGCAGACGCCTGCACGCGGCCGTCACCGCACTCATGAGCCAGGCCGCCACGCCGGAACTCGCCTCAGCCTCGCGCAACATCTTGGGCAGCCGCCACGAGGTCGCGATCAGCTTGTCGTTCCGCACCGAGATCGCCGAGATCCTCGCGCCGATACTCACCGACCTCGGATCGACCGACGTCCTCCGCGACTCCCGCCTGGCCGCGACAACTCTCATCGGCGCCGTCGAAGACCAGGTGTGGAACGCGACGCTGCCGACCGATGACGATATCGGCCACCTGGTCGGCTTCCTTCGTCACGCGATCAGTTGATCACACACCGACTCAGGCGAGAACTGCTCGCACTTCATCGAGCAGACGCGGCACGCCGTCCACCATCCGTCGCATCGCAGGCGGCATCGCACCGCCCCGCCGGCCACGTTTGAGCAGCAGTGCCGTGGCTGCAGCCTCCTTGTACTTCGTCAGCGCGTCGAACCAATCCATGTCCGCAAGGCTCACACCGGCCGCGGTCTCGTACGCGGCGATCAACTCGGCCTTCGTCGGCGTACCTACGGGAGCTCCCGGCTCGGCAGCCGGATGACCGGCCTCATCGGTGAAGAACGTCAGCCACGTGAGATCGATCCTGGGATCCCCCAACGACCAGATCTCCCAGTCGATGATCGCGGTGACCCGGCCACCCGAGCACAGCGTGTTGCCTAGGCGATAGTCCCCGTGGTTGACCACCGGCTCCATCGCAAGCGGAATCGACGCCTCCAAGAGTTCGGCGCACTTCTGGAAGTCTCCCTGAAGATCTGCGGGGACAGTCTCGAACGCCCGCGTCCACCGCTCGATCTCGTCACGAATACCGACGCGCGCTTCGCCCTCCATGTTCAAGTCGCCGGGCCGGACCGCGTGCAGTTCCGCCATGGCCACTGCAGCGTCGTATGCGCGAGCCTCGACCTCCGCAGGCACTGCCCGCTCACCCACCGGCTGCAGGACCGGCTCTTCACAGCGCCCCGGCACCAGGTCCATGGCGAAGAACGGCGGCGAGTCGAGTCCCCCGCCGGCACCGGCGAACACGACGCCGGGCACACGGACACCACCGTGGTCGGTGAGCGCACGCATCAACGCGGCCTGCCGCAGAACGTCCCGGTTCCGAACCGGTTCGAATCCGGGCGGAGCGACCTTGACCACCACGTCGTCCGCGCCGTCGAGTCGCGCGATGTACGTCAAGCTCGAGGCTCCGCCGGTCAGCGGGTCTAGACCGACGAGGCGCACACCCGGACACGCCGTCGACAACTCCTTCGCCACCCGCGGCCACATCTCCTCAAGCACATCGTCCATAACGGAACCCCAATCATAATTGTGTTTGTTATTCTCAGAATCTTATTCTAGATTGAATGAACAGTAAATGCAGCATCGAAGGTGAGACGATATGTGGGACTTCTCGACCGAACCCGACTTCCAGAAGAAGCTCGACTGGATGGCCGACTTCGTCCGCGACGAGTGTGAACCACTCGACACGCTGTTTCCGCACGGAGGCGACCCGTACGACGTCACGAACGAAGCGAGCCGCGCAATCCTCCGGCCACTGCAGGAGCGCGTAAAGGGGCAGGGCCTGTGGGCCTGCCACCTCGGCCCGGACCTGGGCGGCCCCGGATACGGACAACTCAAGCTCGGCCTGATGAACGAAATCATCGGCCGCTCGTACTGGGCACCGACCGTGTTCGGAACGGCGGCCCCAGATACCGGCAACGCTGAGATCATCGCGATGTTCGGCACCGAGGAGCAGAAGCAGCGGTATCTACAACCTCTGCTCGACGGCCGGATCGTCTCCAGCTTCTCGATGACTGAGCCGCAAGCGGGCGCCGATCCGAAGGAGTTCACTTGTCGCGCATGGCAAGACGGCGACGAGTGGGTGATCGACGGCGAGAAGTGGTTCTCCTCCAATGCTCGTTACGCCGAGTTCTTGATCGTCATGGCGGTCACCGACCCTGACGCCTCCCCCTACCGGCGGATGTCCATGCTGATAGTCCCCACCGGCACGCCTGGAGTCGAGATCCTTCGCAACGTCTCCGTGCTCGGCGAACGCGACGATCTCGACGAAGGAATCCACGGCTACATCCGGTACAACGAGGTCCGGGTACCTCTGGACGCGATGCTCGGCGGACCGGGCGAAGGATTCGCCGTGGCGCAGGCGAGGCTGGGCGGAGGACGCGTCCACCACGCCATGCGGACCGTGGGCCTGTGTAGTCGCGCACTCGACATGATGGCCGAGCGAGCTCTGTCGCGACGCACTCAGGGCGAGTTGCTCGGATCGAAGCAATCGGTTCAGCACATGCTCGCCGACTCCAAAATCCAGCTCGATCAGTTCCGCCTCCTCGTTCTACACACCGCGTGGATCATCGACACCAAGCCGCACGGGAGTGCCCGTAGTTCCATCGCCATGTGCAAGGTCCAGATGTCTCGCGTGATGCACGACATCATCCAACGAGCGGTGCACCTGCACGGCTCGTTGGGGGTCACGTCGGAGCTGCCGCTTGCCAGCTGGTGGGCGAGCGTACCCCAGCTGGCACTGGCGGACGGACCGACCGAGGTGCATCAAGGCACGATCGCCAAAGAGTTGCTCAAGACGTACACGGCCACGACCGAGTTGTTTCCCACTGAGCACTCCCCGACCCGCCTCGCTGCGGCCCGACGCAAACACGCCGACACGCTGGCCTCGCACGGCCTGCCATGAACTACAGAAGCGCGTTCTCGACTACAGGCTGCTCGACTAGCTCGATGTAGTACTGCCCGAACGAGTACTGGCAGTACTGGACATAACACGCCCAACGACATCGACGACGATACGAGCGGCTCAGTTCACTCCACCAAAGGAAGTCCAGATATAGTCGACTGATCACACTGTATTCAGTGGATATACGTAGACTATATGTTCGGGACGCTGCACCTCGTCTGCCGTGCCGAAATCGTTGGAGGGGACCATCTCATGGGGAAGCGCGACAGCACGTCGTCCAGTGCACGTGTAGGCGAGGTGATGCGCGCTCCGAAGACCGCCGAGTTGATCGCTGGCCATCTGCGACGGCAGATCGTGCGAGGCGACCTTCTACCAGGGCAGACGCTTCCCGCCGAAGCTGAGCTGATGGAGCAGTTCTCTGTCTCGCGACCGACGCTTCGTGAAGCGTTCCGCATCCTCGAAGCCGAGACACTCATCGGAGTTCGACGCGGCGCGCGCGGTGGCGCCCAGGTCTTGGAGCCCGACCCGATCGTCGCCGCGCGACACGTCGGGCTTCTCCTGCAACTCCAGAACACGACCATTCAGGACGTGTACGAAGCCCGCATGGTCACCGAACCCGTCTGCGCCCGAATGCTGGCCGAAGTCCGAACAGACGACGACCTCGCAGATCTGCGCGCCGTGATCACCGAACTCAAGGCCATGGTGGAAGGCTGGATCGAAGCCACCCCTGACCTCTCGCGCTGGAGCGCGATCACCTACCGGTTCCACGAGCTCATCTTGCAACGATGCGGCAACAAGACCCTGGCCGTTCAGGGCGCCGTGCTGGCCGACATCGTGAACACACATCTGCAGCAGACGATCGCACAGGGCATGACGCGCCCCGAACATGAACAGAAGAGCCGGTTCCAGAAGACGATTCGCTCCTACGTCCGTCTCGCGAACCTCCTTGAGAAGCGTGATGGTCCCGGGGCCGAGAAGCACTGGTTCCGCCACATGGAAGTCGCTGCGACCTACCTCTTCATGTTCGACGACGAGAACAAACCGTTAGTCGACCTCTTCAACTGACGGGGTTTCAACTGACCGGCGTCAACTGATGGGGGCGAGAAACTCCGCGGCGTACGCGGCGAGGCCGTCGACGGCCGCAGCGATCGACGTCACCGGCAACTGAACCACGAACGAATCGACACCGGCCGCTTCCAACTCGTGAAGATGCGCTCGGTGTTCGTCGACTCCCATCGGCCCGCGCAGGTAGTCGGACTGAGGAGTCTGCACCTGCACGAACGCGTCCGGGCTAGCCTCCCGCAGAGTCGCGATCTGTTCTTTGAGCATCGCGATGGTCAGCATCGGCATCCGGGTCGTCGCCGCGACCTCCTCGGACACGATGAGCGGACTCCAGCCGTGGTGAGCCGCGGCGCGACGACGCGAGAGCGCGCTGTTCCCGCCGATCACGATCGGAGGGCCGCCTGCGGTCACCGGCTTCGGCAGTGAGGCGACATCGCGCCCGGCGAAGTGCACTCCTTCGAAGTTGTAGGGCGCCCCGGCGGACCAGAGACCCTTCATCACGTGCAACGACTCATCGAACCGCTCGTTACGAGCTTCGAAATCTATTCCAAGGGTGCGGTATTCGCTCTTGAGGTAGCCCGTACCGGCGACGACAGTCAATCGTCCGTCGGAGAGCAGATCGACTGTGGTCAACGCCTTCGCCGCCGCAAAAGGGTTGTGATAAGGCAACACCAGCAGATAGGTCATGAGACCTATCCGTTCGGTGGCCGCCGCGAAGAAGGCGAGAGCAGTCGTGAGATCGAGTGTCTCGTGACCGCCCGCCTGCAGCCACCGCAGCGACGGAGCCGGATGCTCCGTCAATGCGAGCGCGGCGAACCCTGCCTCGTCTGCTTGAGTGACGACGCGACGGACTCCGCCGCGCGAGAGCAGCAACGGATCGAAATCCGGACCACCGACCGGGTACTCGACGGTGAACTTCATGACAGTTCAACCCTTCTGGCGCAAGGCGCCGCTCACACTCCGACGATCGACCGCTCCACCAGATCGGCGATCGCCGCCTCGTCGTAGCCGACGCTCTGCAGAATCGCGGTCGTATGCTGACCGAGCGTGCAGCCCGCGTCCGCCTTGGTCTGCGAGCGGGAGAACCGAGTGATCGGCGCGAGGCGTCGATGTTCGTCGAAGATCGGGCTGACGGCTTCGACCGCGTAGCCGGCATCGAAGAACTCGTCGCTCTGCATCTTCCATTCCATGTTTTCCTCGGCGACTTCCACGCAGCCCACGTTCTGTGCGGTCAACTCCGACTCCCAGTCAAGCTTTCCGCGGCGACCGAAGACATGGGAGAGGACCTCGACGAGCTGTGCGTCGTTCGCTCGACGGCCATTCTGGTCCGCGAAACGCTCGTCACTCGCCAGATCCACGTACGGTGCGAGCGCGGTGACGAGGGCCGCCCACTCGTGCTCGTACGGCGCGGCCAGGAACACCCACCCGTCCGCGGCCCGGTACAGCCGATACAGCGCATGCAGTCCGTAGAACTCCGTATCGACGTGATCGATGTTCGGACGGCCGTCGTATTGGGTGTTCAAGGCGATCATCGACTGTTGCGCCGAGGCGAGCATCGTCGTTGTCATTCCGGGCATCTCGACGCCTCGACGCTTCGCATACAGGCCGAGCAACAGCCCGGTGCCGACCCCCAACGCTGCGATGCCGTCTGCCTGTGCGCAGTTGACTGCACCGGCGGCGTGCAGCGTCGCGGCGCGCAGTTTCGCCTCACGCATGTCTGCCGGGGCCTCCACACCGCCGCCGTCGGTGGCCGATATGCCTGCTGCCGCATCGATCGACGGCGCGTAGGCCGGACGCGCCGCGTACGGACCAGTGGTCCCATAGCCCGGGGCGTTGAGGTAGACCAGGTTCGGATTGAGCGCTTTGAGCTCGGCCTCACCGACGCCGAGACGGGCGGCGGAATCGCCTCGGAAGCATTGGACCACCAGATCGACGTCGGTGACGAGCGCATGGATGATCGCAAGCCCCTCCGCCGAGGAGACGTCGACGGCGAGGCTTTCCTTGCCTTGCATCACCTTGGCCCCGCCGGCCTCGGGAAATGCGACGAGGCTGCGGATGCCGTCGCCCTCGAGCGGCTCGACGTGGATCACTCGCGCACCGAGGTCGGTGAGTACTGCGGTGCCGTAGGGGCCGGCGAACATCGACCCGAACTCGAGGATTGTGACGCCGTACAGCGGGAGGCCGGCTCCCGCGTCGCCTGCGGGAGCCGTCGCCCGCTTCGCGGACGCCGCGGTGATCAGCGTGTCGAGGAACTCGTCGTCGGCTCCTGCAGCAGGGGCGGGTCGGATCTTCGATAACGGTCCCGCATCGGTGTGCACGAGTGTGGACGCCTGCGTCACCGGGCCGAGGCCAGGCTGGTCGATGACCTCGACCCGTTTCTCAAACACCGTCTGCGGGTGCTCGAACGAACCCTCCGGCGAGCGGAAGATCTCAGCGCTGACGTCCGGGTTCCGCTCGAATGTCGCCTGCCATTCCTCGAAGGTCCGGTCCTGCACACGTTCGAGCATCTTGGTCCACCACTCCTCGCGGAGTTCTGCGGTGGGGAGCATCGGGAACCCTTCCCACTTCTTGTCGGCGAGCTCGGGCGCGAGTCCCAGTTCGATGAGCCACGCCTGCATCAGGCGAGGCGCCGTCTGCGCGAACTGCATCCACGTGCCGTCTTTCGTCGCCGCGATCAAGAGTGCGTAGATCAGGTACGCCTGCGGTACCCCGTTCTCGTCGTACGCGACGTCCATCGGGGTGAAGGCCCCCGGGTAACGGTGGAGGACGAGTTCGTAGAACCAGTTGTAGACCTCCAACGCACCGAGTCCGCGGACCAGGTCGGACTCGACGACCTGGCCGCGGCCGCTGACCTCGCGGTCGAGCAGGGCCGCCAGAACACCGTGCACGGCAGCTTGGGACGCGCCCCACGACGCGTACGGCGCGGTCACCATCGCCGGCCCCGGCCGTAGTGTCAGCTGGCGCTTGGACCACATGGCGCCGGTCTTCGCGTAGACGAGTCCCTCCCACCCCTTGTAGTCGCGCCACGGGCTGTCGGATCCCCACCCCGTGATGTGTGCGGTGACCAGTCGCGGATACTTCTCCGACAGCGCGTCGGCAGTGAGTCCGATCCGCTCGGCTGTCGTCGGCCGAAGGGTATGCACGAACACGTCCGCGCCCACGAGCAGCGCGCGCAGACGGTCGCGGCCCTCATCGGTGCGGAGGTCCAGGGTGACGCTCTTCTTGCCGCGAAGCAATGCAGGCCACCCCGGCATCTGCCGGACCATCGACCCGCCCGGAGGCTCGACCATGATCACCTCCGCACCGCAGTCCGCCAGGAACTGACTGACCTGCGCCCCGGGAAGGGTGGAGGACGCATCGACGACCACCAGTCCCGAGAGAGGTCCTGATTCTGCGGTCTGGTTCGGTTGAAGCGAGGTCACGGGTCCTCCTGATGTGATGTACGTTACGGGTTAATAAGTTACCTAATTAAACCAGAAATGGAAGAGCATGGCAGCGGATCGTCCGAACACTTCCACCACGGACAGGTTCGCCAATTCCCCGACATCCATACGCACTATCAGTTAACTGATTTAACCCGTAAGATGGGCTCAATCCATCCCTAACCGAGACCACGAGGTGACCCATGGACCGAGGCCTGTACACCAGCGACCACGACCATTTCCGCGAAGTAGTCCGTGAATTCGTTCGACGCGAAGTCGAGCCGAACTACGCACAGTGGGAAGAAGACCACTCGACCGGCCGCGACGTCTGGGCGTCCGCAGGCGAACACGGCATCGTCGGGCTGTCCGGACCTGAGGAGTACGGCGGTCCCGGAATCGACGACTTCCGCTATCGGATGGTGGTCTGCGAGGAACTGGCCCGTGTCGGCGCGACATCCCTCAGCTCCAGCTTCTCCCTTCAGGACGACATACTCATTCCGTACGTGACGGCGATGGCCACCGACGACCAGAAAGCCCGTTGGCTTCCCGACATGTGCGCGGGCCGGAAGATCATGGCCGTCGGCATGACCGAACCAGGCACCGGGAGCGACCTCAAAGGCATCAAGACGTCTGGAACCAAGGTCGACGGAGGCTGGCGAGTCAGCGGCTCGAAGACCTTCATCACCAGCGGAATCCAGTCCGACTACGTCGTCGTGGTCACGAAGACCGATCCGGCCGGCGGGACAGACGCTTTCACCCTGCTCGTCGTCGAGGCCGGGATGGCGGGATTCACCCGCGGTCGCAAGCTCGCCAAGCTGGGGCTACAGGCGCAGGACACCGCCGAACTGTTCTTCGAGGACGTCTTCGTGCCCGACGACAACGTACTGGGGATCGTGGGCGGCGGGTTCCGCCAGTTGATGGGCCATCTGCCGTTGGAGCGGCTCTCGATCGCCGCCATGGCGCTCGCGACCGCGGATGCCGCCCTGCAGTGGACCCTCGACTACACGAGTGAGCGCGAGGCCTTCGGGCGACCCGTCGCCGACTTTCAGAACAGTCGATTCGTGCTCGCTGACATGGCGACCGAGCTCGATGTCACTCGGGCATTCGTCGACAAATGCGTGCTCGCGCAGAACGACGGCGCACTGACCGCCGTCGACGCCGCGAAAGCGAAGCTCTGGGCGAGCGAAGTGCAGAACCGGGTCATCGACCGCTGTCTCCAACTCCACGGCGGGTACGGCTGGATGATGGAGTACCCGATCGCTCGCGCCTACCTCGACGCCCGAGTCCAAAAGATCTACGGGGGCACCAACCAGATCATGCGGCAGATCATCGGACGTGACCTCACCGGCCGTCGGTGACTCCACCGGTTAGGCCCCGGGCGCAGGAAGCTTGCGACGCAATACCTTTCCGCTGGGAAGTCGCGGAAAGTCCGATAGGACGGTCCACCCACGGGGAGCCTTGAAGCCTGCGACCCGTTCACGGACGAACGCGTCGAGCTCACTCACTACCCCGGAGTCCGCGCGCCCGGTATCGGCGAGTTGGACGTACGCATGCACGCTCTGGCCGAACTCGTCGTCGTCGACGCCCACGACGACGACGTCGATCACCGCGGGGTTCAGTATCAACGCATCCTCGATCTCACGGGGGTAGATGTTGACCCCGCCGGACACGATGAGGTCGACTCGGCGGTCGGAGAGGTACAGGTAGCCGTCAGCGTCGACGTGTCCGAGGTCGCCGAGCGTGTTCCAGCCCGCCGAGTTCCACGCGTCTGCGGTCTTATCCGGATCGCCGTGATACTCGAACCGCCGCACGTCACCGAACCAGACGGTCCCGATCTCCCCGGCGGGGAGTTCGCGGCCGTCGTCGTCACAGATGTGCACTGTGCCGAGGGCCGCCTTGCCGACCGTCCCCGGGCGTTGCAGCCACGTCTGTGAGTCCACCATGAAGAACCCGGTGCCCTCGCTCCCCGCGTAAAATTCGACGAGGATCGGACCGAGCCAGTCGATCATCTGCTTCTTGACCTCGACCGGGCAGCGCGCTCCGGCATGCACGACTGTTCGCAGCGTGCCGAGTTCGTATTTTCCCCGTACGTCTGCCGGGAGTTTGAGCATCCGGACAAACATGGTCGGAACCATCTGAGTCGCGGTGACACCGTACAGTTCGATGAATTCCAAGGCGGCTTCGGCGTCAAACCTGTCCATCACGATCGCCGTACCGCCGTTGCGGATGGTTCCCATCGTCCAGCCGAGCGGCGCAGCGTGGTAGAGCGGCCCCGGGCTCAGGTAGATCGAGGACCTGCCGAATCCGAACGCGGTCCCGATCATGTGGTCGATCGCCACACCACTGCCGAACGGGGCGCGCGTCATCTCCGGGACGATGCCCTTCGGTCGTCCGGTGGTGCCCGAGCTGTACAGCATGTAGCAGCCCTCGACCTCCTTCGAGATCGGGTCGGCCGACGCCTGTGATGCGACCTCGTCGAGACTGCCGCCCACTGTCAGTTCGACGACCTCCCGGGACGCCGCCCCCACACAGTGCGCCGCCAGCTCCGCCTGGGACGGCGTGGACACCAGCACGCGCGCCTCGCAGTTATCGACGATGTATGCGGCTTCGTCGCCTGTCAGATGCCAGTTGACCGGTGTGTAGTACAGTCCGGAGCGCTGTGCGGCCCACACCACGGGAAACAGGTCGAGACAGTTCTCCATGAGAATCGCGATGTGGTCGCCGACCTCCAAACCCAGGTCCGCGAACACATGCGCGATCGCATTCGACGCCGCTTCGAGTTCGGCATAGGTCAGGGTCGCACCGCTCTCGGCCATCACCACGGCCGGCTTGTCGCCGAGTTCTGCCGCCAGAACGCTCAGGTGCATGCTCGTCCCGCTCTCCTCCTTCACGGTCAGTCCGCCAACAGTCCGAGACTGCTGCGCGAGTACGCCTCCCGCCGCCGACCACTCACCAGGAACGACGGTGGAGCGAAGTACGTGACGTCGCGCGCGAGCGATCCTTCCTTCTGACGCTCGGCGAGCCGACTCCGCGCATCGGCCGTCGTCCCGCACACGGTGATCGAGTGAAGCATATCGTCGGTGACCGCATTCGTGAACGCATCCATGTCACCGGCCTTGAATGCCGCTCGAAGCGCCGCCACCGCGTCGGTCCACCCGTGATGCTCGACGTATGCGTCATACGTCTTCACCGTGAGGTAGAACGCCACCATCCGCCGAGCATCCTTGATCGCACGCTCGGGGTCGTCGTCGTCGACCGCGGTGATCAGCCACCCGTGCTCGACCGTCGACTCCTTGCCCGAGGCGGCGAGCCCCTTGGTTTCAGCGGGGCGGACGACTTCGTCCCACCACTGCTTGGTGAACAGACCGTGTCCGATGACCCCGTCGGCAGACTGCACCGCGGCGGTCACCATCAGCTTGTTGAAGCCCGCGAACAGGATCGGAACGTCGAGGCGACCGAGGACCGGCGCTTGCACGCGCGCGTTAATCCGGTAGAACTCGCCGTCGTACGTCACGCGTTCGCCGTTCTCAGCGTCCAGCCAGGCGCGAACGGCACCCGCGAGATCTCTCATCCGAGCGACCGGACGATCGGCCTCGACGCCGAACCAGTCGCGATTGATCGAGTGGGCGCCCGACCCTAGACCGAGGAACAGTCGGCCGGGAGCCTTGGCGTGCAAAGTGCGTATCGCTGACGCGTGCGCATACGGACTTCGCGAGAACGCGTACGCGATACCCGTTCCGACCTGGGCATTCGCGCTGTTCTCGACCATGTCGGCGAGCAGACTGTAGGCGTCGTTGTCGACGAAGTCACCGGTGCAGAATGATTCGACTCCTGCGGCCTCGGCTTCCGCGGCGACTTCGGCTCCGGGCCAGGGCAAACCGAACTTCATGTCATCTCCTTAATCATTTATCTATTTGTACTATATAGTGAGCGCGAGTACACGAGTTGAGGAGTTGAAAATGAGCGATGTGACGAATCCGGACGCCGACGGCTACGGGACACTCACCGATGAGGCCTTCGAACGTTCGCGCAAGCGGATCGGAATTCCAGAGCGGCCCCTCACCCCGCACAATCACGAGGTGACGACCGACGGCACCCGCCACTTCGCCTACGGATACGGCGATGCGAACCCGCTGTGGTCCGACCCGGACTATGCCGCGAAGACTCGGTGGGGCGGGATCATCGCGCCGCCGAACTTCCTGTACACGATGGGAGAGAACGCCGCCGAGCCGGTCTCGCCGGAACAGAAGGCCCTCCTGAAAGGTGATCCGTTCGCCGGCCTGGGGTCCTATCAGGCGGTGATGGAGTTCGAGTGGTTCCGCCCGCTCACCGAGGGTGATCGATGCAAGGTGATCCGCGCACAGGTCGGCGTGCAGGAGAAGCCCTCGAAGTTCGGCGGCCGGACCGCCCACGTGACGAATGCGTTCCTGTTCGCCAACGGCGACGGCGAGGTCCACGCGACCCAACGCGGAACCTGGATCAACGCCGAGCGGCATGCCTCCAAGGCGAACTCGCGCAAGACCGACGCCATCGACTTCACCACGCCGTACACCGACGAGCAGATCGCCGAGATCGACGCGGCGTACGACGTAGAAGAGCGTCGCGGCTCCGAGACCCGGTACTGGGAGGATGTCGCCGTCGGCGACGAGATCCAGACGCGCGTGAAAGGGCCACTGACGGTCACCGACATCGTCGTCTGGCACCTCGGCTGGGGCATGCAGTTGACCCCTCCCGGCGCGTTCGGCATCTCGCGTGCCGTCCGTCGCAAGGTTCCAGGCCTCTACCCGCCGAACGAGCGCAATATCCCCGACACGGTCCAGCGACTGCACTGGGAGCCAGCACGTGCCAAGGAACTCGGGATCCCGATGAACTACGACTACGGCGCGATGCGTGAGACCTGGTTGACCCACGCAGTCACCGATTGGATGGGCGATGACGGCTGGCTGTGGAAGCTCTCGTGCCAGCATCGCAAGTTCAACTACATGGGTGACACCACGTGGATCACCGGCACCGTCGTCGACAAGCGTCAGGCGACCGATGATCAGGGGACGCGCAACGAGGTCCACCTCGAACTGACGTGCACCAACCAGCGCGGCGAGGTGAACACGCCCGGCACCGCTGTCGTGCTGCTGCCGACCCGCGACGCCGCAGTCGAGCTTCCCAAGCCGCCTGCCGACGACCTGGAGTCACTGCTGGCGCACGAGATCGACCGCCACCGCTGAGGCCACTGCACGAACTCGCACGATGGACGTCCGGCAGGTTCGCTCAGCGAGCCTGCCGGACGTTTCGGTCTACTCCGACTTGATTCAGCTTCGGTTCTGATCAGTTCGGTCGGTGGAACGCGGCGAGTTGCGTCGCCGCCGATGCCACGCCGACCCCGCCGGCGACGGCCGCGCACTGAGCGGAGCTGAGCTTCGAGTCGATGCCGAGCGCGTGGTCCACACTCCAGCGGCCGGGCCCGAGCGCGGCCAGCGCGACTGCCGACACCGCGAGGTTGGCGACGTACTCCCACCCCTCCGACGTGATGAAGAAGCCGTTCTTCGCGTGCACCGATCGAGCGGCGACGCCCATCGTTCCGACGACTGCGGCAGCAGCCACCGGCACACCAGCACCCACGACGATCGCGGCCCCTGCACCGGTTTCCACGACCGCACTGGCCACAGCCTGCATTCTCGGTTGACGGAAGCCGATGGAACCGAACCAGCCTGCCGTTCCGTCTAGGCTCCGGGCGTGTTTCACGCCGTGCGCGATCATCGTCCCGCCGACCGCTGCACGCAGCAGCAACCGGATTGGGAGGCCTCCTGAGCGATCATTGTCCGACCTGGCCATGAGTGTCCTTTCGAAGCTTGTCGAGGCAGTGGGGCACTGCGCGTTATCGCAGCGTCCACTTGGGTTTGACGAAGCCGCCGCGGGAGACTTGCGCCGTACCGATCGGGTTTCCGACCACGGTGTAGTTCCACGCCACCGCATACGCCGCGTTGCGCTCCATGTCGAGCGTCTCCCACACCGCTTTGACCGTGCCCTGCACAGCCGCCGGTGGCTTGGCCGCGATCGTTCGTGCGAGGGCGTCGACCCGCGACCACAGCTCCGACGACGGAACCAGTTCGGAAACGAGTCCGATCGTGAACGCACGATCGGCCGACATCCGCTCGTCGAGCCCCACCAGCGCCCATCGCATGGCTTCGCCCAGCGGCACGCGACGCGCGAGCCCGATTGGTTCGAGCGCTGAGGTCATGCCGTACGAGACGTGCGGATCGAAGAACATCGCGTCGTCGGCCGAGACGATGAAGTCGCAGTCATTGAGCCAGTAGAACGCTCCGCCCGCCACCATCCCGTGGACGGCGGCGATGACCGGCTTCCACACCTTGTTCGCCCGCGGCGAGAGGCCCCGGCCCGGATCGTCCTGGCTCCAGACGTTCTCATGGAGATCGAGCCCTTCGGCGACGTCGACGCCGGTACAGAACGCTTTGTCGCCTGCGGCGCGAAGCACGACAACGTGGACTTCGTCGTCCTCGCGGACAGTGCGCCACACCTCGCTGAACTCCGCGACCATCGTCGCGTTGAACGAATTGAGTTTGTCCGGACGATCCAGGGTTATCGTCGCGACGTGATCGGTTACTTCGTACCGGATAGTTTCGAAGGTCATGGAGTAGCCTTCCTTTCGCTCAGGCCGGATCGCGCGGCAGACCGAGTCCGCGCTCGGCGATGATGTTCCTGAGGACCTCGTTGGCGCCTCCGGCGATCGTGTAGGCGCGCGCATACAGAAATGCGTCCTGCCACCATCCGTCGTCGACGGCAGCGGCGTCGCCCTCTGTCGCGATTCCGTTGACCCCTTGCAAAGCCATGCCCGCCTGAGCGAGTTCGAGGTTGGTGTCGCTGAAGAAGATCTTCACCGACGGCGCGTCGGCGACCCCCGCCCGTCCGGCGAGCATCCCCGATTGCACGCGCCGGCTCATCAGATCGATGACCTTGGCGTGCGTCGCGATCCGTCCGACGTCTCGGCGCACGCCGGACTCGACGAACCGAGGCCGCGCCAACGCGAGGAGATGGTCGAGGTGTACCTGGAGCTCAGTGGCCATGGATGCGACACCGGTCCGCTCGTGGGCGAGGCTGGAGTTCGCCACCGTCCAGCCCTGGTCGACCTCCCCGATGACCGCATCGACCGGGATGCGGACACTGTCGAAGAACACCTCGTTGAAGTCCGTAGTTCCGGTGATCTCACGGAGTGGCCGGACGTCGATTCCAGGAAGCGTCATGTCGACGGCGAAGGCCGTGATGCCCTTCCGTTTGGGCGCATCGGGGTCGGTGCGGGCCAGAAGGTAGCCAACGTCCGCGTGCTGACCGTTAGTGGTCCAGACCTTCTGGCCGTCGACCACATAGTGGTCGCCGTCCAGCCGCGCCGACGTCCGCAACGCCGCCAGATCGCTTCCGGCACCGGGCTCACTGAACAACTGGCACCAGATGTCCTCACCACTACGGATACGCGGAAGGTAGTGGTCCTTCTGCGCGTCGGTACCGAAGTCGAGCACCGCCGCCGCCGCGAGAGCGTGCGCACCGATCGGTTGCCACGTCTGCGCACGTGCCAGCTCCTCGGCGACGACGAACGCCTTACGCAGATCCCATCCGGGTGCGCCGCCGTACTGCTCCGGCCATTCGCCGCCGAAGTATCCGGCGGCGTACAGGTCCGCGGTCCACCGTCGGATCGCCGGTACGAAGTCGGCGGCAGGCGCACGAACTCCCGTATGCTGCTTGATCCCGGGACTGCGCTCCGCAATGAAGGTGCGGACCTGCACCCGGAACTCCTCGAGATCGGCACTCGTCTCGGCCAGCATTCGCGGCCTCCTGTCGCTCCATCTGAAATAGTTATATGATCTTACCGTATTGATGGTAGCCACGCGGCGGGACGCGGGCCAGAGCAAAAGGGCGATCGCATGGATTTCGAACTCAGCGACGAACAGACGATGCTGCGCGAGGTGTCGCGGAGCATGCTCGCTGCGCATTGCACCCTCGATCGGGTCCGGGCCGTGTCGTCCGACGCCGACGACATCGACGACGGCCTATGGCGGCGCGGCGTGGAGATGGGGTGGACTGGGCTGCCCGTGCCGGACCGACACGGGGGCTCCGGGATGGGCTTGGTCGAATCGACGCTCGTCGCCGAGGAGATCGGACGAGCGTTGGCTCCGACCCTGTGGAATGACACGGCGATCGCCGCGTGGGCCGCCGCCGCGGGCGGCGCGCCCGACGAGGTGATCGCCGCCCTCGCAGAGGGCGATCAGAAGGCCGCGCTCGTCATCGACACCGGTTTCGTGCACGCAGCCCCCGCGGTCGACTGGCTGCTGGCGGTCGACGACTCGGTCCGATTGATCAGAGCTGGATCGGCGCACACGCTCCGCCGGACGACGCTCGACGAGTCCCGCCGGTTCTACTCCGTCTCCGCACTCGGTGAGACCGCCCACCAACTCGACGTCGAGCCTCAGCGTGTGCGTGACGCCGCCGCCGTGCTGATTGCGGCGGACTCGCTCGGCGTCGGCGAGGTGACCATGCGGATGACCGCCGACTACGTGAAGGTCCGCAAGCAGTTTGATCGTCCGATCGGCTCATTCCAGGTAGTCAAGCACAAGATCGCCGACATGCTGATCGCGTTGGACGGCGTCCGCGCGGCGACCCATTACGCAGCGATGGCCTTCGATGCAGGCCTCCCCGACGCCTCCTCTGCGGCGAGCGTCGCGAAGGCCTTCGCCGCGGAGAAGGTCTCGGCGATCACGAGCGACGCGCTCCAGACCCACGGCGGAATCGGATTCACCTGGGAGCATGATCTACACCTGTACCTGCGGCGCGCGACAACCGATGAGTTCCTCGGCGGCAGTGCGGCGTTCCACCACGACCGCGTCGCGACCCTGATGGCCTGACACTTCGACGACACCAGGGCGGCGACTCCTTCGCGGAGTCGCCGCCCTGTTCTGCCCGGCAGAGGGCCTACCGCGCGGGCATCGCCGGGTCACGAGGCAGACCGAGCACCTGCTCGGCGATCGTGTTGCGTTGGATCTCCGACGTTCCGGCGCCGATCGTCGAGGCTCGCGTGGCCAGAAATCCCGTCAGCCAACGGCCCCGCTGCACGGCGAGGTCACTGTCTCGGGTGACGATGCCGTCCGCACCGAGCATCTCCACCGCGAACTCATGCAGTTCCTGCTCGAACATCGTGATGAACAACCGGGAGACCGATGATGCGGGTCCCGGCTCGCCGCGGACGATGATGTCGTTGATGACGCGGCTCGCGTTGTATTTCATCAAACGCACGCGGATCTCGAAGTCGGCGATCCGGTCACGAATGATCGGATCGACGCCCAGTCCGCGCTCGCGGGCGAGTTCGATGAGTTCGTCGAGGATCCGCCGATAGTTGGTGGCCTGATTCATCGCGCCGGCGGCCCGCTCGTGGCCGAGCGAGGTGCGGACGAGCGGCCACCCCTCATTCTCCTCACCGATCCGATTGCTCACCGGAACTTCGACGTCGTCGAAGAACACCTCAGCAAAGTGCGCGGCACCGGTGATGTCGCGCAGCGGTCGCACAGTGACACCGGCCGAGTCGGCGTCGATGATGAGGTACGTGATCCCCCTCTGCCGCGACTCCTGGGTGCCGGTGCGGACCAGAGTGAAGAATACGTCCGCGTCCGAGGCGTGGGTCGTCCAGACCTTCTGCCCGTTGACGACGTACTTGTCACCGTCCCGACGAGCGGTGGTGCGCAATGCCGGAAGGTCGGACCCAGCACCCGGTTCCGAATAGCCCTGACACCAGACGAGGTCCTGACGGAGCATCGGCCCTAGCCACCGCTCGCGCTGTTCGGGCGTGCCGTACTTGATGATCGTCGGCGCGACGATGCCCAGGCCCGTACCCAGCGGAGACGGCACCCGCGCGCGAGCGGACTCCTCCTGGTAGACGACTTGCTGCGCGAAGGACAACCCCATGCCACCGTACTCGACGGGCCACGCCGGGCCGGTCATCCGCGCGTCGTACATCCTGGCGTGAAACGCACGGACCCAGGCCTTGCGCTCACTCGGATCACGAGGACGAGGGTCGGGGGCATTATCAACGAACCACTCACGGATTCTGGCCCGGAACTCCTCGTCGGTCTCGACGCGCTGATCGTCTGCGGCTCGAGCTGTCTGCTGTTCCCGCAACATCGGGCTTGTCTGCTGGTTCACTGTCATACCTCCATCAAGTCGGCGATTCGAGCTCGATGCTCAGCGGGGGAACCGAGCACTACGGTGGAGACCGTGGCCCGTCGCAAGTGCAGGTGGGCGTCGCATTCCCACGTGTAGCCGATACCACCGTGGAACTGGATGTTCTCCTTGCTCGCCTTCGAGTAGGCAGTCGAGCACCACGCCGCTGCGGCAGAGACTGCCACGGCGCCTTCCGGGTCCCCGTCTGCGAGCAGTGCCGCGGCGAAGAACGCGGCCGACCTCCCCGATTCGATCTGGACCAACAGGTCGGCGCAACGATGCTTGATGGCCTGGAAAGAGCCGATCGGCCGCTCGAACTGCACGCGAATGCCCGCGTACTCCACCGACGCGTCCAGCGCCGCGGACGCCCCACCGATCTGCTCGGCCGCCAGTGCGGCCGCCGCGAGGCCTGCGGATCGTGCGATCGTGTCGAGACCGTCGGCGTCAATGCGCGTCGCAGGCGCCTGAACCAATTCGACGGTAGCCACCGCGCGGGTGCTGTCGAGCGTCCCGACCGCCGCCGCACGGACAGCCGGATCAGAGCCGTCGACAGCGAAGAGCCCGATTCCGTCGTCTGCGCGTGCCGCGATGAGGATCAGGTCGGCGGTCGCCCCGTCGACGACGAATCGCTTGGTTCCCGAGACCACCCACCCTGAGGCTCCGCGCTTCGCCGACGTCGACACCGACGTCGGATCGAAACCGAGGTCGCGATCTGATATCGCCACAGTCGCGGTTAGCGACCCGTCCGCGATGCCCGGCAGCCACCGAGCCTGCGCCGCTTCGTCCGAGCACGTCGTGAGAGTCTGCCCGGCGAGGACCACGGTGGAGAAGAACGGACCGACGTACAGTGCTCGTCCCAACTCTTCCATCACGACGCCCAGTTCCACCGGCCCCATACCGGACCCGCCGTACTGTTCGGGAATCGCGATCCCCTGGAGCCCCAACTGACTCGCCATCTGCCTCCAGACGACCGGGTCTCCCGCGGCGCCCGCCTCCGCCAGTTCTCGGACGCGTTCGGTCGGCGACGTCTCGGCGAGGAATCGGCGTACCACCGCCCGAAGTTGATCATGTTCCTCTGACCATCCGGTGATCATCGTCATCCTCCATCGCAAAGCTCGATCGCGATCGCGTCATCACAACCTGTACAGTGCAATAAGTTACATGATTATTCCGCGCGTGGACACACCTCGTGCCCGCACAGGCGAAAGTCAACGGGTCCGGGCCCCCGCCAAGAACAGGTCGACGATCGGCCCCGCGACATGACGCGATGCTGCACGCACACGCGCGCGCTCCTCCGGAGGCAACGCAAGTACGTGCATCAGCACTGCGCCGAAGAACTGCTCGGCCATGACGTCGGCACTCACGACGGACGATAGATCGCCAGCAACGACATACCGCTCGAACAGGTCCGTTGCCGCTTCCCGATGGGTAGCAACCAGTCGATCGTGAAAGCCCGCCACCGAGGGTGTGTCCGAGGCCGCATCAACGGCGGCTCGGAGCGTCGCCCACCCGTACGGGTCCAGAAAGTGCTCGAGCAGCGCCGCACCCAGCGACGTCAGATCGGCCAGGAGATCACCGGTCACTGAGATGGTCGAGATGATCGCCGATCGAGCCTCAAGCGCATCGAGGAGCAGGCTCGCCTTGTCGGGCCATCGCCGGTACAGCGCAGCCTTCCCCACCCCGGCCTTGCGAGCCACCCCGTCCATCGTGAAGGCCGACCACCCGAATCTCGAATACTCCACCAGCGCCGCATCGATAATCCGACCGCTGACGAGCGGATCCCTCGGTCGGCCACGTGTCGCATCTATTCCCACCCATGCATTCTGACCGACCGCAGTCGGCTTCCGTGCATCTATTGCGGACGAAGTACGTTCCGTATACGGTCTGTGATGTCAGTCATATCGATCACTGATTGTTCTTTTTAGCCGCGGCTCTTCGGGACGAATGCCCGATTGCCTGCGTACCGAGTGACGCCGATCTGGCGGCCCTGATCCCCGAAGGAGACGCGATGAGCGATCGCACCCCACCCGCAGTACACCTCCATATAGGCGGTGAGAGACTCGCCGATGGCTCCGGCGGAGCCTTCGATCACATCGATCCGGCCACCGGCACGGTCAACGCGCGCATACCGCTCGCCGACGCCCGCGACGTCGACAACGCAGTGGCGACCGCGCATGCCGCATACGATTCATGGCGGCGCACGCCTCCGCCGATCCGGCGAGCCTGCCTAACCCGACTCGCCGAGCTCATCGAGGCGAACGCCGACGAGTTCGCGCGTCGCGGCGCGATGGACAACGGGATGCCGGTCGCCATGGCCGGAGCAGGTGTCGCGATATCGGCCGAGTGGACCCGCTACTACGCCGGCTGGGCCGACAAGATTGCCGGCGAGGTGACCGGTCAGCCGCTCTACGACGGTGAACTCGGCTACACACTGCGTCAGCCGTTCGGCGTCATCGGTGTTGTGATCACCTGGAACGGCCCCCTGATCTCGCTGGCGATGAAGGTCCCCGCCGCCATCGCCGCCGGAAACACCGTAGTCGTCAAACCGTCGGAGATGACGCCGTTCGTGCCGGAACTGTTCATGGACCTCGTCGATGAGGCGGGCATACCGCCGGGAGTGATCAACATGCTTCCGGGCACCGCGGAGGCCGGAAACCATCTCGTCACCCACGAGCTGGTGAAGAAGGTGACATTCACCGGCGGCCCGGCCACCGCGACCCGCATTCTCGAGGCGTGTGCGCCATCCATGAAACCGGTCGTTCTGGAACTCGGCGGAAAGTCGGCGAACATCGTCCTCGAGGACGCCGATATCGCCACCGCATGCCAGCACGCGGCATTCCTGTCCGTCGGCATGATGACCGGCCAAGGCTGCGCCTTCCCCACTCGACTGCTCGTGCAGGCGTCCGTCTACGACCAGGTGGTGGACTCCGTCGTCGCCGCTGCGGGATCAATAGTCACCGGAGACCCCTTCAACCCGACGACCATCGCCGGCCCCGTGGTCAACGAGGCAGCGGTCGACCGGATCATGGGAATGATCGACCGCGCGGAGAGCGACGGTGCTCGCCTGGTGTACGGCGGCAACCGGGTTGACCGGGACGGCTACTTCATCGAGCCGACTGTCTTCGCGGACGTCGACCCGGCGTCCGAGCTCGCACAGACGGAGGTGTTCGGTCCGGTACTGGCCATCACGAAATTCGGCACCGACGACGAGGCGATCGAGATCGCCAACTCCACCGAGTACGGACTGTCCGGATACATCCAGACCCGCGACCTCAAACGAGCGATCAGGATCGCGGCCGAACTCGACACCGGTGAGGTTTTGATCAACGGGGCCGCGAATCTCGCTGTTCACCGACCGTTCGGCGGGAAAGGCATCAGCGGAGTAGGCAAAGAGGGAGGCCGCGCAGGGATCGATGAGTTCCTGCAAACCAAGAGCGTGGGAGTGGGGCTCGCCTGATGTTGGATCTCGAAGGCCAGAAGCTGCCCGTCGGCACTCTCGACGGACGAGTCGCGTTCATCACCGGAGCCGCACGCGGACAGGGACGCGCGCACGCGGTACGTCTCGCGCAAGCAGGTGTCGACGTGATCGGCGTGGACATCTGCGAGGACATCGCATCTTTCGACTACTCGTGCGCGTCGATCGACGAGTTGCAGGAGACCAAGCGACTTGTGGAGATCGAAGGTCGCAGAATGCATCTCGGCGTGGCCGACGTCCGCGACTTCCACGCATTGAAGGCGGTGTTCGACGCTGGCCTGGCCGAGTTCGGTCGTGTCGACATCGTCATCGCCAACGCGGGAATGATCCGGTACGCGGACGAAGAGGACCCGCAGCAAGAATGGCAGGACACGCTCGACGTCATTCTGACCGGAGCATTCAACACGGTTCGTGCGGCCATCGGCGCACTCGTAGACGGCGGGCGGGGCGGGTCGATCGTGTTGACCTCGTCCTCGGCAGGCCTCAAGGGGACGGCGGCACCCGACGCGAGCCCACAGGCGTACACGGCGGCAAAACGAGGACTCGTGGGGTACATGCAGGTCCTAGCCACCCAGTACGCCCCCGACATGATCCGGGTGAACACCGTGCACCCGACCGGGGTGCTGTCGGGAATGACCATGAACGACGCCTTGGCTCGCAAGGCGCAAGAGATGGGCAGCAACATCTCCCAGATGCAGAACGCACTTCCGATCTCCATCCTCGACGCCGAGGACATCGCGAATGCCGTGGCGTTCCTCGTCTCCGACGAGGCGAAGTTCATCACCGGCATGCAATGGGCACTCGACGCGGGCTTTTCTGTCCGCTGACCCTTCTGCAGAACACCAGAATCCGGGGTGTCCGATAGATTTCGGGCCCCGGATTCTTCTGTGGCGTGCGTGACTCGGTCAGGAGCTGAGGATCTCAGTTCCAGCCGAGTCCGTGATCTTCTGCAAGACATTGCGGCGTACCAGCTTGCCCGTCGCCGTCCGCGGGATCTCCGGCCAGATCCAGAACCGGTCGGGAGTCTTGCTCGATCGCAGCAGATCCCGAGCGAACACTCTGAGCGCCTCGATGTCGACTGTCTCGCCGCCGCGAGTTACGATCGCGGCTTCGATGCGCTGACCCCATTGTTCGTCGGGAACGCCGACGACTGCCGCGTCCAGAACGTCAGGATGTCGCAGGAGCACCTCTTCGATCTCTGCTGGCGCGATGTTCTCCGCTCCGCGAATGATGGTGTCGTCGACCCGACCGCCGATGAACAGGTATCCGCCCTCATCGAGGTACCCCTGATCGCGGGTGTCGAAGTAGCCGTCGTCGTCGACCGCCCGACCGACCCCTGCGTACTCGGCCGAGACCTGGTCGCCACGAACACAGATCCGTCCGACGACCCCTGCCGCCACCGCATTGTTCTGGTCGTCGCGAATCTCCAGATCGACGGTCGGGAGAACCTGGCCGACCGAGGTCAGACGCGACCGAACGGCCGGGTCGTCCGATGCGATTGCGGCCCGATGGTCGTCGGGCCCGAGCACGGCGACGGTACTGCTGGTCTCGGTGAGCCCGTACGCGTTCACGAACCCGACCTCGGGCCACGCACCGAGAGCCTTCTCGATGAGCGACCCCGGCATCGGTGCGCCGCCGTACGCTAGCGAGCGCAGCGTCGGCACCGATCCGTCGGCGCCGTCGTGGATCGCCTCGACGATCCGGGCGAGCATCGTGGGCACGATCAACGCGTTCGTCACGCCTTCGTCACGCACCGTCGCCAGCCATTGTTCGGGATCGAACTGCTCAAGCACGATCGTGCGACGCCCGCCGTACAGGTTCGAGATCACGTTCGCAACCGCGGCGATGTGGTACGGAGGCACGCTGACCAGTGCCGCATCGCCCACCGAGGCATTCATGTACTCGACGGAGCCGAGGACGTACGATACGAGATTGCTGTGTCGCAGCAGGACGCCTTTGGGCTCGGAGGTGGTCCCGCTCGTGTAGATCACCACGGCGGGGCCGTCGTCCACGACCGGGTCGGGTTCGGGAACGCCCGGTTGTCCGGTGAGTGCCAACCAGTCATCCGTCGTGTGGGCGGGCAGCCCCGCCTGCTCGAGAAGCGCCACGCCCTGCGCGTCGCCTATACCGAACGCATTCGGATGTTTGGCGAGCAGGGAGGCGAGCTGATCGGCACCGAGTCGGTAGTTGAGCGGCACCAAGGGCACGCCCGCGTAGGCGGCGGCGAACATCGCGACCGGATACGCCGGGCCGTTGGGACCGAGGTAGACAACGGCGTCGGCCTGAGCTGCCTGGATCACCGCAGCGCCTGCGAATGCCCGCGCCCGGAGTTCGGACGCAGTGATCCCGGTCGTCCGCCGCCCCACGACGATTCGCTCACCGAAGCCGTCCGCCGCCATGTCGAGAAGCATGGAGAGTCTCACGAGTTGTCCTTTTCAATCGGAGGCCGGGAGGGGTTTCGCCTCCGCGGTGACAAGGAGTGCGCCGTTCGCAGCGAGCGATGCCTGTCCCGGCTTGGTGCACAGGACTTCCAGAGAGCCCGACGAGTCGACATAGCGCTTACCCATGATCGACCCGGTCATGTGTTCGGGATCGGGAGTCGCCTCCGGGACCTTCTCGCCTTTCGCCACCATCGGCACACCGCCGCAGGTGATAGTCACCTCGTCGGCTGGCAGCTTCGTGATGATCACGTTCGTATCGTCTACAGCACTGGCCAATGCCAGGCCAACCCGAAGTTTCATGTCCCGCTCCTCGCCTTCAGCTACAGGTAGATCTGTCGATGTCCACCATAGCCAATAATCAGTTATATAAATAGTCTCTTTATTGATAGGCTTCGAGTTCGTCGCGAAGCGCCGCCTTCGCGACTTTCCCCAGCGGCGTCCGAGGCAGCGAACTCACGACGCGAAGCACCGTCGGCACCTTCTGTCGCGCCACCCCCTCCGCTGCGAAATGCTCCTGCAGTTCCGGCACACCGAGATCGCCGCCACCGCGCACGACTACGAAGGCCGCGACGGTCTCGCCGTACCGTCGGTCAGGTGCGGCCACGACCGCGGCCTCGGAGATTCGCGGATGCGCAGCGAGCACGTCTTCGACCTCTCGGGACGAGATGTTCTCGCCCCCGCGGACGATGAGGTCCTTCTTGCGGTCGGTGATCGTCAGGTATCCGTCGGTGTCGAGGTTCCCGATGTCCCCCGTGACGAACCACCCGTCGTCGAACGCCGCGGCGTTCAAAGCCGCATCGCGATATCCCCGGAACAGCTCAGCACCCGCAGTCAGCACGTTGCCATCGACACCGTCCGGGACGACCTGACCGACGTCGTCGACGATGCGGACTCGATTTCCAGGTTGTACACGCCCGTCGGTCGCACCGCGTTTGGCGAGTGGGTCCGACGCCGACCCACCGGACACGGTCGGGTGTTCGCTCAATCCGTACGCGCGATACGCGATGATGCCTGCGGCGTCCGCTCGAGCGACCAGTGCCTCGGGCACTGTCGCGCCGCCCACCATGTACTCGCGAAGGGTCGCGAGGCGAACGTCACCGCGATCGCGCGCGTCGAGGAAGTCCGCGAGGTGCACCGGCGCTCCGCCGGTCGCGGTCACCGAATACTCGTCAACGAGTCGTGCGGCACGCTCCGGGTCCCACGCATCCATCAGGACGGTCGGCGTGCCGAGGACCAGGATTCGCAGCAAACCGTTGACCGCCGCCATGTGCCCCGACGGGAAGACCCCGAGGTGGCAGCTGTCCGGACCCGCCGACTCCGACACGATCGGCGACCGCGTGTCGGCCAGCATCGACCGATGCGAATGCAGGACGCCCTTCGGTGTGCCGGTGGTCCCCGATGTATAGACAATCAATGCCACGTCGTCCGGATCGCGATCAGGATCGACAAAGGCGGAGGGGTCGCCGTGCGCATCTGCCCAGCCAAGGGTTCCGTCGGGATCGTCGCCGACGACGACGATGGCGCGCACGTCGGGGAGCTCGCCGATGTCGGCCTCGGTGACAGGACGCGCCCTGCCTCGGAACGAGGCCGCGAGAACGACGACCGCAGCGCCCGAGTCGTTCAGAATGAACGAGAGTTCTCGCGGCCCGTAGGTGGGCACGATCGGCAGCACGGCGGCGCCGACGAGCATCGTCGCCGCCTGAATCACCACTCCCTCGTGCCAGTTGGGCAGTTGAAGGGCCACGACGTCGCCGGGGCCGACCCCGATCGACTGCAGCCAGGCGGCGACCTCGCGGGCTTCGTGCCCGATCTCGGCGAGCGTCACATCGGCCGGTCGCTCATCGCTGACGACGGTCAGCTGGATGTCGGCGTGCACGGCCAGTCCGGATCGGACTGCTTCACCGAGGGTGCGCTCGTCGACCGGTGCAGACGCGGTCATACCGGCGCGGTCCGGCCCAGATCTGCCGATACCAACTCCAGCAGATCGACTCGACTGACTTTCGATGAGGGAGTCCGCGGCAGTGCGGACAGCACCGATATGTGAACGGGAACCTCGTACGGCAGCAGTTGCTGACGGCAGAGTGCGACCAACTCGTCGACGAGCGCCGACCTGTCGTCGGCGGACTCACCCGACACCAACTCGACGGCGGCCACTGGAACCTGCCCCAAACGCTCGTCCGGGAGCGGAGCTACGGCCGCCTCCTCCACTGCGGGGTGCGATTCGAGGACCTTGCGCACCGCGTCCGGGTGCACCTTGAACCCGCCGCGCACGATGGCGTCGTCGGCTCGGCCCTGAATCCACAGGAAACCATCCTCATCGATGGTGGCGAGATCGCTGGTACGCAGCCACGCGTCGGCTCCGACCGGCGACTGCGCGGTGCGGATCTCCAGCAGCCCCTGCTTCTCACGTCCGATGTCGACGCCCTCGTCGTCGGTGATACGCAGCGTCACTCCCGGTATCGGCTTGCCTGCGCTTCCGGCCTTGGTCGCCCACCACCGCTCGTGCAGCGGCTTCGTCCAGTAGGCGACGGCGCCTGCGAACTCCGTGGCTCCGTAGGTCGGCAGCACGCGAATCCCGTAGGTGTCAAGAAATGAGTCGATCAGCTCCGGAGGGCACGCTGTCGTCCCGGTCGTCACGACATCAATGCCTTCGAGGCTCTGAGCAGGAACACCTTCGGTGAGAATCGTCCGAAGCGCGGCAGGCACCAGACCCGTGGCCCGCGGTCGGTGCCGTTCGATCGCCCGTAGCCACGGATCCAGCACGAACTTTCCCATCAGGCAGATTCGGCGGCCCGCGTAGATCGGTCCGAGCGCGCCCCAGAATCCACCGATGTGGACCAGCGGGGTAACCACCAGCGTCACACCGCGACGGAACAGGCGGTCCTCGGGAGGCGCGGGCACACTGGTGGAGATGGCCGTGTCGAACTGCTTCTCGCTCAACAGCACCCGCTTCGGCGGCCCAGTCGTGCCCGATGTCAACATCTCGACGATCACTCCAGGCGAGCTGTTCGTGGGCCGCTGGGCACCGGAGCCGGCCTCGATCTCCCGGATGCCCGCCTCGGTGAGCTCGAGGACGGGGGCATCTCCTGCAGCGTCCAGGACTCCGGCTCCGGCCAGGGCCGCCGGAGAACCTACGAGCACCGGGAGATCGGCGCGGCGGATGTCCTCGGACAGTCGCCTCGGCGGTTGCAAGGCGCTCAGCGTCACGATGCACCGGTCACGAGCGATGAGCGAGAGCAGTACTCCCACGTGCTCGGGACGATTCTCCAAGACGATCCCGACCCGTGTTCCTGCGCCCAGCCCGTGGCCCGTCAGCCATTCGTCGAGCGCCGCGTCGATACGCTGCAGGTCGCCCCACGTACGCCAACGCTCGTCGAACTCGATCGCCTCAGCATCGGCGGGTGCCTCGGACAGCAGCTCGTTGAACCTCGATCTGCTGGTCATATCAGCGGCCCTTCCATTCCGGGGCGCGCTTCTCGGCGAACGCGCTTGCGCCCTCGCGCGCGTCCTCGGACGTGAAGACCGGCTCCATGAGTGCGGCTTGCCTGCCCCAGCCCTCGTCGAACGACCAGTCGGCGCTGGCCCGGGCGATCTGCTTGGTCACCGCGACTGCGAGCGGCCCGTTCGCGGCGATCGCCGCGGCGAGTTCGATGGCTCCGTCGACCGCGCCTCCCTCACTCGTCAGCCGGTTCACCAAACCGAGTGCCGCCGCGCGCTCAGCCGTGATCGGGTCGCCGGTCAGCAACATCTCGAGTGCGATCGCCTGCGGAATCCGCTGCGGGAGAAGCATCGCCGCTCCGGCACCCGCCACCAGCGCCCGCTTCACCTCGGGTACCCCGAATTTCGCGGTTTCGGCAGCCACGACCATGTCGCAGGCGAGCAGAAGCTCGAACCCTCCGGCGACCGCCCATCCCTCGACCGCACCGATCAACGGTTTACGCGGTGGCGCCTGGGTGATCCCGCCGAGCCCGCGGTTCTCCACCGTCGGCGTCTCGCCGCGCAGGAACGCCTTGAGGTCCATACCCGCACAGAATGTGCCACCTGCACCGGTCAGCACTCCGACGTGGAGGTCGTCGCTGGCTTCGAGTTCGTCGACGGCCGCCGCTATCCCGTTCGCAACGGCGGCGTTGATCGCATTCTTCGCTTCAGGCCGGTTGATGGTGATGACCTGGACTCCGCCGCGTCGTTCCACCAGTACATCGTTGGACATTCAGACTCCTCGACATCTCATGATTTCACCGCCGGCGCGATCGGCTCTCCCTGCCGGCTTCAGATCTCTTCTGGACAGACGCTAGCACATAATCAGTTTAATGATTAAGCTGTCTGACAACAGAGATGAGAGGAAGCAAAATGCCTACACCCCGTTCGGTGTACACACCCGAACATGAAGAGTTCCGAGGCGTCGTCCGCGACTTCCTCACCAGAGAAGTAGCTCCGTACCACGATCAATGGGAGATCGACGGTCAGGTGGACAAGAGTGTCTACCGGGCGGCCGCCGCGGCCGGAGTGATGGGATTCTCCGTTCCCGAGCAGTACGGCGGCCTCGGCGTAGACGACTTCCGATACAACGCGATCGTCGCCGAAGAACTGGCCGCCTCGCACCTCAGCGGCCCCGCTTTGACACTGCACAACGACATCATCGCGCCGTACCTTCTCCGCCTGACCACCGAAGACCAGCGCGAACGCTGGTTGACGGGACTCGCTTCAGGTGAGTTGACCTTCGCGATCGGGATGAGTGAGCCGACGGCGGGTTCAGACCTCGCGGGCATTCGTACATCGGCGGTCCGCGAAGACGACGAATGGGTCATCAACGGTCAGAAGACCTTCATCTCGAACGGCATCCTGTCCGACGTCGTGATCGTCGTCTGTCGCACGGACCCCGAGGCAGGCCACAAGGGATTCAGCCTCATCGCGGTAGAGGCGGGCACTCCCGGATTCGAGCGCGGTCGCAAGCTCGACAAGATGGGGCACAAGGCACAGGACACCGCCGAACTGTTCTTCGCCGATTGCCGAGTCCCGGCGTCGAACCTGCTCGGCACCGAGGGCCGCGGTTTCTACCACCTCATGGAGAATCTCCCGTCCGAGCGGCTGTCAATCGCTATCAGCGCAGTGGCCGGCGCCCGGAACATCTTCGACCAGACCGTGCAGTATGCCCACGACCGGCAAGCGTTCGGCCAAGCGATCGGATCGTTCCAAGCGAACCGCTTCACGATCGCGGAGATGGCGACCGAACTCGACATCGCGCAGATCTACGTCGACAACTGCATCGCGCAGGTGGTGGAGGGAACCTTGAGCGCAGTCGACGCGGCGAAGGCCAAGTGGTGGTGCACCGAACTGCACAAGCGCGTCGTCGACCAGTGCCTCCAGCTGCACGGCGGCTACGGTTTCATGCTCGAGTATCCCGTCGCCAAGGCATACCGCGACGTCCGGATCAGCACCATCCTCGGCGGGACCACCGAGATCATGAAGGACATCGTGGGCCGCGACCTCGGCTTCTGACACCCCGTACCGACAACTATCGAACGACATTGAGAAGGAATTGACTATGGATATCGCGAACAAGCTCGCCCTCGTCGTCGGCGGCGCCTCCGGAATGGGGCGCGCCAGTGCGGAACTCCTCGCCGAACGTGGAGCCAAGGTAGCGATCATCGATCGTCCCGGCGGCGAGGGCGAACAGATCGCCTCAGCCATCGGCGGAGTCTTCATCGAGGGCGACATCACCGATCATGCTGCGATCGAGACTCAGCTCGCGACGGCAGTCGAATCGCTCGGCGGCTTGAACATCGCGGTGAACACCGCGGGCGGCGGAATCGTCGGCAGGACCCTCGGCAAAGATGGACCGCATGCACTCGATGCGTTCAGTAGTGTGATCAACCTGAATCTGATCTCGACGTTCAACCTCAACCGTCTCCAGGCGGCTCATATGGCCGAGTCGGCGCCGGACGAGGACGGCGAGCGCGGCGTCATCATCAACACGTCGTCGATCGCCGCATTCGAAGGACAGATCGGGCAGGTCGCCTACAGTGCGGCCAAGGCTGGCATCGCGGGCATGGCGCTGACCATGGCTCGTGACCTGGGGTCATACGGCATCCGTGTCCTGGCGATCGCACCGAGCCTCTTCGAGACCGGGGCCGTCGCGGGTCTTCCCACCGATATGATTCCGCCCCTCGTCGCCGGGAACGCCTTCCCCAAGCGCATGGGGCGCCCCGACGAGTACGCGAAGCTCGCGACCGCGATTGTGGAGAACTCCATGCTCAACGGCCAGTGTCTGCGCCTGGACGCCGGTATGCGCTTCGCCCCGCGCTGAGCCGCGCATTTTTCGCCCTCGCCCGGCCCGACACGAACCCCGAAAGAGACGACTCGTGACCGACCTCGGATCTCCGTTGACCTTCCCGCACGGTCCGTCATGGCCGAATCGATTGGCGTTGGCGCCTCTCACGAACATGCAGAGCAATGACGACGGCACGCTCCACGACGACGAATACGACTGGCTCGTCCGTCGCGCCCAAGGCGAGTTCGGACTCGTCATGACGTGCGCGGCACACGTAAGTCGGGCCGGGCAGGCGTTCCGCGGTCAGCTCGGAGTCAGCGACGACACCCATCTGCGAGGGCTGTGGCGTCTCGCAGACGGCATCCGCGATGCGGGAGCGGTGTCGTCGGTGCAGTTGCAGCACGGCGGTCGACGATCCGACACGCAATTGTCCGGGCTGCCCGTCGTCGCCCCGTGGGACGACGTCGACAAGGGCGCCACGGCGCTCTCGACCGAAGGAGTAGAGGAAGCCGTCCAGGACTTCATCGACTCCGCGATCCGCGCCGAGACCGCAGGGTTCGACGGTGTCGAGGTCCACGGCGCCCATGGCTACCTGATCGGGCAGTTCCTTGACGCGCGCCGCAACGACCGCACCGACCGCTACGGCGGATCCGCGTCGAACCGGTTCCGCATCGTCCACGAGGTCGTCGCCGGAATCCGGCAGGCGACGTCTCCCGACTTCCAATTGGGGCTGCGACTGTCACCGGAGCGCTACGGGGTCGCTCTCGATGAAGCGCGCGCGCTTGCGCGCGAGGTACTGGCCAGCGGCGACCTCGACTACCTCGACATGTCGATGTGGGACGTGTTCAAGCAGCCGCACGAGGAGCGTCATCACGGTCGACTAATCGACTACTTCACTGATCTCCCCCGAGGCCGCACACGACTGGGCGTCGCCGGGAAGATCCTGGACGGCGCCGGTGCACGCCAGTGCCTGGACCGCGGGGCGGACTTCGTCCTGATCGGGACCGCCGCCATCCTTCATCACGACTTCGCGCGCCAGGTGATCGCCGACCCCGACTACCGTTCGCTGAAGCAGCCGGTCCCCGCGGCCCACCTCACCAACGAGGCCGTCGGTCCCCGTTTTCTGGACTACCTCGCGACGAACTGGGACGACTTCGTCAGTTAGCGGACGAGCGTCACTGGACGTCCTTGTTCTGATCGCGACCGCGCTCGACGATCGAGGCGCGGCGTTCCGCGACGGTGGCCGGATCGAATCCCCGCATCCAGGCGACCGAAGTGGCGTTCTCCGCGGCAAGGGCCGGGTCGATGATGTGCGCGTGCGCACGGCGGTATGAGGCCAGCAGGGTGCGCAGACCCTGCTGATCGTTCTGCGCCACGGCGAACGCGACCCGAAGCGTGGTCGGCACGAGTTCGTCGTGAGGCACCACCTCGGTGACAAGTCCGACGCGGAGCGCTCCGGCGGCGTCGACGAAGTCGCCGGTCATGCTCATACGGCGGGCGAATCCTGCGCCGACGGCTTCGGGGAGCCGAGTGGTCAGCCCCCAGCCGGGCAGGACACCGACGCGGGAATGAGTGTCGGCGAATCTCGCGCGGTCCGAGGCGATGAGGAAGTCGCAGGCCAGGGCGATCTCGAGCCCACCGGTGATCGCCGGGCCGTTGACCGCACCGATGACCGGTTTACGTATCGGCGTCCAGGGGTGGCCGACCGGAATGGTGTCGGCGGAGATGTGCTCGGCGTTGGCCCCGGTGCCGCCGAGTTGCCGAAGATCCAGTCCCGCGCAGAAGGCGTCGCCCGATCCGGTGAGCACGACGACGTCGACCCGATCGTCGGCGTCGGCGTCGGCGATAGCCGTTCGCAAGCGGTGGATCAGATCGGTGTTCAACGCGTTGCGAACCGACGGTCGGTTCAGGGTCAACAGTCGGACAGCATCGTGCTGCTCCACCAGAAGTACAGGTTCGTTCGTATCGATCTCAGTGGTCACGCTCGTCTCCTTCAATCGTTTCGATCGTCTGCAGCCGCGCCGCGGTCATCTGTTCGTGTACCGCGGCGTGCGCCCGGCTACGAACGCGTTCATCGCTTCGCTCTGATCCTCCGTGGCCGCTGTCAGGACCTGTTGGCGATTCTCCATCTCGACCGCGGTGTCGAACGCAGGAGTCTCCAGCGCGAGCCACATTCCGCGTTTGGTCAGCGCCAGCGACATCGGTGGAGCCGCCGATAGCGCCTGGACGGCTTCGTCGACGCGGCCCCATAGGCGGTCGTCTGCGACGACATCAGCGACGAGGCCGATCTCAAGCGCCTCGGCCGCATCGAAACGACGGCCGGTCAACATCAATTCGTGGGCCCGCCCCGCACCCACCAGCCGCGGCAGCATCCAGGACGTACCGATGTCGCATCCGGAGAAACCGACACGAATGAACGACACCGCGAACACTGCGGACTCGACTGCGAGGCGGATGTCGCAGGCGCAGACCAACGCGAGTCCGCCGCCGGCCGCAGCGCCGTTGACCGCGGCGATGAAGACCTGCGGCAGCCGGCGAATCTTCTGGACTAGCGAAGCGATGTGCACCTGCGACGCCATGCTTGAGTGGATGGGCCCCACCTTGTCTGCCGAACAGCATCGCCTGGCACGCGGTCCTCGCCGCCGTATCCGTTGAGGTCGAGCCCCGCGCAGAAGCCGCGACCCTGCCCTGTCAGGACGACCACCGAGACGTCACGATCGGTGGCGAGTGCATCGAGTTCGCGATGCAGCGCGTCGACCAGGTCGACAGTCATCGCGTTGAGCGAGTCGGGCCGATCGAGTCTGAGCACCCTGGCACGCGGCCCGTGATCTTCGACGATGAGCATCACTGCAGCTCCTGTAACGCCGCGGCGACTTCCGCCTGCATCCGAGGCGATCGGATGCCGATGTTGTTGATCTCGTATCGGGTGACGCAGCCGCCTGCTCGCTGGCGCAGCGATGCTGCGGCCTCGCGAGGAGTCCCCGTCACCGCGAACAGGTCCAACGTCTCATCGTCGATGAGGTCGGCCATCTGCTGCCACCTGCCGTCCGCATCCATCTTCGACAGCCTGGTCAGCTCGGCGCCGAGATCACCGAGCCCATGGAGTTCGAGCACGCCCCGATACGCCGGAGTCGATCCGTAGAAGGCCACCTGGCCGCGGACTGCGGCGGCCGAGGCCGCCACCTCCTTCTCGGTCTCGCCGGTGACGACGAAGGTGGATCCGACGATCTCGACGGGACCGAGCCCCGCCGACTTCGCCCGGCCGCGCTCTAGCGCCGGTCGTGTGACGTCGCGGATGTATCGCTCGGTTGAGAATGGATGCAGGAGGATGCCGTCCGCGACTCGTCCTGCGGTCTCGGTCATCTGCTCCCCGACCGCGGCGAGTAACACGGCGGGGTCCGGGACATCGCCTGCGGGGGAGAACATCGGAGTCATCAGCGTGTGGGTGTAGAACTCTCCGCGAAAGTCCAGCGGGTCACCAGTCGACCACGCGTGCCAGATCGCCCGCATCGCCGACACGAACTCGGCCATACGCGGCGCCGGTGCGCTCCACGGCATGGAGAATCGGCGCTCGATGTGCGGTTTGATCTGACTTCCCAAGCCGAGGACCAGCCGTCCGCCGCTGTATTCCTGCAGTGTTCGCGCCTGGACCGCGAGCATCATCGGCGAGCGGGCGAACGCGACCACGATGTTCGTCAGCAAGTCGACTCGGTGTGTGGCCCCGGCAGCGACCGTCAGGTGCAGCATCGGATCCGACTTGACCTCACTGAACGACACACTGTCGAATCCGGCGGTCTCGGCAGCCGCTGCTCGCTCAGGCACGTCGGAGAGTGCCCCGTCGAGCGAGCCAAGTGGAATACCGACTTTCATGCGTCCTCCTCGTCTTTGCTCCACAGACGGCGGAGCCTGGCCGCCCGCAAGCTTCGGACCTGCTTCGGCGTTCGGCTCGACTATACTTTAATTAGATTACTGATTAAGCTAATCAATATGAACTGGCAGAAGGACGCTCCGATTCCGTCGATGACTGACTCTCCGACTGTCCCTCAGATTCCGTCCATCACCGAGCGGATCGCCCTGACCCAGGTGGCCCCGCTACGGTTCCGCGGCGGCATCCATCCGGGACCCTCAACGCGGACATTCGGCGGCGAAGTCGCCGGACAAGCAGTCCTCGCCGCCCACCACACCGTCGCCATCGACCGCCAGATCCACTCGGCGAGCATGCACTTCCTTCTCCCCGGGGACACCACAGCGCCCGTCGAGTTCACCGTCGAGCCCACCCGCGACGGCGGATCCTTCAGCACCAGACACGTCCACGCCATCCAGAACCACCGGGTCATCTTCACCATGACCGCATCCTTCCAACGCGACGACACCGGACTGACCCACCAGATCCCCACCCTCGACGCACCCGCACCCACCTCGCTGCCCCCAGTCGTCGACCTCTTGACCGACGACGTCGACAGCACACGATGGGCCCAGTGGCTCTTCGGCAGCCTCGACGTCGAGGCACGGTTTCCCGAGTTGCCGCTGCGTGCGGCGTTGGCACGCGGGCAGGACACCGCTCCAACCCAAAGCGTCTGGTTACGCGCGCGACGCGCCATCAGCGAGTCGGCGGCCGATCGTGCCGGAGCTCTCACGTACCTTTCCGACGTCTTGCTGATCGCGACAGCGCTCGGCTCACATGCGACCGAGATCGACTTGAACACCGTCCGGATGTCGACACTCAGCCACCGAATCTGGTTCCATGCGCAGTTGTCGGTCGACGACTGGTTCCTGTACGACCAGTCGTCCCGTTGGGCAGGCAACGGCCGTGCACTCTGCCGAGGAGAAATCTTCGATACACAGGGACGGCTGTGCGCGACGACCGTTCAGGAGGGGCTGATCCGACCCGCTAGATGAAACGGACTCGCGTCCCCGCCCGTAGGCAGGACGCGAGTCCGTCTCCGTCGAGAGCGATGCTCAGGGCTGCCCGGGCTTCAGCGCCACGAACAACCCCTCGGCTTCGGCGCACAGCGTCTCACCGTCATGGATGGTCGCCCTCAGAATGCGTTTACGCCCGTCTTCGCTGCAGAGCCACGCCCGCACACCGAGCGTTCGCCCAACCGGCGTGATCGACCGGTAGTCGGTGTGCAGGTACGCGGTACGTTGCGGCGGACGCCCGCTCGCATTCGCAAGACGTCCGAGAATTTCGTCGAACATAAGTGGGATGGCTCCGCCGTGCACTGCGCCATTCCCACCGAGGAAGTACGAGCCGAAGTACACGGTCCCGCTCGCTGAATCGTCGGAGATCTCAGCGAGTTCGATCGTCGGCGACATCGTCTGTCCCCGGCTCGCGAGGTCGGTCCGACGACCGAAGACTCGGTCTCGCTCGCGGACCGCCAGTGGACCCAGTTCTCGCGCCCAACCGGCCAGCGACTCCGTCATCGACTCGATGAGTTCCGTGTCGGGCCTGGCTTCGGCCAGCCTGTCGAGAAAATCGCCGAGAGCGTGGGTCAGATCCTCATACGTCGCACTGTACTCGTCACCGCCGTGCAGGTCCGACGACCGCCACGGTCGCTCGCCGGTGTCGGATAGGACCTTGGCGACACTCGCCTCGGCACGTTCGGCGGTCAAGCCGAAACGCTTCCGGTATGCGCCCTCGCCGCGTGCAGTCCCTCTTCGGTCGTCGTCGTCTCGATCCGCCACTCGCCGCATGAACACCAGCAGTCGTAGTGCGTACCGTCGTCCGACGGGATGATCGCCTGCCCGTCGCAGGTGCCACCGGTGTTCGCGATGGACTGCATGAACTCGAGCGGCTTCTCGTGCAGAGAATTGTCTTCGTCGTGATCACTCATGATTCACTCCTTGTCAGTCGACCCATATCGGTTCGATCAGTTCGAGGCGGCACGGAACACCGGGAGCATCCAGCCGTCGGTGATCGGGTGAAAGTCCACGCGCAGCTTCATACCGATCGTGACGTCGTCCGGATCGATATCGATGATATTGCTGATCAGTCGAGCACCGGGCGCATCCGGGAGGTCCACCACCACGGGGACCAATGTCACGTCGGGCAGTCCCGGGAAGCCGTGGACGACAGCGAAGCTGTACACCTCCGCCTCGCCGGATAACTCGGTCCACGTGACCTCCGTCGACTGGCATTCGGGACAATACGGCGTCGGTGGCAGCCGGAAGGTTCCGCACTGGGAGCACTGGGGAGCGACGAGGCGCTTGTCCTTCGCTGCCTCCCAGAACGGCTCCGTCACCGGATTCATCGTGATCTGCACGGTCTCGCCGGGCAGAGCTGTTGCCAGCGTCATCAGTCGTCCCTTCCAAGGATCATGCCGGACACCGGCAACGAGGCGGGCCCACCGGTGACGAGGGCGTGGTCGGCGTCCGTCACCTGGTTGATCGCGGTTCCGCGCATCTGCTCCACGCCTTCGAGGATGTGGGTCATCCCGATGATGTACGCCTCGGACAACTGCCCACCGTGGGTATTGACCGGGATGGCCCCCTTGCTCGGCGTCGGCGAGTAACGAATCGCCCCTGACTCGACGAAAGCACCGCCCTCGCCGCGCTCACAGAATCCGTAGTCCTCCAACTGCATCAGGACCATCGGACTGAAGTGGTCGTAGAGGAGCGCGACGTCGATGTCCGACGGCGAGAGTCCGGATTGCCGATAGAGGCGATCGGCAATCGGCTTGTTCCCGGCCGACGCGAAGTACTCGTCGGGCATACCCATCCACGCGAACGCCCGGCCCCAGTCCTTGGTACCGCCGTGTGCGACGGCCACGACCGGAACCGGCTTCTGCTTGAGGTCGCGCGCCCGTTCGGTGGTCGTCGTGAGGACCGCCACCGCGCCGTCGGTCTCCTGGCAGAAGTCGAACAGGCAGAGCGGCTCGGCGATCATCCGCGCCGAGAAGTAGTCGTCCTTCGTCATCGGTACTCCGTGGAACCGCGCCTTGGGGCGGTTCTGCGCGTTCTGCCGCTCGCTCATCGCGATCTCGCAGAACGCTTCGCGGCGCGTCCCGTACAGATGCATGTGGCGACGCGCGAGTACGGACATCAGGTGGCCGGGCCCGGCCAGACCACTCGGCTGGATGAACGAGTTCACCGGATCGGGCGCGACAGCGGCGAACACTGTCCCCAATCGCTGCTTGGCCTGCTGCAGCGCCATGACTGTGACGACCATGGTGGCATCGCCGGCTACGATAGCCGCCCGGGCGAGCCCGATGGCCCCCGCCGACCCCCCGCCGCCGGACGTGAGCGACGCGGTGAAGGTGACTTCGGGGATGCCCAGGGTCTCCATGAAGTCGGCGGTGTCCATCTTCTCGCCGTATCCCGCGCCTGCTCCGGAATAGTAAGCGAATCCGTCGATCTCCTTGACTGAGACGCCTGCGTCCTCGCACGCGGCGAGAATCGCCTCACACGCCATTTGCGTCGTCGTCTGGGGCCAACTTTCGCCCCGCTTATAATAGGGGGTCGCTCCGACGCCGACGATCGCGACGTCGCGGAGCCCACTCATCTGAGCCATCTGCGCCTCAGGCTTCGATGCAGTCGGTGCTCTCGGGCACCGGCGGGACGTCGGGGAACAGTTCGTAGAACGCCCCCTGGGTGATTCGCTTGGTGGTCTCCGGCTTCGCGTCGGCGAACAGACCTTCGAGCGTCTTCTGAGTGTGACCGAACGTGCCCTCCATATGCGGGTAGTCCGAACCGAACATCACGTTGGTGTAGCCCATCGCCTCGTTCGCGGCGACGGCGGTCTCGTCGTGCTGGAACGACGCGTACACCTGCGTCATCAGGATCTCCTTGGGATCCCGGCTCAGCTTGGGCCGGACCGCCTGCTGGTGCTGACGGTATCCCTCGAGCAGCCGGTCGCCGAGGAACGGAATCCAGGTCGCTCCGCCTTCGGAGATCAGGACCCGCAGGTTCGGATGACGGTCCAACGCACCCGACGCGACCAGCTTCATCGCCGCACGCTGACCGGAGAACGTCGTCTCGGTGTAGTTCATGATGGCCCCGCCCGGCCCCCGGTACACGACGCCTGCACCGCCGGCCGTCATGTCGACGGGATCGGTACCGATATGGAACGCGGGGACGATGTTCGCCTTATCGCAGACGTCCCAGAACGGCTCCCAGTCGTTACGATGCCAGTCGGGTGCGGACGGGTGCGGCGTGGTCGGTAGGAACACTGCCTTGAAGCCGTGTTCGGCCAGCCATTCGATCTCGCTGACTGCATCCTCGACGCGCAGCGTCGACACCTGTCCGGTCACCACGTATCGATCGGACACCGGAGCGAGCTCCTCGTGCGCGTACTCGTTGCTCGCACGCATGCACGCCTGAAGCAGTTCAGGGGTACGGAACGTGGACGCCCACATCCCGAGGCTCGGGAAGATCACCTCACCCCAGACGCCTTCCTTGTCCAGGTCGGCCAGGCGTGCGTGGGGGTCGCGGACCCCCTGCGGCTTGTGGCTCTCCTCGACGAACTGGACAGCAGCAGACGTCGGCAGCTTGCGACGGAAGGTCTGGCCGTCGACCGACACGGTCTCATACTCGCCGTCCGGATCCTTCTCCGACTTCGGGGTGAGGTCTGCCATTTCTTTCGACAGCCGCGACGACCACACGTCGTCGGGCTCGAGGAAATGCGAGTCACCTGAGTTCGTCCACATCTTGGGCATGTGCATACCTCCAACACTTCGACGGGTCCACCGGACGCGAACCCTTATACAAAGAGACTATTCATCTAACGGATTGAGGTCAAGACTTTTTAAGACTTTTCCATTAGATTTTTCGGTGGCACACTGACCAGGGACGACAACGATGGATAGGGGGCCGACGGTGGCCAGACGAGCGCATGCGGCGGGAGAGGCGACCCGCGTCGCTCTCATGCAGGCGGCGGAGCGACTGTTCGCCGAACGCGGCATCGACGGCGTGACGATGCGAGAGATCCAGGAGTCGGCGGGCCAGTCGAATGTATCGGTGATCTCCTACCATTTCGGATCCAAGCTGGGGCTGGTCCAAGCTCTCATACGGTGGCGCAGCATCGACCTCGACCGACGGCGCACAGATCTGCTGGCCGACGCGCGCGCGACCGAGAGCGAACACGAGCCGCGCACGATCGTCTGGGTTGTCGTACGCCCGCTCGTCGAATCGATCCGCGCGGGCGCGATGTTCGTCCCGTTTCTCGCACGACTCAGCGAGAATCCCCGTGCCACCAAGGACTATTGGCCCGAGGAGCTTCGGGACTGGACCTCCGATATGGTCGAGACCCTCGTCGACGCCGCCGTCGTCGACATGCCGGACCGCCTGTGGCGAGGGCGGACGTTTCAGCTGTACAACAGCATTCTGAACCTCCTCGGCGAACAGGCCAGGGCGGGACATCCGATCAGCGAGGTGCAGTTGAGCAACTTCATCGACGCCTGGGTCGGCCTGCTCACCGCTCCCGTCTCGCCCGAGACCGAACGGCTAGTGGCCGACCGCGAGGCTCACGAGAGCCGACCGACGAGGTAGGGGATATCGGCGAGAGCTCGGAGCGCGTCGTTGAGATGGGTGCATCCGGCGACGCCCTGCAGTTCGTCCAGCACCACGGTCCGTAGCTCCCGCGTCTGAACCCCGAGGAGCCTGTCGACATTGAGCACGGCGAGCGGACACTCGGCATACGGAAGGACGTGCGGCTCCGGAATCACCGACGTCAACCGCCCGGTGCGCATGTCGACTGTGGCGGTCAACGCATACTCATGCACTGCGATCCGTCCACCCGCGGGCCGAGTGGAGCTGTCCTGAAACATCGCGTCCACATATACGACGGAATCCTCGCGCCACACGTCGATGCGCCGTGCGCGACGCATCGACACCTCGGTGATCTCCGGGAGCTCATGCCATGCACGATGGTCCGAGCCGGAGCCAAGCGGTTCCACCGGCCGCGTGCGGTGCGTCCATCGCGACGTCCCGTCGGGAGCCAGGCCACTCGACCCCGGCATGAAGCCGGTACAGATCCCCTCCATCGAGCGGCCGGCACCCGCCCCCTTGGAGGCACTCGCAAGCAACTCCTCGATCGGAAACCACTGCGCGAAAGCGAAACCCGAGACCAACGTGGCTCCCGGTACGTCATCGAGAAGGAGATCGACCGGATCTGAGCCCACGAGCGTCGACACCGCGTCAGCGAGCCGCGTACGATATCCGCTGCCCGAGCCGGTCCCCACGAGCCGACTGAGGCCTTCGCGCTCGGGAATGGTCTTGATGCGCCGAATCTGCCGCATCGGATCCACGTCGACCACCATCCGACTGGCGGCGAGCACGTCTGTCGACATGTCCCCGCCAGTCGCCAGGTCACGACCTCGACCGTCGAGGTGCAGTTCGGTGCCCCACCCGTCAGTCCAGGTCATATCGATCGTGCTGGTGCGACGGACCGATCGCGGCCGACGTGCCGGCGCGGACGGTCGCGGACCACGTACTCGCACGCGCGGATCAGACGCGGCGATCGCTTCACTGTTCCGCTTCTCGGACTGGTCCATCTCATCACCTCGGTATCAGTAGAATGATTTAAACGTACAACGAGGTGCGCCCCACTCTCCACGCCTCCACGCCTCCACGCCCGACCGGCGTCGAGCGCAGTAGTGAGAAAGTTAGGATCATCTGCATGACTGCCGCAGAATCGACACAACCGGCGAAGACCCAGGTCGGTACCGCCATGCGCGCCCCGAAGACCGCCGAACTGATCGCCAGCCACCTGCGCCGACAGATTGTTCGAGGCGAACTCACCGCAGGCGAAACACTGCCGCCCGAGGTCGGGCTCATGGAACAGTTCAGCGTGTCCCGCCCGACCCTTCGTGAAGCCTTCCGCATCCTCGAAGCCGAGAGCCTCATTCGAGTACGGCGAGGGGCACGCGGGGGCGCCCAGGTGCTTGCACCCGACCCGATGGTCGCTGCGCGACACGTCGGCCTGCTCCTGCAGCTCCAGGGGACAACACTCGAGGACGTGTACAACGCCCGCGAGGTCACCGAACCAGTGTGCGCTCGGATGCTGGCCGAGATCCGTACCGAACAGGACCTCGCCGACCTCAATGTGGTCGTCGACGGTCTCGCCGCCTTGATCGAGGCGGGCCCCGAGACTGTCACCGACATATCGCGATGGAGTGAGGCCGCGTACCGGTTTCACGAATTGCTGATGCAGCGCTGCGGCAACACCACCTTGGCGGTCCAGGGCGCCGTTCTGGCAGACATCGCACAGACCCACCTGACTCGATCCATCTCGCAGGGAATGAGGCGGGATCGATTCGTCGAGCCGAACCTGAAGCGTCTCCTCCAATCCTTCCGGAAGATGGTCCGGCTCATCGAGGCCAGGGACGCTGACGCCGCGGAGCAGCAGTGGCGCGCTCACATGGCTGCGGCCAAGAAGTCGGCGTTCCTGTTCGATCCCAAAGACATGCCGCTCGTCGACCTGTTCGAGTGATCGGCAAGCCTTCCGCCCCGATACGCCAAAGCCAGGGATGATCCGTGCGCCGTCGGCACGAACCACCCTGGTAGCGCGCGCTATCCGAGACGTTCGATGATTGTGGCGTTCGCCATCCCGCCGCCCTCGCACATCGTCTGCAGTCCGTACCGTCCGCCTGTCGCTTCGAGGTAGTTCACCATGGTGGCCATCAGTCGTGTTCCGGAGCCGCCGAGCGGATGCCCGAGCGCGATGGCGCCGCCTCGTGGATTCAGCTTCGCCTCGTCTGCGCCGAACTCCTGCGCCCAGGCCAGCGGCACCGGCGCGAACGCCTCGTTCACTTCGTACGCGTCGATCTCGTCGATGGACAGTCCTGACTTCGCCAGCGCCTTCTGCGTCGCCGGGATGATCCCGTCGAGCATTACCAGGGGGTCCGAGCCGGTGACCGCGAAGGTGTGGAACCGCGCTCGAGGCTTGAGTCCGAGTTCGGCAGCCTTCTCTTCGCTCATGATGAGCGCCGCAGAGGCTCCGTCGGTGAGTGGTGACGAGTTACCCGGCGTGATCACCCAGTCGATCTCCGGGAACCGCGTCGAGAACTCGTCGTTGACGAACACAGGCTTCAGGCCTGCCAACCCTTCGGCTCCTGTGCTCGGACGGACGGTCTCATCACTCGTGTGGACCGATCCGTCAGGTAGCGTGACGGGCACGATCTCGTCGCCGAAGGAGCCGTCGGCGAACGCTGCGGCGGCCCTGGCATGTGAGCGTGCCGAGAACGCGTCGAGCGCCGCCCGATCGATCTTCCGGCGCGCGGCGATGAGTTCCGCTCCGATGCCCTGGTGCGCCAACCCGTCCGGGTAGCGCTGCGCCAGCGGGCCGTGCGGATTGGTGCCGGGCAACGCGGCAGCGCCCATCGGGACGCGACTCATAGACTCAACGCCGCCTGCGATCACGATGTCCTGGGCTCCCGCGATGACGGCCTGCGCCGCGAAGTGCGCCGCTTGCTGACTGGAGCCGCACTGGCGGTCGATCGTCGTACCGGGCACAGACTCGGGAAACCCTGCATGGAGCACGGCGGTCCGAGCGATGTTCAACGCCTGATCGCCGGCCTGCCCGACGCAGCCGGCGATCACATCGTCGACGAGTGCCGGATCGAGGCCGTTGCGATCGACGAGCTGTCGGATGACCTGGGAGAACATCTCAGCTGGATGGATACCCGAGAGCGCACCACCGGACTTTCCTTTACCCGAGCCGGTGCGAACGATGTCGACGATGACAGCTGTAGCCATGAGTTATTCCTTGCCTAGGTGGGTAACAGTTATCTAATTCAACCATTTGACCGCGGCCGGGGCAATGCCGGAGTTTCGGCATCCATATCGCCGCCGCGCTCAGCGACCAGGCCTCGGACAAAGCGATCGACGAGAAAGGCACACCGAGCCGGGGCCTCGAGAATCATGTGATGATGGACGCCCTGCATCTCCACCACTGAGATCTGGTCGACCGTAAAATTCGCCCGGATATAGTCGACCGTCGCCGGACCGACGACTCGACTCTCGGTGCCCCACATGTAGCTGACCGGGATATCGACTGCGTTCAGACTGTCACCGAATTCGTCGACGAACGCGGGCAGTCCGCGCTGGTCATGCTTCCACGTCCAACCTCCGGGGACCTCTCGAATCGAGCGGCCGACCAACGGTCCCCATATTTCCGGCATCACCTCAGGCTGCGGGGGCATCAACCGAAAGCGTGCCGTCGCCTCTTCGCGCGACTGGAATAGGCGCGGTGCACGGTCGGGATCCCACGGCTTGACGCGCGGCGGCCCGTCCAGTGGAACCGCACTGTCGAACATGATCACGCCACAAATCCGCGATGAACGCGTGGCGGCAGCCGCCGCGAGGGCGATCCGGCCGCCCATACTGTGTCCGACGAGAACGACTCGATCATCCGTCGACGCTTCCACTACGGCAAGCACCTCGCGAACCCAGACGTCACCGCCATAGCTGTCGCGATGACCACTGTCGCCGTGGCCGCTCAGATCGAGCAACGCAACGCGCCAATTGGCGGACAGTTCTCGTTCGACACTGTGCCACCACGCGTGATGAGCCTGGTGTCCATGGACGAGCACCAGAGTCAGGTCGCCAGACCCTCTGACGTCATAGCGGATCTCAGCGCCGTCGACCTCAAGCGATCGACGAAGGCACACGCCGTCCTTCGCACCCGACGCGGCACCTCTAGCTGTCTCCATAGATACAGTTTACTGATTAATCTACTAAGATCGGTGTCGTGCCTCCGACACAGTGCGGCAGACCAGGACGCTCGTCGAACGGGCGACGAAACGAAGTGACGAATCCACCCAGAACTGCCCTCAGAACCAGCGTTCGAGGACCCGAGCCACGCCGTCATCGGCGTTGGTTCCTGCGATCTCGTCGGCGGCGGCGAGAGCGACCGGGTCGCCGTTGCCCATGGCGACGCCGTGGGCGGCCCAGCGGAGCATCTCGGCATCGTTCGGCATGTCGCCGAACGCGATGACGGACGACCCCGCGACGTCGGTGTTGGCGAGCAGCCACTGCAGACCGGACGCCTTGTGGACTCCGGGCACCGAGAGCTCGATGAGCCCGGTGTCGATGGAGAAGGTGACTTCGGCGAGATCGCCGATGTGCGGGGTGATCAGCGCGGCCATCTCATGCGAACTCATGCCGGGCTTGCGGGCGAGCAGCTTCACCGCGGGCAGCTCGGTGAGATGGTGGTCGGCGACCTCCACGTGGTCGGGATTGAGCCAGGCGTGCTCGTACCCCGCCGACGACACGAACGAGGGAGTCGCCGCGTCGTGTTCGACGGTGCCCGCCCGCTCGGCGGCCAGACCGCAGCCCGGGACGAGTTCGGTGCACACCGTGCGCAGCGACTCCAGCACGTCGGGTCCGAGTTCGGCGGCGAACAGCACGGCATCCTCGCGCACGTCGTAGACGATCGCGCCGTTGGCGCAGACCGCGTACCGCACGGCGGCAGGCGTCGCGGCGAGTTGCTCGGCGATCTCGGGAATCCACCTCGGCGGGCGCCCCGTCGACAGCACCAGTTCGACGCCCGCGTCGGCGGCCCGCACCAGGACGTCAACCGTCGGCTGGGTGATCTGATTGCGATCGTCGATGAGGGTGCCGTCGACGTCGGACGCGATCATCGTGGGAGGACCGAACCTCGCGCCGCTCACTCGCCCTGCCGTTTCGCCGCGCGACGCGCGGCCTTCTCCTGAGCTTCCGCGTCTTCGATGACGAGAGCCTCCTCTGGTGTCGGGGCGCTGCCGCCGAGTCGTGCGGGCAACCAGTCGGCGCCCGCCGGTGCATCCGGATACCCATCTTGGACGCAGTGCAGTTGGGCGACCATCACCTCGTGCAGCCGACGCGTCGCCCCGTCCGCACTGAGTTGGCCTGCCACCTCGCCGCCGTCGAACATCACCGGTCGTCCGAATGCCACATGGATGGGGATATGCGTGCGGCCGATTCTGCGTTTCGCGCCCTTGCTGAGCTGGCGTTGAGCGCCCCACACGATCACTGGGACCACCGGGACGCCTGCTTCGACGGCCATCCGGACGGCTCCGGTCTTGAACTCCTTGAGTTCGAAGCTTCGGCTGATGGTCGACTCCGGGTAGACGGCGACGAGCTCACCGTGCGTCAGTGCTTCGACTGCTGCGCGATACGCCTCCGATCCGGCCGACCGGTCGACGGGGACGCTGCCGGTGTGGGCGACGAGGAACCTCATGATAGCCAGGTCCATCACCTCGGACTTGACCAGGAAACGTGCCCGTCGACCGCGCTCGCGCAGAGCGAGGCCGACGGGAAGGAAGTCTGCGTACCCGGTGTGGTTGATCGCCAGCACGCCACCGCCGTCCGGGATGTTGTCCAGTCCGTCGAAGCGCAGGCGGGTCCCCTGCACCGCGCGGATGGCTGCGGCAATCATCTCGAGGGTCCGATACACGGGCTCCATCGCCGTGAACCTCCTCGGTCAGTCCTCGCGCTCGGCGCGCTTGCGTGCCTTCTTCTCGGCGTCGGCGACGTCCATCGCGTTCGCCTCCTCGAGCGTCGGTGCTCCACCGCCGCGGGCGGCGGGAACCCAGAACTCGCCGGGAGGGTACGGGCCATACGTATCCTGCAGCTCGGTGAGCTTGGCGCGCATCGACTCGTGCAAGCGTGCGGTCAGTTCCGCGGGGGTGCCCTCCGGCTGGATCGGTTCGCTCACGCCGACCATGATCTTCGCGCCGCTGCGCCCCATGTTCCGCGGATGCCCCTTGGTCCAGATCCGCTGCGCACCCCACACGATGGTCGGGATGAGCGGTGCACCTGATTCGAGAGCCATTCGGGCAGCACCGCTCTTGAAACCCTTGAGTTCGAAACTCCGGCTGATCGTCGCCTCCGGGTAGACACCGACGAGTTCACCGCGCTTGAGGTAGTCGACCGCAGCCTGGTAGCTCTCCGCACCGTTCCCGCGGTCGACGGGGATGTGCTTGAGCGACCGCATGATCGGGCCGCCCACCGGGTTGTCGAAGACCTCCTTCTTCGCCATGAAGCGGACGTAGCGTCGCCCCTGCAGGAACGCGGGGATTCCCGCGAACGTGAAGTCGAGGTATCCGGTGTGGTTGAACGCGACGACGCCGGGCCCGTCGGCTGGCACGTTCTCGACCCCCGAGATGTCGAGTTTGAGTCCCTGCGCGAGCCACAGCATGCGAGCGGTGGAGACGACTGACGCGTACACGGGTTCCATACGGGTGATCGTAGCCGGGACTTGTGACCCATGACGTACCGCCTGCGGACCCGCCGACAGGAAATGCGGTGCGTCGCGGCGATAAGCTGGCCGGGTAGCAGTCCCCATCGAAAGGCACCAGCCCCGTGCAGATCACGAGCATCGGCCACGCCGGCTTCCACATCCAGACCGCGGCAGGCTCCATCGTCTGCGACCCCTGGGTGAACCCGGCCTATTTCGCGTCGTGGATCCCGTTCCCGGACAACACGGAACTGGATTGGCAAGCCATCGGCGACTGCGACTACCTGTACGTCTCGCATCTCCACCGGGATCACTTCGACGAGAAGAACCTGGTCGAGAACGTCAACAAGGACGCGACGGTCCTGCTGCCGGACTACCCGGTGCCGGATCTCAAGCGCGAACTGGAGCGGCTAGGGTTCACGAAGTTCCTGGAGACCGACGACTCGACGAAGCATCGCCTCTCCGGACCCAAGGGCGACCTGGACGTCATGATCATCGCGTTGCGCGCGCCGGCCGACGGCCCGATCGGCGACTCCGGCCTGATCGTCGACGACGGCGAGACGGTCTGCTTCAACATGAACGATGCTCGGCCCGTCGACCTCGACGTGGTGCGCGAACAGTTCGGTCGCGTCGACGTCCACCTCCTCCAGTACTCGGGCGCGATCTGGTACCCGATGGTCTACGACATCCCCCGCAAGTCGAAGGCCAACTTCGCGATGCAGAAACGCCAGCGCGGCATGGACCGGGCGCGCTCGTACATCGAACAGGTCGACGCCACCTGGGTGGTCCCGTCCGCGGGCCCGCCGATGTTCCTGGACGACGACCTGTACTCGTTGAACGACTTCAACACCGGCAGCGACGCCGACAAGGCGAGCATCTTCCCCGACCAGGCCGACTTCCTGGAGCAGATGCGTATCCACGGCACCGACGACGGCATCCGTCACCGCGGCCTGATGATGGTGTCGGGTTCGGCAGCCGACTTCCGCGGCGACGAACTCCTCGAACTGTCGCACCCGTACCCGCCCGAGCAGATCTTCGGCGAAGGCAAGAAGGCATACCTCGACTCGATGAAGGAGAAGTTCGCGCCGATCATCGCAGCAGAGAAGGCGACGTGGGCGCCCGCCGACGGCGAACCGCTCCTCCCCCAGTTGAAGGCACTGTTCGAGCCGATCATGGCGGCGTCGGATCTGATCTCGGACGGCATCGGATACCCCGTCGGACTCGTGGTCTTCCCGGAAGGGAGCGATCCGAAGGGGCCGGACGTGCAGACGTTCGTTCTCGACTTCCCCGCCCGGACCGTCCGCATGGCCGAGGACGGTGACGGCAAGTACCGCTACGGATTCCGGATCGCGGCGGAGCTGGTCCGCACGGTGCTGCGCGACGACGAGCCGGACTGGGTCAACACGATCTTCCTGTCGACACGGTTCACGACGTGGCGCATCGGCGGCTACAACGAGTACCTGTACACGTTCTTCAAGTGCCTGACCGACGAGCGGATCGCGTACGCGGACGGCTGGTTCAACGAGGCGCACGACGACGAGGCCTCGATCGAACTGGACGGATGGAAGATCCAGCGACGCTGTCCGCATCTGAAGGCCGACCTCAGCGCGTTCGGCGTCGTCGAAGGCGAAAAACTGACCTGCAACCTTCACGGGTGGCAGTGGGATCTGCCGAGCGGACGCTGTTTGACCTCCAAGGGGCACGAATTGCGCTCGGAGCGAGCGGAGTCATGAGTCGATGAGGACACCGTGACCGGCCGCTCACCCAGGCCGGGCGAAGCCGCCCGATCGTACGGCGGCCGGTCGCTCGCCGATCGCCGCGCCGACCGGCGGGCCAGGTTTCACGAGGCCGGCGTCGAACTGTTCGGCACCGTCGGCTTCGCACGGGTGACGATCTCGGCGCTGTGCACCGAAGCCGGACTGTCGCGTAGACAGTTCTACGAGGAGTTCTCGGGCAGCGAAGATCTGATGACCGAGATCTACGACGTCATCCAGCAAATGACGCGCGAGCGCGTCACGGAGGCCGTACGCGCTGCGGACCGCTCTGATCTGAGCGTCGTCGCGCATGCGGCGATCGCCGCGTACATCGACGCCGTCGCCACTGATCCACGGCTTGTGCGCTGTCTGTTCGTCGAGGTCGGTGGCATCTCCGAGACGATGGAGAAGCATCGGGTCGCCGGACGCGATGACTGGGCTGGGTACATCGCGGACGTGGTCGCGAGCCTGCCGAACTCGCCGTGTCGAACGATCGACTATCGGGCGACGGCGTTCATCGGCTCGCTGATCGCGGTGGTCCATCGGTGGGCGACGTCGGAGCAACGGCCGGACCGCAGCGAGATCATCGACCTGCTGTCCGACATGCTGCTGCGGCTCGCGGCCGACGAGGAGACCACCTGACGCCTCGGCGGTCACACGCCGTGCGTTCGTCACACGTGAAATCCGTACCGGGGCCGTTCGAGCCGATGACGGTCGTAGCGGTAAGGGTAACCTCGTGATACGTTTACAGCGAAGTGAGACTATTGAGTCTCACACGCGCGGCCGTCGAGGGGGTTCCACCGACGGCCTATCAGGCTCGATCCGGGTGGAATCGGGGCTCTTGGGAGGGAGCTACTCGGATCGCTGGAGCGCGGCACAGGACAGAGCTGGTCCGCCCACTCGGCCCTGTGCCGCGCTTCCCCGTTCACACTCCGGGTGCACGCCTCACAGCCCCAGCCAACCGAGATGATCGCTGAGCAGCGCATAGCCGACGAACGCGACGATGTCGATGGTCCCGTGCGCGACGATCAGCGGCCACAGACGGCTCGTCTTCTGATACCAGCGGCCGAACACCAGCCCCATCACGACGTTGCCGAGCCCGCCGCCGACACCCTGATACAGGTGGTACGAGCCGCGCAGTAGTGACGACACGGCGAGGCTCGCACCGTCGCGGACACCGAGTTGCTTCAACCGCACCATCAGATAGCCGACGACGATCACCTCTTCGGCGACAGCGTTGCCGACCGCGACCAGACACAGCAGCACGATGCGCCACCACGGGGCGTCGTCCGATGCGGGCACGAGACTCGCGTTGAATCCGAACGCGGACGCCGCGGCGACGAGCGCGAGTCCGGGCAGCCCGATCAGGGCGGCCAGCCCGAGTCCGGGAGGCAGATCTCGACCGGTCGGTCGGCCGATCCCCCATGCCGACGGACGGAATCCGCTGCGCCACAGCAGGTACACGCCGAGCGCTCCGATCGCGAACAGCTTCACGATCCGCATAAGCTCACGCGCCACATCGATCGCCACATGGGACGACGTCTCCGGATTGAGCGCGACGGTCGTCTCCGCGACACCCGCGCCGACCCACATCTCGATCAGGGACAGGATCGCGGACAGCCCGGAGAACCCGAAGGTGAAGATCGCGACCAGAACTATCTCGACGACGATCGCCCGCCGTTCTCGGGGGTCGTCGACTCGATTCACCTGCACCGTGCCAGGTTAGGGGATCTCGACTCGGGAGGCCCCGCCTCCGCGGTGAGCGGCGGTCAGTGGGAGGACTGGCGGTCGAGCTCCGGATGCAGGGCGAGCGCGTGGAGGGCGGCCGAGAGGTCGGCGACCCGGCCGACCGGGCGGCTGAACGGGAGGCGAACGTCCACGTCGGAGTCGGCGGTCTCGACACGGAAGGTCAGGCCGAAGCGGTCGAGTCGAAGCGGTCGGACACGCCCGGACCGCAGCGCGGCCGGGATCCGGAGCGCCAGCTGGTGGACGAGGTCGGCGTGGTCGGACTCGAGATGGGCGAGCCAGTCGTTCTCGTACGCCCAGAACACGTCGGGCTCAGCGCAGGCCAGCTCGTCGACGGCCACCGCGCCGGCGCCGATCGAGGTGGCGATGACGGCCGTCTCCAACGCCATGCGGACCATCGAGTAGCCGTGTCCGACGTCAAGCAGCCGTTCGTCGGGGTGGTCCCCCGCGATCTCGACGGCCAATTCGCGCTGCAGGTCCGTCGGCACCTCGTGCAACCCCCCGGTCAACCACACGAGCGCCCGAACACGTTCACGCAATTGCAGTGGGGCGCAGTCGATCACCTCGACGACGCACCTGCGCTCACCGTCACCCCCCGCGACAGCGAGCGCCGGTGCGTCGTCGTTGATGAGCAGAAACGCGTCGCCTTCGAACAGGTGGATCATCGAGATCTCGTCGCACGCGTCGGCCGACGCGGCCCCGTCGACGGAGAGGGTTCCGCCCCGTGCTCGGCGGCAGGCCGTCTGGATCATTTCGGCGTCGCAAGGGGCAACGATCGTGGCCATGGGATCCTCCAGCATTCTTCTCGTGCACCGAACCTCGGCGATATAGGTAACCCTAACTTACGTATGCCTAACCTAGTTCCCGGATGGATGTGCGTCAATGCTTCGGTTCACCTCGAGCACAATGGCCGCGTCGCTCGACCCCCCCGTCTCTCGACTACTGTGGAGACGTGCCAGTCTTCGCTTACTTCGGTCCCGCAGGCACCTTCACCGAGATGGCTCTCGACGCGATCCTCACCACCCGCTCCGACGCCGATTCCGCCGACAAGCGCGCACTGGGAAGCCCACTCGCGGTGATCGCCGCCGTCCGAGCGGGCGACGCCGACTTTGGCTGTGTGCCCATCGAGAGCTCACTGGAAGGCGCCGTCCCGGCAACCATGGACGCGCTGGTCCCCCACCGCGGACAGACTCGCGTGCAGGCCTACGCGGAAGTCGCCCTCGATATCGCCTTCCGAGTCGCCGCTCGCGAACCTCTCGCCGACGCCGCGGTCGCCACGATCGCGGCGTACCCGGTGGCCGCAGCGCAGGTCCGCCGCAGCGTCGCCGAGAGGTTCCCGAACGCGGAGTTCGTGATCGCGACGTCGAATGCGGGCGCCGCAGCCGACGTCGAAGCCGGTCGCGCCGATGCGGCGGTGACGACGGCTGCCGCCGCCGCACTCCACGGCCTCGTCACCCTCGCCGACGGCGTCGCCGACGCCGACGACGCCGTCACCCGCTTCCTTCTCCTCGGGCCGCCCGGACCGCCGCCGCAGGCGACCGGAGCCGACCGCACCAGTGTGATCCTCGACCTCCCCAACACCCCGGGCAGCCTGGTGTCAGCAATGAACGAGTTCGCGATGCGGGGCGTCGACCTCACTCGCATCGAGTCGCGCCCGCGCGGCGCGGGCGCTCCGGGCCAGTACCGCTTCTATCTCGACGCGTGCGGACACGTGGACGACGCCGCCGTCGGCGAGGCGCTGCGTGCGCTGCACCGGACCGCTGAGAACGTCGTCTATCTGGGATCATGGCCGAAAGACCGCGGCACCGCGGCCGAACCGCCCGACCACCACGAGTCCCACGAGTGGTTCGCGAACCTGCTGCAAGGAGAGGACTGACATGGCCCGGCTCCATCTGGTCCGACACGGCGAGACCACATCCAACGTCATGCGGATCCTCGACACCGCACTCCCCGGCGCGTCGCTCACCGATTTCGGCGCCCGCCAAGGTGTGCGATTCGGTTTGGAGCATCCGGACGGGAAACCCGCCGTCCTCGCCCACTCGGTCGCGCACCGTGCGCGCCAGACCGCCGACATGATCGCGTCGGTCTGGGAGGCCGACACCGTCGCCGTCGACGGCGTCCACGAAGTCCAGGTCGGTGACCTGGAGGGGAAGACCGACACCGAGTCGCACAAAGTGTTCCACGACGTCGTGACCCGTTGGCATCACGGCGAACTCGACGCCCGGCTGCCCGGCGGCGAATCGTTGGAAATGCTGCACGAACGCTATCTCCCGGTCGTCGACGAGCTCACCACGAAGTACGTGACCGGTGAGGGACGGGACGTCTACCTCGTCTCGCACGGCGCCGCGATCCGGTTGATCGCCGCCCACCTGTCCGGCATCGACTCGGAGTTCGCGCTCAAGAACTTCCTCCCGAACACCGGGTCCATCGTCCTGGAGTCCGGTGACAGCGGCTGGACGGTCACCCAGTGGGGCACCGCCGACTTGCCCGCAGGCGACGGGAGCCCCGCAGACCCGATGGGCTGAGAATTCAGCCCCAGCCGTTCGCGTGCAGCCACCGGTCGTCGATGCCGAAATGGTGGCCGACCTCGTGCAGCACGGTGACCGCCACTTCGTGGCGTACCTGGTCCGCTGTGGAGCACATCGCCAGGAGCGGCTCGCGGAAGATCTCGATCGTGTCCGGCAGGAAGCCTGAGTACTCATTGGTGCGCTCAGTGAGCGAGACGCCCGTGTACAGCCCGAGGATCGTCGGATCGTCCGGGTGTTGCGCGTTGACCAGGATCACCACGTTCGACATCGCGTCGGTGAGTTCGGACGGCAGCAGGTCGAGAGCGTCACCGACGAGTTCCTCGAACCGTCGGTTTGACATCGATACGGGCATCCGGTGTCATCCCGCCGCGGGCGCGGGAATCTCCCGACTGTCCGGGTTGTAGCCGGGCGGCAACGGAACCGGGGAGCCGACCGAACGTCCGGGCGGCCCCTTCTCCGGAGGCACCGGGACTCGACCGTTGATCAGCACCTGCTCACGAGCGTCGCCGACGAGTGTCGCGAAACCGCCGCGGTCGGGCAGCGCCGTGTAACAGACCACGCGCCTGCTGCCGGTGAGCCAGCTGACCTCCGAGATCACCGACCACTGCACATTGAGCGTGGTGTCGTCGAACTTCGACGAGCCGCCGAAGAACTTGTTGGTCACAGTGGGACAGATCTTCGTCAGATACTCGTTCTGGTCGCGCGCGCTAGGCCACGCCTTTCCGGAGTCCCGCCCGCCGAAACGCTGTGTCAGATCGACGACGCCCGTCGTCTGGAAGGCGTGCGGCTCCGAGCAGTCGACGACGTCGCTCGTCGCCTGCCGGGTCGCCTTGTCGATCCCGACGCACGTGCCGACCGGCCAGGTGAACGACTGGTCGATGTCGCCGACGCGCCCGGCGAACTGCTCCTGGACCCCTTTGGCGCCCGGCTGCTCGATGCCGCAGCGCAGCACGCGCGCACCCTTCTCCCACTGGACCTTCGACGGAAACATCAGCCCGGAGGCGAATCGTCCCTGCGGGTCGAGCCCGCCGCCGAGATACCGGTCGACGATGGCCGGACAGTTCTCGTCGCGGATGGTGCCGAAGCGTTCCGGACCGGGCCACGGCGCGTCCTCAGCGAACTCCGACGTCGGGAACGTCTCCGTGTCGAGCGCGCCCGCGACCTCGAACCGGTGCGGCTTGGCACAGTCGGTCAGGGTCGGCTCCCCGACGTCGGTGTCGTCCCACTGAAGGCAGTCGCCGGGTTCCGAGCGCGTGAAGTCGTTCTCGACGAGCGCGTTGCCTTCGCCGATCACCGTCGACCCGACACTGCCGTGGTCAGCGAATCCGCCTCGCGCCAGGAGCACGCCGCCCGCCGCGACTGCTCCGAGGAGGATCGCCGCCAAGATCAGCAGCATCCGATGCCGTGGGCGCCCGGTCACAGAGTGGGTGTCGTCCTCGCCGGGGTCACCCTCGGGGAACTCGTCGTCGTCGGTGTATTCGTCGTCCGGGAACTCGTCGTCGGTGTACTCGTCGTTCACGTACGCGGCATCACTGAAGTGCTGACCGTCGTCAGCGGTGTCGTCGGCCGCCGTCTCATCGGCAGCGTCGAACACCGAGTCGGCGTCAGCATCCTGCGGCAACGATTCGTCGCCGTCTCCCGGTCGGTCGCTGTCAGAAGTCATCACCTCCATCATGCCTGGTCGGCCTCGGCTATGTCGTCCCCCGGGCCGTGAACACGCCCAGGTAGGCTTCCAAGGGTGATCGACCTGAAGATCCTGCGTGAAGATCCCGACCTCGTCCGCGCGTCGCAGCGAACCAGAGGCGAAGACCCCGAACTCGTCGACCGGCTGTTGCAAGCCGACGTCGATCGACGTGCGGCGATCGCCGAAGCCGATGCGCTCCGCACCGAGCAGAAGTCGCTCGGCAAGCTGGTCGGCAAGGCGTCCGGCGACGAGAAGGCCGAGCTACTGGCCCGCGGCAAGGCACTCGCCGACCAAGTCAAGGCGGCGATCGCCCGGCAGAAGGATGCCGAGGAGACTGCCACCACGTGCCAGCGCGCGATCTCGAACATCGTGTCGACGCAGACCCCGTCGGGCGGCGAGGACGATTACATCGTCCTCGAGCACGTCGGCGAACCGCGCTCGATCGAGAGTCCGAAGGACCACCTCGAGATCGGTGAGCACCTCGGGCTGATCGACATGGAACGCGGCGCCAAGGTGTCCGGGTCGCGCTTCTACTTCCTGACCGGCCTCGGCGCACAGCTGCAGCTGGCCCTCCTGAACATGGCCGCGGCGAAGGCGACCGCCAACGGCTTCACCCTGATGATCCCGCCCGTACTGGTGCGGCCCGAAGTCATGCAGGGCACCGGGTTCCTCGGCGCGCACGCCGACGAGGTGTACCGGCTCGAAGCCGACGACCTCTATCTCGTCGGCACCTCCGAGGTACCGCTCGCCGGTTATCACGCCGACGAGATCCTCGACCTCGACGGCGGACCGAGGCGGTATGCCGGCTGGTCAACGTGCTTCCGACGCGAAGCGGGCTCGTACGGCAAGGACACGCGCGGCATCATCCGCGTCCACCAGTTCGACAAGGTCGAAGGCTTCATCTACTGCAAGCCCGAGGACGCCGAAGCCGAGCACGAGCGTCTCCTCTCCTGGGAGCGGGACATGCTCGCCGCGATCGACGTCCCGTACCGCGTGATCGACGTCGCAGGCGGCGACCTCGGCAGTTCCGCGGCCCGCAAGTTCGACTGCGAAGCCTGGGTTCCGACGCAGAACACCTATCGCGAGCTGACGTCGACCTCGAATTGCACCACCTATCAGGCGCGTCGCCTGCAGGTCCGCTACCGCGACGAGAACGGTAAACCGCAGACCGCGGCCACGATCAACGGCACGCTCGCCACAACCCGGTGGCTGGTCGCCATCCTGGAGAACCACCAACAGCCCGACGGCACCGTGAAGCTGCCCGAGGAGTTGGCCCGATTCGTCGGTGTCGACGTACTGACTCGGAAGTGACGCCGACCGGCTGACCCACCCGTCAGCGCATTCGGTCGGACGAGTGTCCCAGACGGTTTTCAGGTGCCGTCGGTAACGTGGCGAGGATGAACGACCAGCCCGAGCCGCCGATGATGCGACGGCCACCCGGCGGCCAGCCGAATGGGGGGCCCGGCGGCCAGCCGTATCGTCCACCGCTGGCGTGGTCGGAAGAGCCGCAGCAGCGGCGGCGATACACGCCGCAGCCCGGCCAGGAACCACTACAGGGCCGTCCCGGGTACGCGCCCCGACAACAACCCCAGCCAATTCCGCCGCAGGACCGACACCGCAGGCCCGGCCCGGCCGCTCCCCCGCCGCACCGACCGCACGGGGAGCCCGGCGGCCCGCCGCCGCGCCGACCGCACGATCCCCGCAGACCGGCCGGGGCGACGCCGCCACCGAAGCGTCGCCGCAGACCGCGCCGCGTCCTGCGCATCATCCTGGTCATCGTGCTGTTGCTGCTGATCACGCCCGTCGCGCTGATGTTCTACTACGACGCGAAACTGCACCGTGTCGACGCGCTCACGAACTATGCGGGACGAGTCGGCGACACTCCCGGCACGACGTGGCTGGTCGTCGGCACCGATTCGCGCGCCGACCTCAGCCAGGAGGACAAGGACAAGCTCGCGACCGGCGACAGTGACGGCGCCCGGACCGACACGATCATGCTCGCCCATATCCCGACTTCCGGGAAGCCTATGTTGATCAGCGTTCCCCGCGACCTGTACGTGCCGATCCCCGGCCAAGGCAGCCACAAGGTCAACTCGGCGTTCAACGCGGGCGGCCCCCAGCTGCTGGTGCAGACCGTCGAACAGTTCTCCGGCGTCCACATCGACCACTACATCGAGATCGGATTCGGCGGCTTCGACAAGCTCGTCGACGCGGTCGGCGGCGTCGAGATGTGTCTCGATAAGCCGCTGCGGGATCCGAAGGCCGGGCTCCGCCTCCCGAAGGGCTGTCAGACGTTGGACGGCGCGCAGGCCCTCGGCCTGGTGCGGACGCGCGCGTTCCCGAACGCCGACCTCGAACGCGTCGTCAACCAGCGCAAGTTCTTCTCCGCGCTCATGTCGAAGGCGACGAGCCCGTCGGTGCTGTTGAATCCGTTCAAGCTGATCGGGTTCGCGAACGGCGCCGTAGACGCGGTGACCGTCGCCAAGGGCGACCATCTCTGGAATCTGGCATGGCTCGCGTTCCGTCTGCGCAATCCGGTGACCACAACGGTGCCGACCGACGGCGACCAGGTCACTGACGACGGCGACTCGCTGGTCCCCGGCGAGACCACGTCGAAGTTCTTCGAGTACGTCAGCCGCGGCGTCGAAGTCCCAGACGACCTCCTCACCGCGTCGACCGGTTCGGTGATCGGGAACTGACGCCGACGATGTCCTAGGCTGACGATGTCCTAGGGTTGGGCGCATGAGTGAAACGCCGTCCGCATTCCAGGAACTCCTCCACGACCAGATCAGCAATGAGTTCTCGGCGTCGCAGCAGTACATCGCGCTCGGCGTCTGGTACGCCGCCCACGACATGCCGCAGATGGCGCGCCACTTCTACGAGCAGTCCGTCGAAGAACGCAACCACGCGATGATGATCGTGCAGTACTTCCTGGACCGCGACATCGACGTGCGGGTTCCGGCGGCCGCCGCGCCGATCACCGAGTTCGCCGACTACCAGGAGCCGATCGCCTTGGCCCTGTCCCAGGAGAAGGAGGTCACCGAGCAGATCGTCGCCCTGGCCAGTTCGGCGCGCGACAACGGCGACTACCTCGGCGAACAGTTCATGCAGTGGTTCCTCAAGGAACAGGTCGAAGAGGTCGCGAGCATGACGACGTTGCAGACCATCGCCGAGCGCGCCAACGGCAATCTGTTCGACCTCGAGAACTTCGTCGAACGTGAACTCAACAGCCCCAGTTCGTCGCCCGACGCCTCCGCGCCCGTCGCCGCAGGCGGCAACCTGCCCTAGCCTGCGGCCGAGTGATGTCGGGGCCGCCTACCGAATGGTCACCTGGCGGGCGATGATGCCCGCCTTGGACGAGCGCTGGGCTGCGGTCAGATCGGAAGTGTCGGCAAGGGCTTCGGTTAGCGCCTTGTCGAAGGCGTCGAGGCCGTCGTTCCACTCGGCGTGGTGGGCTTCGACGTCGAGGTCGAAGACCGGCACGAGCAAGCCGTGCGTCCGGAACGAACCGGCGAACCGGGAGCCGACACCGAGCGTCAAACCACCGGCATCGTGCACGCGAGCCAACGCGTTCATCAGTGCGTCCTCGCCCTCGGGGCGGACCCAGCGCAGGTGTGCCTTCTCCCCGGCGTCGACCCACCACGGGGCGCCGACGCCGCTCGCGGCCGTCAGACGCGCGGTCGGCAGGATGGTGTCGTTCGCGCGCTCGAGCATCGCCTTGATCTGCGGGTCCAAGTCGGTGTCGTCGGCGAACCACCATCCGAAATCGTCATGGACGGTCACCTGGATCGACGCGGTCGGATCGACGATGGCGGCCAGATCGAGTTCGGTGGCGGCGCCCCGGTACTCGTCCCCACTCGTTGCGGACGCGGCCCAGGCGAGCGCACTCGCGACCGACGCTCGGAGGTCGTCGGGATCCGGATCAGTCTGGAGAGCGGCGTAGCCGTGCGCCGGTGCGTCGCCCCGCACGTCCGCGAACACCGCTCCGGGCAGCACTGTCGCGAACTCGACGTCCTGTTTCGCGCCGAAACCGTCGACGAACGGCACCGGCGCCGTCGCCGACGCGATGAACGTGCGCATCGCGACGAGGTCGCACTCGGCGGCGAGGCCTTCGAACGGCCGGACCGGACCGGCCAACGACGCCTCCTGCCGGGCCTTTCGTGCGGCTACTCGCTCGGCGCGATTGCTTCCCGGGCGCGGGCCACTGCCGCGCTTGCTCTTCTTACCCATGCGTCCAATATCTCACGGGGACGGTCAGTACGCGGTGACCAGCCAGTCCCGCACGCGCGCCGGGTGGTTGGTCGCCACCCAGCGAACCCCGAGGTCGGCGCACAACTGCACGTCAGGCTGTTCGTCGACGGTCCAGCAGTAGGTGACGCGACCGGATGCGGCAGCACGGTCGACGAGATCGGGATGAGTGCGGAGCGTGTCGATAGACGGTCCGACGCCGGTGGCACCCACCGCGGTCGCCGCGGTGCCGCCGATGATGCGGGCGGTGTCGCCCAGAAGGATCGTCGGCAGCATCGGGGCGCTCCGCCGGATACGCCAGACGCCTGCCGACGAGAACGAGATGACAACGGCCCGACTGTGGTCGGCGGACGGCGGGGTGGCGACCCCGAACTCGTGGAGCATCGCGAGGAGTTCGGTCTCGACGAGCGACCCGTAACGGACCGGATGTTTGGTCTCGATGAACAACCGGACGGGCCGATGCCAGTCGAGTGCCAGGCCGAGCAGTTCGCGCAGCGTCAGCACCTGCGCGGGGGTCCCGCTGTGCCACGAACCGAAGTCGTGCTCACGGAGCTGCGCCAACGTCATCTCACTGACCGCGCCGATACCGTCGGAGACCCGTTCAATGGTCCGATCGTGGATGCAGACCAGTTCGTGGTCGGCGGTCAAGCGAATGTCGCACTCGAGCCCGTCGGCGCCCTGCTCGAGGGCCAGTTCGTAGGCGCCGAGAGTGTGTTCGGCGACTTCACCGGACGCCCCGCGGTGCGCGACGACGGCGGGCTTGCCCGACCGGGACACTCCTGGCCGACTCAAGCCGCGACCAGACGTCGAATGGGTCGCTCGGCGGCTGGGTCGAGGGTTCCGGCGAGAATCCCGATCCGGCGGACAGCCCAGTGTGCGAACACCGCGGACACCGCGAACACTGCGGTGACCAACGCGAGCGCGTCGGCATCCACCTGCAGCGAGGAGGTACTCCATGCCGCGATCCGGTAGCCCACGGCCAGCACTGCGACTGCGTTGACGACGGCCCACGCGGCGGCGAGCCGGACACGGACGCGATCAGCCCGCGCATCTGGTGCGGCGACGCGCGCGGCTTCGTGGAGCAACCAGGGCGCCCCGACGACGTTGACGAGCGGAATCATCGACAGCAGGTACACCCAGACGACGTGGCGGGGGTCGACGAAACCGGTCGACTCGTACTGGCGCACTCTGATCTGCCGTACCCACCGTCCGAACGCGACGGTTGTCATGACGACGGAGACGAGCGCCATCAGCCCGAACACGAGGACACCGATGCTGGTCAACCAGTCGATCCACGCCGGGATCGGGCGGGTCCGGTTGACGACTGCGACGAGATAGCGGATCGCGTGGACGACGCCCGCCGCGGCGAGCATCAGGGTGGCCAGCCGCAGCGCCCGCACCAGTGCGTCGGTGGTCAACGACACCGGATCGGCCGACGTCTCCGACACCGGGTCGGTGGAATCCGGATGCGCGTCCACCAGTCCCCAGCGCGGAATGTTCGCGTACGACGGCGTCGGACCCGGCTTCGCCCTCCGCGACGGCCGCGGCGCAGGCATCGCCTCACGCGGGCGGTGCGCGGCCCAACGAAGCGCGGGGCGCGTTCCCCTGGACGGCTGGGGCGGACGCGGCCGTGCCGGACGAGGAGGCGTTGGACGAGGCTGTCCCTGTCCTGTGGGGTGTCCCTGTCTCGTTTGGTGTCCCTGTCTTGTTTGGTATCCCTGTCTTGTTTGGTATCCCTGTGCGGCCTCGGCGGCTCCCCGGGCGTCGGTGTGGAGGAGCGGCCCGCCACACCGCGGGCAGACGGTTCGGCCGTCGCGGTGAGGCGCCTGGATTCGGCAGGCGGGGCAGACGTCGAGGTTCACTCGTCGCCCGACCCGGTCTCGATGGGCTTGCCCGCGCTCTCCCACGCGACCATGCCGCCGGTCACGACCGCGCCGTCGATTCCGCGCATCAGCAAGTACTCCATGATCCGGTAGGAACGGCCGCTGGTCCGGCAGACGACGAGGAGTTCGCGATCGAGATCGATCTCGTCGATGCGGGCCGGGACCTCGGCGAGCGGGATATGCATGGCGCCGCGGACATGCCCCAGCTCCCATTCGTCGACCTCGCGCACGTCGAGCAGGATTCGCTCCGCATCGCTGGTGAAGTCGTCGGGAAGGTCGGTCACCGCCACGGTCTCGATGTCGCCCATACTCACGCCGTCCAGTTTTCCACACGTCGCGGCCACGGGTGGGTCGTCGAGCCGACGCGCGCCTAGCTCAGATCTGAGACGGGCCGTTCCCAGAGTCAAGCAACCCCGCTCACGCGCAACTATGCAGACCTGCATAGTTCTATCCACAAAGCAGCGTTTCACTGTGACAAACCGGTCGAGTTCGATTCGTTCACAGGACCCCAGAAGGTGTGGATAACCCTGTGGAAATGTGGATAGACCTAGGTAAAGCGGGTAAATGTGTGTCGCACGTCTCTAATCGACCGTCCGATTCATCTGATTTCGGCTCCTGGACACCTCTGCGCCATCCAAGATTCGTCGAAGTTATCCACACCCATAGTTGTGGACAACTTGGGGATAACACGCCGTACGAAACTCTCAAGGCGAGGTTTGGAGTTGTGTGGACCACACGCTGCGGGATGGGCCGGTTGCCTAGAATCGTCGACGTGCATGTGCAATGGCTGACCGCGTATCTCGACCTCCCGGGCGCCGACTTCGGCTCCGAGGTGACCTTCTGGCGGGCCATCTCGGGCAGCACTGTGTCGCCGCCGCGCGGCGATCACAAAGAATTCGCGACGCTCGAACCGTTCAACGGCGACGCACATCTCCGCGTCCAACGGGTGAGCGACGGTCCCGGCGGAACCCACCTGGACATCCACGTCGCCGACCCGGTGTCCGCATCCTTGGAGGCCGTCTCGCTCGGTGCGTCGCTGATCGCCGACTACCGCACCCATCGGGTGATGTCGTCGCCGGGCGGAGGAGTGTTCTGTCTGGTCCCATATCAGGGCGAGAGCGAACGCGCCCGCCCCATCCGCTGGCCGGGTGGAACCATCAGCATCATCGACCAGGTGTGCTTCGACGTGCCGACCGAGCGCTTCGACGCCGAGGTCGCGTTCTGGGAGGCGCTCACCGGGCATCCCACTCCGGGCAGACACGACCCCGACCGTGTTGGACTGACTCGAAACCCGGCCCTGGCCCTTCAGGTTCTCCTCGTGCGCTCGGACGTCGCCGAGCCCGCGACGTACATCGAGGTGGCGGCCACCGACATCGACGATGAGATCGAGCGGCACGAGGGGTGGGGCGCATCCGTGGTGAAGCAGTGCACCGAGCGCGTGATGATGTCCGACCCGATCGGACGCCGCTACTTCATCTCCGCTCGCAATCCTCGGACCGGCGCGTAGCGGCCGCCCGCATCTCCCGCACCGCCGACACTTCGCGTTCGACATCGGACCTTTCCGCGGATGTCAGGTCGCGAAGTTCGGTAAGCGTGACACCGTCCTTGGTCGGGGCCCACGTCGCGGCGAGCCAGCCATCGACGAGGACGAATCCGGGGAAGCGTCCGTTCGGTGTCGCGAGCGCCGTGTACAGGCCGGGGTCGGCGACGCGGACGCGGTCGGCATTGGCGACGAGGAGGTTGTCGTACGGCGCGACGCACCGGACCGGAGCGCGTTCGTCGCCCGACGCGATCGGCAGGCCCTCCAGGTCGTAGAGCTTCTCTCCGCCCGGCCCGGTGAGCTCTACCAGTTCCCAGTCGGCTTCCATTGCCGCGATGAGCGGACCGAGCCCGGTGAGACCGGACCACGTCTGGACGGCGTTGACGGTCGCGGGCCCGAATCCGCGCAAGTACAGGCGGACCAGGTCCCTGCGTGCTTCGTCGCCGGTCACCGCGGGTTCGCCCGGTCCGATCCAGTCGTCGAGGAGCCGGTACGCGGGAGCCCCCGATGCCCGCCACAGTCCGCGCGGTGGTGTCTGGACGAGCGGCAGCCGCCAGCGCGCGACAGCGGCGAGGTCCGTTGCAGGCTCGTCCGGCCACCGCTGCACGAGCGCATCGCGGAGCGTTGAACCGCGCACGGGTTCGTCTGTGGCAGTGAGCAGTTCGACGGCGCAATCGACGATCTCGGCAGCCGTCGCGGCCCGCAGCTTCTTTCCGTGGTTCGTGGCTGCAGCCGCGTCGATCGACGGCTGGACGAGGGCACGGACCCAGCGTGCGTCGAGTCCGTCCATCAGGAAGACGGTGCCGCGCTGCAACGTCATGCGCACGAGTTCGCGGCCGATGAGAAGATCGTCGACGTCGGCCGGATCGAAGTCCTGGACCCGGCATGCCAGACCGTAGAAGGCGGCCTGCGGATCCTGCGACTGCAGTCCGACGAGGCGGTCGACCACCTCCATGACGTCGTCGTCGACCCGCTCGAGCAGGTGCTGACGCGCGAGCAGGGTGCGGTTCCACTGCTCGAGAGTGAGGGCGCGCGCCATCAGGCGTCGAATGCCAGCCCGGTGCTCACATGGCAGCGGTATCCGTTCGGGTTCGTGAACAGGTACTGCTGGTGGACGTCCTCGGCGTAGTAGAAGTGGCCGTCGCCCGCCTCGGCGAGCGGGACGATCTCAGTGGTGATCGGTCCGTACCCGGCGGCGCGCAGCGTCGGCTCGTAGCGTTCAGCAGTGGCGACGGCCAGCCGGGTCGCCTCGCCGTCGAGCCCGAAGACGGCAGACCGGTACTGGGTGCCGACGTCGTTGCCCTGTCGCATCTCCTGCGTCGGATCGTGCGAGGTGAAGAAGAGCTCGATCAGGTGCTTGAGGGTCGTCTTCGCGGGGTCGAAGACGATGAGCGCCGATTCGGTGTGTCCGGTCTGCGCGGTGCAGACCTCCTCGTACGTCGGGTTCGGCGTGTAGCCGCCCGCATAGCCGACGGCCGTCGTGTACACCCCCGGCTGCTGCCAGAAGATCTCCTCGATGCCCCAGAAGCAGCCTCCGGCGAGAACGACGGCCTGCAGGTCCGGGCCCCACTCGCCGATCCCCGCCGCACCGAATCCGCCTGTGGCGTCCGGAGTTCCCCGCATCGGCCGGTGAGTGACGAGGTTCTCCCCACGAAGCGGCATCGCGGTATCGCGCCCGGGGAGAGCGTTCTCCCGGGGGACCATCGCGGTCTTGACCGCGGACGCTGCGAGAAGACGATCGAAGATACTCATGGATCCAGGCTACGACGAGCCGGTGAACTCCGGCTGACGGGAACAGAACCGTGAGCACATCTGTTGCAATAACCATCCGTGTGGGGAAATGTTGATGACTGGACCCAGTACGGATCTCATTCAACTTGTAGAGAGGATCATCGTGGCTGAATACACCCTGCCCGAACTCGATTACGACTATGGCGCCCTCGAGCCGCACATCTCCGGCAAGATCATGGAGCTGCATCACAGCAAGCACCACGCCACCTACGTCAAGGGTGCGAACACCGCGCTGGAGAACCTCGCAGCAGCACGTGAGGACGGCAGCATCGCAGGCAAGGTGTACGGCCTGTCGGCGAACCTGTCGTTCCACCTCGGTGGCCACACCAACCACTCGATCTTCTGGAAGAACCTGTCGCCCAACGGCGGCGGCGAGCCGACCGGCGACCTCGCCGAGCAGATCGGCGTCGACTTCGGTGGCTTCGAGCAGTTCAAGGCGCACTTCACCGCGGCAGCCACCACCCTGCAGGGCAGCGGCTGGGCCGTCCTCGGCTACGACACCATCGGTGAGCGTCTCGTCATCGAGCAGCTGACTGATCAGAGCGGCAACACGTCGGCCGCCCTCATCCCGGTCGTCATGCTCGACATGTGGGAGCACGCCTTCTACCTCGACTACCAGAACGTCAAGCCCGACTACGTCAAGGCTTGGTGGAACGTCGTGAACTGGGAGGACGCTTCCGAGCGCCTCAACCGCGCGAAGACCCAGGGTTCGGGTCTGATCGTTCCCGCCTGATCTCTCGTACTGACACCGACGGCGGTCGCCCCTGAGGGGCGGCCGCCGTTCGTGTTTCACGCTGCATGCGTCGCCTCCTGCGTATTGTCCGGACTCGTAGCGGGAAGTCACGCACGCAGCGTTCACTCTGAAGAGTCATCGCGGTCCAACGACGCGGTACCGGCCGATGAGGAACGCCCGGTTGTGGCCGGTCTCCAGGAGTTCGAAGTCGAACGCTCGGGTAAAGAGCGGCCTGCCGGAGCCGACGGTCGCGGGCGCGTACGACACGACGAGTTCGTCGAGCATCGCCGACTCCGCGAACTGAGCGGCGAGGTCGCCGCCGCCGACCACCCAGATGTTCTTCTCCCCGGCCGCAGCCTCCAGTCTCGCGCGGTGCTCCGACGGTTTCCCGGACAGGGTCTCGATCGACGGGTCGACCACGTCGACGCCGCGATGGGTGAACAGGAAGGTCGGGTAGTCGGCGTACGGCCACGGCTCACCGCTCTCGGCGATGTGATCGACGACCCACTGATAGGTGGTCCGGCCCATGACGATTGCACCGGTCGACGACATCAACTCGTCGATGCTGAACGGCCCGTCGTCGTCGATCGGCTGGGTGAGCAGCCAGTCGAGGGAATCGTTCTCGTCTGCGAGGAAGCCGTCCATCGTGGACGCGGTGTAGTAGATGTAGGCGGTCATCTGGACTCTCCTCCTGAGGTGCGGCGTTGCCACATGATCGGATCGGGATCGAGTGCGGGCGTCGACACGTCGACACCCGCGTCGGCGAGCATCCAGCGCACGAGGAGTCGGCGATGCGCCGAGAACGTCAACTCGTGCGCGACGATCTGCGCGAGCCGGAACGACTCGGGCGGTTCACAGAGTGCGTCAACGATCCAGTCTGCCCACCCGCGGCGGTGCTCGATGTCGCGGATCGTGGCGAGCCAGCGTGCGGACACATGGTCGTGGAGGGACGCCAACGCTGAGACATCCTGGACCGCTGTCATATCGGGCATCGCGTCACCGGCGATGGACGCGAGCCACGGCTGTTTGCTCGAGACCAGATGCCACAGCACTTGCACGAGACTCTCGTCCGCCCCGTCCCAATGACGTGGCGCGCTACCGGGGAGGCGTACGGCGGCCAGCGCATCGTCGGACAGGCCTGCTGCGGCGTCGAGCAGCGCAGCGATGTCGGCGACGTCGTGCTGAACCTGTAACAACAGGACATCGCCTGCGGACTCCTCCCCGGAGTCGATGTAGAGGACAGTCGGCGAGTGGAAGTGGATTCCGTTGGGCGCGGGCAGCCAGTGCCCGGAACGCTCGGCACCGATCATCGCGGTCGGCGGGTGCCCGTATGCGCGCGCGAACGCCCGGCTGAACCCTTCGACGCTCGCGTACCCCGCGGCGAACGCTGAGTCGGTGACGGTGGCCCCGCGCTGCAGTTCCCACGCGGCCCGTTCGAGCGTGACGCGTCGTCGAAGAGCGACCGGCGACTCGCCTGCACCTGCCCGAACCGACCGGGCGAAGTGAAACGGCGACGTGTACGTCGCCGCCGCCATCTCACCGAGGCCGTCCCGCGATTCATCGAGGACAGCGTCCAGCAGGCGTCTCAGCAGATCTGTCATGTGTTCAGTATCGACTGGCGGCGATGCGGCGCGCATGACAGTTCTTGCTCGACCTCTTGCTGCCCCGACGGCGCTCTTTCTGGAAGAACTTCGGCACTTTCTTTCGGCCTGAGGCCGAAAGAGAGTGCCGAAGTAGGGAAGGCCGTTGGTCTCGCAGCCGCAGCCGCAGCCATGAAGATCGCGCCGACCGTCGAACCTCACGCCTGCCGCGACACCTTCTTCGCTTCCGACTTGAGAAGGTTCCGAAGAAATTTGGCAGGCATGAAGCGGAACGACAGCCACATGAGCCCCACCTGGAGAGCGACGCCGACGACCAACGCCTGGACGACGGCACGTGGTCGTGCCAGCACATCGCTCACCACCTCTGGGTGCACCACGGCCACCACAAGAACGATCACTGATTGGACGACGAGAAAGAATCCAACGCACGCACTGAACAATGTCCGCCGCTCAGCACGCGTCGGGATCGTCCGAAAATCGGAAACGAACCGCGCGACCGGAGTGAACGTCGCGATGAACGGAGCAGTCGTCGCGGCCAGCCCGCCCGTACCGCCGATCAACACCGCGACGGCACCCAATGCCAACGTCGCCACCGCATAGCCAAGGGCATACCAGCCCACGTACTTCCAGATGTTGATGCGTCCTCCCAAACGCGCGGCTGCGGTTCACAAGCCCGTAGCCTCCCCTAGCTGGACACTAGCACTGGAAGGACTTCGGCACTTTCTTTCGGCCTGAGGCCGAAAGAAAGTGCCGAAGTAGCGGCGGGACTCTACAGGTAGATGATTCCGACGGTCGCCGCGCCAGCGGACACAAGGAGGAACACGGCCAGGACGACGGCGTCGAAGCGACCCGGGCGGGACGCATAAGCGGTGAGGCGGCCGGTACCGCCGCGGGCGGTGATCGCCTCCGACATCTCGGCGCTGCGCCGCATCGCCGACGACATGGCGGCGACGATGATGTCCAGGACCCCCAACTCGGCGGACGGATGACCCGATCCAGCCTTCGACTTCGGTCGTAGCCGGTGCGCCGCCCACAACAGCCGCATCTCGTCGATCAGCAGCGGCAGTCCCCGCAGCGACAACGCGATCGTGACCGCCCACTCGTCGACCGGCAGCCGAAGCCACCGCAGTGGACGCATCAGGACGGCGATCGCGGGTGCGAGTTCGGCGACCGGCGTCGTCCACACGACCAGCACCGAGAGCGCGATGACAATGAGGCCGAGCAGGACCGCACGCAGCGCGGTGAGCCCGCCGTCGGACCCTCGCGCGACCCACGACCAGGCGACACCGACCGCCATCAACGCCCAGAACCACCACGGCGGACGCGGCAGCGCGCCGACGGGGATCCCGGCGGCCAGCGCGAACACGATGGCGCAGACGGCGACGAATCCGAGCGCGGGCCACGACGGCAAGATCCACGTCATCAGGCCAAGCACCAGGATGACGATCAGTTTGGTGCCCGCCCACAGACGGTGCACCGGTGAGTCGCCCGGAATCTGCCGCAGCATCGGAATCTGCATGTCACGCACCGCCTTCCAGAACGCCCGCCACCAGTTCGACGCGACGGTTGCACACCCTGTCCAACGACTCGAGGTCGTGCGAGATGATCACGATCGTCGATCCGTGCTGTTCACGCAGCGCCGCCAACACGTTCAACACTTCTTCTCGCGCCTGCGGGTCGAGTCCGGCGAGCGGCTCGTCCAACACGAGGACGTCCGGGTCGGACGCGATCAATGACGCGAGCACGACGCGTCGCATCTGTCCGCCCGACAGTGAGTCGACGCGTTTGGCCGCGAACTCTCGCGGCAATGACACGAGGTCGAGTACGCGGCCTACCTCGGTGGTGCCGACGTTCTCGCCGCCGACCGCCATGATCTCGTCGCCGACGCTGACCTTCTGCAGTTGCAGACGCGCGTGCTGGAACCCGAGACCGACCCGTCCGACGTTCTCGCGGACCGGTTTACCGCCGAGCAGCACCTGCCCGGTCGTCGGCTCGGTGAGCCCGGCGAGGATCCACGCCAGCGTCGACTTGCCCGACCCGTTGCCGCCGACGATCAACACACCGTCGCCGCGATCGACGCGCAGGCTCACGCTGTGCAGCGCAGTCACCTCCCACGGCGACCCTTGCAGATAGGTGTGCGCGACGCCGTCGACGACCAGCAGCGGGTGGCCGCCGAACGGTTTCGACGTCAACGCCGGCCCAGTGTTCTCCGGTCGCATCCACTCCGGGTGATGCGCGACGATGCGACCGTCGGCGAGGTGGATGATCCGGTCGGCGGCGCGCGCCTCCGAATCACGGTGTGTGATCAAGACGACGGTGATGCCGTGCCGTCGCGGAAGCTCGGCGAGGATCGAGAGCAGATCGTCGCGCCCCTCCGGGTCGACCATCGACGTGACCTCGTCGGCGATCACGAGACGCGGACCGCGCGCGAGAGCCGCCGCGACGGCGAGCCGCTGCTGCTGCCCGCCGGACAGGTCGGACGTGTCCCGATCGCCGAGACCGGCCAGGCCGACCTCGGCGAGCAGACCGTCGATGTCGACGGCGGCGTCATCAGGTAGACCCCACACCAGGTCATCGGCCACCCGCGACCCGAGCATCTGCGCCTCCGGGCGCTGCAAGACCAGCGCCGTTCCGCCCGCCCGTCCCAGGCCAGGCGATCCGGGACGGTCGACGACGCCGATCGTCGGTTCGACGCCCGCGAGAATCTTCGCGAGCGTCGACTTGCCCGACCCGTTGGCGCCGACGACCGCCACGAACTCGCCCGGATGCAGTTCCAGATCGATCCCGGTCAGCACGTCGTGCGAGGTTCCCGGATAGCGGTAGCCGACCCCGACCGTCCGCATCGGCAGCGGACCGGGTGCCGCGTCGTCGACGAGGTAGGCGGCTTCGAGGGTGTCGTCGAGTTTGACGTCGGCGAGCCGGTCGAGCACCTTGCCGAGCATCCACCCGGCGACGAGAATAGTCACGAGCGTCCCGATGGTGCCGGGGATCCAGAGCCACAGCCACCAGTGGTCGACGACGTTGCCGGAGAAGCTCTCGATGGCGTCGCCCGCGGCGTCGAGGCGGACCGCTCTGACCGTCTTCGCCAGGCCAGTCAACACGTTGTCGAACACTTCCAGGCCGAGTCGACGAAGCGGTGCGAGCAACCACATCAACGCGACGGTGAGACCGGCGATGAGCGGGGACACGATCAACGCGACCACGGCCAGGACTGCGGGTCCCCCGCCGCGGCGCCGGACTTCTCCGACGATCCCGCCGATCACCGCGGTCGCGGCCACCCCGAACGCGGTGCCGAGCCCGGCGACGGCGAACGTGACGGCGACGGTGGTGACGAACGCGGCGATCACGGCTCGGGAGCGGGTGCGAGCCGCGAGCAGCGCGATCGGTACCGGAGCAAGGAAGCCGAGAGCTGCGGCCATCGGGACCACCGCGACGATGACGGCTGGCACGACGGTGAGACCGCTGAAGATCGCGATGGACGCGATCTCGATCGGCCGGAGCGGCCCGGTCGAAGCACGCCGGACATCGATTGCAGGGGAGATCACCGCACCATTGTGCCTCGCACGGCGTGTTCGACCGCTGTCCGAGGACCCCGCACCCGATGTTCAGGTGAGCCGAACAGCCACATACGGGCCCCCGACCTGCGGTTCAGTGGCTTCACCGAGTGTTGAATGAGGGATACAGGTCACCCTAACCTGGCGTTATGTTCGCAGCCCTGGCGTTGAGTTTCGCCGTCATCTTCGTCGCGGAGCTGGGAGACAAGTCCCAGCTGATGGCGATGACGTTCGCGCTCCGTTACCGGTGGTGGGTGGTGTTGACCGCGATCCTCACCGCGACGACGCTCGTGCATGCCGCGTCGGTGTTCTTCGGGCATTTCCTCGGCCTGTCGATCCCCACCGAACTCCTGTCGATCGTCGGCGGCCTGTCAATGCTGGTGTTCGGGTTGTGGACGCTGCGCGGCGACGAACTCGACGACGGCGAGGCCGGCCGTGCCGGACGCGTCGGTCGCTCGGTGTTCCTGGCGGTCATGTCGGCGTTCTTACTCGCCGAACTCGGCGACAAGACAATGCTGGCGACCATCGCGCTGGCCGCCGACCGCGACTGGCTCGGCGTCTGGATCGGCTCGACGATCGGCATGGTGGCAGCCGACGCGCTCGCGATCGCCGTCGGGCGGGTTCTCAACCGGCACCTGCCCGAGCGGACCATCGCACTCGGCGCTGCCGCGCTCTTCTTCGTGTTCGCGATCTGGCTCGTCGTCGACGGCCTGATCGGCATGTCGGCGGTCGTCGTGGCGTCGACCCTCGCAGCCGCCACCGTGATCATCGCGGCAGGTGTCTGGTGGATCATCGCAACGAACCGGCGTCGAGCAGCCGAATCGGCGCCGACCGACGAGCTACCGATCGATCGCTCGGCATCAGTGCGTTAAAGTCTCCTCGACCGGGCCTCTCGGGCCGTGGATTGAAGAAAAGGACTCTCGCATGGACGTCACCGGCTCCGCCGTCATCGTCACGGGTGCCGCCTCCGGGCTGGGCGCCGCCACCGCCAAGCGTTTCGCAGCCGACGGCGCGACCGTCTTCGGCATCGACCTGCAGCCCTCCATCGACAAGGCCGACAAGGTCGACGGCGTCCACCTCGTCGCTGCCGATGTCACCAGTGAGACCGAGGTCCAGGCGGTCATCGACCGGATCGTCGACGCCGACCTCCCGCTGCGTGTCACCGTCAACTGCGCGGGCGTCGGCTGGGCGTCGCGCATCCTCGGCAAGGAGGGGCCGCACGACCTCGACTTGTTCCGCAAGGTCATCGAGATCAACCTGGTCGGCACGTTCAACGTGATGCGCTTGGCCGCCAACCGCATGCAGGCGGAGCAGGCCGCGAACGACGACAACGCCCGCGGTGTCATCATCAACACCGCGTCGGTCGCCGCTTTCGAGGGTCAGATCGGCCAGATCGCGTACACCGCGTCCAAGGGCGGCGTCCACGCCATGACGATCTCCGCGGCCCGCGACCTGGCTCGCGCGGGCATCCGCGTCTGCACCATCGCGCCGGGCACCATCAACACGCCGATGCTCGCCGGCGTCACACCGGAAATCAAGAAGACCCTCGAGGCGGGCATCCCGTTCCCGCAGCGACTCGGCGAGCCGAGCGAGTACGCGGACCTCGCCGCACTCATCGTCGGCCACGACTACCTGAACGGTGAGACGATCCGCATGGACGGCGCGCTCCGGATGGCGCCGCGCTAGGTGTGATGCCCAGCTAGGTCGATCCCGATGTGGTCGATCCCGATGTGCGAGGGCCCGTCACGTGTCGGCGACCAGATGTAGACCTTGGTCGACGACGACGGGCTCTCGCCGTCTGTGCAGTACGTCGACGAGATCGTCGACGACGGCGACCGTCTCCCTCGGCAGTCCGGCTAGGCGTTGCGCCACCCGATGCACCTCGGGGTCGGCCGTCGCCCGGAACCGCTCGATCTCCGCACGGGTGCGGCGCTCAGCGTCGTCGGTGAGGAAATGGCGGATGTCGACGTCGAACGCCGCCGCGAGTCCTTCGACGGTCCGGAACGACGGCGACTTGGCCTTGCCCGAACGCAGCTGGCTCAGATATGACTCACCGATCCGGTACCCGCGGTCCGCGGCGCGTTGCGCGATGGTCTTCGCGCTGTACGGACGCCCGTCCGGTCCCGGAAGACTCCGAAACAACTCGTCCAGTCGCAGGGCGAACACGCCCGCCTCCCCATCCGACATGAAAACTACTGCCCCTCTCGTGCCCCCCGGCCGTGAAATCGTCTCCGACTCAGTCGCAGCTATTCAATCGTGTCCGCGCTCGATTATGCAATTCGGACTGAATTACTCAGTGCGACAGCAGATCCCGACTGCTCGGCAGATCCAGGACGGCGTCGGACGACATCCACTCGCGTAAGACCTTCGTCGCACGGACATCGTCTTCGTTGTAGACGAGGAGACGGTCACGCTGCGACAGGTCCTGCGGGGCCCCGTCGAGGGCGACGGCCGCCGCATACCACTCCATCGACGCCTCCCCGCTCGCCTCGTCGTCTCGCCACCCGAATCCCGCGACCGGCGCGATCCGCTTGAGGCCTTTGCCGCGCGGACACACGAAGTTGCGGCCGACGGCCTCAAAGACGTCGACCCACTCCTTGGATCCGATGAACGCGTCGACCTCGGCTCGCGACGGCACGCCGGGCACGACGCGGTGGAACCGGTCGGCGCTGCCGCGAAGCCAGCGGTTCTCCGCCTGCTGTGAGTAGCAGTAGGCGGCGAACGTCTTCCCCGCGGCGTGCGCGGCCGCCCGTTCGGCGCTCAACCACGCCCAGAACTCGGCGAACGACCTGCCCTCGTCGACGCTCGGCAATGGATCCCAGGTGACGAACGCGCGGTACCGGACGTCGCGGCCGGGATCGGTGGTGTCCGTCAGGAGTGTGCCCCACATGTAGGCGCCGCGCTCGGAGTAGCTTTCCATGTCGACGTCCACTTCGACGTCGGCGCGACGCACGTACGGCCGATCGCCGCGGCGCGCCAGCGGGACCCCGTCGACCCAGCACCGTGCCGACACGATCGCGTCGTCGAACGACACCGCGCCGGGCCAGTCGGCGGGCGGATCCCCGCGGTGGGTCGCCAGGTCGTCGACCGTCACGATGCCCGCATCCTGCAGGACCAGCGACTGACTGCCGCCGACGACGAGACTCACATCGCGGCGCTCGACCAGTTCTGCCTCGCATCGCGGCCACCAGTGGCAGCTGCGGCATTCGGCGACTCGGCGGGGACCGGTCCGGACCTGTCCGTCGACCACCGCGCGCCGCCGCGCGAACACCTCGGCGTATGCGTCCATCGCCGCCGTGAGCGGCACCGCGACGATGCAGTCGGCGTCCAGGCCGATCAGTCCGCCCCACCGGTCGGCGGCGTCGACGCCCCAGCCGAGATCGTCGAGCATGGCCGTCAGATGCGACAACCGCAGCACGTCCCGACGCTGCGATCGGAACGAGCGAGTCGCGTCCAGTTCGGGCAGCCAACCCCACAGCGGGCTCGTCCGCAGCGTCGGCGCGGGCGCATCGGCCGGCCGATCCGGGCTGGTGGGTGTCGTGACTCGATGGTTGACGACGATCACCGGCAGGTATCCGCCGTCGTGACGGATCAGCGCTTCGGCGTGCCCGCGGCGACCGCGGCCTGCGTCGGTCGGCAGCGCCGCTCGAAAGATCCATGCGGCGCCGGACTCGACGGCGCGTCGAGTCTGCTCGACACGATCGCGGTGCGGACCGTCGTCGACGGTGACGATCGTGTCCGCAGGCTGCCCGCTCTGGAAGCCGTGCAGCGTCGCGATCACCGACGCGCGGTGCGACTGGGCCGCCTCGATGCGGCGCCGGGCCTCCGGCGACACGTCCGAGGCCGCCGCATCACCGCGTTCGGCGAAGTCGAGAGCGAGCCGGTGTTCACATCCGCTGAGGTTCCGTGCCCCCAACACCGCAGAACTCACGTGCCGCGCCCCTCTTCGTTTCGTCGACTCGAACGCCGGCCCACGCGGGCCGGGTGATTCACTACCCCACGAGACTATGCAAAGCTGGAGACAATCATTCGCAGGTGTCGACATTCCGACGGAGAGGTCAGAGCATGGGACTGCTCTCATCCGTGCGCGCGAAGCGTACTGATCGCAAGGCGGGCAAGAAGATCCGCAAGGGCGAAGAGAAGGCGATCAAGTACCGCGCAAAGGCACAGGCCAAAGCCGAGTCCGCCGTGGACCGCAAGCTCCGGAAGAAGGAGTTGCGGACCGAGGACAAATTCCACAAACGCACGCAGAAGGCCGAACGCAAGACGACGAAGACCGCGTCCAAGGCGCAGCGCAAGGTCGCCGAGGCCGAAGCCAAGATCGTCGCCGAGCAGGCGAAGGCCGACGCGGCGAAGGCGCTGTTCACACCGGCCAAGATGAAGCGGTTCCTCACCGTCGGCCGCATGGCGGCGCCCGTCGTGGTGCCGATCGTCTACCGCGGTGCCGTTGCGGCCCGTGCTCAGTTGACCGAGATCCAGGCGCGGCGCGCCGGGGTGCCCGCGCAAGTTCTGACCCAGTTCGGCGGCCCGAGCGCCGCGCTGCGCGCCCGCATCGCCACCTCGCGGGACTCGGCGACCAAGGTCGCGGCGGCCGAGCAGACCGCGGAGGGCAAGGCGTTCGTCGACGCGATGACCGACCGGCTGGCCAATCTGGAGGTGGCGGCCGACGCCGCAGACGCGATGCCGCCCGCGCAACGGAAGTCCGCGCAGCGCGCGATCGACAACGAACTGACCGCGATCGACAACGATCTGCTCGCCCGGCTGAACGTTCACCCGACCTGAATCACGAGTCGGCAAATCTTTGGCACTCGAACCGTTCCCCAGGAACGGTTCGAGTGCCGAAGTTTTTATCCGTGCGAATGCTGTGCCGAACCACCCACTCCGCTCCGAACCGTGATTAGCTGGACCTCATGGTGAAGCGCATAGTCGTCCTCGTGTCCGGTGTGATCGTCGCGCTCAGCGGGATTCTGGCTCTCCAGGCGCCGGCCGCGCCGAACGCGTCAGCCGCGCCCCGCTGCGCCGACGTGCACGTACTGTTCGCACGCGGCACCGCCGAGACCGCACCCCCGCTCGGCGTGACAGGCATCGCCTTCGAGAACTCGCTGCGCAACCGGATCAAGGGCGACTCGGTCCGCGTCGAACCCGTGAACTACCCGGCGAGCAGTAACTTCAGCAACAAGTTGGAGTTCGCTGAGACCTTCGTGACCGGCGTGAAGCACGCCCAGAAGCGAGTTCGTCAGATCGCGGCGGCATGCCCGAAGACCGACATCGTCGTCGGCGGCTACTCGCAGGGCGGCGCACTCGCCGCGTACACGGTCGCCGACTCGTACGACATCCCCGCGTCGTACGCCGACTACCGCCAGTACGCACCGAAGCCGATGTCCGCCGAACTCGCCGACCACGTCGCCGCCGTCGTCCTGTTCGCTCCCCCGTCGGCTCGCTTCCTCAAGGACGCGGGCGCACCGACGATGAGGGTCGGAAAGGCTTACGCGGGCAAGACCATCCGCTTCTGCACGCAGGGCGACACGATCTGCAACGGTGCACCTCTCGCCGGTCCGAACGCTCTGCACCTGCTGTACCCGGTGAACGGTTCGACGGACCGTGCCGCGGCATACGTCGCACGCCGCGTGTAGGCCGAACGGGCTAACGTTTCCGCGTCGAGTGTCGACAGTCACAATAGGACCGCATTCGTCGACCTCGGCGTGGGAGACCGCGCCCGCCTACCGATGACACTTTTCACGCGCACACGAACCCTGATCGCGGCGACCGTCGCCCTCGCCGCCTCCGTCTCCCTCGCCGCCTCCATCGCGATCGCGCCGGTCGCGGAGGCGGCGCCCGTACGGCCGTCCACCGACTCCCTGAGCTTCCACATTCCCGCCGTCGGCGGACTGGAGGTCGGCCCCGCCGGTGTCCCCGGCGGCTCGTTCCAGACGACGACCGTCACAGCCCGACCGGGTATCCGGCCGATGATCTTCCCGCCTGCGCCGGCGACCGTGCAGTTCACGGTCACCGACGTCGCGCCCTACTACTTCCAGTACGCCTACCGGTATCTATCGGTGAACTGGCGCAACCTGCGGACCGGCAAGACCGGCCACCTCGATCTCCGACATTGGGAGAAGGGGCCGACTAAGACCGGCTACCCGGCGTCCTTGCCGACGTCCGCCGTCGCGCAGACCGGAGCCGGCCCCGTCGTCGCGACCGTCTCCGTGATGCGGACGCAGTATCAGGCGCCGCCGATCGTGATCAGCGTGATCCCCGGTGTGGCGGCGCTGGACGTGCCGAAATAGCCGCTACCGGCCGGGCAGGTACTTGAGCGACTTGATGAGGACCGGAGTCAGCTTCAAGTAGAGACTCTGCGGGACACCCTTGATCCCGTCGAGACCGATGACGCGCTGCGTGGCGATGGTCTGCGGCTCGGTGTACTTGAGCAGTCCTTCCTGGCCGTGGCGTCGCCCGACCCCGGAGATGCCCATACCGCCCATGGGAGCCGCGGTCGAACCCCACGCCGCGGCGTAGCCCTCGTTGATGTTGACGGTGCCCGCGTGCAGTCGTTCCGCGATCTTCTGCGCCTGCGCGGTGCTCCCGGCGAAGACGCTCGCGTTGAGGCCGTACTCGGTGTCGTTGGCGCGCGCGACGGCCTCGTCGACGTCGTCGACCGGGTAGATCGACACGACGGGACCGAACGTCTCGTCGCCGAAACACGTCATCTCGTCGGTCACGTCGGCGAGCACGGTCGGCTCGAAGAAGAACGGACCGAGGTCGGCGCGCTTGCGTCCGCCTGCGAGCACCGTCGCACCCTTCGCCACCGCGTCGTCAACGTGCGCCTGCACGGTGTCGACCTGCTGCGCAGAGGCGAGCGACCCCATGTCGGCGGTGAAGTCGTAGGCCGACGAGAGTCGCATGTTCGTCACGTGCTCGCCGAAGCGGCGGCTGAACTCGTCGGCGATGGACCGTTCGACGTAGATGCGTTCGATGGAGATGCACAGCTGGCCCGAGTTCGAGAAGCACGCGCGGGCGGCCCCGGCGACGGCGTCGCCGATGTTGACGCCCTCGGTGACGATCATCGGGTTCTTGCCGCCGAGTTCGGCGGAGAACCCGATGAGGCGCTTACCCGCCTGCGCGGCGAGCGTCGCGCCCGTCTCGGACGAACCGGTGAACATGACGTAGTCGGTGGAGGCGACGATCGCCTGTCCGACGACCGAGCCGGGCCCTGGGACAACGGCGAACAGTTCACGCGGAAGTCCGGCCTTGTACAGGAGTTCGGCGAGGGCGAGCGCGCAGTACGGGGTGTTGCTGTCCGGCTTGATGACGACCGCGTTGCCTGCGATCAGGGCGGCGACCGCGTCCGACACCGCGAGCGTCAGCGGGTAGTTCCACGGACTGATGACGCCGACGACACCCTTCGGCTGGTACCGGACGCGAGCATCTGTCGCACCCGGCAGCATGCCCTGCACGTGGTGTTCGGCGAGCATTCCCGGCCCCTGCTGGGAGTAGTAGCGGGCGGTCAGCGCGACGTCGATGACCTCTTCCTGCGCGTAGATCCGGGCCTTGCCGGTCTCGGCCTGCGCGATGTCCATCAGTTCTTCGGCCGCCCCGTGGACGAGTTCGGAGAACGCGGCGATCACCTTGGCGCGCTGGGCGGGCGTGCGGGTCGCCCAGTCGGCCTGCGCGGTGCGTGCGCGCTCGACGGCGCGTTCCAGGTCATCGGCGGTGGCGACGGGGATCGTCGCCATCTCGGCGCCGCTGAACGCTTCGAGCACGGGCTTGGTGGGACGCGGCTCGTCGATCGCGGCGAGCGCGGCAAGTCGGGTGAAGTAGGCGGGCGAAGGCTTCGGCATGGAAACTCCCTGGAGCGAGTGGCGGACTGGAGGGGTCAGACGGGTCGGGAGACTCAGGCGGATCGGGAGACGAGGACGATGCCGTCGTCGTCGGAGTAGGCGATGTCGCCCGGAGCGAAAGTGACGCCGCCGAGTTCGACCGGGACGTCGCGCTCGCCGACGCCGGTTTTGGTCGACTTGCGCGGGTTGGTACCGAGCGCCTTCACGCCGATCGCCATGCCGCCGATGGTCTTCGCATCGCGGATCGCTCCGTTGGCGATGATCCCGACCCAGCCGTTCGAGCGGCCGAGCTCGGCGATGATGTCGCCGACGAGCGCGGTGTGGACCGACGCGGCGCCGTCGATGACGAGCACGCCACCCTCGTTCGGCTCGGAGAGAATCGACTTGAGCAGAGCGTTGTCCTGAAAGCAGCGGACCGTGGTGACGGCGCCGACGAACTCATGGTTGCCGCCGTACTGGGTGAACTGGGTGTCGCAACTGCGGACGTCTTCGCCGATCTCATCGACGAGGTCTGCGGTCGGCGTGAAGGTGAGCGAGGTCATGTCCACAGTCTATTCGCTGTACCTACTGCGGAGTAACCCCCCGGTGACAGTCATCTCGGTGACAGTCATCCCGGTGACAGTCGTCTCGCTCGCGGAAACCACGGAGCGCGCGACACCCGGGCGGGTGCGACAATGATGCCGTGGACGATATCGAGATCCGTGACGATTCCATCCGCTTGGGCCAGTTCTTGAAGCTGGCCAACCTGATCGAGACGGGCGCCGACGCGAAGATCGTCGTCGGCGACGGACTGGTGTCCGTGAACGGCGAAGTCGAGACCCGTCGCGGCCGTCAACTGACGGGCGGCGACGTCGTGGAGATCGGTGGGCTCAGCGTGCGAGTCGCAATTCGGTGAGTTCGGCCGTCGTGGCCAGACGCTCACGTTGTTCGGCGAGTGCGGACGGTGCGCGCCGTCGGCCCGCGAACAGGCGAACGATACTCACGAGCGACACACGACGACGCTGACTGCTGGACTGCATTGGTAGGTCCCCTCCCCGAGACGAACTTGATGTCTCACCTGATCATCGTCGCATCGACGCCGAATCGTTACCCCGAGCGCTGAGAAGAGGGTCATTTCACATCGGCTGCGACGGGTGACGAACCCTGCGAGCTGCGCTGGCGTCGGGTTACTGTGGTGTCCGTCGAACAGACCACGATGAGAGGGATCGGCATGCCCCAGAGCCCGTCCGCAGATCTGTCCGTCGCCGGACTCACCAAGAGCTTCGGTTCGTTGCAGGCACTCGACGATGTGACGTTCGAAGTCGGCGCGGGCGAGATCTTCGGTTTCGTCGGGTCGAACGGTGCAGGCAAGTCGACCACCATGCGCATCATTCTCGGCGTCCTCGCCGCCGACGCGGGGACCGTGACGTTCGGCGACCGTCCAATCGACGCCGATGTCCGCCGCCGCATCGGCTACATGCCCGAAGAACGTGGGCTCTACCCGAAGATGAAGGTCGGCGACCAACTCGTCTACCTGGCGCGACTGCACGGCCTGTCGGCGTCCGACGCGGCTGAGCGCACCCGGTACTGGACGCGCAGGCTCGGTGTCGACGGCCGGGTCGGCGACAACGTCGCCGACCTCTCGCTCGGCAACCAGCAGCGCGTCCAGCTCGCCGCGGCGCTCGTCTTCGACCCCGACGTCCTCGTGCTCGACGAACCGTTCTCCGGGCTCGACCCGGTAGCCGTCGACGTGATGAGCGAAGTACTCACCGAGAAGGCGGGCGACGGCGTCCCCGTCATCTTCTCCAGCCACCAACTCGACCTCGTCCAACGCCTGTGCGACCGTGTCGGCATCATCGGACAGGGCCGGATGCAAGCGCTCGGCACCGTCGACGAACTCCGCTCCCGGGGCGGCGTCCGGCTCCGAGTCGACGCACCCGCCGCTCCTCACGGGTGGGCCGACGGCCTGCGCGGCGTGGTCCGCGCCGACTACGACTCGTCGACGACGATCTACCTGGACGGCACCCACGACGATCAACAGATCCTCGCTGCCGCCCTCGCCACCGGGCCCGTCCACACCTTCGCGTCTGCCACCCCCGATCTGACCGAGATGTTCCGAGAGGTCGTGACCGCCGAATGAGCGCCCCAGAACCCGCGTCGGCCTGGACGTCAGTCCGGCTGATCGCCGCGCGCGAGATCGTCACCCGCGTCAAGACGCGGTCGTTCATCGTCACCAACATCATCATGCTGCTCGTGGCGATCGTCGGCTGCATCGTCGCCTCGCAGTTCGTGGACGGCGACGACACGAAGTCGGAGACGGTCGCGGTCCAGGGCGTCGACGCCAGCACGACCGCCGCCATCAAGGCGACCGGGGAGCGACTCGGCGTCTCGCTGTCGTTCTCCGAGTCCCCAGACGCGCGAGCGGCGGCCGCGGACGGTTCGGTGACGGCCGCGATCGTCGCCGCGCCCGGGGGCGGCTACACCGTCTACTCCGAAGACGACCTCGACACCGACATCGAGGCCGCGATCAAGAGCGGCGTCTCGGCGGCCGCCGTCGACGGCGCCCTCGCGAAGGCAGGGGTGGATCCGGCGACTCTGCAACGGGGCGCGGCCGTGACGGTGGAGCGCACGAAGCAGGTCGCCGAAGCCCAAGGCGAACGCCTCGCCCTGTCGTACGTCGGGTCGGTCCTGATGTTCATGATGATCTTCGGCGGAGGCATGGCCGTCGCCGTCGGCGTCGTCGAGGAGAAGGTGTCGAGGATCGTCGAGATCCTCCTCGCCACCGTCAAACCCGGTCACCTGCTGTGGGGCAAGATCCTCGGTATCGGCGTCGTCCAGATGGCGTCGACGCTCCTCTTCGCGGCCGCAGCGCTCATCACCGCCCAGGTCACCGGACTGCTGACCGTTCCAGACGTCGCCGCGACGATGCTCGGCGTGTCGGTGATCTGGCTGCTGCTGGGCTTCGCGTTCTTCTCCGCCCTGTACGCGGCGACCGGCGCGATGGTCTCCCGACAGGAGGAGATCAACAGCGCGTCGTGGCCATTGATGATCCTCGCGATGGGCGCCCTCTACGCCGGGATCTTCGGCATCGGGGCCCCCGATTCGACGGCGATCCGGATCCTCGCATGGATTCCGCCGTTCTCGTCGACCGTCGTGCCCATGCGTGTCGCGACCGGATACGCCACCTGGATGGAGGTCCTCGGCTCGTGCATCGTGATGGCAGTCGTGACCGGAATCGCCGTGTGGATCGCCGGACGCATCTATCGGCGTTCGGTGCTGCTCACCGGCTCCCGCGTGCCGTGGAAGACCGCACTGGGCAAGTAGCGGTCGACGTCCGGCCGTTCACCGGGTAGGCCTATGTCATGACCTCCACTCAGGAACTGACCGCCCGCGCCGCCGCGCTCCTCGAGCTCCATCGTCCCGGCGATCCCGTCGTCTTGCCGACCGTGTGGGACGCGTGGTCGGCGAGACTCGCCGTCGACGCGGGATTCGCCGCCCTCACCGTCGGCAGCCACCCGGTCTCCGACTCGATCGGCAAGGCCGACAACGAGGGCATGTCGTTCGACGATCTGCTGGCCCGCGTCGCGCAGATCACCGCGGTCGTCGACGTCCCGATCTCGGTGGACATCGAGTCGGGGTACGGCCAGAGTGCGCAACGCCTGATCTCCGGGCTCCTCGACGCGGGAGCCGTCGGCCTCAACATCGAAGACACCGTCCACAGCGAGGGCGGCCGCCTGCGCTCGTCGACCGAACACGCCGAGCTAGTCGGTGCTCTCCGCAGCGCAGCCGACGACGCGGGAGTCCACGTCGTCGTGAACGCCCGCACCGACCTGTTCGTGCGCAAGGACGGCGACGACGCCGACCGCGTCGACCGCGCCATCGCGCGGATGACCGAGGCCGCCGCAGCAGGCGCCGACAGTCTCTATCCCGTCGGACGCCACGACGACACCGTGCTCCGCAGGCTGACTGACGAACTACCGCTGCCGGTCAACGCGATCGCACTGCCCGGCACCGACGATCCGGCGTCGTTCGGTCCGCTCGGCGTCGGCCGGATCAGTTTCGGTCCGTTCCTACAGGCCGCGCTCGCTGAGAAGGCCAGCGAGTTGTTGGGCCGCTGGCGCTGACCGACGCAACCCGTTCACCCGCGGCACATCACCGTTGGGCGACCAGCGTCGGGACGATCGGTGCTGGGAGCAGCGTCGCACCCGACAGGTAGCGGTCGGCCGCCGCTGCCGCGGAACGGCCTTCGGCGATCGCCCACACGATGAGCGACTGGCCGCGGCCGGCGTCACCCGCGACGAACACGCCGGGCAGGCCGATCGCCTCGAAGTCGTCGCCACGTGCCACGTTGCCGCGAGCGTCGTAGGTGGCGCCCAACTCGTCGAGCAGGTCACCGCGCTCGGGGCCGACGAAGCCCATCGCGAACAGGACGAGGTCGGCTTCGAGTTCGAAGTCGCTGCCTTCGACCTTCTCGAAGCGGCCGTTCACCATCGCCACCTCGTGCGCCTTCAGGCCAGTGACCTGTCCGTTCTCACCGACGAACTCTTCGGTGTTCACGCTGTACACGCGTTCGCCGCCCTCTTCGTGAGCAGACGAGACGCGGTACATGAGCGGGTACGTCGGCCACGGAGTCGACGCGGCGCGTTCGATCGGCGGCTTCGGCATGATCTCGAACTGGTGGACCTGCTTGGCGCCCTGACGCAGCGACGTGCCGAGGCAGTCGGCTCCGGTGTCGCCGCCGCCGATGATCACGACGCTCTTGCCGGTCGCGGTGATCTGGTTCTCGACGGTGTCGCCGTGCTGCACCCGGTTGGCCTGCGGCAGGAACTCCATCGCCTGGTGGATGCCGTTCAGTTCACGGCCGGGGATCGGCAGGTCGCGGCCGATCGTCGAACCGTTCGCCAACACGACGGCGTCGTAGTCGCCGCGCAACTGTTCCACGGTCACGTCGACCCCCACGTTGACGCCCGCACGGAAGACGGTGCCTTCGGCCTCCATCTGCTCGAGACGGCGGTCGATGAAGCGCTTCTCCATCTTGAACTCGGGGATGCCGTAGCGCATCAGACCACCGATCCGGTCGGCGCGCTCGAACACCGTCACGTCGTGGCCCGCTCGCGTCAACTGCTGGGCTGCGGACAGGCCGGCAGGACCCGAACCGACGACGGCGACCTTCTTACCGGTCTTGCGGTCCGGCAGGATCGGCGCGACGGTGCCGGAGTCCCATGCCTTCTCGATCAGCTCCACCTCGACCTGCTTGATGGTGACTGCCGGCTGGTTGATACCGAGAACGCACGACGCCTCACACGGAGCCGGGCACAGTCGCCCGGTGAACTCCGGGAAGTTGTTCGTCGCGTGCAGGCGGTCGATGCCCGCATCCCAGCGGTCCCGATAGACGAGGTCGTTCCATTCGGGGATCAGGTTCCCGAGCGGGCAACCGTTGTGGCAGAACGGGACGCCGCAGTCCATGCAGCGGCTCGCCTGCGTCTGCAGGGTGGACTTGTCGAAGTCGTTGTAGACCTCTTTCCAATCCATGAGTCGCAGGTCCACTGGGCGCCGGGTGGGCGTCTCACGTTCGGTGTGCTTGAGAAAACCTCTGGTGTCAGCCACGAGCCGCCTCCATGATCGCGTCGTTCACATCTCGTCCGGTCCGCTCGGCGACGTCGATGGCGGCGAGGACCTTCTTGTAGTCACGGGGCATCACCTTGGCGAAGTGTCCCTGTTGCCTCGACCAGTCGTCGAGGACGGCCGCGGCCACCGTCGAACCGGTCTCGTCACGGTGTTCGATCAGCGCGCCCTCCAGGAAGGTGACGTCGTCGGCGTCGAGTTCCTCCAGGTCGACGAGCTCGACATTGAGGTTGGCCTCGAACGTGCCGTTCGGGTCGTAGACGTAGGCGACGCCGCCGGACATGCCCGCTGCGAAGTTGCGCCCGGTCTCGCCGAGGACGATCACGCTGCCGCCTGTCATGTACTCGCATCCGTGGTCACCGACGCCTTCGACGACGGCCGCCACGCCCGAGTTCCGGACACAGAAACGTTCGCCTGCGACGCCGCGCAGGAAGATCTTGCCACCGGTGCCGCCGAAGCCGATGACGTTGCCCGCGATGATGTTGTGCTCCGGGATGAACTCGGCCGGCGCGGTCCGCGGCGGACGGACGACGATCTTTCCGCCCGACAGCCCCTTGCCGACGAAGTCGTTCGCGTCGCCTTCAAGCCGCATCGTGATGCCGCGCGGGACGAACGCGCCGAAGCTGTTGCCCGCCGAACCCGTGAAGTCGATCGAGATCGTGCCCTCGGGCAGTCCCTGCGCCCCGTACGCCTTGGTGACCTCGTGGCCCAGCATGGTGCCGACGGTTCGGTTGACGTTGGTGATCGGGCTGGTCAGGTTGACACGCGTCCCCGAGTCGAGGGCGGCGCGCGCCTTCTCGATCAGTTCGTTGTCGAGGGCCTTGTCGAGTCCGTGATCCTGGGTGCCGGTGCAGTACAGGTCCTGGTTCATGAACGGCGACTCCGGCGTCGTCAGGATCGGCGACAGGTCGAGGTTGCCTGCCTTGGAGCCGTTCCAGCGGGCCATCGCCTTGCTTGTGTCTAGCGCGTCGAACTGGCCGATCGCCTCGTTCAATGTGCGGAATCCGAGGCGCGCCAATAGTTCACGCACTTCTTCGGCGATGTACAGCATGAAGTTCTCGACGAACTCCGGCTTGCCGGTGAACCGTTCGCGCAGCAGCGGGTTCTGCGTGGCGACACCCACCGGGCAGGTGTCGAGGTGGCAGACGCGCATCATGACGCAGCCCGAGACGACGAGCGGCGCGGTCGCGAAACCGAACTCCTCGCCGCCGAGCAGGGCGGCGATCATCACGTCGCGACCGGTCTTCAGCTGGCCGTCGACCTGGACGACGATGCGGTCGCGCAAACCGTTCAGCAGGAGCGTCTGCTGGGTCTCAGCGAGGCCGATCTCCCACGGTGCTCCCGCGTGCTTGAGCGAGGTCAGCGGGCTAGCACCGGTGCCGCCGTCGTGTCCGGAGATCAGGACGACGTCGGCGTGCGCCTTCGACACACCGGCGGCGACGGTGCCGACGCCGAGCTCGGAGACGAGCTTGACGTGGACGCGCGCCTGCGGGTTCGCGTTCTTCAAGTCGTGGATCAGTTGCGCGAGGTCTTCGATCGAGTAGATGTCGTGGTGCGGCGGCGGCGAGATCAGGCCGACGCCGGGGGTGGAGCCACGGACCTCGGCGACCCACGGGTACACCTTGTGCGGCGGCAGCTGGCCGCCCTCGCCGGGCTTCGCTCCCTGCGCCATCTTGATCTGGATGTCGGTGCAGTTGCTCAGGTAGTGGCTGGTCACGCCGAACCGGCCCGACGCGACCTGCTTGATCGCGCTGCGCCGCCAGTCGCCGTTTTCGTCGTGGCTGAAGCGCCGCGGATCCTCACCGCCCTCACCGGAGTTGGAGCGTCCGCCCAACCGATTCATGGCGATGGCGAGGGTCTCGTGTGCTTCCGCGGAGATCGAGCCGTAGCTCATCGCGCCCGTCGAGAAGCGCTTGACGATCTCGCTGGCCGGCTCCACCTTGTCGAGCGGGATCGGGTCCCGGTCGCCGAGTTTGAAGTCGAAGAGGCCGCGCAGGGTGCCCAGGCGCGTCGACTGGTCGTCGACGAGCTTGGTGTACTCCTTGAACACGCTGTACTGACCGGTCCGGGTGGCGTGCTGCAGCTTGAACACGGTGTCCGGGTTGAACAGGTGGTATTCGCCTTCGCGGCGCCACTGGTACTCGCCGCCGACTTCGAGCTCACGGTAGGCGCGCTCGTGGGGCCGGTCGGTGAACGCGACGGCGTGGCGGCTGGCCACCTCGCCTGCGATCTCGTCGAGGCCGATGCCGTCGAGCTGGCTGTTGAGGCCGGTGAAGAACTCGTCGACGACGTCCTGCGCGACACCGATCACCTGGAACAGCTGGGCACCGTTGTACGACGGGACCGTCGAGATGCCCATCTTGCTCATCACTTTGAGCACGCCCTTGCTGGCGGCCTTGATGTAGTTGCCACGGGCCTTCGCGAAGCGGGCGTCATGGTCGAGGTCGTCGGTGCCGGGCACGACGAGCGCGCCGGCCAGCAGCATGTCTTCGATGGTCTCGAACGCCATGTAGGGGTTGATGCCGCTGGCGCCGAACGCGACGAGCAGCGCCATGTGATGGACTTCGCGGGCGTCACCGGATTCGACGACGATGCTCGCGCGGGTCCGGGTCCGTTCCCGCACCAGGTGGTGGTGGACGGCCGAGGTCAACAGCAGCGACGGGATCGGTGCGAGCGTCTCGTCGGACTCGCGGTCGGAGAGCACGATGATGCGCGCGCCGTCGGCGATGGCCGCCGACACCGCGGACCGAACGTCATCGAGCGCTTTGCGCAGTCCGGGTCCGCCCTCGGCGACCGGGTACAGGCCGTGGATATGGACGGACGGGAAACCGGTCGCGTCACCGTCGATGTCGGTCAGTCGGGCGAGGTCGCCATTGTCGAGGACCGGTGCGCTCAGCACGATCTGCTTGGCCGAGTCGGGGCCCGGGTTCAACAGGTCGCGCTCGCCACCGATGCGGTGACGGATGCTGGTGACGATCTCCTCGCGAATCGCGTCGAGCGGCGGGTTCGTGACCTGTGCGAACATCTGCTGGAAGTAGTCGAACAGCATGCGCGGCCGCGCGGACAACACAGCGACCGGTGTGTCAGTGCCCATCGAGCCGATCGCTTCAGCTCCGGTCGCCGCCATCGGCGAGATCAGCAGGTTCAGGTCTTCGTTGGTGTACCCGAACACCTGCTGGCGGAGGGTGACGCGGTCGTGCGCCATGTGGATGTGCGGCGGAGCGGGCAAGTCTTCGAGCTTCACCTGCTTCGCGTCGAGCCACTCCTGGTACGGGTGCTCGGCGGCGAGGGAGTCCTTGACCTCCTCGTCGGCGACGATGCGACCCTGCGCGGTGTCGACCAGGAACATCTTGCCCGGGTGCAGACGGGTGCGGGTGACGATGTCGGCGGGGTCGATGTCGAGGACGCCGACCTCCGAGCCGAGGACCACGAGCCCGTCCTTGGTGACCCAGATGCGGGACGGACGCAGGCCGTTGCGGTCGAGGACCGCGCCGATCACGGTGCCGTCGGTGAAGCAGACGGACGCCGGGCCGTCCCACGCCTCCATGAGCGCCGAGTGGTACTCGTAGAACGCGCGGTGCTCGGGCTTCATGTCCTCGCTGCGCTCCCACGCTTCGGGGACCATCATGAGGACCGAGTGCGGCAGGCTGCGTCCGCCGAGGTGCAGCAGTTCGAGGACTTCGTCGAACCGCGCGGTATCGGACGCGCCCGGCGTGCAGATCGGCGAGATCTTGTCGAGACCGCTTCCGACGGCGGAGCCGAACGCGTCGGTCTTGATGAGCGCTTCGCGGGCACGCATCCAGTTCTCGTTGCCGGTGACGGTGTTGATCTCGCCGTTGTGGGCGACGCGGCGGAACGGGTGGGCGAGCGGCCACGACGGGAACGTGTTGGTGGAGAAGCGCGAGTGGACCATGCCGAGCGCGCTCTCGACGCGGTCGTCCTGCAAGTCGAGGTAGAAGTCGCGCAACTGCGGTGTGGTCAGCATGCCCTTGTAGACGAAAGTCTGGCCGGACAGGCTCGGGAAGTAGGCGGTCTCGCGGCCGGGACCGTCGAGACCCGCGCCCTTCTCACCGAGTTCGTTCTGCACGCGCTTGCGCACCACGTACGCCTTGCGTTCGAGGTCCATCACGGCTGCGTTATCCGGGCCGGCCCCGTTCGGTTGCGTGCCGGCGAGCGCGATGAAGATCTGCCGGAACGTCGGCATCGCGTCGCGGGCGAGCGCGCCGAGCGACGACTCGTCGACGGGCACGTCACGCCAGCCCAGCAGGTCGAGGCCCTCTTCGCGGACGATCGCTTCGATACCCGCGACGGCGTCGCGCACGTCCTGTGCGGACTGCGGCAGGAAGGCGATGCCGGTGGCATACGAGCCTTCGGCAGGCAGGTCGAAGGCGACGGCTTCACGGAGGAAACGGTCGGGGACCTGAATCATGATGCCCGCACCGTCGCCGGTGTTGGGCTCGGCACCTGCGGCACCGCGGTGTTCGAGGTTGACCAGCGCGGTGATCGCCTTCTCGACGATGTCGCGGCTGCGTCGTCCGTGCATGTCGACGACGAACGCGACACCACAGGCGTCATGTTCGTTGAGCGGATCGTAGAGGCCAGTGGGCCCCGGCAAGTGCTTCATGGAATCTGCCATTCCTGCACGCGACGCTGCGTACTGTTTTGTACTTGAAGAACCCGGGCGGATCGATGCGAGCTGCACATCACCGGGGATTCAGCGTCTTTGCTGGGTTACTCGGACACATGGCCCGAGTGCAGTAACACTGATTCTGCCACGTCAGCGGCCTCTTCAGCAAAATTGGCACGACATCGGGCGGAAACAGCCCCGTAATGAGGCAGATCCGTCGTATCGTCTCGTCTATGACCGCGAGTCACACGGAAATTGCGCCCAGCGTCGCCGATGTCGGTTCGCTGCGCGCCCGCACGCTCAACGCGTACGTCTGGCGGGCGTCCCGCCCACTGATGGGCGTCATGAGCCGCGTCCCGGGGGTCGGCCCGGCTGCCCTCCCGCTGATTCGCCCCGCGCTCAACCGATCGCTGTCGACGATCAGCCCTGTTCCACGTGGAACCAAGATCACGACGGTCAAGCGGTATGTCGACGGCGGGCAGGTCCGCGGCGAGTGGACGCACGAGGCCGACCGGTTCGGCGGCGGCCTCCCCTCCCCGTCGAGCGGACGGTCCATCCTCTACTACCTTCACGGCAGCGGCTACCTCATCTGCTCGCCGCGGACGCACCGCGGACTCGTCGCCCGGCTGGTCCGCCGAGCCGGGATCGGCGCGTTCAGTCTCGACTACCGACTCGGACCCGAGTACCAGTTCCCGGCGGGCGGCGACGACGCGATCCGCGGCTACCGGTGGCTACTCGACCAGGGGTTCTCGGGCGACCAGATCATCGTCGGCGGCGATTCCGCCGGCGGACATCTGGCGCAAGACCTGCTGGCCGCGAACCACACCGACGGCGTCCCGCAACCGAAGGCGATGGTGCTGTTCTCCCCGCTCTACGATCCGGTGTTCGACGTCGCTCGTGCACTGGAGCGCACCGGTGTGCACGACCCCCACATCCATGCAGCGAGCGCGCAACTTCTGATGGGCATGTACCGCGGCGACGCGACTGGAGACGACCCGCGGATGCGGATCGCATTGACACCCGACATGGATCTGCCCGACACCCTGATCCAGTACGGCGCCCGCGAGGTCATGGCCGACGACGCCCGCACCATTCATCGGAACATCCTGGCCGCGGGCGGAACGTCGACGTTGCAGGCGTGGCCCGACCAGGGCCATGTGTTCCAGATGTTCCCCTACTTCACCCCCGAGTCGCGCAAAGCCGTCCGCGAGGCTAAGGACTTCATCGACCAGCACCTCGGCTGACCGGGGGTCCTCGCAGCCTCAGCGTTGCTGTCGCAGCACGGCGGGCGGGCTATGGGAGCAGTTCCCCCACCCGCGCGTCCACTTCGGCGCGCAGAGCGGCGTGGATCGCCTGGACCGTCGGGCTGGACAGGCGTTCGCGTCGGGCCGCGAACGAGAAGTCCATCCGGATCTCGACGGCATCGCCCAGGACGCGCTTCAACTCCGGGTGTCGCATCGCGACGAATGCCGGCAGCAGGCCGATCCCGCCGCCGGCGCGCGTCGCCTCCACCTGCGCGAACACATTCGTCGACATCAGGCGAGACGTCAGTGCGGGCAAGTGGTGCGTCAGGTCGAGGTCGCCGACCTGCAGCAGAGATTCGACGTACCAGATCAGCGAGTGCGCAGTGAGGTCCGCGGCCGTCTGTGGGACCGGGCGCGTCTGGAAGTATTCGTCGGTCGCGTACAGGCCGAGCGCGTACTCGGCGAGCGGCGCGGTCACCAGTTTGCCGCTCATCGGGACGCCCACGGCGATCGCAACGTCGAAACCCGACTGCTGCAAGTTGAGTTGCCTTGTGGCGGTAAGCACTTCGACAGTCAAATCGGGGTTTTCGTTGCGCAGACGCGCCATCGCCGGAGCGACGAAGTAGGCGCCGAAGGCATCCGGAGCGGTGATCCGCACGTTGCCTCGCAACGAGTTCGCCCTGGCACCCGCCACGGCATCGATCGTCCGCTCGACGGCCGCCTCGATCGGCGCCGCCCCCTCGGCGACGTCGCGCCCTACCTCGGTCAACTCCCAGCCGTCGACCCCCTGCTCCACCAGGCGCACGCCGAGGGCCTTCTCCAGCGCCCGAATCCGGCGGGTCACCGTGCTCGAATCGACGCCGAGATCCGTCGCCGCGACCGCGCGGCTCCCCGCCCGCGCGACGGCCAACAGGTAGCGGAGGTCGTCGGCCCGCACGCTTCGCGCATCAATACTGTCCGGCATTGCACGATTGTAATCTCCACACCTGTCCAGGCTGGCAGTTCTGCACCCCGCCGGTGCGCGATTGTGCGTTGACGCACATCCGGTTCAACCTCAGGATGAGTGGCGACGGACACCCGCTGACTCGAGTTCGGCGGATTTCGATTCACGCCGGACTCGATCGATAAGGAGAACACCCACGATGCCCGCTGCTCCCGATTCGACACCCGCCGACGCACCCGCCGTCGTCACAACGGTCACCGGGCGCATCGGTGTGATCACGTTGAACCGGCCCCGGTCGATCAACGCGCTCGACCACCAGATGGTGCGGCTGATGGACTCAGCGCTCATCGCCTGGGCCGATGACCCGGCCATCGACGCCGTCGTGGTGCGCGGTGCAGGCGACCGAGGTCTGTGCGCGGGTGGCGACATCGTCGCGATCCACACAGATGCGAAGGCCCTGACCGGAGCGGGCGACGAAGCCGCGGCGGCCTCGGCGTCTGCCGCGTTCTGGCGCGACGAGTACCTGATGAACGCACGCATCGGTGACTACCCGAAGCCGTACGTCGCGCTCATGGACGGCATCGTCATGGGCGGCGGCGTCGGAGTCTCCGGACACGCGAACACCCGCATCGTCACCGATCGCACCCGCCTCGCGATGCCGGAGGTCGGCATCGGGCTGGTGCCCGACGTCGGCGGCACCTGGCTGCTGTCGCACGTCGACGACGAACTCGGCACGTACGCCGCGCTGACCACGACGCATCTGCGCGGAGGCGATGTGATCGCGCTCGGCCTCGCCGACCATTTCGTGGCCGCGGATCGTCTCGACGCGTTCGTCGACGCCCTCGTCGAGCGGCCGCTCGACGACGTCCTCGCCGAGTTCGCGCAGACCCCGCCCGAGTCGAAGGTCGCGGCGGGCCGCGAGTGGATCGCGAAGGCGTTCGCCGCCGACACCGTCGCGCAGATCGTGGAGAACTGCGTCGCTACCGCCACCCCGGAGAGTTTCGCGACGGCTGAGGCCGTCGAAGGCAAGTCGCCCGCAGCACTGGCAGCGACCCTCGCCGCACTCCGTGCCGCAGCGGGCGACGCGTCGCTGCGGGACTCGCTCGTCCGCGAATACCGATCGTCGCTGCGGTGCCTGCAGCATCCCGACCTGGCCGAAGGCATCCGCGCCCAGGTGATCGACAAGGACCGCAAGCCGAAATGGCAGCCGGGTCCCGCCGATGCGGATGCATTCCTCGCCCCGTTGCCGGATCATCTCGAACTGAGGCTCTAGACCCACAAGACATCCGCGCACGAAACATCCGGGCACAGACATCCGGGGACAGGCATTAAGGAGACGTATATGGCCGACACACTCAAGTACGAGACAATCCAGGTCCGCACCGAGGGCCGGGTCGGCGTCATCACGCTCGACCGCCCGAAGGCACTCAACGCCCTCAACACGCAGTTGATGACCGAAGTCGTCGATGCCGCGACCGCTCTCGATGCCGATCAGGCGGTGGGCGCCATCGTCATCACCGGTTCCGACCGCGCCTTCGCGGCGGGCGCGGACATCAAGGAGATGTCCGAGAAGTCGTTCAGCGATGTACAGTCCGAGCGATTCTTCGGCGACTGGGACCGGCTTGCCGGATTGAGCACCCCGACGATCGCTGCGGTCAACGGCTTCGCGCTCGGCGGAGGCTGCGAACTGGCGATGCTGTGCGACCTCATCATCGCGGGTGACACCGCCAAGTTCGGTCAACCAGAGATCACCCTCGGTGTCATCCCAGGCATCGGCGGTTCGCAGCGCCTCACCCGCGCCGTCGGCAAGGCCAAGGCGATGGACCTCATCCTCACCGGCCGTCAGATGAAGGTCGACGAGGCCGAACGCCTCGGACTCGTCTCCCGCGTGGTGCCCGCCGAACAGACGTTGAGCACTGCCCTGGAGGTGGCCGCCGAGATCGCCGGCAAGTCATCGATCGCCGCTTCGCTCGCCAAGGAGGCCGTGAACCGCGCCTTCGAGTCCGGCCTCACCGAAGGCGTCCGCACCGAGCGTTCGTTGTTCTATTCGACGTTCGCCACCGACGACCAGACCGAGGGCATGGCCGCGTTCGTCGAAAAACGCAAGCCGACCTTCACTCACCGCTGACCGCCCCGCTGAATCGAGCGGATTCGAGATCCACCCAAAGGAGCACCACCATGACCGACGTCATCCCCCACTACATCGCAGGCAAGCGCACCGTCAGCATCGGTGACGCCGCTGCGTCGGGCCGTACCGCGAACGTGCTGAACCCGAGCCTGGGCACGGTGCAGGCGCAGGTCGCACTCGCGTCGACCGACGAGGTGGCCGCCGCCGTCGCCATCGCCGCGGAAGCTCAGAAGGAGTGGGCGTCGTGGAACCCGCAGCGCCGCGCCCGCGTCCTGATGCGCTTCACCGCCCTGGTCAACGAGAACATGGACGAGCTGGCGACGGCGCTGTCGATGGAGCACGGCAAGACCTTTGAGGACGCGAAGGGCGATGTGCAGCGCGGTATCGAGGTCATCGAGTTCTCCACCGGTATTCCGCATCTGATCAAGGGCGACTACACCGAGGGCGCCGGCCCGGGCATCGACGTCTATTCCATGCGTCAGCCGCTCGGCGTCGTCGCGGGCATCACCCCGTTCAACTTCCCGGCGATGATCCCGCTGTGGAAGGCCGGCCCGGCTCTCGCGTGCGGTAACGCCTTCATCCTGAAGCCGTCCGAGCGCGACCCGTCCGTCACTCTGCGTCTGGCCGAACTGTTCTCCGAAGCCGGTCTGCCGGACGGCGTCTTCCAGGTTGTCAACGGCGACAAGGAGTCCGTCGACGCTCTGCTGACTCACCCGGACGTGAAGGCGCTCGGTTTCGTCGGCAGCAGCGACATCGCGCAGTACATCTACGAGACCGCCGCGGCCCACGGCAAGCGTTCGCAGTGTTTCGGCGGCGCGAAGAACCACATGATCATCCTCCCCGACGCGGACCTCGACCAGGCGGCCGATGCTTTGATCGGCGCGGGCTATGGTGCCGCGGGCGAACGCTGTATGGCGATCTCGGTTGCTGTCCCGGTCGGCGAGGAGACGGCGGAAGCGTTGCGCGCCAAGCTCGTCGACAAAGTGAAGGCGCTCCGCGTCGGCCACTCGCTCGACCCGAAGGCCGATTACGGTCCGCTCGTCACCGGTGCCGCGCGCGACAAGGTCATCGACTACATCGGACAGGGCGTCGCAGCGGGCGCTGAGCTCGTCGTCGACGGTCGCGAACGCACCAGCGACGACGCGACCTTCGAGGGCGAGGACCTGACGAACGGCTACTTCGTCGGCCCGACCCTGTTCGATCACGTCACCAAGGACATGTCCATCTACACCGACGAGATCTTCGGACCGGTGCTGACGATCGTGCGCGCCAAGGACTACGAGGAGGCGCTCGCCCTGCCGACTGACCACGAGTACGGGAACGGCGTCTCGATCTTCACCCGGGACGGCGACGCCGCCCGCGACTTCACCTCACGCGTCGAGGTCGGCATGGTCGGCGTCAACGTGCCGATCCCGGTGCCCGTCGCCTACCACACGTTCGGCGGCTGGAAGCGGTCCGGATTCGGCGACCTGAACCAGCACGGACCGGCGTCGATCATGTTCTACACGAAAACCAAGACGGTCACCCAGCGGTGGCCGTCCGGCATTAAGGACGGCGCCGAGTTCTCCATCCCGACGATGGACTGACAGCCGCCGGTCGCGCCTCGCCCGGTTCGCTCGACCAGCGAGCGGGGTGAGGCGCTCCAATACCGCCCGAACCGGAAGGCCGAACCGTACCGTGACAAACGTGGACGTCCGAGTGAACACCATCGATTCCCTGCTGCGCCGGTCTGCCTCGCGCACCCCCGACGCCGTCGCGCTCCGGTTCGCCGACCGCGACTGGACCTACCGAGCACTAGATGACGCGGTGACGCGGGCGGCCGGTCGGCTGCTCGCCCTCGACGTGAAGGCCGGGGCGCGGATCGCCGCGTTCGGTGTGAACTCCGACGCCTACCTCATCGGTTTCCTCGGCGCCGTCCGCGCGGGCCTCGTGCACGTGCCGATCAACTTCGCGCTCAAGGCGGGCGAACTACGCTATCTCCTCGAGGATTCGGGGGCGTCGGTAGTGCTCGTCGATCCGTTGTTGCGGACGACCCTCGACGAGGTCGTGGGCGATCTGCCGGTGATCGCCCTGCGCGACGCCGACGACAGTCTCCTCGCGACCGCATCGGACGGGCCCGTCCCAGACGTGAACGTCGACGTGGCTCCGACCGATCTCGCCCAGTTGCTGTACACCTCGGGCACCACGTCCGCGCCGAAGGGCGCGATGATGCCCCATCAGGCGCTCGTTCACGAGTACGTGTCGTCCCTGCTCGGCCTCGACTTCACGGCCGACGACGCACCGCTGATCGCGATGCCGCTGTACCACTCGGCAGGTATGCACGTGTTCGCTCTCCCGTACCTGTCGATCGGCGCGACGATCTCGCTGATCGAGAAGCCGGACGTCGGTGAGATTCTGCGCCTGGTGGAGGAGCGGCGGATCGGATCCCTGTTCCTCGCACCGACGGTGTGGGTGCCGCTCGCGAACAGCCCCGAGCTCGATTCGCGCGACCTGAGTTCGTTGACGAAGGCGCAGTACGGCGCATCGATCATGCCGGTGACCGTGCTCAACCGGCTGCGCGAACGGTACCCGGACATCGGTTTCTACAACTGTTTCGGACAGTCGGAGATCGGGCCGCTGGCCACCATTCTGCGGCCCGAGGAGCACGCCGACCGACCCGCGTCGTGCGGCCGTCCAGTGTTCTTCGTCGAGACCCGGATCGTCGACGGCGACGGAAACGATGTGCCGCTCGGCGAGCAGGGCGAGGTCTGCTATCGCTCGCCGCAGTTGTGCAACGGCTACTGGAACAAGCCGGAGGCCACCGAGGAGGCGTTCACCGACGGCTGGTTCCATTCTGGCGACCTCGTGACCAGCGATGATCGGGGCTACATCACCGTCGTCGACCGCATCAAGGACGTCATCAACACCGGTGGGGTCCTCGTCGCCTCCCGGGAGGTCGAGGACGCCGTCTACCTGCACCCGGCGGTAGCCGAGGTCGCGGTGATCGGCACACCGGACGAGAAGTGGATCGAAGCGGTGACCGCCGTGGTCGTGGTCAAAGACGGCCAGACGGCCACCGAGGACGAGCTGATCGCGTTCGTGAAGGAACGGATCGCGCCGTTCAAGGTGCCCAAGTCGGTGATGTTCGTCGACGAACTGCCGCGCAACCAGAGCGGCAAGCTGCTGAAGCGGGAGTTGCGGGCGAAGGCGTGACAGGCGCGGGCCGGGGTTCGACCGGCGAGTTCGGGAGCGTCCTCGACGGCGGATGCTTGCGCGAACGACGGGAAGTATTCGGCCCCAGCGGTTAACCTCGGTGGTGGGCCCGTGCCCCGGTCACGGGCCTTGTACAGCCCAACGCCTACCTCCCTAGGAGGACGAGCATGACCGAGGACAAGAATTACACGACCACGGACTCCGGCGCTCCGGCAGGCAGCGACGAGCATTCACTCACTGCGGGCGCTGCTGGCCCCATCGTCCTGCACGACCACTATCTGATCGAGCAGATGGCGCAGTTCAACCGCGAACGCGTCGCCGAACGTCAGCCCCACGCCAAGGGCAGCGGAGCCTTCGGCACTTTCGAGACGACGAGCGACGTATCCGCGTACACGTGCGCATCGCTGTTCCAGCCGGGCGCGAAGACCGAGATGGTGGCGCGCTTCTCCACGGTCGCCGGCGAGCGAGGCAGCCCCGACACGTGGCGTGATCCCCGCGGGTTCGCGTTGAAGTTCTACACCGACGAAGGCGTGTACGACATGGTCGGCAACAACACGCCCGTCTTCTTCATCAAGGACCCGATGAAGTTCCAGCACTTCATCCGCTCGCAGAAACGGCGCGCAGACAACAACCTGCGCGACCACGACATGCAGTGGGACTTCTGGACGCTCTCCCCCGAATCGGCGCACCAGGTCACCTGGCTGATGGGCGACCGCGGCATCCCGCGGACGTGGCGACACATGAACGGCTACAGCTCGCACGCCTACATGTGGGTCAACGCCGAAGGCGTCAAGCACTGGGTCAAGTACCACTTCATCACCGATCAGGGCGTCGAGTATCTGACACAGGACGAGGCGGATCGGCTCGCAGGCGCCGACACCGATTACCACACCAGGGATCTTTTCGATTCGATCGCGAAGGGCGAGAACCCCAGCTGGACGCTCAAAGTCCAGTTGATGCCGTTCGATGACGCGACGGCGTACCGGTTCAATCCATTCGATCTCACCAAGGTGTGGCCGCACTCGGATTACCCGCTCCACGAGGTCGGCAAGATGACCTTGCACACCAACCCGACCGACAACCACGCCCAGATCGAGCAGGCCGCGTTCGAGCCCAGCAATGTCGTTCCGGGAATCGGTTTCAGCCCGGACCGGATGCTGCTCGGCCGCGTGTTCGCGTACTCGGACGCCCACCGGGCTCGGCTCGGAGCCAATTACAAGCAGATACCGGTCAACCGGCCGCACAACGAGGTCCGCAGCTACTCGAAGGACGGTGCGATGCGCATCGATCCGGTGAGCGATCCGGTGTACGCCCCGAACTCGAAGGGCGGCCCCGCGGCCACGTACTCCGGGCAGGCGGAGCCACAGTGGGCGGCCGACGGCGACATCGTCCGCAGCGCGTACGTCGATCACCCGGAAGACGACGACTGGGGGCAGCCCGGCACGCTCGTTCGCGACGTGCTCGACGACGCCGCACGGGATCGGTTGGCGGGCAACGTCGCCGGACATCTCCTCGACGGTGTCAGCGAGCCGGTGCTGGCGCGGGCATTCGAGTACTGGCGGAATGTCGACGCCGACCTCGGAGCCGACATCGAACGAAGGGTGCGAGCCGGGTAGGTGCCGCGCCAACGGCGTCGTCCAAGCTGTCGGCGGGATCCTCATCTCGGTGGGGGTCGCGCCGCGCTTGGCGGCCGCGGGTGTACTCGGTCGGCGGGCTCATCACGATTATGGCGGCGGGCGAGAAGGAGCGGCGCGCGATACGGCTTGACCGCTATGGGGTGAACTCCCAGAGGCTCGCGATCGGCAGTCCATAGAGTTTCGGGGAGTACCGGTAGCCGGTCTGCGCCGTTCCCAGCACGATTCCGGCGACGAATCTGTCACCCAACTCGTCCCGCAGCTTCTCGAGTCCGCGGAATTGCCGAGCGTTGTACGACGCCGCGGCCTTCACCTCGACACCGACGACGCTGCCGTCGTCGAACTCCAGGATGAGATCAACTTCTGTGCCGTCCCGATCACGGTAGTGGAACAGATCGAAACTCCGGTCCGACCACGTCCGCTGACGAAGCAGTTCAGTGGCGACGAACGATTCAAGGAACCCGCCGAACGCTTCGCCGTACTCGAGACGAGACAGTTGGTCGGCCGTTACCCTCGCCAGGCGCATCGCCATCGCCGAGTCGACGACGAAGGTCTTCGGCCGACCGACCTCCCGTTTCGCCAGATTCGGTGTCCACGATGGGATACTCGCCGCAAACCCGACGTCGTGCAGAAGGTCGACGTACGACGTTACCGTCCGTGCCGGAATCGAGGTCTCGTCGGCGAGCTTCGCCTTGACTAGTTCTGCCGACGGTCGGCCGGCGAGCACACGGAGCATCGACATGACGCGATCCGGGTCGAGCAGCCTGTTGAGCTCACGCATATCTCGGCCGACGACGCCCTGCACATATCCGTCGATCCAGGGGCCGCGCATGCGCTGCGGTATAGTCCGCATCTCCGGATAGGCTCCTGTTCCGAGGCGACTCACGTAGTCGTCGCGCCCCACCGACGTCGAGAAGTCTGATGCGAGGCACGCATGTCCGCGCACCGCGCAGGCGAAGTCGTCTGACCGGCCCGCCATCTCGCCTTGGCTGAGCCCGTAGAGGTTGAGTCGCACGGCACGGCCGGCCAGACTGTCCGCCAGGCCTTTCACCCGGAGCGGGCTGGACGAGCCGGTGAGGATGAACTTGCCCGGACGTCGGTCGGCGTCGATTGCAGCCTTGATCGCCAAGGTGAGTGATGGCATCCGCTGGATCTCATCGATCACCATCTGCCGGTTCCCCGCCTGCGCGAGGAATCCGGCCGGATCAGCTTCTGCCGCCGCCCGCACCTGTTCATAGTCGAGATTCATCGTGAGCGCGTCCGACTGTGCCACGCGCGCGGCCAACGTACTCTTTCCGACCTGCCGCGCACCCTCGATCACGATGGCAGGAAAGTGTCGTACGAAGTCGCCGACGATCGGTTCGACGTGCCTGTTCAGAAGGGCGGACATGAGGCCATACCACGCCCAGTCTGCCGATTCGCGGCATCGAGTCTGCCGATTCGCGGAAACGAGATCGCCGATTCGCGACGCTATTCCTCCCAGCGATCGCTGGTACTCGGGTAGCGGACGCGCAGGTGACTGTAGAGGTAGGTGGCGACGATCAGCGTGCCCGCCGAGCCGACCGCCCACCACAGCCAACCGTTGAGAAGACCGTCGCGGACGGCGGCGACCAGCCAGACGAGCACGGTTCCGACGGTCGCGATCGTGGCGATCAACCGGATCGTCAACACGACGGTCGCGGCGATCGACCATGCTGCGCGGCGTGCCGTACTCATGTCCGCAACACTATTCGTGTCCTCGCGAATCAGCTATCTGGTAGGTGCCTCCGGGGCAAATGCTTCTCGGAGGCGTACCCGATGGCGCCGAGCGAGACGCCGAGCAGCACGGCCAACGCGATCAGCAGTTCGAGGGTAGTGAACGGCGGGGTCAGCGCGGCCAGGAGAGTCGGCATCGCGAAACCGATGTAGGCGACGGCGTAGAAGATGCCGGTCAGGCGCGCCAGTTCGGTCGGCGGTGCGATCCGCTGGACCTCCATCAGACCGGATGTGAGTCCGATTCCGAACCCGACGCCGAACACGATGCTGGCGACAACGCCGACCAGCAGGCTGTCGGTGGTGACGGCCGCGATCATCACCCCGATGCCGACCACGAGGATCGCCAGCGAGACGAGCAGTCCGCGTGCGCTCGACTCCGAGTCGATGCGTTTGGCGAGCGGCTGAACGGCGGCGCTGGTACCCAATGCGATGACGCTGAGCAGCGTCCCGTACGCGAGCCCCAGCCCTCCGGCCGCGTCGGCGAGGAGCACCGGCTGGTAGCCGTACGACAGACCGCACGCGATGAACAGCCATGGGCAGCAGATCATCACGACGCGCACGAAACGACGGTGCCGGGCCGACGACACGAGGAATCCGCCTCGATCACGCACATCGTCGTCGAGCGCGGGCGCGGTCTCGACGGGTCGGCGGATCAGCCACAGGAACGGAACCGTGACAACAATGTGCAACAGGAACGGCAGCGAGTGCGTCCACGGCCCCCACTGAGCGATGCAGCCCGCGACGAGCGCGCCCAGTGCGGAACCGAGAGTGAACGCGAGCGACGCGCGGCGTGCGCCCGACGACGCGTCGGCGGCAGGATCGAACGGCCGACGCGACAGTTCTTTGAGCCACGTGGTGCCGACCGCTGTCGCCGTGCCGACTGCGACACCGGAGAACATTCGGCCTAGGAAGATCGTCCACAGCCCCAGTCCCTCGCTCGCGAGGAGGACGCTGCCGATCAGGCCGGCGATGACGGCGACCAGCATCGGCGCGCGACGTCCCACACGGTCGGCGATGCTGCCCGACACGATGAGCGCGGGTACCAGCCCGACGACGTAGATGCCGAGGAATGCGGTGACCGTCGACGCCGAGAAGTGGTCCTGTTCCCGGTACATGACGAGCAGCGGGCTGAACTGGTTGCCCGACCACGCGCACACGAACAGCGCGCCGAACACGAGCATCCAATCGCGCGGGAACGCCCTCGCCGCCGTGTCCGACGCAGCACTGACCTGCGCCTCGGTCGTCACAGCGCGCCCTGGTACAGATCGAAATGAGCCTGCAGCAGCGCCGAATAGCGGTCGGTGTCACCGTCACGCAGACACGCCGCCAGCTCTTCGTGGTCGACGAGTGAGGACCGAAGGTTGGCCGGGTCGATCCGCAGCAGCAGATTCCGCAGCCGCTGTTGGCGTGCACGCAGCTGCTCGTAGAAGTGCTCGGCGATCGGGTTGCCCGACGCGCGCACCACGAGAAGGTGGAACTCGTCGTCGACATCGACGAACCCGTCGACGTCCTCGACCGCCACGAAGTCGCGCTGGCGCGCGAGGTTCTCGTCGATCTCGGCTCGCACCGCGTCGTCGGGCCCACCCTTGCCGAACAGCTGCGCGGCCGACGCCGCTTCGATCGCGTGTCGCATGGCGAGAACGTCCGCGGCCTCGGACGGTGTCACCGGTCGGACGACTGCTCCGCGCCTCGGCTGCAGATCGAGGAGTTGCTCGGCGGCAAGCCGGAGGAACGCCTCATGCACCGGCGTGCGGCTGAGTCCCAGGTCGGCGCTCACCGCGACTTCGCTGAGCAGCGATCCGCCGGGCAGAGCTCCGCTGATGATGCCGTTCTTCGTCGTCACATACGCACGTTCGGCCGCGACCTCGGTCTTCGATTCCACGGCACCGACGGTAGCTTGCATGCAATCTTGCATGCAAGCTATGGCTTCGGGGTCTGCGACCCGTCTTCGCCGCCCATACCGCCCACGATGGTGGATGATTACCGTATGCGAACGCTGCTGAACGTGATCTGGCTCCTCCTCTGCGGACTGTGGATGGCCATTGGCTATCTCGTCGCAGGCGTCATCTGCTGCATCCTGATCATCACCATCCCGTTCGGGATCGCGTCGTTCCGCATCGCCGCCTACGCACTGTGGCCGTTCGGGCGGACCACGGTCCCCAGACGTGATGCGGGCGCCGGATCACTCATCGGCAACATCATCTGGATCATCTTCGCCGGCCTCTGGCTCGCGATAGGACACATCACCACCGGCATCGCCATGTGCATCACGATCATCGGCATCCCGCTCGGCATCGCGAGCTTCAAGATGGTGCCGATCTCGCTGATGCCGCTCGGCGTCGACATCGTGCCCGTCGACGCCGTGCGGCAAGCGTACTGAGACGCCTCGACCAGCAGCTAGCGGCGAAAGGTCACTGACCTCGCCGGATCCACTCGTCAAGATCGCCAGCTTCGGCACCGACCGTCGTCTCGTCACCGTGCCCGGTGCAGACCCGAGTGTCGTCATCGAGTACCAGGATGCGGTCCCGGATCGACGCGATGATGTCGTCGAAACTCGAGTACGACCGGCCGGTTGCGCCCGGGCCGCCCTGGAACAGGGTGTCGCCGGAGAACAGCACCTTGGCCGACGGCGACCAGAGCACGCACGATCCGGGCGAATGGCCCGGCGTGTTGATCACTTCAAGCCGATCGCCGCCGACCTCGACGACCTGACCGTCGAAGAGTTCACCATGCGGCACCCCCGGGTGGGTCTGCTCCCACAGCATCTCGTCGGCGGGATGCAACAGGATCGGGGCACCGGTGGCCTCCGCGAGCTCCGGCGCGACCCCGATGTGGTCGTTGTGCGCGTGTGTCAGCACGATCGCGACCACCTTGCGGCCGTCGACGGCGGCGAGGATCGGCGCCGCGTCATGCGCAGCGTCGATGATCACGGCTTCGGCGTCGTCGCCGACCACCCAGATGTTGTTGTCGACGTCCCACGTGCCGCCGTCCAGCGAGAAGGTGCCGGAGGTGACAACTCGATCGATGCGCAGCGTCACAGCTCCACCACCGATCGCAGCACCTTGCCGGCCTCCATCGACTCGAACGCCTCGTTGACGCCGTCGATGCCGATCCGCTCGGAGACGAACTTCTCCAACGGCAGACGTCCCTGCAGGTGCAGGTCGACGAGCATCGGGAAATCGCGTTCGGGCAGACAGTCGCCGTACCACGACGACTTCAACGCACCGCCGTGGCTGAAGAAGTCGACGAGCGGCATCTCCAAACGCATCTCCGGAGTCGGAACACCGACGAGGACGACGACCCCGGCGAGATCGCGAGAATAGAACGCGGTCTGATACGTCTCCGGACGGCCGACGGCGTCGATCACGACGTCCGCGCCGTTGCCGTCAGTGAGCTCCTTGACGGCTTCGGCGACGTCCTCGGTCTTCGACGCGTCGATAGTATGCGTCGCGCCGAGTTCGGTGGCCCACGCAAACTTGCCTGGATCACGGTCGACGGCGATGATCGTCGTCGCGCCGGCGAGGCGAGCGCCCGCGATGGCAGCGTCGCCGACGCCTCCGCAGCCGATGACAGCGACCGAGTCACCGCGCGACACCTGCCCGGTATTCATCGCGGCACCGAGACCGGCCATGACGCCGCAACCCAACAGGCAGGCCACGGCCGGGTCGGCCGACGGGTCCACCTTGGTGCACTGCCCCTCATGGACCAGCGTCTTCTCGGCGAACGCACCGATGCCGAGCGCGGGCGTCAGCTCCGTGCCGTCAGTGAGAGTCATCGGCACGCTCGCGTTATGCGTGTCGAAGCAGTACCAGGGCTTGCCCTTGCGGCAGGCCCGGCACTCGCCGCAGACGGCACGCCAGTTCAAGACGACGAAGTCGCCGACTGCGACATGCGATACGGCGTCGCCGACGGATTCGACGACACCTGCGGCTTCGTGCCCCAGCAGGAACGGATACTCATCGTTGATTCCACCGCTCGCGTACGCGAGATCGGTGTGGCAGACGCCGCACGTCTGCACTTTGACGACCACGTCGTGCGCCCCCGGATCGGGGATCACGACATCGACGAGTTCGGTCGGCGCGTTCTTGGTTCGGGAGACGACTCCCTTGACCACCTGAGACACTCCGGGCTCCTATTCAGTTCGATGCATATCTGACCTGAGTCGATGGTAGGTCAGGGAAGGCCCGGATTCACTTCAACGCCGACTCACATCACCGCCGATTCACTTCAAGGCGGCGATCAACTCTGCCTTGTTCATCGTCGAATAGCCCTTGACGCCCTTGGCCTTCGCCTCGGCCTTGAGCTGCGCGACAGTCTTCGCGGCAGGCTTCGCCGAAGCCGGAGTCTTAGCAGCCGGCGCAACGGGCTTGGCGGGCTCAGTCTTCTTCGCCGCTTCGGTCTTGGGTGCAGCAGGCTTGGGTGCTTCGGTCTTGGGTGCTCCGGTCTTGGGTGCACCAGGCTTGGAGGCTTCGGTCTTGGCCGGAGCGGGCTTGGCGGCAGCAGGCTTGGCCGGAGCCGGAGTCTTCGCTGGAGCAGCAGCCTTGGCGGGCGTGGCCTTCTTTGCGGGAGCAGCAGCCTTCGTGGCGGCGGGCTTGGCAGCAGCCTTCGTGGCGGCAGGCTTGGCAGCGGCCGGTTTCGGCGCCGCCGTCTTCTTGGGAGCCGCGGCCTTCGTGGTTGGTTCGGCCTTGTTGGCTGGTTCCGCCTTCTTCGGAGCCGCAGCCTTCTTGGCTGCGTCTCCCTTCTTGGCGGCCTCCCCCTTCTTAGCGGGGGCCGACTTCGTCACCGCTGCGACGATCTCGGCGCCCGGCTCGTCCTTCTTGGCGAGCGGCGAGAAGGCGATCACGAGATCGCGCAGAGCCATGACCTCATTGGTGAGGCGCTTGACCTCGTCCTCGAGGCGCTTGATCAGGGTCTTCTTGGCAGTCATCGGCAGGTCCCCTCCGAAGATGTCGTGTCGCCCGCTGGCGGTTCCGAGCAGGCTCGCCCATCACCCTACGACGCGCAACCACCTCGTGTGGCACTCGACGCGGCGTTGATGTCAATTCCAGTCACATGCTGCACCTGCAGTTCTTCGCCCAGAACGACGAGATCGCCGCGGCGTCCGGGGGCCAGCAGACCGATGTCATCGCGCCCGAGGACCTGCGCGGGTGTCGTCGAACACATGACGGACGCGGCGAGCAACGCGTCGTCTCGCGGCAGCGGGTCTGGCGCACCGACGAGTCCCGCGACGGTCCTGGCGAACAACGAGTCCATCGTCGCCGTGCTGCCGGCGATCGCATCGGTGCTGCGTAGACGCGCCACGCCGCCGTCGACGTAGACGTCGAGCGACCCGAGGACATAGTCGCCGTCGGCCATTCCGGCGGCGACCATCGCGTCGGTGACCAACACGGCGCGAGCCGGTCCGACTGTCCGCTGCACGTCGGCGACCAGTGCTGGGTGCAGGTGCACACCGTCGCCGATCAACTCGACGACGACGCGCGGATCCTCGGTCAGCGCGAGCACCGGACCCGGCGAACGATGATTCAACGGGGCCATCGCGTTGAACAGGTGGGTAGCCACGCGCGCACCGTGATCGAGGGCGGCGCGAGTCTGCTCGTAGGTGGCGTCGGTGTGTCCGACGGCCACCCGGGCGCCTGCGACGACGAACCGGTCGATGGCGTCGAGGGCGCCCGGCAGTTCAGGTGCGATCGTGACCATGACGATCGCACCGTCGGCGATCGCGAGGAGCCGGTCGATCTCGTCGAGGTCGGGCGACCGCAGCCGGTCGGGCGCGTGTGCGCCGCACCGTGCGTGCGCGATCCACGGGCCTTCCAGGTGAATGCCTGCACTGACGCCCTCCCGCACGAGTGGTGCGAGCCGCGCGACGATGCGCGCCAACTCGTCGGGGCTCGCGCTGACTGTGCTGGTGACCGTCGTCGTCGTCCCGTGCGTGCGGTGGAACGCCGCAGCGGCTCGCACCTGGTCGGGGTCGCCGTCGGTGTACGACGCTCCCCCACCGCCGTGGACGTGCTGGTCGACGAACCCGGGAACCACTGTGCCGCGTGGGAATTCGAAATCGGCAGCCGCCGGCGGCTCACCCGATCCGACCGCGTCGATCAGGCCGTCGCGCATCGACAACCACCCGGGCCGGTGGACGACGCCGTCACCGACGACGGCGCCCGCGGCAACGATCACAGGGTCTCCGTCACCTTGCGCAGGCCGCGGGGGCTGTCCGGGTTCTCCCCGCGCGCCAACGACAAGTGCAGCGCCATCAGCTGGAACGGGATGATCTCCAGCAGCGGTGACAACTCTTCAGGCGCGTCGGGAATGGCGACACCGCCGGTGAGCTCCGCGACCGCCGATGCGGCGCCGACCCCGAAGATGTCGGCGCCCCGCTCGACGAGGCGCGCGATGACCGGCGCCATCGCGTCGCCGCCGCGACCACCCGGCACCACCGCGAGCACGGGGACCTGCGGGTCGACGGTCGCGAGCGGACCGTGCAGCAAGTCGGCGCCCGAGAAGGCTTGCGCCGTCAGGTATGACGTCTCCATCAGTTTCAACGCGGCCTCACGTGCCGTCGGATACGAGTAGCCGCGGCCCGTGGTGAGCAGACGTTGCGCGTACCGGTACTTCTGGGCGGCCGCAGCCAGCGCGCCATCGGAACCCAGGACCTCGTCGCCGAGATCAGGCAGCGCGTCGACCGCCGACGTGTCAACGCCCTGCCAGGCGGCGATCACCAGGTACAGCGCCAACAGTTCGGACGTGTAGCTCTTGGTGGCGGCCACCGACTGCTCCGCGCCGGCCATCACGTCGACGTGCAGTTCCGCGGCGTCCGACAGGGCCGACGACTCGTTGTTGGTGATGGCGAGGGTCAACGCCCCCTGTGCGCGGCCCACCTCGACCGACTTGACGAGGTCGGGCGAGCCACCCGACTGTGAGACCGCGATCAGCAGCACATCGCGCAGGTCGGGCCGCGCGCCGTAGACGGTCACCGCGGACGGCGAGACCATCCCGGCCGGGATCTGCAGACCGATCTCTACCAGGTATTTCGCATACAAGGCCGCGTGATCGCTGGTGCCCCGCGCGACGAACTGGACGAAACGTGGTGCGCGAGAGGCGATCAGCTCGCCGATCTCGACACACGCCGCGCGGGCCGCGAGCAGATTGCGCCAGGCGCTCGGTTGCTCGGCGATCTCCGCCGCCATCAGATGTCCGGGTTGCTGATCGTTCACGGCCATGAGTGTCCTTCGCGGCAGGAGCTGACGTGTCGCTTCGACCATATCGACGATCGGGCACCGGCACAGGCGGACCGCGCGTTCCTTCGTTCGGGCCAATTCACGACCAGAGGGATGCGGACCTGCACAGATCGGCGATAAGCCTTCAGCAGAGAGAACCGCGCACGCGGACGAGGAGCACTCATGACGTACCCATACGGCCCGGACCCGGCGACCCCATACGGCCCGGACCCGGCGACCACCGCGCTCCACACGGCGCGGCGCAGGAGTCGACGCCGGTTGACGATCGTCCTGTCGGCGATCGTCGCGATCCTCGCCGTCGTGGTGGGCCTCGGCGCCGTGAAGCTGTACCAGGACGAGACCGGCGACATCCTGATCCCGGCGTTGAGCCTACGAGCGGCCGACGATCCCGGGCCCGACCCGTTCACCCGGTCGGTGGCCCTCACCAACCGACTCGACCTGCCAGCCATCGCGCCGCACGGCGTGGACGATCGCGGCGTCCGAGCGGTCGACGGCACCGCACCCGGGCTCTACGGGACGACTGGGGCCGCAGCGTGCGACACGGCGGCCCTCGCCGATCTCCTCGCAGGCGATCCGGCGGCGGGCACCGCGTGGGCCGGCGTGTTCGGCATCCGACGCATCGACATCCCCTGGTATCTCAACACGCTCACCCCGGTGCTCCTGACCGCCGACACGTGGGTGACGAACCACGCCTACCGCAGCGGAGTCGCCCAGCCGTTCCAGTCGGTGCTCCAGGCGGGCACCGCCGTTTACGTCGACGGCGCCGGCGTGCCGCGCGCCGTCTGTACCTGCGGCAACCCGCTGGTTCCGCCCGCGTCGGCCCCGGTCGGCGACTATCGGGTGGTCGGGCAGCCGTGGCCGAGCTACCGGACGACGAACATCGAACGCGTGTCGTACACCGTGCACAACACCACAGTGAACAATCCTGGGGCGAACAATCCTGGGGCGAACAATCCTGGCGTCGTCAACACCCCTGCGCCGCTGACCCAGCTGACCGTTCTCGACGTCGTGCGCGGCGTCAACGTCGTCACCGAGATCGGCAACACGCTGACCGATCTCGGCCCGGCTCCCGCAGGCATGAAGCTGCCCGATCCAATCGCAGCCAACGGACCGAGCGTCGCCGGAACCTCTGCGACACCCGAGGCGGGCACCAGCGAGGCCACCGGTGCCGGCGAGAGTTCGGCCGCACAGGCCCAGACGGATTTCGGGTCGTCGACCGGTGACGCGATCGGCGCGCTGACATTCACGTCCGACGGGCAGGGCATCACCTGCACCCTGCCGTCGACATTCGACTCCGGCGAGGTCGCCGCCGACTGCACTGACGGCTCCACACGCACCTTCGCCACCGCCGACCTACTGTTCGACGCCGTGACCACTGCGGTGAACGCGTCGTCCGACCGGGTGTGGACCGTCGCCACTACCGACGGCCAGACGCTGACGGTCACCAGCGCGGCTTGGCAGACCCTGGTCCCGGCCACAGAGACGACAGCGACTACGGAGACCCCGGACACTGCTGAATCCCCGGAGACGGCGGAATCCCCCGTAGAGACAGAGGCGCCTACGACGACGGAGTCTGCGACCACGACCGAGATGGAGCCGACGAGCACCGTCGAAACTGAGCCCAGCGCCTGAGACAGTTCGTGATTGCCGTCTCAAAATCCTTGACCGCGGCACGATACACGGTGAGAGTCGATAGTGAACACGTTTTCCATCGATTCTCCCGGAGGCAACCATGAGCACGACTGCCACATCCTGGCTGGTTCCCGTCCGCCACCCGTCGCCCGACGATCTCGAGCTGTGGCTGGAGGAGAAGGCCGCCCGCGGCGAAGTCCTCAATCGCGTCAACGCGTGGAGCCCACTCCGCATGACGTTCGACAAGGGCGAGGCCGGACGCTACCGATACGCGCTCGAACGCCGCGACAAGCCGGTGCCCTCGCTCTACTTCATCGCCCGCCGGGACATGGGTTGGGAGAGTGTCGGCAGCCTGTCGAACATCCACGTCTGGCGTCGCGCCTACACCGGTGAGCGGCCCGCAGGCTTCATCGGCGAAGACCTCGGCCGCCGCGCCGCCCTCGTCGGCATCGGGTTGAGCGTCGTCGCCACGATCGCGCTGGTCGGCGCGGTGGCGCTCGGCCTCATCGCCGGGCTCACCGACTTCGCGTCGCCCCGCGACTTCTGGATTCCGGCCGCAGTGCTCGGCGTCATCGCCGTCGGCGCCGGGGTCGCCGCTTTGATCGTCGGCGCGTCCCGCCGCGCGGCGACGTCAGCGACCTCAGCTACGTCCGAGGAACAAGAGCTCGTCCGCTCCTGACCTCACATCACGGCGCGAAGAACCGCGCCGTCTGATCCTCGTCGCCCGCCAGGTAGGCGGGGTCGGGGACATCCCAGACCTCGCGGAACGCGTGTTCGACGGCGACCGCTGCCGCGTCGACATGGCGGCGATCGAAGCCGAGGACGATGGTGTCGTCGCCGTGCATCTGCCAGCCCTTCGCCCGCAGGAGCTCAATGCGGGCCGCGCGGTCGGCGGCGGATTCCGCGAGTCTGCCGCTCGCCACCACGAGTTCGAGCCGGTCGTCGGCGACCGCGACGGCGTCCGCGTGCGCGGTGATCACCTCGTGGTCGGTCACGAGGTCGTAGACGGTGAATCGCTGCCCGACGGACAGATCGGCAAGATAGTCCGCGAGTCGTAGTCGGAAGTCACGCCATCGCGCATCGAGTTCGGCGTCGTAGGCCGACTCGTCGAATCCGTTGACGTCTTCGGTGATCGGATCAGTCACAACACACTCCCGCTTCGCGAACGTGGCTTGCACTTTCCACCGTAGCCTCGCCCGACGAGTTACGGGCGGATTCTCCCACCGCCCGGCGCGCCCGGTTCCTCATGTGCACCTGTCGATTTCGCCGCGAACGTCGGCGAAGTATGGGTACGGTCAATTCACCCGAAGAATTAGGACTACGAACATACGGAACGTGGGCACCGCGGTCGGCGCCCAGCAGGGAGAACGCGACCATGAGAATCAAGAGTGCTGCCGTCCTGACCGCTGCGGTCCTCGCGGTCACCGCGATGGCCGGCTGTACCAAGACCGACTCTGATGAAGCCACCTCGCTCGAGAGCCTTCGGGAGGCGGGCGTCGTCACCGTCGCGTACGCCAACGAGGCTCCGTACTCGTTCGAGAAGGACGGCAAGGTCACCGGGGCGACGATCGCACTGCACCGCGAAGTGTTCAAACGGCTCGGTGTCGACGAGTTGAAGGCCGTCAAGACCGACTGGGGCGGGTTGATTCCCGGATTGAACGCGAAGCGGTACGACCTGGTGAGTGCCGGAATGTCGATCACTCCGGAGCGGTGCGACCAAGCCTCGTTCAGCGTCCCCGAGATCAACTACACGACCGCGCTCATGGTGAAACCCGGCAACCCGATGGACCTGTCGAACATGGACTCGATCAAGTCGAGCGGCGCCAAGATGGCCGCGATCACCGGGGCCATCGAATCCAACTACGCGGAAGAGCTCGCGATCTCCGACCCGCTGCTGGTCAAGGATCAGCAGGCAGGCATCGACGCGGTGACGTCGGGACGCGCCGACGCGTTCGCACTCACCGCGGTGTCGTTGAAGTACGCGAAAGACAACGACCCGAGTCTCAACGTCGAGGTGACGAAGCCGTTCATCGCGGTCATCAACGGCGAGGAACAGAATCCGGCCGGTGCCACCGTGTTCCGGAAGGCGGACACCGACCTGCGGGACGCCTACAACGCGGAGGTCAAGAAGATCCTGTCGGACAAGGCCGAGTACCTGAGGATCCTCGGCCCGTTCGGGTTCACCGAGGAGAACATCCCCGACCCGTCGCTGACCACCGAACAGCTGTGCGCCGGAGAGTAGTCGTGCCGCGTCGAGCATCGGGCGTCACGATCCGGTGAACACCAACATCGACGACCTCGTCGACGCGCTTCCCCGGATCGGCGAGGGAATCCTCGTCACGCTCGAATTGACCGCTGGCGGAGGCCTGCTGGCGTTCGTCCTCGCCGTCACTCTCGGCACTGTGGTACGAGTGCGGTTCCTGCCGGTCCGGTTCGTGGCCCGCGTCTTGATCGAGTTCTTCCGCGGGACGTCGCTCGTCGTGCAGCTGTTCTGGCTGTTCTACGTATTGCCTCTGCTCGGCTACCAGCTCGATCCACTGTTCTGCGGCATCCTGGCCCTCGGGTTGAACTACGGCGCATACGGCGCCGAGGTGGTCCGCGGCGCACTGAACTCGGTACCCGACGGCCAGATCGAGGCCGCCGTCGCGCTGAACTTCACGGCGGGGCAACGGTTGCGGCGAGTGGTGTTCCCACAGGCGTGGGCGATGATGGTGCCGTCGCTGGGCAACCTGCTCATCCACCTGCTCAAAGGCACCGCGTTCGCATCGTTCATCATGCTCCAGGACTTGACGTCCAGCATCGTCGACTTGCAGAAGACAACCGGTGACACGCTGTTCTCGTTCGGCATCGGACTGCTGATCTACCTGGTCCTCGCCTATGTGGTGACGGTGATCATCAACCTCGTCGAGGCCCGCGCCAAACACAAGCTAGGGCGTGGGCCGTCGCTGCGCGAAGTCTTGAGTTTCCGTCCGACGACGGACGCCACTGTCGGAGGTGGCCTGTGATCGACTGGAGTTGGCAGCGGGCCGAAGAGGCCATGCCCGTCCTGTGGGACGGCTTCAAGATCACCTTGTTGGCGACAGCCATCGGTTTCTTGGTGGCCGCCGCCCTCGGCCTGCTCATCGCGGTGATCCGGCGGTCGGGCCCGCGTTGGCTGTCGTGGCCGGTTCACGCGGTCTCGGAGTTCGTGCGGTTGACCCCCCTCGTGGTCCAACTGCTGTTCGTGTACGCGCTGTTCCCTCAGTTCTCTGGGTTGTCGATCGGTATCACCGTCCTCGGCATCCACTATTCGAGCTATATGGCTGAGGTGTATCGAGCGGGCATCGAAGCCGTGCCTAAAGGCCAGTGGGAGGCCGGGCACGCGTTGTCGTTGCCGCAGTCACGGATGTGGCGCGCGGTGATCCTTCCGCAGGTGATGCGGAACAGCCTTCCCGCGTTGGGCAACAACCTCGTCGCCATGTTCAAGGACACCCCGTACCTGTTCACGATCAGTGTCGTCGAGTTGGTGACGTCGGCACAGACCTACGGCGCGTCGGAGTTCGCCTACCTGGAGGCGTTCACGCTCGCTGGTGCGTTCTTCCTGGTCGCCAGCTACCCGACATCCGTTCTGATCCGACGTCTGGAGAAACGACTTGTCCATTGATCTGGAGAAACAGCCGCCGGCCGAACCGGACGAGATGATCCGGTTCGATCACGTGGTGAAGAAGTTCGGTGACCACGTGGTGCTCGACGAGCTCGACTTCACCGTCGACCGCGGCGAGAAGGTGACGCTGATCGGGCCGAGCGGCTCCGGCAAGACGACGATCCTCCGTCTGCTCATGACGTTGGAGAAGGTGACCGCGGGCGACATCCTGGTGGCAGGCGAGTCGCTGAACCAGAAGGAGCGCAGTCTCCGCGAGGTCCGCAAACGCATCGGGATGGTGTTCCAACAGTTCAACCTGTTTCCGAACATGGATGTGCTCGGCAACATCACCGAGGCACCGATCCATGTTCTCGGACAGTCGCGGGACGAGGCGCAGACCCGGGCCCGCGAACTCCTGGACATGGTCGGCTTGACCGGTCGGGAGAACGCGCACCCGAGCCAGTTGTCGGGCGGCCAGCAGCAGCGCGTGGCGATCGCGCGGTGTCTGGCGATGAACCCGCAGGTGATGCTGCTCGACGAGGTGACGTCAGCGCTCGACCCCGAACTGGTCGACGACGTGCTGTCGGTGCTTCGGGACATCGCGGTCAGCACCGACATCACGATGCTGATCGTCACGCACGAGATGCGTTTCGCCCGCGAGGTGTCCGACCGGGTGCTGATGTTCGACGCCGGTCGGATCGCCGAGTCGGGGCCGCCCGAACAGCTCTTCGGCGACCCGCGCAGCGACCGCACCAGAGAGTTCCTTCGGGCGGTCCTGTAGTCAGCAGTCGTCGCCGCCGGGTCCGATCCGGTAGGTCTCTCGTTCCGTGTCGGTCATCGCGTCGGTGGTGGCGCACACCCAGGCGCGCCCGTCGCCCGGATCGATCGACTGCGAGTACAACTGGCCGGTTCCGTCTCCACCGGTGATGAATCGCTCGCCGTCGTCCAGTGTCGGCGGCAGTTCCCAGCGTGCGGTCGTGGTGCGCGGCCCGCCGAGCACCGGTGTCACGATCCGCCGGTCGGTGAGCCGTCCGTCGTCTCCGATGGTGAAGGCGACGATGTCGCGTGTCATCGTCCCGGCCAAGAGGACCGGCTCACTGGGGGCCGGCCCGCTGCCCGCCATCAGCGAGAGGGTGTCCGGGTGGTCGGACGTTTCGCGGGCGACGAGCGCCCCGTCATCGACCCGCCACACCGACAGGTCGTCGCCTGCCACGACGAGGTACCGCCCCGACGGGTCGAACACCGCGTCGGCGCCGGGGCTCCCCACGTCGAGGGTGCGCACGAGTCGCCTGCTGTCGACCGAGTACAGATAGGTGCGCGAATCGTCGGACGTGACGGCGAGGCGTCGTCCGCCGCGGTCGACGACGATCTGGCGGATCAGGTCGATCGGACCGTCGAGCGGCCGACCGAGAGCGCGTGGTGCCGATGGGTCGGCAACGTCCCAGAGTTGCACGGACCGGTCGGATGCGCCCGTGATGAGGATTCGCCTGCCGGGCACGAAGGCGATCTCGGACGTGTACCGGGTGTCGACGGACAGCCGGAAGGCAGCGCGCGGGCGGTCGGGGTCTGCGGTGTCCCACAGTTCGACGGCCCCGCCGTTGTTGTTAGCGGTCGCTGTCACGGCGCCGTCGTCGCTCATCGCGACGCGCGGTCGGTCGTTGACTCGTTGTTCGACGGCGGTGGTTCCGCGTTTACGCCACCGTTCACCGTCGCGGGTCCACAGGTCGAGGCTGGTGTCGCTGCCGACCGTTGCGGCTCTCGTCCCGTCGGCGCTCTGTGCGATACCGCTGATGATCCCCCCGCGATCGGGTTGAACGCCGGGTGGGAGACGCCACACGTCGACTCCGCCGTCGGACCGGCCGACGGCGAGTTCCCCGCCCTTCGGATCGAACGCCGCGCTGAACATGCGGACCGCACCGCGCGCCGTCGAATTCTCGAGATCCCACACGAGCGGCGGATCGGTGCGCGACAGCGTGCTCCACACGCGGACGGTGCCGTCGATGCCCGCCTGGGCCATCAGCGGCGACGCCGGATCGGCGGCGACCGACCAGGATCCGCCCGTCACCCCGGACAGCGAACTGCTCTCGACTCGGGGCATTGCGGGATCGCTCACGTCCCACAGCTGGACGTTGGGCCCGTCGCCGCCGACAGCGATCGTCTCGGAGTTCGGGAGGAACGCGACGGAGTGGGTGATGTTGCCGAATCCGCGGATCGGCTGGCCCGCGGCCGCGGCTTCACCGTCGCGGACGCGCCACAACCGGACGGTCTGGTCGTCGCCGCCGGAGGCGAGGAGGGTGCCCGCAGTGTCGAAGGCCAGGGTGCGGACGGCGCCCGCGTGCCCGCGCAGGACGATCGGTGATGTCGGTTCCACCGTCTCGCCGGCCACCCGGTACAGGGTGAGACTCCCGTCGTCGGACGAGGTGGCCAGCATGTTCCCGTCCGGGCTGAACCGCGTGATGTAGGCGGTACCTGCGCCTGGCCTCAGTTCGGCGATGCGTTTCGGCGATGACGGGTCGGCGATATTCCACACGCGGACGGTGCCGTCCCCGCTGGCGGCGGCGAGCAGCGGCCGAGTGGCGTTGAAGGTCACCGAGGTGACGTAGTCGCCGAACCCGCCGATGGCCGCCACTGCGACGAGCGGAGTCGACGTGTCGTCGCGGTGCCGCCACAGGCGGACGGTGCGATCGTTGCTCGCGGTCGCGACGAGTGATCCGTCGGCGGAGTACGACACGTCGTACACCGGTCCGCCATGCCCGGCGACGGTCCGGGCCATCGGCGCCGACGCGGCGGCGGTGAGCAGTGCGGCCACCTCCGGGTCGTCGGCGAACCGCTGGTCCGCGGCGAGGAGCAGTCGCGCCGCGAGAGACGGATCGGAGGTGACCAGGCGATCGATGCTCGACAGCAGCGCGGTCCGTTCGGCGCTGTTGCGCTGCCGTTCGAGGTCGCCCGCCTGTCGACTGATGGTGATCGCGAAGATGGCGGCGACGACGGCGAGGACCGTGATGACGGCTACGCCTCCGATGAGGGCGCTGCGGCGCCCGCGGCGTCGGCGGACCGATGCGTCGAGGAACTCCTGTCCTCCGGTCGGGAGGACGTGCCGCCGGAGCTCGCCGAGTCCGTCGAGGTTGTCGAGCGCGTGCTCAAGGCGGCCACCGCTGTAGAGGAGTTCGCTGCTGCGGTCGGCGTCGATCCACGACTGCGAGTCGGTGGCGAGCTGCTGTCTCCACTGCAGGGTCTCGGCGTCGTCGGCGATGCTCTTGCGGAGTCTGGGCCACGATGTGAGGACGGCGTCGTGGATGTAGGTGACCTGCTGGCCCGCCGTGAGCAGACGTGCGTCGGCGAAGCGGTCGACGATCCGATCCGCTCGGTCCGGGAACCGGCGGCGCAGTTCGTCCGTATCGACGGACGCCCGCATCGGCACGCCCCGAGGACCGAACTGGACGAGCGACAGCAGGAGCGCTCGAGCGGCTGGCTGGTCATCGGCGTCGAGCGAGTCCCATGCGGCTTCGGCGGTGTCGGCGATAGCGGACGCGATCCCCCCGACCGCGCGATACGTTCCGACCGAGACGGTGCTTCCTGATCGGTTGTCCCACAAGCGTTCCAGCGTGTGCGCGAGCAGCGGGAGCCGGCCGGCCCGTTCATCGCACGGCGTTGCCTCGTGCAGGTCGCGAACGAGGAGTTCGGCGAGCCCGGAGTCGATGCGCCCACCGGCCAGTTTGATGGGCTCGCGGATCACGGCGCCGAGTTGATCGTCCGTCATCTCGCCGATGATCACGGAGTGTTTCTGCCATGCACGCGCGAGGAATGGGATCTCGAGGCAGGCGTCGAAGAAGTCTGCCCGGACGGCGAGGACGACGGGCGTCCGGGCTGCGATGTCTTCGACTGCGCTGAGCACTCGGTCTCGTTCGTCGCCATCGAGCGAGAAGACCTCTTCGAACTGGTCGATCGCCACGAAAGTCTGATTGTGGTCGCGCACGCGATCCCATGCCGCGACGTCGTCGGTGACTCTGATGCGGTGCGGACGGTTCCACGGTTCGGGTGCTCCGGCCAGCCCGGCTCCGAGCACCGACGACTTACCAGAACCGGACACACCGGTGACGATCACGGCCTGCGCCCCGCCGGAATCGGCGACGGAATCCAGATGCGACACGAGTGCATCGATGGTGGGCCCACGACCGAAGAACAAGTCGGCGTCGTCCTCGGTGAGTGCGTCGAGCCCGCGGAACGGTGACCGTGCGAGCATGGTCTCGGAGTCCACCGTGTTTCGCGTCTGCACTGCTGCCCACAGCTTCTTCCACTGAGGCAGCGGTACGACGCCGTCGGCGCCTGCGTCGACGGCTCGCCAGGTCAGCCAGGTGATGAGCGGCTCGACGACCGAGTACTCGCGCGGGATGTGGCGTCCGGTTCGCCAGTCGCTGATCCGTTGACGGCTGACGGCCGCGTTGGGCCGCGATGCCGCGCGTGCGGCAGCCGCCAGCGTCGGCTGTCCGGCCTGACGGAACAGTTCGCGCAGGGCTTCTCCGAACGCATCCCCCGACTGCGTAGCACTCACCTGACGAGGATAGCCCGACCTGCCCCTGTGACCTGCACCGGAAGAACCCGCGCCAGCGGACGGAAAAAGTGGAGGCGATACCGCCGCAGCGTCCTTCGCGCATTGGGAGCCACGGCGCAAACTGTGGTAATCCGAGTCACGTTTCTGCTGCGTCTCGCGCTTGTTTCTAGTCCGTGTCTAATCCCACATTCCAAGAGCGAAGTTTCACGTGATCGTTACACAGGACTAGAGTGACACGCGGAATCGCCCGGCGGCCACCGCGTGTTACACGGGGTTTGCCGAGGCCGAGGGACGTCGCAATGGCGGGACGTCGCTCAATTTCGAGTAGAGAGAGTTGCGTATGAATGCCTGGGATCCCCAGCTTCAGGAGATCTTCGACGTCGTCGACCGCCGTAACCCGGGCGAGCCCGAGTTCCAGCAGTCCGTCCGCGAGGTCTTCGATTCGCTGAGCCCGGTCGTGGCCAAGCACCCCGAGTACGTCGATGTACTCACCCGGATGTGCGAGCCGGAACGCCAGATCATCTTCCGCGTGCCGTGGACCGACGACGCCGGAAACGTCCGCATCAACCGCGGTTTCCGCGTCGAGTTCAACTCGGCACTCGGACCGTACAAGGGCGGCCTGCGCTTCCACCCGTCCGTCAACCTGTCGATCGTGAAGTTCCTCGGCTTCGAGCAGATCTTCAAGAACTCGCTGACCGGTCTGCCGATCGGCGGCGGCAAGGGCGGCTCGGACTTCGACCCGAAGGGTCTGTCCGACCTCGAGATCATGCGCTTCTGCCAGTCGTTCATGACTGAGCTGTACCGCCACATCGGTGAGTACACCGACGTCCCGGCGGGCGACATCGGCGTCGGCGGTCGCGAGATCGGCTTCCTGTTCGGCCAGTACAAGCGCATCACCAACCGCTACGAGTCGGGCGTTCTGACTGGCAAGGGCATGTCGTGGGGCGGCTCGCAGGTGCGCCCGGAAGCCACCGGCTACGGTGCGGTGTTCTTCGTCGACGAGATGCTCAAAGCCAAGGGCGAGACCTTCGAAGGCAAGAAGGTGCTCGTCTCCGGTTCGGGCAACGTCGCGACGTACGCGATCGAAAAGATTCACCAGCTCGGCGGCACCGTGATCGGCTGCTCCGACTCGTCCGGCTACGTCATCGACGACAAGGGCATCGACCTCGAACTCCTCAAGGAGGTCAAGGAGGTTCGTCGCGCTCGCCTGTCGGAGTACGTCGAGCTCCGCGGCAACGGCACCAAAGTCGGTACCGACGGCTCGCTGTGGCAGGTCCCCGCCGACATCGCGCTCCCCTGCGCGACGCAGAACGAACTCGACGCGGACGACGCCGAAGCACTCGTGAAGAACGGCTGCAAGATCGTCGGCGAAGGCGCGAACATGCCGACGACGCCGGACGCCATCAAGGTCCTGCAGGCTGCCGGTGTCGGCTACGCCCCGGGCAAGGCTGCCAACGCAGGCGGCGTCGCCACCTCCGCGCTGGAAATGCAGCAGAACGCGTCACGCGACTCGTGGAGCTTCGGCTACGCCGAGGAGCGTCTTAACGCGATCATGCGCGACATCCACAACAACTGCCTGACGACCGCCGACGAGTACGGCGACCCGGGCAATTACGTGACCGGAGCCAACATCGCAGGCTTCGTGAAGGTCGCCGACGCCATGCAGTCGCTGGGTGTCATCTGATCTGACTTCGCAGTGAGCGACGACGTGTGAACACACGTGGCCGCCGTCCCCTCTCAATGGCGCGAGGGCACGGCGGCCTTTTCGTCTCCTCCGGGACGCTGTGGCACCCTCATTCTTGTCCGGACCGGACAACTCACACTTCCCGCTGACCTGCGCAAACACCGGATCTCGCGGAATTGAAATTGCTGCGGGGTTGCTACTCCTGGTGGAATCGAGTTCGGGGAGATGCTCCACCGGCGAGACCGCCGGTAGCACGAGGGGGAATCATGGAAGGACACTCGCAGCGACGACGGGGCCGTTTGGCGTCAGAGGTGTCGGCTACAGCTGCAGCGGTCTGCGGATCGCCGTCGCTCCGCGTCGCGATCCTGCAGACGAGCGCCGTCATCGCGGTCGCCGTCGCGATCGTGCTCGCGGTGGTGGTGGCGCCGTCACACACCGACGGGGCGATCGGATTCGGGACCGATGTCGGCACGGGGCACGTCCGGGCCGCGGGGGACGGGCATGAATTCTGACACCGCGCGCGGGCTCGCCATCGCGCTCCGCGCGCTCATGCTGTTGGCAACGGTGTTGATACTCTGCGTCGTGGTCTTCATCGGTCTGTGACGGCCCTCGACCGCTGCAGGTCACGCTTTGGCGGCCACCTGGTCGACGGCGGCGGCGAATGCCTCGTCGAACGCGGTGCGGTCGGCTTTCGCGCCGGGCGCCAGGGGCGCGAACTGCACACGGACGACGTAACCGTCGACCGTCGCGATGCCCGTCAGCGACTGTGTCTTGGACGTCTGGCCGGACGATTTCGACGTCGCGTCCTGGCGGTAGACGATCGCCTGATCGCCTGCCTTCGTATCGGGCGCGTCGAGCACGGTGTTCTTGACCGTAGCCTTGAGCCCGGCCATCGGACCGCTCGCGAGGACGGTCGTGACCGTCGCGCACTCGCCCGTCACGGCGGCCCGGAAGTCGGCGATGCTTCGATCGAGCACCGTGACCGATTCGATCAGAGTTCCTTCGGTGCCCTTCATCGCCGCGGCCACACCCACGTCGTCGGCGGCGACGTCGTCGGGCAGCACGGCACTCTTGCCACACGACGCGGGCGTCACCTTGCCGGAGGCTGCCGAGTCGGCGGCCTCCGCGAGGTCGAGCATCTGATCTTTCTCAACGTCGAGGATCTCGTAACCGTCGGGGAAGCCGTCGCTCGCCAATACGAGTGACTGCGCCTTCGACGCGTCCCCGGTGCCCGACGCTTCCGATGCTGCCGCGTCGTCGCCTGAGCCACAACCCGCGACCAGCGCGATCCCGGCTGCGCAGGCGACCGATACGATTGCGTACTTCGATGCGGTCACGCTTCGTCTACCGCCTTGTCGATCGCCTTGGTGAAGACGTCATCGAATCCGGCCCGGTCGGGGGTCCCCGACGGATCCATCGACGACGCCTGAACAGACAGCGTGTACCCGGCGACCTCCGCGTAACCGACGATGACCCGCTGGGTGATCGACTGTGACCCGACCCGAGAGACGGTCGTCATCTCAACGACCAGCGTGTCGTCCGCGCGCGTGGTCGGACCGGCGACAACCTTCTGTTCGGCCGTCGCCTTCACAGACTGTCCTTCGACCGTCATGTCCATCGTCAAGTGCTCGCAGTCGCCGCTGACCTGAGCCCGGTACTCGTCGATGGACGACGCGGTGACGATCACCGATTCGGCGAGCGAGGACACGCCGCCCTTCGTGGCGATGACCAGCCCGATGTCGTTCACATTCACCGAGGACGGGATGGCGCTGAGCTGCATGCAGTGTGACGGCGAGACATCGGCGGACTTCGTGCTCGCCAGGACCATGTCCATCATCTGCTGCATCTGGTCGCTCGGCACGACTTGCGCGGTGTAGCCCGCCGGGAAGCCAGCCGCGTCCAACACCAGTTCGTGGACTCGCGTCGGGTCTGCCGTCGACGACGCGGCACCCGTGCTCGACCCTCCCTGGTTCACTCCTCCAGCGACGACCGGAGTTCCGTCGACACCGCACCCGGCGGCGAACCCGACCAGACCGACGCTAGCGACGACCGCGCCTAGAACTCGCCTCAACCTCGCACTCACGACAGACTCCCCGATCCACTCAGACACATGCCGAGAACATTACGACGCGTGGCCGCCCACACGACGGATGCCTCAGCGCGCGTCGGCGACCTTCCGCACGGCAGCGGTCAGCGTCGCGTCGAACGCGGGGCGATCCGGTGCGGATCCGTCCGCGTCCACCGCCTGGACGGTGACGAGGTAGTCGTCGACCGGCACCCTGCCGATGAGAAGTTGATGCCGCTCGCTGCCATCGCCGGGCGCCGTAGAGACCTGTCGGAACACCACCCCGCGGTGACCGTCGATGCTCGGCGTCGTGACATCGTCATGCGTGATGTCGACAATCGTCCCGCTCGCCGCACCGGTCGTCACCTCGACACGCACCCGCGCGCACTCACCGGTAACCGCGGCCGCAAGCGCTTCGGCGTCGACGCTCGACGCGACGACGGACTGGCTGAGTGTCGACTCCCCGTCGGAGGCGACGACGTTGCCCGTCTCCGCGGAGTCCGGAACGTCGTCACCGGATTCGCACGCAGCCGGGGTGACCTTCGCGTCCTTGCGGCTGTCGTCGAGTTGCTCGCTGATGGCCTTCTCGTCGTCCTTACCGAGCTTGACCACGCTGTACCCGGTCGGGAAGTCGGCGTCGGACAGCACCGAGTCGAGAGCCCGCTGTGTCTCGGGGTCGACCGGCTCCGACTGTCCGCACGCCGCGACGGTTACGGCGAACGTGGCGCCTGCGAGGATCGATCCGACTGCCCGGAGAGTCTGCGACATGCCGTTCAATCTACTGGGCCGTCAGATCGATTGGCGTCGCAGATCTATTGGGGTACGTCCTTGTAGTAGACGAGCTGGTGCGTCGTGGCGAGCAGGCGGTCGCCGTCGCCCCAGATCTGGCCGTACTGGTCGAAGTGGCCGTTGCCGAAGCGGCTGCCGCGCGCCGTCGCCCGCACGTGGCCGGCCCCCTGCGCCGCCAATTCGTCGCGGGTCGCATGGAAGTACGTGGTCAGCGAGATGGTTCCCGCGGGCATGTACGTGCCGTGACGCAAGAACACCCGCGGGAAGAAGGCATCGGTCATCGATGTGAGTGACGGATAGTCGATCGCTCGGGCGGGCTCGTCACGCAGCCACAGAGTGGACGTCGAGTCGTCGCTCGCCGCGTCGAGCCCGCCGACTACAAAGCGCTTGTCGTAATTGCGGGCCCACGCGATGAACTCGGGGAAGTCGGAGGCTGGCACGTCGTCGACCGGCGGCAGGTCGGGCGCATGGTCCTCGGTGTCGGCCCAGGTGTCGCGGCGCACGCCGAAGACCGCGGTGCCCGTCGCGACGACTCCACCGTTCTGGTCGATGGTGAACGTCCAGTGCTGGTTGGTCCGGTTGGTCCGGATCAACACGAGCGCGAGATCCCATTCGCCTTCGGCGATCGGCGCCGCATAGTTGATCGTGAGCGCGAGCGGTTCGCCGAGCACTTCAGGGTGCTCCTGCAGCGCGCGGACGACGGTGGCCGCGGTGACGCCGCCGAACGGTCCGACCATGTTGTTGTAGGCCGGGTGCGTGGTGGCGCGAACGACGTGACCATCGATCTCGTCGATCCGGGCGACGGCGGTTGCTTCATCGAAGACGTGGGTCATGACTGAGAACAATACAGACCAATTGTTCTACTGCGCTAGGATGTGGCCATGCCCACCCCTTCCGTGCACGACCGTCTGGTGTTGTCCGCGGTCACCATGCTGCGCACGCACGGTGCCGACGGATTCGGAATGGCCGCGCTCCTCGAACACAGCAACGTCGCGAGACGTTCCATGTACCAGCACTTTCCGGCCGGGAAAGCTGAGCTTCTCCGCGAGGCGACGGCCGTCGCAGGAAAGGGCCTGTGCGCCCAGCTCGAGATGCTCCTCACCGAGCACGACGCGATGGACGCGCTCGATCTGTGGGCCGACTACTGGAAGTCGGCGCTCACCGACAGCGATTACACGCTCGGCTGTCCGCTCGCCGCCGCGTCGTTGAGCGCCCCGGACTATCCGGATGCCGCCGCCGAGGCCGCGAGAGCGTTCGAGCGCCTCACGTCGATCATCGGCGACGCACTGGAGCGTGAAGGCCACGACGCCGAACGAGCGCGAGCGGCGGGCAGCGCGATCGTGTCGGGGATCGAAGGCGTGATCATCGTCGCGCGCGCCACGCGGTCCGTCGAGCCGTTCGACAGCTTCGTCGGGCACACTCGCGCCACGTGGGGTCGCGAGCCGCACTGATCGTCCGGCTGCTTGCGACCCCACCTCCGCTGCGGCGTTCAGTGAGCGCTTCTTGGAGTTCATCGACAGCTGCGGCCTTCGCCGGGACCGACAACGCGAACGGCGTCGCAACGAAAACTGCGCCGAACGCCAGACTCAAGCCCAACGCCACCGAGGCCCACCCGCCCATGCGGCCTCCGACGGCAAGCCCGGCAGCAGCACTGACGAACAGCAATGCGCCCGGCACGAGGAAGAGGTAGGGCGCCCGGCCGTCAGTGCGCGCCGGGCTCCAATGTGGTCCCCTTCGGCACAACACACCACACCAGCACGGCGACGGCCAGCATGACGACGCCGCCGACGAGGCTGGTGGTCTGCATCGATGCGGTGAACGCCCGTCCCGCCGTGTCGGCGAGTTCCGGGATGCCCGCCTGGCCCGCGACGTCGACGGCGGCACCGATCGACTCGCGGGCGGGGGCGGTGACGTCGGCCGGAAGGTTCGCGAACGAGTCGACGGCGTCGAGGTCCGCGCGGTACATGACGGACGCGATGCTGCCGAGCACCGCGACGCCGAGGACACTGCCGACCTCGTACGAGGTCTCCTCCATGGCTGCGGCGTTGCCCGCCCGATGTTCGGGGCTGCCAGACATGATCAGGACCGACCCGACGGCCAACGACCCGATCCCGGCCCCCACCAGGCACAGCGAGACGACGACCGCCCGATAGTGGAGTTCGCCGGGCGTCAGGTAGATCGCCGTCATGCCGATCCCGGAGATCGCGATCGACGCGGCGAGCACTGCGCGCGGCCCGATCCGTTCGGCGAGCTTCGGCGCGGCCAGCGACGCCGCGGCCGCCGCGAGCGCCAGCGGAATCAGCTGTACGCCGGTGCGGATCGGCGAACTGCCCTCGACGCTCTGCAGCCACTGCGCGAGGAGCAGCAGGGCCGCTGCCATCGCAAACATCGATCCGAGTGCGGCGGCGATGCCGCCGGTGAACGGTCTGCTCCGGAACAGTCCGACGTCGAGCATCGGATCGTCCTGGCGTAGACCACGCCGCACGAACACTGTCAGGGCGACGACGGCCAAGGCGAGCGCGAGCCATGCCGAGGGTACGAGCAGGCTCGATTCCTTGCCGAACTTCTTGATCGACCACATCAGCGCGACCATGCCGCTGAACGAGAGTCCGATGGTCGGCCAGTCCCACGCGCCGGGCTTGTCCGAGCGCGATTCCGGCAGCAGGAACGCTCCCGCGATCACCGCGATCACCATCAGCGGGACGTTGACGAGGAAGGCGGCGTGCCAGGACAAGTGCTCTAACAGCAGCCCGCCGACGAGCGGGCCGACGGCAGCGCCGAGGCCGGCGACGGCCGACCATACGGCGAGCGCCATGGCCCGCTGCTTCGCATCAGTGAAGATGGTGCGGATCATCGACAGCGTGGTCGGCATGACCATCGCGCCGCCGACACCGAGAGCCGCGCGGATCGCGATGACCATGCCCGCCGAATCGGCGAACAGCACCAGGATCGAGGCGACCGCGAACACTGCGTACCCGGTGAGCAGGAGCTTCTTGCGCCCCCACCGATCGGCGACGGCGCTGGCCGCGACCAGCAGGCCTGCCAGGACCAGAGAGTAGACGTCGACGATCCACAAGAGCTGTTCACCGGACGGCCGCAGGTCCTGCGACATCGTCGGCAATGCAATGTTGAGGATCGTCATATCCATCGTGATGACGAGCAGACTCGCTGACAGAACGGCGGTGCCGGCCCACGCGCGGCGCGTCGACATCATGGACGGCGTTGCGGCGTCGGTCATTTCGAGACTCCGTCGACAGGTGTGAACGAGGCGGGGATGAACGGGGAGAGGGCTCGACGCAGGTGATCGCGACTGAGCGCCTCGCCTCGAATGGCGGCGTGCACGCCCGCCCCCTCGGTGATCATCGCGACGGCGTGCGCGTTGTCGGCGCCGAGGTACTCGCGCAGCACGACGACGAGTCCGTCGGCCCACGAGAGGGCTAGTTCGCGCGCCTGATCGTCGAAGGTGGCGGTGGCCGACAGGGCGACGTCGGCGACGACGTTGCGCCGCTCGGACAGGTAATCGTGCAGCATGTCGATCAGGTGGTCCGGCGCCGCGGCCGGATCGCACTCGAACACCTGCCGGATCTGCGTCAACGCGTCGTCGATCTCCCGGACGAGAAGCCCCAACGCCTCCTGCCGCAGTTCGTCGAGCGACGCGAAGTACGCGGTGGTCGAGCCGAGCGGCACCTTCGCGCGTTTTGCGACGAGGCGGTGCGTCAGCTTGCCCGGGCCGACTTCCACGATGAGGTCGGCGGCGGCCTGCACGATCGCGTCGCGTCGTGCCGCCGGATCATGCTTGGCCATACGGTCACCCATTTCTGTACGTTTGTACATGTACATGTGTACAGAAGTGGTCTGGGATCGGCAACCGAACCGGTCAGGACGCCGCTTCGTCTACCTCCCGCACCCGACCGTCGACCACCTCGACCGTGCGGTGCGCGATATCGGCGGCGACAGCGCGGTCATGCGTTACGAAGACAAACGCCGTGTCGTGTGTCGTCTGCAGACCGGCCAGAACGTCGAGGACCCGAGCTTGCGACACGACGTCGAGCGCCGACACCGCCTCATCGAGCACGACGACCGCCGGGTTCGGCGCGAGTGCCCTGGCTATCGCGACACGCTGGCTCTGCCCGCCGGACAGTTGGTGCGGTCGCCGATCGGCGAACGACGCGTCCAGGCCGACCTCGTCGAGAACGTGCGTCACCCGCGCGGCGCGCTGAGTTGTCGACAGCCCGAGCGCCGGGTGCAGCGACTCCTCGATGATCCGAGCCACCGACCACCTCGGCTCCAACGCCGAGAACGGGTTCTGTGACACGAGTTGTGTCCGCGCGCCGTCGGCTGTCTCGACGTAACCCGCATCCGGCGAGGTCAACCCGACCAGCACGCGAGCCAGCGTCGACTTGCCAGATCCCGACGGCCCGACGACGGCGACCGTCTCCCCGCGAGACACGGTCAGATCGACGTCGGCGAGCGCAGTGGTACTGCCGAACTTCTTGGTCACCGACTGCACGCTCAGCACCGGTTCGCGCGGCGTCGGAGTCCGGGGCGGCCGCCTGCCGCCCGGCAGGGAGTCCTTCAGCGCGCGAGCGGCGGCGCTCTTCGGGGAGTCGAGCACGCCCGTCGATGATGCGGTCTCGACAACCCGGCCGTCGTCGAATACCACGATGCGATCGGCTCGCTCAGCAGCCACGGCAAGATCGTGAGTGATCAACAGCAGGCCCGCGCCGTCGGCGACGCCCGCCGTGAGCGCTTCGAGAACCTGATCGGCGACGTCGGCGTCGAGTGCGCTCGTCGGCTCGTCGGCGACGAGGAGCCCCGGGCGGCCCGCCAGCGCCATCGCGATCAGCACGCGCTGTCGTTGACCGCCCGACAGTTCGTGCGGATACCGTCGGGCGAGCGCCCCGTCCGGCAGGCCCACCTCGGCGAGCCGTTCGGGGACCGCCGCACCACCGGCCGGGCGCCCAGCCAATCGCAGCGCTTCACGGACCTGACTGTCGATGCGCCGCACCGGATTCAACGAATTTCCCGGATCCTGCGGCACGTAGCCGACCCGCCTGCCGCGCACCGACCGCCACGCTGCGGAGCCGGGACTCGGCAGATCGTCTCCCGCGAGCCGCAATCGTCCAGCCGACAGCCGTGTGCGCGGCCCGTGCAACCCGAGCACAGTCCGCGCGAGCGTCGACTTTCCACTGCCGGACGCGCCGACCACCGCGACGACCTCCCCCGCCCCAACGGTCAGCTCAATGTCACGGAGGACGACCGTGGTCCCGACAGACACGTTCAGTCGCTCGATCTCAAGCACGATGGCCTCCGTCCACGATGCGCGAGAGTCGATACGCCGCGAGCACGACGAGCGTGATGACCACCGCTGGGACGACGGTCAGCCACCACGACGCGGCGAGGAAGGCTCGACCGTCGGCGACCATCGCGCCCCATTCCGGGGCGGGCGGCGGGGGACCGAACCCGAGGAATCCGAGTGCTGCGACGGCGAGGACCGCCTGACCGAACTCGACGGATGCGACGGCCGCCGCTGTCGGCCACAGATGCGGCAGCACGTGCCGGGCGACGACGGTCGGCTTCCGCCAACCGCTGACCAGTGCCGCTTCGACGAACGGCGACGCTCGTAACTGGAGGGTTCTGGACCGGACCACGCGGGCGGCTCCAGCCACCCCGGCGATACCGACCGCGACGCCGAGTTCGACCGTTCCACCACCGGTCGCCGCGACCACCGTCATCGACAGCAAGAGGCCGGGAACGGCGAGCAGCACGTCCACCAGCCGCATGCCGACCCGGTCCGTCCATCCTCCGAGATAGCCGGTGGCGACGCCGATCAGCGATCCACCGATGATCGCGATCGCTACGGCGATGAGCGCCGCCGACAGCGAGGCTCCGGTCCCGTGGACGATTCTGGCGAACACGTCACGCCCGAGTTGGTCGGTACCGAACACGTGGCTGACGCTCGGCGCCCTCAGTCGCTCGCGGGGCGCCACCGCCACCGGGTCCGTCCGGGTCAGGAGCCCGGGAACGACGGCGGCGGCAAGTACCGTTACGAGGACTCCGACCGCGGCGACGGCCCCGAGCGGAGGCATCGGATGCTTCCCGAACCGGATCCGCCCCTTTCGGGGCGTGAGCAGGCGGTCTCCGACGAGGTCGATCATGCCGCGCCCCTCGCCCTCGGGTCGACGAGCGGTCCGACCAGGTCGACGATCAACGTCACCACCACGAAGATCGCCGCAGACACGACGACCACGGCGAGCATCACCGGTCCGTCGTGTGCGGTGAGCGCCTGTTGGGTGAGCCGGCCGAGGCCGGCCCGCGAGAACACTGTCTCGACGACGACCGCGCCCGCGAGCGCGGACCCGACGAATACGCCCAACGCCGACAATGCGGGCAGCGCCGCAGCGGGCGAAACGTGCCGCAGGTGCACCATGGCGTCCGACGCGCCCTTCGCCCGGGCGACCTCGACGAACGGCTGGTCGGCGGCCTCCCTCATCCCGGCCGCCATCACCTGGCCGAGGTATCCGGCCACCGGCACCGCCAATGTCACCGCGGGCAGCACGAGCGCTGCGAACCCATCGTCGCCGAATCCCGGCAGAAGACGGAGACCGAACGCGAACACCTGAATCAGCACCAGACCGACGGCGAAGGTCGGCATCGAGACCAGCACCGACGGGATCTGACCGACGACACGGGCCAGCACACCGTCTGGTCGGTAGGTCGCGATGTACGCAAGTGCGAACGCCGCCAGCGCGCCGAGCGCCAGCGCTGCGGCGGCGAGCGTCGCGGTAGATGGCAGTGCTTCGAGCAGTGACGTCGTGACCGGCCGGCCGGTGACGACCGACGTCCCCCAGTCGCCGCGGACGAAGTCGCCCCATGCTGCGAAGTACTGCTGCCACAACGGACGGTCGAGGCCGTACTGCGCGCGCAACGCCGCTATCGCCGCGGGCGACGGCGGCGCGCCCGATGCGTCCGCGTTCGCCGCCAACGACACCGGGTCGCCCGGCAGTACCCGCAGGATCCCGAAGACCACGGTGAACACCGCCCACACCACCGCGGCGCCGACGGCAAGACGCCCGCCGACCCGGAGCACGAGTCGCCTGCTCGCCGGCCCTGGACTCACGACGCACCGTTCGGGAACTGCAGACGCAGGACGCCCGACGCGTCGAATCCGACGCCGCCGAAACCGGATGCGACCGCCGCGACCTGCGACAGTTCGACGACGGGGATCGCATAGCCCGCATCGACGAGACGAGCCTGCAGGGTGTCGACGATCTTGAGTCGCTGTGCACGATCGGCCGTCCCCGCCTGCTGCGACAGCAGCGGATCGATCTGGGGATCGAAGCCCCGCTGCGAATAGTTGGTGCCGTCGGCGCCCAGGCGCGAACGAAGGATGTCCGGGTCGGCCCTGGTCACGTTGTAGTAGACGGCGTCGAAGTCGCCTGCGCTGCGCCGCGAAAGGAAGTCGTCGTTCGACAAAGCGGTGATCGACAGGTCGATGCCGACGGCGGCGAGTTGACGCTGCACGAGTTCTAGGATCGGCTTGTTGCCGTAGAACTCTGGCGAATAGATCACGTCGAACGCCAGCCTCCTGCCGCCCTTCTCGCGAATCCCGTCGCCCGTCGCCCGCCAGCCTGCGGCATCGAGGGCCTTCTTCGCCGCCGCGACGTCGTACCGGACCCGCGGGTCAGCCCGATAGCCGGGCGTCGTCGAGGCGAGAACGCTGGTCGCCGGGGTGAACCCGTCGCCGAGCGCGGTCTCGACCAACTCGGGCCGGTTCAACGCCGTGCTGACGGCCTGCCGCACCTCGCGGTCGGCGAGCACTCCGCGGGACACATTCGGCTGCAAGACGTACGGCAGTCCCGGGTTCGGTCGGGAGGTCAGCGTCGCACCGGCTGATTCCAACACTTCCCGGTCCTGCGGCTGAGGATCGGCGACGGCATCCAACTGGCCGGATCCGATGCTTCCCGCCCGCACCCCGGATTCGGGGACGACGCTGAATTCGACTGTCCGATATCGCGCCGTCGTGAGACCGACGTCGGGGGCCCACCCGTAGCCGTCCCGGCGGGTCAGCGTCGCCGAACGATCCTGCTCCCATCCGGAGTACGTGTACGGCCCGCTGCCGATCACCGCGGTGCCGGAGCAGCGTTCGTCGAACGACCGCGCGACAGTCGACGGCGCGAGAATCCCGAGCTGGGTGGTGGCGGCCGCCTGCAAGAACTGCACGTTCGGGTCGGCGAACCGGACGACGGCGGTCCGCGGGTCTGGGGTATCCGTCCGTTCGTAGCCGAGCAAGAATCCGGACGCCTGAAGGGTCCGCGTCGACGTCGACTCGTCAGAGGTGAGGGCGTCGAAGTTCTTCTTCACGACGTCGGAGGAGAGCGGCGTACCGTCGCTGAACGTCACGTCGTCGCGGAGGGTGAAGGTGAAGCTTCGGCCGTCCGGGGACGCCTCGTAGCGTTCGGCGAGCCACGGCTTCAACTCGCCGGTCCGTCGATCCTGGTCGAGAAGCGAGTCGGCCACCTGTCGCGCGACGTTCACCGTCTGGTTGGTGCTCGCCTGGGCCGGGTCGGCGCAGCTCGGCGCGGACGACAGCCCGTAGCGGAGGGTGTCCGAGTCGGCCGCGTCGTCCGCACAGGCGGCGAGCCCGACCGCCGTCGAGACGGAGAGGACGGCGGCCGCCACTCTGGTAATGGTCTTCATTGGATCGAATTCTCTTCTCGTGGAAGGCCGTCAGCGCCAGGCGTCGGCGATGAGGCGGTGGGATTGGACGCGGTCGTCGTGTCGGTGCGTCAGGGTGGTGAGGACGAGTTCGTCGGCACCGGTCAGCGCGGCCAGCGCGCGTAGACGGCCGACGACATGGTCGGGGTCCCCAACGAAACGGGTCACCACACGAGCCGAGTGCCGGGCGGTGAGCTTTACGGAGTCGGCGTCCGACACCGAGGCGGGATCGGGCACCGGCACGGCTCCGCGTCCGCGGGCCACCGCGTCGACCCACGGCAGGAACGAGCGAGCCTGGCGTTCTGCGTCGCCGGTGGTCGGCGCGGCGAGTACGTCGGCCGAGACCGCGAGATACGGCTCGTCGAGAACACCGGGCGTGAATGCCTCACGATAGGCGCGGGCGGTCTCAACCGTCTTGCCGGGCGCGAGGTGGTAATTGGCGGCGAACGGCAGCCCGAGCCGACCGGCGAGCCGTGCGCTGACTCCAGGCGAGTTACCCAGGATCCAGGGCAGCAGATCGGTCCCCGCACCCGGCGTCAGATGCAGCGGTTCGTCGAGCCCTTCGGGGGTGAACGTCCCCGCGATCAGATGCAGGACGCTACGCACCTGCGTCTCGTAGTCCGGCGCGTCGCCGGGCGGTGAGACTACCGCGAGCGCGGTCGCCGTCCGCGGCGAGTCGACCAGTCCGCGCAGGTCGCGCGGTTCCGGGAGGACGACTCCGTCGACCACCGGGTGGTCGACCTTCGCAGGTGTGTCCGGCGTTCCCTGCCTGCGCAGCGCGTCGCGGTACTGCCCGGCGCGGCCTGCGCTGCGCCCGAGCCCGACGTCCACGCGCCCTGGATGGAGTACCGCGAGCGTGCCCCACTCCTCGGCGACGCGCGAGGCGACGCGTTGGCTGAGTTGGACCGCTCCGGCCCCGACCCGAATCGTCGACGTCGCGGCGAGCACGTGTGCCGCGACCACCGCCGGCGCAGACGAGGCGAGCGCCGCGAAGTGGTGTTCGGCCAGCCAGTAGCGCCGGTAGCCGAACTCCTCTGCGCGGCGAGCCAGGTCGACGGTGTCGTCGAGCGCCTCCCGTGCGGTGCCTCCCGCCCGGATCGGGACGAGATCCAAAACTCCGAGTTCGGTCATGCCGGGGCTCCTTCGCCTCGTCCTATCACCAAGTTGGCAGCCCACGCGATCAGCGCGCCGACCAGCAGAAACACTCCCGCATAGAGGAGCCCCCGGTCGGCGTCCGACGACGCATAGAGCGCGGCGGCGACGGCGGCGCCTAGTGCCCCACCGAGGTTGTGGAATGTCCAGGACGCGCCGATGGCGAACCCGGACTCGGCTGCAGGCACCGCGGACAGAGCGGCGAGGGTCGCCGGTGCGAGGATCAACGCCCAGCCCAGTCCGAAGAACACGAAGCCGACGAGGAGCGTGACGAGCGATCCGGTCGACGCGCCGACCAGGACGGCGCCCGCAGTGACCGCCAATGCCGCGAACCCGTACCGCAGCGGCCCTGCGGGGCCGGCCTTGTCGACCCACCTTCCGACGCGGGCCGACGTCACCGCCATCGTCCCGCTCACCAGCAACAATGATCCGCCGATCGCCGGGTCGCTCAGACCGTGTCGGTCGGCCAGGTACGGAGGTAGCACCAACAGCGCCGATGCATAGAACGCGGCCAGAAAGAAGTCCGACAGCAGAGCCGCGCGGAAACGTGGGTGTGCGAACAGGTCGATGCGCAACAGTGGATCGTCGGCCCGCCGTTCGACGGCCGCCAGTGCGATCACGCCGACCGCGGCGATCGCGGCGGCGACGAGGACGGGAGCACTGATCCACCCAATCGTCTCCGGCAGGGACACGAACGCGACCACCGCGGCGACTGTCACCGCCAGGAGCGCCTGGCCCGGCACGTCCAGAGCGGTGGTCGACCTCGGGGCCGGCGACGGGACCGCCGCGACGATCAACGCGATCGCCGCCAGCCCGAACGGGACGTTGATCCAGAAGACCGCTCCCCAGCCGAAAGCGGGCACAAGGAGCCCGCCCAGCACCGGTCCGATCGCCAGCCCGACACCGTTCACCGCATATAGCCACCCCACGGCACGTCCACGCTCTCCCTCCGGGAACAGCTGTTCCACCAGTGTGGACGTGCCCGTGTACAGCACCGCGCACGCCGCACCCTGGACGAACCGCGCGGCGATGAGCCACCCGATGCCAGGCGCTAGCGCGGCGCCGACGGACGCGACGACGAACACTGCGAGCCCGACGAGCAGCACCGAGCGGCGCCCGCGCCGGTCGCCGAGACGCCCGGCGGTCACCATGAACATCGCGAGCGCGGTCAGGAATCCGCTCAGCACGAGCTGACTGGTGCCGATCGTGGTTCCGAGCTCTCGGGTGATCGACGGCAGAGCCGTCGATACGATCGTCAGATCGATGCACCCGAGGAACGACGCCGTCGCCAACCCGATGAATCCTCCGGTACGGCGTCCGACACTCACATCGGCCTGCGCCACACTCATCGCGCCGACCGCCGCTTCTTGAACCGCAACGGCAACCACGCCGCACCGCTCTCGACGAACAGGTCTCGAGTCGCCTGCATCGCGGTCGAGATCTGCTGCGGATACACGACGAAGTCGTACCCTTGCGCGGCCCACAGCGGTTGAATGATCGGGACCTCCTCGAGGAGGTAGGTGCGGCAGCCGGTGCGAACACGTTCCTCGTCGGGGAGGTCGTCACCGCGGCGCGCGACGAACCGATCGATGGTCGTGTCGATCGCAGACGCGTATGCGGCGTCGGACGCGTATGCGGCGCGCACTCGGTCGAGTGCCCGCGGATAGTCCGGGTCGCTGAGTGCGGCGTCCCAGCGCAAAATGTCGACGTCGGCGGTGAGAAGGTCGAGCAACCGGCGGTTGCGGGCCAGCCACTGGTCGCCGCGACGGCGCGAGAAGCGGTACGCGCTACCCGGGTCAGCGTCGAGGTTGTGCCGTTGCAGTGTGTCGGCGACGGCGACGGTGACGCGTCCGAATCCGCTTCGGTTGAGCAGATCGATCGTCGCGCCGAGCTTCTCCCCCTCATGGTAATCGGCTCCCACGCTGACCAGCAGGATCGTCGAGCGGCCCGAGTAGTCGTAGTGCAGCCCTTTGAGATCGAATGCCGCCTTGTGCGACACCGAGCCGACGGGTGCGTCTGCGGTGGCGACGGACATCAGCTCCACACCGCCAGCGGTTGCTCGTCGGCACGGACACCGATGAAGAGTCCGATCGTCACGCGAGGCCGATCGGCGGACGGCGCGACCGCATGGACTCTGCGTGGATCGATGAAAATCGCCTCCCCCACAGTCGGCTTCACCGTCACCGCGGGCTCGCCGACGATGCTCCGGTCGACGCCCCAGGCACGGCCGCCGGACAGCTCGCGGTAGTCGTCTTCGGTGGGGAACGAATCCCAGATCTCGAGTTCGCCGCCGACGTCCGGCACGTCGAGGTACACGTTCACCGACAGCTGCCTGCGGATTCCGAGGCCCCCGTCCGGCAGGTTGCGTTGGACGTTGTCGGTGTGAGGCTCCAGGTCGACGCCCGCCTGCTGGTAGCGGACGACGCCCGCGAAGAACTTGCGACTTTCAGACTCGAGGAGGGTGGCTCCGAACGGCCAGGTCTCGTCGAGCAGGAGCCGAACGCTGTCGGACGGGTACGGGTAAGGCGCAGCGAGCGATCGCAGCGAACGCCGGTGGCCCGCCGCTTCGTCGAAGTACTCGGCCTCCTGCCCAGGACCGGTCTCGGAGAACGCATGTCCGATGCGCCTGAACTGTGGGTCAGTAGCGAGCGGCCCGTGATCGTCCCGTCCGACGAACACCCTGCGCAGCCCGTCGAGGGCGTCGGCTTCGATCAGTCCCGTGATACGCACGGCGTAGACGTCGCCTTTGAGCAACTGAAGCAGATGGTCGGCGGAGAAGTCATCCGCCGCCGTGGTCGCGACGCGCGGATGCTCGTCAGCGGTCCCACCCAGGCCGTCTACCCGGGTATCGAATGTCGTGGTCATCGTGCACCTCCCCTGTCCGGACCGTCGCCGGACTTCGTTCGATCTCGATCGGTCCAGGGGCCCTGGACCGGCACACGTCGATCGATCACGAGCGGGCGAAGAACCGGCAGAGTCGCCCGGTGGCGGGTTCATCGTCTCTGGCATTAGCACCTTGTGGAGGATCCACGGTTGCTGCGGCGTCAAAGAGCCAGTCTCTCGGCCGCTCGTGATGAATGTCTGTGCATTGGAAACCTATGCGCGGCACTGCTTTCCCATCAATGGCCGACACCGCGCTCGCCGGATTCCCGCGCAGGTCGGAGCCTATTAATCGGCGCGCACGTAATCCTGGGTCTTCTCACCGTCGGAACAGAATGCTACGTTCGTGTAGGAACTGGTCCTACACCACCGTAGGAATCTGAGAAGGGCACCATGGAGATCTTCAATCCGACGACGCACACGTTCGACGAGTTCGACACTGCGACGCAGCGCATCCTGCGCAAGACCGTCGACTACTTCGAGGACCTCGGCAAGGCACGGCTGCTTGCCGACACCCGAGACCGGATCTGGTACCAGGACTTCCTCGACTTCAACCGGCGCGAGCGGGTGTTCGCCACTTTCCTGACACCGAAGGCACTCGCCGACGGCGATCGCGACAAGCGGTGGGACACCGCGCGCAACGCCCGGATGAGTCAGATCCTCGGCTTCTACGGCATGCAGTACTGGTACGTATGGCAGGTCACCGTGCTTGGTCTGATGCCGATCTGGCAGAGCACCAATGCGGCCGCGAAGAAGCGTGCGGTGGCCCTCCTGGACGACGGCGACATCTTCGCGTTCGGACTGTCGGAAAAAGAGCACGGCGCGGACGTCTACTCCACCGACATGCTGCTCGAACCCGGCGACGGCGGATTCACCGCGAACGGCGGCAAGTACTACATCGGCAACGGCAACCAGGCGCGGATGGTGTCGGTGTTCGGGCGACGGTCCGACACACCCGTCATCGACTCTGCGGACTCCACCCGCCGGATCTCCGACGACGAGTACGCCGGCTACATGTTCTTCGCCGCCGACTCGCAGCACGCGAACTACCGGCTGCACAAGAACGTCGTCGACTCGCAGATGTACGTCGCGGCGTTCGATCTGCACGACTATCCAGTCGCGTCCGACGACGTGCTCCACACCGGCCGCGCCGCCTTCGACGCGGCGATGAACACGGTGAACGTCGGAAAGTTCAACCTGGGTTTCGGGGCTGTGGGCGCGTGCGAGAACGCGATGTTCGAGGCGTTGACGCACGCCGACAACCGCATCCTCTTCGGTCACCGGGTGACTGAGTTCCCTCAGGTGAAGGCCCTCGTGTCCGACAGTTTCGCGCGCCTGGCCGGGATGAAGCTGTTCAGCGAGCGCGCCGTCGACTACATGCGGTCGGCCAACCGCGACGATCGTCGATACCTGTTGATCAGCGCGATCGAGAAGATGTCGGTGACCCGTGCCGGACAGAAGGTGTACGAGGACATCGCGGACGTGATCGCGGCGCGCGGCTTCGAGAACGACATGATGTTCCCGAACGGCCTCACCTCGATGTTCGGGCTGCCCCGCTTGGAAGGCACCGTCCACGTGAACATGGCGTTGTCGCTGAAGTTCATGCCCGCCTACATGTTCAGTCCGACCGACGTCGGGCTGCTGGCCCTCAAGCATGTTCCGGCCGCCGCACCGTTGACCGGGGTGCTGCGCTGGGCGGGACAGCGGGCGGCGGGCGTGGTGCCGCGGCTGCGCTCCGAGACGGCCAAGGCCACGGTACGTCGCGTCCCGGTACGACGCGACGCCGCCGACGACTCGTTTCTGTTCCACCAGGGGCCGAGCTCGGGACTCGGCGCAATCACGTTCCCCGATTGGCGACCGGCGTTCACCGAGTTCGCGCACATCCCGAACGTCGCGGTCTTCACCGAGCAGGCACTCGCCTTCCAAGCGTTGCTCGCGGCCGCAGAGCCGACAGCCGACCAGCGCAGTGACGTCGACTTCCTGTTCGCGATCGGCGAGCTGTTCACGCTGATCCCGTACGCACAGCTCGTACTGGAACAGTCGCGGATCGAAGGCGCGGACACCGATGTGCTCGACCATCTCTTCGACATCTTTGTCCGCGAGTTCTCCCGGCACGCGGTGACCCTCCACGGGAAGCCGACGGCGACCCCGATGCAGCAGTCGCGGGCGCTCGACCTCGTCCGACGTCCGGTCGCCGACCTCGACCGGGCCGACCGAGTCTTGGAACGGGCGCGCGGCCTCGCGGGCGCCTACACGATGAAGCCCTGACCCATCACATCCTGACCATCGGAGAATCCATGACTACACAGAGTCCGTCACGTCCCGCATTCAGCGACCCGACGATGCCGCTGCGGGAGACCGACTACGGCTTCTTCGGCCCCGACTCCCCCACCTGGAAGGTGTGGACGTCGCCGACCGCGTTGATCGGCTTCCAGCGAGCCGTCACGCTCGAACACTTCGATCCCGATCTGACGGCGTCGGTCGCCGACGTCGGCGGCATCTACAGCGACCCGTACGGGAGGCTGGACCATACGTTTGCGTACTTCCTGATCGCTGCGGTCGGCGACAGCCGGATGGCGGTGACTGCCGCCGACCATCTGATGAAGGTGCATGCGGTGTCCACCGGGATCGAGCCGATCGCCGGGAAACGGTACAGCGCGAACAATCCCGCGTCGCAGCTGTGGATCCATGTGACGGGCTGGCATTCGGTCCTCAAGTGCTACGAGATGTACGGGCCGGGCGCGTTGACGCCGGACGAGGAGCAGCGGTTCTGGGCCGACTGCGTGGTGGCCGCCGAGTTGCAGACATGTCGCCCATCGGACGTGCCGACGTCGCGCGACGAAGTGCACGACTACTTCGAGTCGGTCCGGCCGACTCTGTGCGTATCCGAACGCGCCCGACGCGGCATGCACTACCTGCTGCACACGCCGCTCGACCGCGGGCCGCGGGTGTGGGCGTCGAGCCGTCTCGTCGCACCAGCCGCAATCGCGACGCTGCCGAAGTGGATGCGGACGCTCGGCGGGTTCGACCAGCCTGCCGCCGTCGACGTCGCCTACCGGGCAGCGACGCGGGCCGCGGTGAGCAGCATGTCCCGAAGCCCGGAGTTGATGGACCGGCTCGTGTCGAAGGCGATCGGACCGATGACCGGCAGGCTGTACCGCCAGCATCGCCACGCGGGGACACCGATGTTCGCGCACACGGTGACAGTCGCCGATGCACGCGCGAAGTACCTCGGTGCCCCCGGCGGAGTCGGAACTGCTCCCTACCCCGACGGAGTCGGAGCTTCTCACTGAACCGTAGGGTTGGAGGTTGCTTCGACGAATCGAGCGGGAGGCGGGTGTAGCGGTGGTTTCTCGCACGTCACGGACGCGTGCACCGCACCTCGGTCCGGGCCGCCGCCGTCCGCAGATCTTGGATGCGGCGTTGGAGATCGCCAGCCGCGACGGCATCTCATCGGTGACGATGGCCGCCGTCGCATCGGCTCTCGACGTGACCCGGCCGGTCGTGTACGCCGCCTACCCGAGCCGGTCGGAGATCCTCGGCGCGTTGATCGCGCGGGAGGAGACCTACCTCGGCGAAGCGCTGTCGAGCATTCTCCGCGACCGCCGCGTGAACGCGACCGAATCGGTGTTCGTCGAAGGATTCCAGTCGCTGCTCGAAGCGGTCGACGCGCGGCCGGAGTCGTGGCAGCTCCTGTACGGGAACCCGGATGCGGAGGTCACGGACCTGTTCGGTCGGGGCCGCGCATTCGTGCTCACCCGCTGCTGCGATCTTCTCCGGCCGACGCTCGCCGCGTGGGGGACGCAGGACGCAGACCGAAAGCTGCCCGCACTCGTCGAGTTCTGGGTGTCGTCGGGCGAGGGAGCAGTCCGGACGCTGCTCGCATCACGGGAGGCGGACGACGGCGCGTGGACGCCGTACAACCTCGGCGCGTTCGTCGGCGCGGCGGTGTACCGCGGACTCCGCGGAGCCTGACTACTGTTCGAGCACACGTTCTCGAACGTGTCGTCATTGGAAGGCTATCTCGCGCAGCGTGATCGGCGACGACGTGGTCAAGAGGTGTGATGACTGCTCCGGTATCAATTGGTCAGGTCACAGGCGGTAGCGTCGATCAGTATGGCAATCCTCGAGCGCGTCCAGCAGCCCGTAGCCGTGTATGACCTCGACGGCGTCCTCACGCGCAGGGACACGATGATGTGGTTCATCGGCCGACGCCTGGCTAGGGCTCCGTGGCGTCTCTTCACCGCCATACCGTGGTTGATCCTCATGATGACAGCAGTAGGTAACGAGCGGCGTGCATCTGCAGCGCGCAGAGTCATCGAGACCGCGTTGCGGGGCGTGATCGATCCGGCGTATACGGCGGCCGCGACCACGTTCGGCCGACAGGTGGCTGCAAGTGCGCGGTGGATGCGAACCGGCACCGTGGACCGGATCCGGCAACAGGCCGCCGGCGGCGTCACTATCGTCATTGCCACCGCAACAGAGCGACGTCTGGCCGAGTCGCTGCTCCGCACTGCACAAGTGCCCTACGACGAGCTCTCTGCCTCAATATTCACTGAGTCGTCGGCAGGAATGGCCGTGCGCGATCATCGGATCGGTGCGCGAAAGGTGGACGCGCTTGTGGAGAACGGGGTACCGATCTCGGGCGCCGAGTTCGTCACAGATTCCGTTGTCGATCTCCCGACGGCACGCCAAGCACACACGGTCACACTGATCGGTGCCTCCCGACGTACCCGCGATTCGTACGCCGACGCAGGAATGTGTGCGGGCACCTTCGACGCCTGAGTCGCCGCGACATTGCGCACCGTTGCGGCCTGACCACATGACAAGTTGCACATGCGATGCCTGATTCTTCATGTCCACAGGCTGGTCAGGTCAGGGAAAGAACCACTGGCCCTGACCCTCCCCTGTACTCCGAATCGTACGAACGTATGAAGTCCCGGCTGAGGGACACAGAGTCGCAACGGGCCTCCGCTGCGAGTGGACTGGGAGACTGCGACGCGCACACCGTCTTTGATCAACTACGGCCCGGACTGTACGGATGTGCCCGACCCCGACGCCCTTCGATTCCGAGCTGTCAGGACTGTGCCGGCTAGGATCGCGGACGCGGTCGATGCGATCAGGATCGCGGTTTTACCGTGTTCCAGGGCTGTGATGTCGTCACCAATACTCAGTTCAGCGACCAGCAGCGACACGGTGAACCCGATACCGGCGAGGGTTCCGACGCAAGCGAGATCACCCCACCTCACTGATGGGTCAAGTTCGCTGGTCGTGTAGCGAACCGTCAGCCACGTCGCGACCAAGATGCCGACGGGCTTACCGACGACGAGTCCGAGCAAGACGCCGATCGCGATCGGGTCTGTGAACATGTTCCCCAAACCTGTGAGACCGCCGACCGTCACACCCGCGGACAAGAATGCGAACGCAGGCACCGCGAACCCCGCTGAGATCGGGCGGAACCGATGCTCGAACTCCTCAGCGAGACCGGCCCCGCCTCGTCGAACAGGGACCATGAAACCGAGCGCAACTCCGGCGATCGTGGCGTGGATTCCGGAGGCGTGCACGAGCGCCCAGGCAACCACCCCGAGAGGGAGCAACACCACCCACGCCGCCCAGCGCCGTTCCGAGAACCAGTCCGCCCAGCGGTGCGCAAGCACTGCGAACATTACAATCGGCACGATGGCGACCAACAACGGGATCGGCTTCACCTGTTCGGTGTAAACAACTGCAATGATCGCGATAGCGATCAGGTCATCGACCACAGCGAGCGTCAGCAAGAACAGTCGAAGCGCAGCGGGCAGCCCGCGTCCCACGACGGCGAGCACAGCGACCGCGAACGCGATGTCGGTGGCGGTCGGAATCGCCCAGCCATCGACACCGTCACGACCCCAGTTGACCGCCAGATAGATGGAGGCGGGAACAACCACGCCGCCGACAGCGGCGAACACCGGAACGATCGCGGTGCGTATCGACCGCAGTTGCCCGGCGACGATCTCTCGCTTCAACTCCAGTCCGACGAGGAAGAAGAAGATTGCGAGCAGACCGTCCGACGCCCACTGCCCGACCGTCAAATCGAGATGCCAAGGCGCATAACCGATCTTGGTGTCGCGAAGGCTCTCGTAGGTGTCAGCGAGCGGGGTGTTCGCCATGACGATGGCGACGATCGCAGCGGCGACGAGCAAGAACCCGCCGATCGTCTCGCGGCGAAGTAGCTCAATAACTCGTCGCGTCTCGGCAATGGGACCACGCTGGAAGACGCGGCCGACCACGTGGCTGTCGGTGTGGGGCATCAGGCTCCTCGAATCGGGTACGACGGCACAGACGCCGACCAGACTTCCCGGCACACCAGGTCTCAGCCTACGGGCCGCGAGAAGCGCCATCCAGCCAGTAGCCGGTTGTTTACTGCAGCGGCCCTCTTCCTACCTGACGCACAGTACGTGGACGCCGTACGCTTCGGCGCGTTCGTCGGCGTGGCGGTGTACCGCGGACTCCGCGGAGTCTGACTACTCTGGCCACCATGCGATACGGGATCTGCATCCTCCCCGATATGCCGTGGCGTACGGCCCGCCCGTTGTGGCGACGCGCCGAGGAAATGGGATTTCACCACGCGTGGACATACGACCACCTGGTGTGGGGCGGACTCCCCGATTCCCGGTGGTTCTCTTGTATGCCGACATTGACTGCGGCGGCCGGTGTCACGTCCCGCATCGGCCTCGGCACGTATGTGGCGTCGCCGAACTTCCGTCATCCGGCGGCGTTCGCGCGTGAGGTCCAGACCGTCGCGGACATCTCCGAGCACCGGCTGCTCGTCGGGCTGGGTGTCGGCGGATCGCCGGACTCGGGGCTCCTGGGGCAGCCGGAGTTGTCTGTGCGACGACGCGTCGACCGCTTCCAGGAGTTCGTCGGCGTCCTCGACCGCACTCTGCGCGACGACCACGTCACCGTCGACGGTGACTTCTTCGCCACGCACGAGATGCGTCTGGTTGGCGACGAGGTCCGTTCGCGGGTACCGCTCATCCTCGCGGGCAACGGGCCTCGTTCGGTCCGGTTCGCCGCCCGCAACGGCGACGGCTGGGTGACGACCGGCTCGCCCGCAGACTCGCTCGATGCGTGGTTCGCCAGCGTCGCCGCCAATCGCGACCTGCTCCTCGAGACCGCCGCGGGGCGAAGCCTCGACACGTATCTGTCGCTCGACTTCGCGCCCGTCTCCCCACTCGCCTCGGTCGGCGCGTTCGACGACCTCGTCGGACGCGCTGACGCGACCGGCTTCAGCGACGTGATCGTCCACTGGCCGCGCGCCAGCGATCCCTATCGCGGCGACGTCGCCGTGCTGGAGGACGTGGCGTCACGCTTGAGCGGTCGTCCGGTCCGGTAACTGCGGACCCGACGTACATTGTATAGCGGGTGCAAATCGTTCATTTGCGATACGGCCCGGCGGGGGCCGTGTTCAGGCGTAGACATTCCTGATGTTGTCCTGCTTGTAGTTACCGGAAGGTTCATGGAAGACGACATCTCATTGAGTGAAGACCACAATCTAGTAGTGTCCGAGGACGTCTATCAGGTCCTGGTCGATCGTGACCCGGCGATATCAGGGACTGCAAGCGAACTCGGACCCGACGGATTCGTCCTGAATCGACTTATGCGGGGAATCTGACAGGCCATCATCCGAAGAGTCTGAGCCCCTTGAGCTATTACCGCCTATTCAATTTTGCGGCCGCGGACGTCACGGACGTTCCCAGGGTTGACGCCGGAGGAGAGCCCATCGTGATGTTTGATATCGACGAGAATATGCCAGGCGCCCTGATCGGAAGGTTTGGGGCTTATGCCGTCACACGGGAGTTTGCGGAAGAACTTCGCCAGAGCGGGTTTACCGGATTTAGTTTCGGAGAAGCATCTATCGGCATCTCCGATCTAGTACCTGCCGATAATGCAATCAAGCGGCCCGAGGTTGAACTTATTACCCCAACGGGAGTAGAAATGGTCGACGACCTCGCCCTAGACAGGCGGAAACGACTGGTCGCTTCCGAGAGGATGTTCCGGCTACTTTCAGAGTGGGATAGTTTTGTGTTGGAGGGCTCGACGATGCTGGACCAACCGGGACAGTGACGTTCTACAGACTAGATTACGTCGCAAGTGCTCATGTCGAATGTTCAGGCGACCCGGGGGTCATCGACGGTTCGACAACTGAATTCTACCTCGACTACACGCCCCACCGGGAGGTAATCGGGAGGTACGGAATATACGCCCTCACTGAACCACTTGCAGAATTAGTCGTTGAGCACGGATTCTCTGGTTGCCATTTTGAGGCCGCGGTTTCGTTAGTTTCGAGCCACGCCGATCCCGAGATAGAAATATCCCTTCCCGAATTACGTCGACTCGTAGCAGACGGCGTGTTCATGGAGGACGATTTTGCGGAGAAGGACGGTGATCTAATTGTTTCTCAGAGCGCCTACGACCTGATGGTCGCCCGCGACCCTGAGATTGCGATATACACCCGCCAATTGAGAGAGGATGGGACGCCCATCGTTAGAGCAGGTTGGAGCGTTAGCTGATCTGCATCTGCGAATCCCCGGGCGCCGTCGACCTGCCTTTCGCCGGCGACAAGATGGGCCACGACTCCGCTGAGGCGCTGACGGCTGACGCTTACCCTGTCGGAGGGCAATCGCGCATTGTCGGGCCTGCGCGGGTCGCGGGAACCATCGCGGGCTTACGGTCAAGGGGTAGTCGGCTATGTCGGCGATCAGCGCTTCGAGTGCATTGCTTCCAGACTCTTGCGTGGGGGACGACTTCGTGGCCTCAAGCTCAGTTTGCTGAGCGTGCCTTCACGATGTTGACGGCGAGGTAGGCACCGTAGAGGCCGAGTCCGACGAACCCGATCTTGCGCGTCTGCGGAAGTGCGATGGCAGTGCCGATCGCGGTCTCGAGTCCGCCGTTGATCTTGAGGGCGGTCGCGGCGTCGTCCGGGAACGCCGCCTCGGTGATTCCCCGGAACGCATCAGGCACGACGAAGTGCGCGACACCAGTGGCGGCAAGGCCAACCCCGGCCAGGGTGACGAGGCTGTTCGACTCAGACATGACGTTCTCTCTTTCGATGTCGCCGTCGGCGACGGCGGTTGTGTCATGTCTACCCGAACTTCGGACCGACATCAGGTTTCAACGCGAATCGGCGTGCGCCGCTGCCGATTCCGGAATTGTTCGGATATCTCTCGATCCCGAAGCACCCCGTCGCCGGACGCGGCCATCCGTGATAGACCGGAAGTCGCATTTAGTTAGGCATTCGAATTAATTAGTGGCACGACAACGTGCTCGACAAAGCGAGATCAGGGGGTCTGTACATGTGTGGAATCGTCGGCTGGGTCGGCTTCGACCGGGACATCTCACGACAACGCGAGATCGTCGAGGCCATGACCGACACGATGCGATACCGGGGCCCGGACGATGCGGGGACCTACATCGCCGACCACGTCGGGTTGGGTCATCGCCGTCTCGCCATCATCGACCTGCCACTGGGCCGACAGCCGATGACGCTGTCCACTCCGGCAGGGGAACTCGCCATCGTCTACAGCGGTGAGACCTACAATTTCCGCGAGCTTCGCGCCGAACTCTCGGGGCTCGGCCACCGATTCACGACCGAGAGCGACACCGAGGTCGTCCTGCACGGTTACCTCCAGTGGGGACCTGCCGTCGCCGAACGCTTGAACGGCATGTACGCGTTCGCAGTGTGGGACGCTCGGACCGACCAGCTCGTCATGGTCCGAGATCGCCTCGGCATCAAGCCGTTCTACTACTCGGAGACCGACGACGGCGTCGTGTTCGGCTCCGAACCCAAAGCTCTGCTCGCCAACCCGCTGGTACCCGGCGACGTCGACGCCGACGGTCTCCGCGAGTTGTTCGCGATGACCAAGAAGCCCGGCTGGTCGCTGTGGAAGCGCATCCGCGAGGTGGAGCCGGGGACGATCGTCACCGTCGACCGCCGCGGCTGCTCCACCCGCACCTACTGGCAGCTTCCGACGCACGCACACGACGATGATCTGGACACCACGGTCGATCACGTCCGGGAGCTCATGACCGACATCGTCGAGCGTCAGCTGATCGCCGACGTCCCCCGCTGCGTCCTGCTGTCGGGCGGTCTGGACTCGAGTGCGCTCACCGGCCTCGCCGCAGCGAAGCTGCACGCCGAAGGCGAACGCGTGCACAGCTATTCGGTCGACTTCACCGACCAGGAGGCGAACTTCACCCCCGACGGCATGCGCGATACTCCGGACTCGCCGTTCATCCGCGACGTCGCCGGTCGCGTCGATTCGCTGCACCGCGATGTCGTCCTGGACGCCGCCGAGCTAACCGACCCCGATGTCCGTCGCGCCGTCGTCGCCGCACGCGACATCCCGGCCGGACTCGGCGACATGGACAACTCGCTTCTCCTGCTGTTCAAGGCGATCCGGGAGCAGTCGACGGTCGCCCTGTCGGGCGAGTCCGCCGACGAGGTGTTCGGCGGCTACCGCTGGTTCTTCGACGAGACGTCGCGCAACGCCGAGACCTTCCCGTGGCTGGCCTTCTCTGGCACCCAGATGGACTCCCGCAGCGCCATGCTGACCCCGCATGTCCGCGAGGTGCTGGATCTCGACCGATACATCGCCGACGAATATTCGACGGCGCTCGCCGGAATCCCCGCCGTCGCAGACGAATCAGACGTCGAGCGGCGCATGCGGGTCATCTGCCATCTTCATCTGACCCGATTCGTGCGCATGCTCCTCGATCGCAAGGACCGCACGTCGATGGCCGTGGGCCTTGAGGTGCGCGTCCCGTTCTGCGACCACCGACTCGTCGAATACGTGTACAACACGCCGTGGGCGTTCAAGACGTTCGACGGCCGCGAGAAGAGTCTGCTGCGCGCCGCCACTCGACACGTCCTCCCCCAGTCGGTGATCGACCGCACGAAGAGCCCCTACCCGTCGACGCAGGACCTGGGATACACCGAAGCACTGCAGAAGCAGTTGTCCGAGATCGCCGGGGACGACAGCGACCTGTTCGGCATCGTCGAACGCGACGCTGTGCGCGCCATGTGCCGGGCCGACGCGGCCACCGTCTCCGGGGAGCTGCGCAACCAGATGGATCGAGTGCTCGACCTCTACCACTGGTTCGACATCTACAAGCCGACGGTCGACGTGGCGTGATAGCCCTGATGCGCCTGCGGCGATCGAGGTGAACGGGATGGCCTGCACTGCCCCGAGTTCTACGATCGGTCCATGGCACTTCACCCGAACGTGACAGTCACCCCACGTGGACCCGTGACCATCGTCGGCATCGACCGACCCGAGGTCCGCAACGCCGTGGACCGCCCGACCGCGGAGGCCCTCGCCGCCGCGTTCCGTACGTTCGACGCCGACCCCGACGCGTCAGTTGCCGTGCTCTATGGCGAGAACGGCACCTTCTGTGCCGGCGCGGATCTGAAGGCGATCGCCGACGGATCCGGGAATCGGGTCGCTGAGGACGGCGACGGCCCGATGGGGCCGACCCGGCTGCGGTTAAACAAGCCCGTCGTCGCGGCCCTCTCGGGACATGCCGTGGCAGGTGGCCTCGAACTCGCCCTCTGGGCCGATCTGCGGGTCGCCGAGGAGAGCACGGTGATGGGTGTCTTCTGCCGACGGTGGGGCGTGCCACTGATCGACGGTGGGACCGTGCGGCTGCCCCGCCTCGTCGGCGCCAGCCGCGCGATGGACCTCGTCCTCACCGGTCGGCCGGTGACCGCGGCCGAAGCACTCGACATCGGCTTGGTGAACCGGGTCGTCCCTGACGGTACCGCACTCGACGCCGCGATCGATCTGGCGACCGAGATAGCGCAGTTCCCGCAAGAATGTATGCGGCGGGACCGACTGTCGCTGCTGGAACAGGACGGCCTCTCCGAGGCCGAGGCCCTCGTCAACGAGTACCGGCACGGGCTGACGTCGTTGCAGGCAGACACCGTCGCCGGGGCAACCCGCTTCGCCGACGGCGCCGGGCGACACGGATCGTTCGGCGAGTAGCGCACTGGCAGCGTCACTGCGGGCGCTTGGACCTGCGCAGATCGCGGCCGCACACGACGAGTACGACGACGAGCAGCAGTTCGACGACGTTGGCGAGCCATACGCGGGACAGCGCGATCGACCAGACGGTCGTCGTCTCCCCGGGCTGGGCCGTCCCCGGGAGCCCGGCCTCGCACCGGTCGTCGAGCCAGGCGATCGAGTGCGGCGCGGCCAACGGGTGCAGCAGGATGTGCTCGCTGAGCCGGTCACGGAGAAAGGTGACGTCGGCGCCCTTCTCGCGGTAACGGTCCACCTGGGCGGTCACGTCGTCGACGCTGATCACCGGATCGTTCACGGACTGGGTCACTAGGACCGGCATGGCGGGAGCCCGCCCGCCGAGTCGGATGTCGTCGAGAACCGTCTGCAGTCTGGGGTCGGCGAGGATCTGCGGCATCGTCAGATCGGTGAACTCGGAGATCTCGTGACGCGCGAACGCCCCGATCGCCTGCATCGTCGACATGCCGGCCGCTCGTTCGAGTTCCTGCTTGCCACGGTCGGTCCCGTGCACGTCGATCAACGAACGCACTTCGGGGTAGTTGCGGGTGAGTGCGGCGATCACCAGCACCGGAAGGCCGGCGAAGACCGTTCCGTTGAGCCGACGCAACGTCTCGCCCGGATCGCCCACCGGTGACCCCAAGACGGCGCCGATCACGTTGAGCTCTGGAGCGTATTCGGCCGCCATCTCGGCCGCCCACGACGAGGCGAGACCGCCGCCGGAGTATCCCCACAGTCCGACAGGAATTGCGGAATCGGTGGCGGCTTCATCGTTCAGAATCGCTCGGACACCGTCGAGAATGTGGTAGCCGGGCTCCCGGGCGACTCCCCAATTCCCTTGCAACCCTTCATGGTCGGGAATCGATACCGTCCATCCGCGGCGTACGGCAGCGGCGACGAGAAGATACTCCAGGCGGGGCACCGAAACGACGAAGCGGCTGCCGCGCTGGAACTCGTACGACGGGAACTGAGTGCTGTCGATCGCGTCGATCGCGCACTGGTACGACAGCACATGCGCCGACACTGCGCGGCCTTTGCCGCGGACGACGGTGGTGACGGCGATTGTCGGCTCACCGTTCATCGCCGTCGAGTGATACAGCATCTGCGTCGCGTCGACCGCTTGGGGAACGACGCCGAGGAACCCGATCTCGACGGGTCGCGTCTTGATGATCGCGCCCGGCACGTCGTGCTCGAAATCCGTCGGCAACGCGTAGAACGGATCGTCCGCCGGGATCAACGGTCTCTGACGCTTCGACATGTGAACTCCCCCAGTCAGATACGCGTTGAGCCGCCCAGTAACGAACGCGGCATCGTCGCGCGCGGGCGCTCGTCGAGTGTAGGGCACGCGCCGCGTTGCTCGAGCATCGCTGAACGGAGGACGGACCGGATATCCAGCGAATCTCGACGTCTGTCCATAAATCGGTCAAGAACGCCGGTCGGAGTACTCGGTGTAGGCGCGTCCGTCTCGAGGTAAGCCGTCGATCACGCCGGACCAGCGGTAGCCGGCGATATAGCCCCGTGAAGGGCGGACTTCTCCCATGGCGCGCTGGACTAAACTGACCCGCCTCCGTTCATTCTGACGAACCAACACAGAGGCCATTGACGCTCGCGTAGCCAGTGGCTACGCTGGTTTGAGTTCCGGAATTCTACTGATGGACCACCCATCCACTTACGCTGGCCACACCCCACACCCCACACAACGGACACCGTCTACAAATCGACCTACTCCAGTCAGGTGAACGTGTTCAAGAATCGACAGATAGGAATTGTCATCTGATGAGCCACTTGTTGGACAGGCACACATTGGGTGCCATCTCGCTGAAGAATCGTGTCGTGATGGCACCAATGACACGAGCACGAAACGCAGATTGCGTTGCCGGACCCCACAATGCAACGTATTACGGACAACGCGCGGGGGCGGGATTGATAGTCACCGAAGGCACCCCTGTATCACCCAATGGCCAGGGCTACGCTTTCGTTCCGGGCATATGGTCCGACGAGCAAGTCGCCGGCTGGCGTGGCGTCACCGACCGAGTTCACGAGCAGTCAGGTCGCATCTTCGCGCAGCTGTGGCATGTCGGTCGACTCTCGCACACCTCTCTGCAACCCAACCGGCAGCAGCCAGTGAGCGCCAGCGAAATTCCTGCGGACGGCGCCATGACCTTTGCGTTCGATGACAACGGGACCCTCGGCTTCCTGCCCGTGACCCCGCCGCGGGCGCTGACAGTTGACGAGATCGCGGGCGTGACAGCCGATTTCGCAGACGCCGGTAAGAACGCAGACACAGCAGGGTTCGACGGCGTGGAAATACACGGGGCGAATGGCTATCTTTTTGAGCAGTTCTTCAACCCGAACAGCAATGTGCGCACCGATCATTACGGCGGCTCGATCGAGAATCGGAGTCGGTTCGCGCTCGAGACCGTCGATCAACTCATCGACGCACTCGGCGACTCCACTCGGGTCGGTATCAGATTGTCCCCCTTCAGTCAGACATTCAACATGCAGCCGTACGACGAGGCCGAAGAGACCTACCTCTACCTCGGACAGGAACTCGCGACGCGAAACCTCGCATACGTGCACATCAACGACCAGTTCCCTGATGGCAATCGAATCGTGAGCAAGGATTTCCTTGCAAGGTTCCGCACAGCTTACCCAGGTACGATCATCCTAGCTGGCGGACTCGATCAACAGCTGGCCGAGAACTACGTCGCCGAAGGGCTGATCGACCTGGCAGCATTCGGTCAGCCGTTTATATCGAACCCGGACCTTCCCGAACGTTTCCGCAACGATTGGGCACTCGCAGTCCCGGACAGAGACACTTTCTACGGTGGCGGCCTCGAGGGATACATAGATTACCCCAACTATAATCAAGCCCTCGTTGCACCGGCCGACGCGTAGGCCGAAATGGAGCAGTAACACACCTCAATCAAATCTGCGATATTTAGATTTTGTTGATGAATTTGAGGTACTATCCCCCGTCTGGGCAAGTCATATACCGCACATCATTTCGCCGCCGACGATGCACAGCGAAATTTCCCATTCTGCATTCGCACGTGGTTGCGCACGCCGCACTTGGGGGGGGGGGGGGGGGGGGGGGGGGGGGGGGGGGGGGGGGGGGGGGGGGGGGGGGGGGGGGGGGGGGTCCGGGGGCCGGGCGGGGGGTTTTTTGGGGGGGGGGGGGGGGGTGGCCCCCCCCCCCCGACACGTATCTGCGTTGATCAACTCAATGCGACGAGTTCGTGCAGGGTGCTGCCCGCGACGGACTCGACGGAGCCGTCGGCCTGCGTCACGTCGAGGGTGAAGTCCGACTGGAATCGGAAGTAGCCGGGTTTGCCGACCAGCCGGTCGGCGATCGGACGCATCATCTTGGCGCCGATGACCGGGATCTCCTCGATCAGCGAATGCGACTGCAACACCTGCTGGACGCGCATCTCGAGTCGGAACCTGCCGGGAGCGGCCAACGTGAACGTCTCCGGGTAGTCCTGCCGCGCGACGTCGTCGTAGACCGACGGCCCGACGGTGAACTCGACTTCGCCGGTCGACAGGAGGACTTCGTCACCCTTGGCGAGCATCACCGGCATGATCTGCAGGTTGTTGTACTTCTCGTTGCAGGCGACGACGGCGTATAGCAGCGAGTACTCGTCGGTGTAGAGCCTGCCCCAATGCCAGCGTTCGATGACACGAGGCATGTTGCCGACACCCCAATTATGGTCGGCGTATCCGCGGCCGGTCACCTCCCAACTGTCGTCGCCGATCACGACGGTGCCGCGCACCGCGGCGCGGGGTGCGCCGACGCACCATCCGAAGATGCCGCCGTCACCGAACTGTGTCTCGCCGCGCCCAGGCATCCACGGCAGGATCTCGTTGCGGAACTCCAGGTCGAGCCGGACGCCGTCCTCGTCGAAAGTCACGAAGTAGGTCGGCATGCCGTTCTCGTCGAACTCGACGCGAGCCGAATTCGGTCCGATCCGCACGTCCACTTCCTCGGTGGAGAAGTGCGTTGCGCGTTCGGGGTACCGCTGCGCGATCTGCAGCCTGCTGCCGTCCGGCTTGTAGACGATGATCTCGACCCAGGGTCGCGACATCGGCGGATCTTCCGGACGGCGCTTCACCAGGAAGCCGACGACCGTGTAGCCGTTGTCCAAGTGCGCGTCGAAGTACCAGTGCTCGAATGCTGTCCGCTCTGTACGGGCGTGCAGGGCGTTGTGTTCGGGTCGGACGGTGGTGATGGTCCCGTCGCCACGGCCGGGGCCGTTCCATGCCTCGACGGCGTCGATGGTCTTCATGAGATCTCGTTTCTATGTTCTTCGCTTCGTTCTACCGTCGGCGCCGTCCGGCCCCGACTCAGATCACTCCGGCGGCGGCGAGCTCGGCGAGCCGGTGCTCGTCGATCCCGAGCAGGTCGGTGTACACCTCGGTGTTGTGTTGGCCGACGCGTGCGGGCCCAGACGACCGGATGGAGCCGGGTGTGGCCGAGAGCTTCGGCACCACCCCGGGCCCGAGGACGGCGCGGCCGAGCCGCTCGTCCGGATGTGGCACGAGCATGTCGCGCGCCTGGAACTGTTCGTCGGCGACGACGTCGGCGACCGTGTTGACCGGCCCGGCGACCACACCTGCGTCCGCCATCAGTTCGATGACCGTCGCGCCGTCACGCTCGGCGACCCACGCGCCGATGATCTCGTCGAGCAGATCCTCGTGCTTGCCGCGGGCCACGTGGTCTCGGGTGCGTTCGTCGTCGATCAGGTCGTCGCGGCCGATCACCGTGCACAGTCGCCGAAAGACGGTGTCCTGGTTGGCGGCGATGATGACCCACCGTTCATCCCTGGTCAGGTACAGGTTGGACGGCGCGATGCCGGTGAGCCTGGTGCCGGACGGTTCACGGACGATACCGCCGAGATCGTAATCCGGGATCGTCGATTCGAGCATCGCCAGGCAGGCCTCGGTGAGCGCGACGTCGACCACCTGGCCGCGCCCGGTGAGGTGGCGGGTGTGCAGGGCGGCGAGCACGCCCTGCACCGCGAACATTCCGGCGAGCGAGTCACCGATGGACAGCGACATCCGCGGCGCGGGTCCGCCAGGGAAGCCGTTGATGTAGCGGAGTCCGCTCACTCCTTCGGCCACCGACGCGTAGCCGGCTTTGAACGCGGCCGGGCCGGTCTGCCCGTAGCCGGAGACCCGAGCCACGATGACGCCCGGATTCCGTTCGGCCAGCACGTCGTAGCCGAGCTGCCACTTCTCCAGCGTGCCCGGCCGGAAGTTCTCGACGATGATGTCGCTGCGTTCGACGAGATCGAGGAAGATCTCGCGTCCCTCGGCGGAACGCAGGTCCAGGCTGATGGCCCGCTTGTTGCGGGCCTGCACGGTCCAGAAGGCCCGCTCCCCGTCCTGTTCGGCCTGACCCCAGGTGCGTAACGGATCGGCTCTACCCGGCGCCTCGATCTTGATGACGTCGGCTCCGAGGTCGCCGAGCAGCCTACCTGCGAACGGGCCTGCGATCAGGGTGCCCAACTCCAAGACCCGCAGGTCAGCGAGCGCTCCGGTGTTCTCAGAAGGCCCTGGGTGTTCAGAAGGCCCTAAGTGTTCAGAAGGCCCTGGGTGTTCAGAAGGCCCTGGGTGTTCAGAAGGCCCTGGGTGTTCAGAAGGCCCTGGGTGTTCAGAAGGCAAGGTGGACGGTCTTCTCTTCGGTGTTGGCATGGATACCAGACTGCCCCAGTTCGCGACCGTAGCCGCTGGCTTCGCGGCCGCCCCAGGGCAGGCCCGGCTCGGGGACGCCCCAGCCGTTGACCCACACCATGCCGACCCGCAGTCGTGGGATCACGGCGTGCGCGGTGGACAGGCTGCTGGTGTGAATCATGGCGTTGAGGCCATATTTGGTGTCGTTGGCGATCTGTACCGCTTCGTCGGTGGTGGAGAACGGGATGACGGTGGCGACGGGCCCGAAGATCTCTTCGCGGGCGATCGTCAAGTCGTTGTGTCCGCGGAACACGGTCGGCTCGACGAAGTAGCCTGCACGGTCCAGGACGTTGCCGCCGGTGATGAGTTCGGCGTTCTCACTCTTGCCCGCGTCGATGTACCGCTCGATGGTGTCGAGTTGTTTGCGGTTGACGATGGTGCCCATGGTGCTCGACGCGTCGCGCGGGTCGCCGATGACGGCGGCTTCGGCGGCTGCGACGAGGCCTGCGATCACTTCGTCGACGCGCGACTCGTGGACGAGCACGCGGGTTCCCGCCGCACAGACCTGCCCCTGGTGGTAGAAGTTGCCCATCGCGATCCACGGCATCGACTCGTCGAGGTTCGCGTCGGCGAACACGAGTTGCGGTGATTTGCCGCCGAGTTCGAGGGTCATCTTGCGGAACTTGTCACCCGCGCGGGGTTGGATGGTGCGGCCGACGCGGGCGCTGCCGGTGAAGCTGATTTTGTCGATGCCCTCGTGGCCGGCGAGCGCCGCACCGGCTTCCTCGCCGAGACCGGTCACCACGTTGAGTACGCCTTCGGGCACTCCGGCTTCGACGAGGAGTTCGGCGAGGCGGATGGTCGAGAGCGAGGCGTCCTCGGCTGGTTTGATGACGGCGGTGTTGCCTGCGGCCAGCGCCGGAGCCAGCTTCCAGCCCGCGATCACGGCGGGGTTGTTCCACGGTGTGATGGCGCCGACGACGCCGAGCGGCTGGCGCAGGGTGTACCCGAAACGCTGCTGCGGACCGTAGCTGGGGAGCACGGAGGTCTGCCCGACGATCTTGTCGGCCCAGCCCGCAAAGTGCCGGAAGGTGCCCGCCGTGGCCGGGATGTCGCCGTTGACACTGTCGACGAACAGCTTGCCCATCTCGACCGATTCGAGGGCGGCGAGGTTCTCTGCGTCGGCTTCGATCAGATCGGCGGCACGCGAGAGGATCCGTCCGCGCTCGGCTCCGGGCAGGTCGGACCAGATGCCGGACTCGAACGTCTCGCGAGCGGCGGCGACCGCGTCGTCGACGTCGGCCGCGGTGCCCGCGGGAAGTTCGGCGACAACGCTCTCGTCGGCCGGGTTGGACGAGACGTAGGTCGCCCCGCCGGTCGCGGCGCGACGGGTGCTCCCGATGCGCAGACTGACGTCCGGAATCGTCGGTTCGTAGCGAGTCGCGGTGGCCTCGGTCATCGGTGTCTCCTTCTGGAGTGTTGGTGGGTGAGCGAAATCTGGGTCGGTCAACGACGCAGTGCGCCGGAAGCGTCGAATTCGGCTTCGCGATCGGCCATCTGGGCGCGATACCAGTTCTCGCGGTGACGGCGCATGAGCTTTTCGTGGGCCCGGCCGAGTGGCGGGATGCGGCGCAGTGTCTCGATGGCGGCGACGGCCGGGAACCGGGCAACGACCCACAGGAGGCCGGGCAGCGCGTTGGGCATGTCGTGTTTGGCGTAGGTCTGCGGGAACATGAACAGCCTCGCGTAGGTCGCGTAGATCGCTGCGTTGTAGCGTTCCCGCAGCCTTTGCAGACCGCTGTGGTCGCCGCGCGGGGCGAACGCGCGCGGGAAGGACTCGATGAGTTCGACGCCGCCCTCTCCCGCGTCGTAGCTGCGCGCGGTGCCGACGATGGCGAGCAACCGAAGGCTGTCGGCAATGGTTTCGGGATACCAGCTGTTGCGCACGCCGACGATGTGGCCCATGTACCGCTGGAAGTGGATGAGGTCGTAGATCTCCTTGCGGGTGGTCTGGACGCCGAGGATCCACAGCGCCAGACCCGGGACCACGCTGCCGCCCAGGAGGGTCAGCAGCATGTAGGCCTGACTGATCGGCAGTCCCCATTTCTCCGAGTGCCATTCCGGGTGGTCGGCGACGCGTCGGCGCACCGACACGTGCATGACGCGCACCAGCATCGCGGTGGCGCGCCCCTTGCTGCCAGGTGTGAGCAGGCCACCGGGTTCGGAGACGTCGATCCAGAAGCGCGACGTCTCCAGGAATCGGCGGAGCGCGTTGTCTCCCGCGTACCCGCCTGCCAGCGAGAGCGGTGTGGCCACGGCGGCTTCGGTGTACATCTCCAGGGTCTCGCCGCCCGCGACGCTGAACAGGTACGTGCCCCAGCGCCGCCAGATCTGGGCGCCCGCTTCAACTTTCGCAGGGTCGACCCAGTCAGGGACCTGCTCGAACTCGGTGAACAGTTCGACCATGGACGGCGGCGGATTCTCGATACTGTCCAGCCCGTCGTCGAGGGCCCGTTTGAGCATCGCGCGCCCCTGCTCCATGCCGATCTCGCCGTAGAGGACGTCGTCGACGAAGCGTTCGGCGACCGGGTCACCCGCATACATGTCGCCTGCGAAGGCGTCCAACTGCTGGGCAGTCGGGAATATATCGGCGCCAGTCAATCGTTTGGCGACCTTCCGCGCGCGCCGGATCATCGGGCGCGACATGGTCGCCCGGTACGGGAACGCGGTGGGTGTCGGCCGCTTCACCGCGTGCTGATCGTCGAGTGAACGCGCTTCCTGAACGGTCATGTCGAAACCTCCGTACTCGGTCCTTGGCAATTCGATCCTTGGCGATTCGTTGACACCGAAAGCCTCGGGTGAGGTTCAGGTCACAGCCAGAACAGTACCATACCGTATGGTACGGTCAGGATCGAAACGACCCGCCACGATGAGGCCCCATGACGCGTAGCCATGACACACCCGAGAACACTGATGACCGGCTCCCGCCCGACAAAGCGGACGAGGCCTCGACACGGGTCGACGACCAGGTCGGCGACGTCGCGATCGACGCCGACCGGGGCCGCAGACGAGGCGTGATCGCGGCTGTCGTCGCGGGCGTCCTGGTCGTGGCCCTGGCGGTGACGACAGGGTTCACGGCCAGCTGGTACGTGAATGACCGAAGCCGCGAGCATCTCGACGCCCAGTACATCGACACCGCCCGGCAGGGCGTGCTCAACGTGATCTCGGTGAGCGCCGACCGCGCCGATCGCGATGTGGACCGGATCCTGGCGAGCGCGACTGGCGACTTCCGTGCCGATTTCGCGAGCCGCTCCAAAGACTTCGTCGAGGTCGTCAAGCAGATGAAGGTGACCAGCAGGGGCACCGTCAACTCGGTCGGCATCGAGTCCTCGGACGACCACGAGGCCACCCTGTTGGTCTCCGCGACCTCATTGGTGACCAATGGCGCTGGAGCACAAGAGGATCCGCGGGTGTGGCGCCTTCGCGTCAAACTGCAGCACGATGACGACGGGATCCTGATCGAGAAGGTGGACTTCGCGATATGACAGACACGACCGAACAGACTCCAGACCACGGGCAGACTCGCGACGACGAGCAGACCCCAGACGAGGCGACCGACCTCGAGACGGCAGAGACGGCAGATGACTCGCCCGCCGCACCGCGACAGTGGGTGCGTCCCGCGCTGTGGTCGGTCGTCGCGGCACTGATCCTGGTGCTGGCCGGGCTGAGTCTGTTCTTCTGGCTCGGCCACCGCAGCAGTGCAGAAGTCGACGACGCGACGCCCGCCGTGCTGGCCGCAACCCGCGAGGGGACGATCGCCGTGCTGACCGATCACGCAGCCACCGTGGACGCCGACGTCGCTACGGCGAAGAACCTGTTGACCGGTGTTTTCGCGGACGAGTACGGGTCGCTCGCGCGCACCGACGTGCTGCCTGCCGCGAAAGAGCGTGGACTGAGCTCCACCGTGCACCTGTCCGGCGTCTCGCTCGTGACAGCGGATGAAGACGAGGCCGAGACGATGGTCTTCGTGACCCAGCAGGTCTCGTCCGGGAAGCAGAACGAGGATCCGACCACCACCGCGACCGCGATCCGTGTCGGCCTCGTCAAGCAGGGCGATCGCTGGCTGATCGAGACCTTCCAACCGATCTGACGTCGGCACGTCAGCGTCCGGCCAGCATCGCCCGGAGGGTCGGCGGCTCGCCTCGCCGCTCCCCCGTCAGTCCGGCCACCTGGTAGGTGACGCCATCCGAACCCAGGTAGGTCCCGCGGGTCGTGTCGTAGTCGGCGATCTTCACCCGGCTCGTGGTGCGCGTGCGTCCCTTCGCGGGAGCACCCGACCCAGTCCTGTCCGACCCAGTGACGCCGGCTTTCTGCCTGCACAACTGCACCGTCGCGGCCCGGTAGCCCGGGTATTCGATGCACGGCAGGTTCCGTGCGCCGCGCACCGACCGCGGATCGTCTGGGTCCACCTTGCAGTACAGGTTCTTCGGCGTCGACATCGGCCGCAGGTCGGTCGGCGACCGCCGTTCCTCGGCGGGCAGGAACCCCTCGATGCACGGCGGCGGGTCGTTCAACTCCATCGCGAAGTACGTGTTCTGGCCGGGGTCGTCGGCGTTGACGATGCCCGCGCCCTGCGACGCCGCGATCAACGGCGGGAAGAGCACCAGGATCTGTTCGAGCGCCGGGTTGTAGACCGCTCCGACCTGTTCAACGGTCACCAGGTTGGACAGCAGCAGCGGCAGCAGCGGCTCGAAGTCGTTGAACATCGCGGTGGCCTCCTCCGCGGCGGGCCCAGCCTGGTCGAGGACACCGCGCAGGTCCGCGTCCGATCCGGCTACGGTCCCGGTGATGCGCGCCAGCGACGCCGCCCAGCTCGTGATCGCGTCGCCGGACACCTGTTGGGTATGTAGGAGCGGACCGAGCTCGTCGATCAGCTGGGCCGTCGGATCGTCAGCCTTGCGGGCTTCGCCGAGGATCCCGGTCACCGAGTCGATCAGAGTGCGCAACGCCGGGCCCTGACCGGCCAGCGCGGTGAAGCTCTCGTCGATCACCGTCGTCAGATCGTCTTGCGGCACCGACGCGAGCAGATCGTTCACCGAGCCGAGCACCTCACCGGCGTCGGCGGAGACGTCCACTCGGTCGGCGGCGATCCGTGAGCCGTCATGCAGATCACCGTCATGGCAGATCACCGTCATGCAGATCACCTCCGTGCAGATCACCTCCGCCGGCCCGTCTCGGCACCAGGTCGATGTACATCTCACCGACCGCGGACATGCCGCGGATCTGCACGTCGACGTCGGCCGGGATCGCGGTGCCCGATCGCATGGACAGCTCGGCGCGCGCACCTGTACGGGTGCTCACCACGTCGACGACGCGGCCGACGGTGATGCCGCGGTAGGTGACGTTCGCGTTCGGGTAGAGCCCTCCGGCGTCGTCTGATTCGACGGTCACCGCGTAGCGCCCGACCCCCGCCTGCTGCGGGACTTGCGCATAGCGGACGGCGACGACGACGAGCGCCAGTACGGCGATGACGGCGAATGCGATCAGCCGGATCATGGTGGGGCGTCGCAGGTTCATCGGCGTGGTCGCCTTCCCGGATTCAGCAGGTCCTTCAGGTCCGGCGTCGTGCCGCGGCTGCTCGCGGGTGCGGCCTTGCCGAGCACCCCTTCGAGTCCGGCGAGCATCCCCTCGAGCGGCGTGCCGAGCAGCAGCGCCTTGTCCAACGTCGCCAACCGCAGGTCCAAGGTCACCTGACCGTTCGCATAGTCGCCGCGAACGACGTTGCGCACCATGTCGATCGGGAACGGGTAAGTCAGCAGGTAGCGGGTCGACTCGGTGAGCGACTGCCCGGAGTCGGCCAACCCCTTGAGGATCGGCGGCAGCGCCTTCAAGTTGGTGCGCATCTCACTGTCCGAAGACTCGATGATCGTGTGCGCGGTGTCGGAGAAGTCGCCGAGGCGGATCAACGTCTGGGACAGTTCGCCGCGCCGGTCGGAGATCGCTTCGAGCGCCGGGGCGAGGGCGTCGATCGCGTCGCCGATCCGCTCGTGCTGGGCGGCGAGACGCTCGGAGAGGTCGTCGAGTGAGTCGATGGCGGTGGTAATCGAGTCGATCTGGTCATTGAGGCCGCCGAGCAACGTGTTCAACCCGGTCAGGACGCGCCGGGTCGTGTCGGTCCGCCCACCGAGAGCAGCATTGAGTTCGGTGGTGACGGTCCGCACTTGATCGATGCCGCCGCCGCCGAGGACCAGGGCAACCGACGCGAGGGTCTGCTCGGTGGTCGGATAGGCGCCCGCGTTCTCCAGTGGGACGGTGTCGCCGTCCCGCAGCGTCCCGACCGCACCGCGGTCTGGTGCGGCCAGTTCGACGTGCGCCGAACCAAGCAGCGTCCGCTGGCCGATCTTCGCAGTAACGTTGGCCGGCAGGTCGACGCCGGAGTCCAGGCTGACGGTGACGACCGCGTGTCCGTCGCGCACGGCGAGGTCGCTGACCCGGCCGACGGTCACGTCGGCGACGAAGACCTCGGAGTTGCGGTCGATGGTCGTCGCGTCCGGCATCTCGATCTCGACGGTCCAGGCGCCGTCTCCTCGACCGTGGGTGCCCGGCAGCGGCAGCGAGTTGAGCCCGCGCCAACTACACCCGGACGATGTCAGCACCGCGAGCACGGCGAGCAGCGCCACGGGCAGCAGCCGCCACGTCCGCCGCGTCATCGGTCCGCTCCCGGTACGAGCATCTGTTTGACTGTGGGCCTGCGTCCGGTCGATTTCCCGGACGGCGGGGTCACCCCGGAGTACACGAGTTGGTCGGGCGTGGCCCCGACTCCTCGCGTCGGATTGCTCGACAGCGGCGGATAATCCATGGTGAGTAGTCGCAGCAGCGGGCCCAGATACTTCACGCACAGTTTGGCTCCGCGTTCGGCCGTCGTCGCCTCCGCTGCTGCGATCGACGAACAGATGAACTGCACTGGGTTGGCGAAGTTGCTCATGGCCAGCGCCGACACGACCGAGTTCTGCGCCGGTTGGTAGATGTTGTTCAGGTTCGCCAGAGCGGTCGGCGCGGTGTGCAGCACCTGCGCGATGTCGTCCCGACGCTCGGCGAGGGTCGCCGTGACGTCGCCGAGCTTGGTCAACGCCTCGGTCATGCCTCCGCGGTTGTCGGCGATGAACTGCTTGACCTGTCCGAGCGAGGAGTCGAGGCTGTCCAACGCACCTGAAACATCGTCCCGGTTCGCGTCGAGGATGCTCGTCACCGACACCATCCGCCTGTTGAAGGACACGATCTGCGCATCGCTGTCGGCAAGTGCGCTGACGAAGACCTGCAGGTTCTTCACCATGCTGAACAGATCGGTGCGGCCGTCGGAGACGGTGCGCAGTGCGGCCGACAGCGACGACAGCGTCTCGTGCAGACTCTGGCCCTGCCCCGACAGGTTGGTCGCCGCTGACGTCACGGTGTCACCGAGCGGTCCGCCGACCTCATCGATCGTCGGTTTCAGTTTCTCGGATACGTCGAGGAGCTGCTTCTCTATCTCGTTCCACTCGACGGGCACCGCAGTCCGATCGATCGGAATGGTCGCGCCGTCGGCCAATCGCGGCCCGCCCGTGTACGGCGGGGTGAGCTGTACGAACCGCCCGGAGACGAGGCTCTGGTTGAGGACGACCGCCTGGGCGCTCGCCGGGATCGGCTGGGAACGGTCCACCCGCAGCCGTACGACGACGTCGTCGGCGCGGGGCGTGATCGACTCGACGGAGCCCACCGGCATGCCGAGCACGCGGACGTCGTCGCCCGGGTAGAGGCCTGCGGCGGACGGGAAGATCACCGTCAGTTCGTCGTTCGTCACGCGCGGGACGACGAGGTACGAGACGAGCGCAGCCGCCACAACCAGCAGCCCGAGGAACGCCCAGCCCCACTTCCTGGAGACCCGACTCGTCGCGGTACTCACTTGTCCCCCTTGATCGGATACGGAATCCCGGCCTCGTTGAGCGCGGTGCGCAACGCCGGCTCGATCATCTGTGCGGGCAGCAGGTTGGTGATGTACGACGAGAAGAACGGTCCGGAGGAGACTGCTTCGCCGAGTTCGGTGATGTACGGGGCCAACGACTCGATCGCCTGCCCGATGTTCTGTCGGTTGCGGCCGAGCACGGCAAGCGCACGGTTGGCGCTGTCGAGCGCGGGCGTCAATGCGGCCCTGTTGTCGGCGATCACATGCTCCAACGACTGGGAGAGGGCCCGGACGTTCGCGAACAGTGTCTCGACGGTGTGACGGCGTTCCACGAGTTCGCCGAGGATCACGTCGACGTCTCCGATCAGGTCGTCGATAGCGTCACTGCGGTCGGCGAGCACACCGCTGACCTCGTTGGCCTTCCTCAGGAGCGCTTCGAGTTGCTCGTCGCGGGTGGCGATGGTCTGCGAGAGGCTGCCGACCCCGGCGACGGCGGGCGCCAGCTCGGAGGGGGTCTGTTCGAGGACGTCGTTGACCGCACGGAGCGAGTCGGCGAGCTGGCCGGTGTCGATGTCTTGGGCGGCGCGGGTCAGATCGCCGAGCGCCGACGTCAGGTCGTACGGCACAGTGGTGCGTTCGCGGCCGATCACGGCGCCCGGCTCCAACTCGCCCGGCCCGTCCGAGGTCAGGTGGGCCACGCGGGTGCCGAGCACGGTCGCGGTGGAGATCGACAGCGAGGTGCGCGATCCGAGTCGGGCGTGGCCGTCGACGGTGAACTCGACGTCGACATGGTCACCGTCGAGTTCCATCCCCGACACCCGGCCGACGGTGACGCCGTACTGCGTGACGTCGTCGCCGACGCGCAGTCCGGCGGCGTCTGCGACCTCGGCGGTGAAGGTGCGGCTGTCACCGACGAACGGCAGCGACGCGATGCTCGTGGCGGCTGCCGCGACGAGTGCGACCACGGTCAGACCGATCGCGCCGGTGCGGAGGGTGTTGCGCCGTTCGTACCGCATCATTTCGGCTCACACCTCCCGGTGTCCTGTCCGAAGACCGGCAGGATCAGGTTCTGGCCGTCGAGGCCGTTGAGTTTGATCCGCAGCGTGCACAGGTAGTAGTTGAAGAAGTTGCCGTACGCCCCAAGCCGGGTCAGCGCCTGGTACGTGTCCGGCAGCCGTGACAGGACGCTGTCGATGGTGCCGGCGCCCGCATTGAGTTGATCGGTGGTGCGCCGCAATCCGGTGATGGTCTGCGCGATCGGCTTGCGGGTGTCGGTGAGCATCTCGCCGAGCGACGCGCTCGCCCGGTCGACGGAGGTCAACGCTCTGCCCCAATCGTTCGAGTCGGCGGCGAGCCGTTCGGCCAGCAGCGACGCCGAACCGAGTGCGGAGTTGAGGGCGCCGTCTCGCTCGGCGACGGTGCCGAGCACCGTGTTGAGGTTGGTGATCAGGTCGCCGATCACCGCGTCCCGGTCGGCGAGGGTTTGGGTGAGCGTCGCGGTGCGACTCAACAATGATTCGACTGTCGACCCCTGGCCTTGGAGGACGCCGAGGAGTTCGGCGCTGAACTGGTTGACCTGGTCGGGTTCGATGGCGCGCAGCAGCGGTTTGAAGCTGCCGAGCAGCGAATCGAGGTCCAGGGCTGGTTGCGTGTGATCGAGGGCGATCGGTTCGCCCGCGGGCAGGGGCGCCGGTTCGCCGTCCGCGTCGCGCAATTCCAGATACCGGTCGCCCGTCAGGTTTAGGTACCGGACGGTGGCGACGGTGGCGCGGGTCGGTGTGTACGAGTCGTCGATCGTGAAGTCGACGGTGACAGTGTCGTCGTCGTTGATCGCGATGCCGGTCACCTTGCCGACCTCGACGCCCGCGACACGCACGAACTGGTCTACCTCCAAGCCGGAGACGTCGGAGAAGCGCGCGCTGTAGTCGTGGTCGTCGAAGCGCACATTGCCGAAGACCATCAGGACCGCGGCGAGGATCAGGGTCATCACCGTGACGAACGCGCCGAGCGCGAGCCATCGGGCGGTGGACATCATCGGCCACTCCCACCGAGCATGAACTCCAGGATCGACTGCGGGACGACCGCCGGGCCGCCGGTCGAGTCGGCGAACGGGTTGGCTCCGGTGTCGGCGACAACGTACGGGGTCGGCACCTGGCTCAGGTCGACCTTCGGCAGCGGGCCGCAGCGCGGGCCGCCGGTCGCGGCGACCTTCGGCAGGTTCTTCGGATACGAGTACGGCTGCGTGCCCATCAGGATCGTCGAGTTCAGCAGCATGGTGGAACCGTTGCCGCCGGAGACCTTCTCGGCTTCGGTGCGGGCGACGTCGACGCCCTTGATGAAGCACGTCAAGACCGGGCTGTACTCGTCGAGGAGTGCCGCGGTCGGCTCGAACAGAACGATCGCCTTCACCAGCTTGTCCGAGTTCGGTTCGAGCACGGCGTCGCCGCGGTTGGCCAGCCCGAGAACGCCGGCCAGCAGGTCGTCGAACTGCGGTGTCTTGTCGATGACCGTCTTCGCGGTCGTCGTCAGGTTCTTAAGGGCCGCGAGCAGGTCGTCGGCGGCGGCCGCGTAAATCGTGGCGGTGGCCGCCCCGGATCGCGCGATGTCCCCGATCTCCGGGATTCGCGCGTTGAGGGTGCCGAGAACGGTGTCGAGGTCGTCGAGGCCGATGCCGAGGGACGCGCCCTGCCCGTGCAGCGCCTGGGCGAGCGTGCCGAGGATCTCGTTGAGCTTGTCCGGTTCCACTGCGCCGAGCATCCCGGTCAAGGACTCGAAGACGGTGTTGATCTCCACCGACACCGAGTCGGCGGAGATGCGCGCGCCGTCGGCGACGCCGTCGGCCGCGGGAACGGCGGGGTCCACGACGTCGACGCTCTTGCCGCCGAAGACGGTGGACGACCGGATCTGCACCGCGGTGTTTGACGGGATGTGCGCGGCCGCGTCGGGTTCGATCGCGACGGTGATCTCCGCGCCCCCGTCGGTGACCTCGACCGTCTCCACTTCGCCGATGCGCACCCCGTGGCGTTTGACCATGGCGCCGGGCTCGAGCGCCAGGCCCGCCCGCTCGGCCATCACGTGCACCGTGACGGAGTCCTCGAAGTCGCCGCGGAAGGCACCGACGACGGCCCAGCCGCCGACGGCGAGGGCGGCGACGGCGACGACCGCCCACAGCCGGTAGATCAGGTTCTCGCTCACCGGTTCACCCGGCCAATCGCAGTTCGCGGGCGCTGCCGTAGAGCACGAGCGCGATGATCAGCGTCACCGTCACAACCGCGATCAGCGACAGTCGTACCGCGCGACCGGTCGCCACGCCGACCCCTTCGGGGCCACCGCTCGCGTAATAGCCGTAGTAGGTGCACACCAGCATCACCAGGACGGCCATGACGATGGCCTGCAGGAACGACCACAGCACATCGGACGGGATGAGGAACGTCGAGAAGTAGTGCTCGTAGACGCCGGGCGACTGACCGAGGACGTTGACGGTCACCACGCGGCTGGACAGGAACGAGAAGATCAGCGCAACGGCGTAGATCGGCGCGATCGTGATCATGCCTGCCAGTAGTCGGGTGCCGACCAGGTACGGCATGGAGCGGATCGCCATCACTTCGAGGGCGTCGATCTCTTCGCTGATGCGCATTGCGCCGAGTTCGGCCGTCGTGCTCGCGCCGATGGTGGCGGCCAGCCCGATCCCGGCGGTCACCGGGACCACCACGCGGATGTTCACGTAGGCGGAGAGGAATCCGGTCATCGCGTCCACCCCGATGTTGCCGAGGGTGCTGTAGCCCTGCACTGCGACAGTCGCGCCGGCGAAGAGCGTAAGGAAGCCGGTGATCATCACGGTGCCACCGATCAGCGCGAGAGCACCGCTGCCCAGACTCATGTCCGCGACCAGACGCAGCATCTCGGTGCCGTAGTGGCGGGCGGCCCGCACCGCGGAGACGAGCGCGGCGACAATGAACCGGCAGAGTCGGCCGACGCCGAGGAAGAACTCGTCGGCGATGCGGACGGTGCGTCGTATCCGGTGGGCCGGGTTGCTGTGCAGGATCGTCATCCGCCGATCCCCACTGCGACACCGACCGCGGTCAGCACGAGGTTGAGCACGAACAACGCCGAGAACGCGTAGACGACGGTCTCGTTGACGGCGTTGCCGACGGCTTTGGGGCCGCCGGACACCGACAGCCCGCGGTAGCAGGCGATGAGTCCGGCGACGCAGCCGAAGACCGCGGCCTTGACCTGCGATAAGACCACCTCGCCGGAGCCGACGAGCAGCGTCAGACTCGACGCGTACGAGCCGGGCGAGACGTCCTGCGCGTACACCGAGAAGAAGAAGCCACCGAGGATTCCGATGGCGCAGACCCCGCCGTTGAGCAGGAACGCGACGAACGTGGACGCGGCGACGCGGGGCACCACGAGCCGGTTGATCGGATCGATACCGAGCACGTCCATCGCGTCGATCTCTTCACGGATCGTGCGGGATCCCAGATCGGCCGCGATCGCCGTGGCGCCCGTTCCGGCCACGACCAGCACGGTCACGAGCGGACCGATCTGGGTGATGGCTCCGAAACCGGCGCCGGCCCCCGACAGGTCACTGGCGCCGATCTCGCCGAGCAGCGAGTTCAGGGTGAAGACGACGAGCACCGTGAACGGCACTGCCATCACCACGGTCGGCAGCAGGGACACCCGGATGATGGCCAGGCACTGCGCGCCGAACTCGGCGAACTGCACTGGTCGTCGTACCGCCGCGCGCGCCGTGTCGGCGCACAGCGTGAAGAACTCTCCGACCCCGGAGAGCAGAGCTTTCGCGGCAGTCGCCGCCGTCATGGGACCACCCGGTACCGCAGCATCATGTCGTGGTCCTCGTGGTCGAGAATGTGGCAGTGCCAGACGTATCCCTGCAGGTCTTTGGTGACCATGCCGTGCGCGGGGGTGGCGCCCGCGTGGTGGCCGTGCATCGAGGACGGCGACGGTCTCACCGCGTGCCCGTGCGACGGCCGGGTCCAGTTCTGGGTCGGATCTGACGAGAAGATCGCGTCAGGATCGAAGTCGAGTTCGTCGGCTGTCGGGAACCGCACGATGATCGAGGTGACGTGTCCGCCGGGAGCGAGCACCGTGTCCTTCCATCCGGCCTCCCACGCCGCGGGAGAGCGCATCGGTCCGGCGTAGAAGCCGCTCGGATCGGGAGCCCACCTGGTGCCGATCGGCGGCTGTGGATGCGCGGCCTGGTAGTCGACGGTGCGCAGCGGTCGGCGGCCCAGGATCCGGAACATCACCAGGTGCAGATGGACCGGGTGCGGGTCGGGCGTGATGTTGACGATGTCCCAACGCTCGGTGGTCCCCTGCCTGGGCTTCTCGATCTGCGGATCCGCGTAACGCAGATTGTTCAGCGACATGATCGCGGGCGGCACCCGCAGCTCGTAGGGCTGGGACACCGAGACGCGTCGGACCTTCTGCGGCTTGGCGATCGGCGGAAGGCGATCGGGTTGACGCGCTGCGCCGCGCAGGCGGCTCGGCACCCCGCGCCGATCGCCTCGACCCGCGCCCGCGATGAATCGACAGAAGCGCGGCATGGCGACCTCGCCGAGGACCGCGGCCTGGAAAGGCGGAGCCATGTCGTTGCACAGGTCGACGGTCTCCCCCGGCGCGAGGGCGCTGAAATCGACCAGCAGGTCGAAGCGTTCGGCGGGAGCCGCCTTGATCGACCGAGTCCGGACCGGCGCGTTGAGCAGGCCGCCCTCGTTTCCGATCACCCAGAAGGGCATTCGGTTGGAGAAGAACAGATTCCACACCGAGTACGACGCCGCGTTGATGAGCCGGAATCGGTACAGACCCCGGTCGACGGTCGTCTTCGGCCACACCTTGCCGTTGACGAGCCCGCGGTCGCCGACCGCGCCGCCCTCCCACAGCCCCTCCGGAACGACGGGGGTCGACCGCAGCGACTGGTGGCCGTCGTCGCGGAAGATCTTCTCCTGCAAGATCAGCGGAACCTCGTGCTCGCCTACCGGCAGGCCGAGTGGATTGGTCGACGTTCCGGTGTCGTAGTCGTCGCGCAGGAAGTACATGCCGGCCAGGCCCGCGTACACGTTGGCGCGGGTGATCGCCATCGCGTGGTCGTGGTACCAGAGGTGGCCGGCCTCCTGCCGGTTCGGAAACTTGAACATCGACGTTCCGTGGCGCGGCAGCATCAATCGTTCTGGGTTGCCGTCGAACTCGGGCGGGGTCGCACCGCCGTGCAGATGCATGGAGGTGACCGGGGTGTCCCGGTACTTGGCGGTGACGCCGTGCAGCGAGGTGTCCAGGTCTGCGGCGAAGATGTGCTTGCCGAGTTCGCTGCGGTACTCGATGGTCGTCTGCTCACCGACGTGCGCCTCGATGGTCGGTCCGAGGTACGACTCGTCGTTGTAGGCCATCGTCGGCACCTTCGGCTGATGCCGATGGAAGCGGCTGCTGGTGGTGCGGGCGACGATCTCGATCGGCTCCGACGGGGACGACGTGATGGTGCTCGGCACGGAGAGGTCGTCCACGTACTTCGCCATCGGCGGCGAATGGAAGATCGTAGGCCACTTGATGTCCGACACCGGATCAGCGCTTGCGGCACCGCCGCCGAGCCGACTCGACAGCACGCCCGAGGCGGCCGCTGCCGCAGCCCCCAGCAGAAATTCACGACGGTTGACCCTTGCGCCCACTCGGTTCCCTCACTCGGCTGCTATTGAGACGAACAGCACAGTACCATACGGTATGGTTTGTTAACTATGACTCGTCGCCCTCCTCTCTCCCCTGCGTCACCGCTGGTCACAGCGGCCGTTGCGGCCCTCGCTACCGTTGCGACCCTCGCTGCACTAGCTGTCACACCGACGCAGGCGCAGGCGGCTCCGGCCGTCAGGTGTCCGCAGCAGTACGTGTACCTGCACGACATGGCAGGCACCGCCACCGAGATGGCCGACTTCGCCGACACCGTCGGCACCCCGGAGCAGTGTTCGTTCGTCGCCGACTACGGCCGCACCCGGCTCACTGACGCCGTGGTCGACGCGGGCGGAGCGCCGGTGGCCGGATTCGCCGCGATCGACGACAGTGCGGCGCAGGTCGCCGACCTCATGCGCGCAGAGCAGCGCACGGGGGCCGAGGGTTGGACTGTGGTTGCGCACGGTGCCGGCGCGCTCGTCGCACAGCGCGTCGTGCAGACCCAGACCGTCCCGAAGCCGATCACCGGGATCGTCGCGATCGGGCCGATGTGGCGCGGCACCAACATCGGATTCCTCGGCGACACCGAGGACATCAGCAGACGTCTCGGCACCTATGACGCGGTCCTGCGCCTGGAGAAGCCGCTCATCGACCCGTGGTGCGAAGGCTGTCGAGAGTTGGTCCGCGGTTCGGATCTGCTGGTTTCCTTACGGCGAGCAGGCCTTCCATCTCACGGGGTCCGATACACTAACGTCATCTCGCCCATCGACGGTCTGGTGAGTGATCCGTTGTCGGCAGCCCTGCCGGGCATGGACAATCGGATCCTCGATCCGGCGCGCACCCGGCACGTGACACACCACTTCGCGCTGTTGTCGGATCCCTCGGTGGCGAACGACGTCCGCCACGCCGTAGGAGGGTCCACCGACCGATGACGAAGTCGCGCCGCTCACCTCGCCTCACCGCCACCGACTGGGTCGACGCCGCACTCGCACTGATCACCTCCGAGGGGGTGCGCGGAGTCAAGATCAGCCAGCTGTGCGAGGAGCTCGGTGTCACCAAGGGCAGCTTCTACTGGCACTTCAAAGATCTCGACGCCCTATGGGAAGCGATGGCCGCGCGGTGGCAGGAGATCAACCGGCAGCGGATCACCGAACTGCACGAGCTCACCGAGATGCCTGCCGACGCCCGCCTCATCGCACTGTCGACGATGTTGATCAGCGACAGCCATCTGACGGTGGAGACCGCCATCCGCGACTGGGCTCGCAGCAACGACAAGGTCGCCGAGACGGTGCGGAGCATCGACGGCGAAGTCTTCGACGTCGTCGACCGCACACTGCGCGAGCTGGAGATGAGCCCGAGCCAGGCACGTCTGCTGGCCGGGCTGCTCGTCTACGCGGGCATCGGCTACATCCACGGCCACGAGGGACTGCCGACACCGACGCCAGACGAACTGCAGCACGCGATCTCCGCGCTGCTGTCCGCCGCCGTCGCACCGCCCGTCGGGAACTGACCTAATGATCCCCGCTCAGCTCCACCATCGGGCCAGGGAACGATGTCGAGGCTGAGCGGGGAAGTGTAGGTCACGCTCGGATCCCGCGAACTCTCTGTCCGGTCCGCTCGGCCGACCGGATCGAAATGAGTAAGTCGCGTAGCGTCGACGGGGAGACGATCTTCTCTACCCTGGAGGATTCTGGACGATGGAGACGACGATGATGCCCGCCGCGTTCATCGGGCACGGCAACCCGATGAACGCGCTCGAACGCAACCGCTACACCGAGTCGTGGAAGGCGTTCGGGGCAGCGGTGCCCACCCCGCGCGCGATCCTGGTGATCTCGGCGCACTGGTACACGAACGCGACCGCCGTCACCGCGATGCAACTGCCGCGGACGATCCACGACTTCTACGGTTTCCCCCAAGAGCTCTTCGACGTGGAGTATCCGTCGCCCGGCGCACCGGAGATCGCCGAATTGGTGGCCGACGTCGTGAAGCCGACCTGGGTCGGGCTGGACGTGGACAGCTGGGGCATCGATCACGGCACCTGGTCGGTGCTGCGGCATGCCTTCCCGGACGCCTCGATTCCGGTGGTTCAGTTGTCGCTCAACGCTTTCAAAGACTTCGGTCATCATATGGATATCGGCCGCAAGCTGGCTCCGCTGCGCGCGGAAGGCGTGCTCATCATCGGCAGCGGCAACATCGTGCACAACCTCCGCGCGATCGACTTCTCGCAACCCGACGCGGGCTTCGACTGGACGCACCGATTCGACGACGCGGCCGGAGAGCTGTTGCAGGACACACCGAGCGAGGTCCTCACACTCGATTCCCACGCGGACTTCTCGGCCGCGGTGCCCACCCCCGATCACTTCCTGCCGATGCTCTACATCGCGGGACTCGCCGACGATCAGCCGCTGCAGCCGCTGATTAAGGGTTATGCAGCGGGCTCGTTGTCGATGACCGCGTACACCCTGGGACTCGATCAGGACCTGCGGGCCGCCGAGGGTGTCCCCGGGGCCGCCGAACTGCCTGAGGGGTTCCCGACCCTCGACTCGAATCTGTAGACCGCGCACGGCCGCGGCCCCTAGGTCGCGGACCGTTTCAGTCGTTCGATGATGTCGTCCCGACTGGCGACCACGGTCACCCGCCCGTCCTCACCGGGATCGGGATCGGGAAGCACTCGGTCTGGGTCGACGAGATAGACGTCGTGCCCGTCGAGAGTCAGTCGACGGACGGCTTCCAGAAGCATCCGGCGGGCGACGTCTCCAACCGTGGTGACACGCACCAGGCTGATCGCCACTGTCTTCTGCGTGAGCGGCTCGTCCTCGAGTTCACGGAGTACACGCTCTGCGCCGGCGAAACGGATGCTGCCCTGTAGGGACACGACCTGTATCGCGTGCTTGCCGGCACCGAGCAGTCGGCGTCCGCGCACTACGGACGGGCCGGACGGAGGAACTTCCATCAGATGCATTCCCATATCCGATGTGAAACGGCGAAACAGATCCACACCGCGCACGCTGTTGCCGTGCTGGTCGAGACGCGGCGAGAACGTCGCGATCCCCGCCTGACCGGGCAACGCACCGATCAGTCCGCCCGCGACACCGCTCTTGGCCGGGATGCCGACGCGTGTCATCCAGTCCCCGGCGCCGTCGTACATGCCGCAGGTGGCCATCACACTGAGTACCTGACGGACGACGGGCGCAGGCACGACCGGTGCGCCGGTGACCGGGTTGACGCCGCGGTTCGCAAGTGTGGCAGCCATCATCGCCAGATCCTCGACCGTCACTAGAAGCGAGCACTGGCGGGTGTAGCCAACCACCGCCTCCAGCGGCTCGCCGCCGATGATCTCGTTGGCGCGCAACATGTTCGCCAAGGCTCGGTTACGGTAGGCGGTGGTGATCTCGGACTCGTAGACTCCGTTGTCGACCGTCAGTTGCCGTCCAGCGAAAGCGCTGAGACCGTGGATGATCCGGGACGTCCGCTCCGTCGGGGTCGCGTCACGCGGACCGGCGAGGGTATGCGCGGCGATCGCTCCCGCGTTGATCATCGGGTTCAACGGTCGGCCGGTACCGGGCTCGAACGAGATCTCGTTGAACGCGTCGCCGCTCGGTTCGACGCTCACTTTCTCCAGGACTTCGTCGAAGCCACGGTCGGCCAGCGCCAGCGCATAGACGAACGGCTTCGAGATCGACTGGATGCTGAACGCCTGATCGCAGTCGCCTTGTGAGTAGAGGCGTCCGTCGTGGGTGCACATCGCGACGGCGAGCCGATCGGGGTCGGCTGACGCGAGTTCGGGAATGTAGTCGGCGGTCTGCCCGGACTGATCGGCCTCGACGGACAGCAGCGCTTCGGCGAGGTAATCGGGAATCGGCGATCGCACCTCCACAACCTACCCCGGCGTCATGCAGTCGCGAGGTCCATCGTCGGATGCACCCTCAGGACCGTCGGCAATGTTTACGCAGCGGCGCACCGGGTACCTCACTGTCATGACCGACAACGCAGATGCCCTGCGGTGAACACGAATCCACAGATCCGACAGTTGGGAGCACCTCATGAGCGAGACATCAACGCAGCAGGAGCCGGCCCGCGAGCTCTCGACCGCTGAACTGGTCGAACGACTCAACACGCAGGTCACCACGCTGATTCGCACCGAACTCTCGTCCGCCGCCAACGAAGCGAAAGACAAGGGAGTCCGCATCGGCATCGGCGTCGGAGTGTCCGGGGCGGGACTGCTGGTCGTTCTGTTCGGTCTCGGCGCACTGACCGCGGCGGCGGTGCTGGGTCTGGCCACCGCAGTGGCGGGCTGGTTGGCCGCCCTGATCATCGGCGCCGTGCTCGTCGTGGTCGGCGCGGCGACCGCAGGCGTGGGTGCCATGCGCGCCCGCTCAGCGACACCACCGGTACCGGAGAACACCGCCGACAGCATTCGCTCGGATGTCACCACCGTGAAGGAGCACCTATGAGCACCGACCCGAACAACGACCCGATTCTGGGATCCACCGACGACGTCGACCCCGATCTGGCCACCACCTCCCCTATCGAACCGGTCGACGACACCCCGGCGCCGCCGCAGCCCGCAGCGCAGCAGCGTGCCGAACTTGCCGACACTGTCGACGCGCTGCACGATCGCCTCGATGTCCGGCGGCGAGCGATCGACGAAGCATCCGTCCGAACAGACCAGGTGAAAGAGCAGGCCGTCGAGCATAAGAACACACTCCTCGGCGTGGCCGGTGGCGTCGGCGCTGTCGCCGTCCTCGTGATCGTCGCCCGCCGTCGGCGGAGCGACCGACAAGACAGGGAGCGCTGAATGAGCGACGTGATCAGGATCCTGTACAAACCTCTGTCCGTCGCGACCAGCGTCGCGGGCGGTATGCTCGCCGGCGCCGCGTTCACGCGGCTCTGGCGCCGTGTCAACACCGACGAAGCCGTTCCCGATCCCAAAGATCTGCACCGCAGCAGCCGCGAGGTCCCCACCGCCGCCGCGATCCAAGGCGTCGTCTTCGGCGTCGTCAAGGCCGCAGTCGACCGAGCCGGTGCCCGCGGGTTCGAGAAGCTCACCCATTCCGATCCGTCGCCGACACGGGGCTCGCCGAAGTAGCGGCTCGGTACCTGCCGCGTCCACGACAGCGGACTACCGCGGCAGTCATTACGGACAAAAGGTCACACCGGCGAGCGGCGACACTTTACGATCGGCGATAGCGGAAAATGCCTCCTCGATCGAGGACCCTCCCCGCCCGATCGGCAGGCGGGGCCGCCATGGACCGAGAGGGATGCGCCAGTGCGAACCGTACGTGAAGCGACGTTCGACCTCCTACGCGAGTTAGGCTTGACCACTGTCTTCGGTAATCCCGGATCGACCGAAGAGACTTTCCTGCAGAACTTTCCGGACGACTTCCAGTATGTCCTCGGGCTGCACGAGGCCAGCGTCGTCGCCGCCGCGGACGGCTACGCCCAGATCACCCGCGAACCGGCACTGGTCAACGTGCACACTGCGGCGGGGATCAGCAACGCGATGGGGACCTTGATCTCCTCCGCCCAGAACAAGACGCCGCTGATCGTCACCGCGGGCCAGCAGACGCGGGAGATGCTGCTACTCGAACCGTGGCTGGTCAACCCGCAGCCGGAGGTACTGGCGCAGCCGTGGGTGAAGTGGTCGTACCAGCCGCAGCGGCCGCAGGACGTACCCGCCGCGTTCATGCGGGCGTACGCGGTGGCGCTACAGCCGCCCGCCGGGCCGGTGTTCCTGTCGCTGCCCCTCGACGATTGGGATGCACCCGCCACCGTGCCCACGGCTGTCCGCAGCGTCGGTCGTCGCGTCGGTCCTGACCCCGAGCGTCTCGCCGAGTTCGCTGCCGCGATAGCCGACGCGGCCCACCCGGTGTTGATCTTCGGTTCCGACATCGCCCGCGCCGACGCGTGGGGACCGGCCGTGGCACTGGCCGAGCGGCTCGGCGCACCGGTCTGGGCTGCTCCGTCGTCCGAGCGTCCGCCGTTCCCCGAGGACCATCCGCTCTACGCGGGCGGCCTCCCTTTCGCGCAAGGCCTGCTCTCGCAACGCTTGACCGGGCACGACCTCATCGTGGTCGTCGGCGCACCCGTGTTCCGCTACTACCCGTGGATCCCCGGCGAATACATTCCTGCGGGGTCCCGACTGCTGCACATCACCGACGATCCGGCGGAGGCCGGCCGCGCGCCGGTCGGTGACAGCCTGGTCGCCGACGCCGGACTCGCTCTCGAGGCGCTGACCGCGACGGTCCCGGCCCGCACAACCCAGGCCACCGTGATCACCCAGGCCCACCGTCTGGCCCCACACCCGCCCGCCGAGGCCGAGATCACCGATCCGACCGACGACGGCCCCCTCACTCCGCGCCAGCTCTTCCGAGTCCTGCGCGCCGCGGCGCCCGCGGACACGGTGATCGTGCAGGAGTCGCCCTCGAACCTCGCCGATTTGCACGCTGAATGGGAGATCACCCGGCCGGACTCGTATTTCGCGATGGCGAGCGGCGCTCTCGGCTGGGATCTGCCTGCGGCCGTCGGTATCGCACTGGCCGAGCGGGACCTCGGCCGGAACCGTCCCGTGCTGGCCGTGATCGGCGACGGCTCGCTGCAGTTCTCCTCGCAGGCGCTCTACACTGCCGCGCAACACCGGCTCCCGCTGGTGGTCGTCGTCCCCAACAACCGCGAGTACGGGATCCTCAAGGCTTTCGCGGTGCTGGAAAAGAGTCCCGACGTCCCCGGCCTCGACCTGCCTGGGCTCAAACCCACACTGCTGGCCCAGGGTTACGGCGCGGCAGGAGTGGTGGCCGAGACCGCCGCACAGGTGCGCGCCGCGCTCACTGAGGCCTGGGAACGCAAGGGGCCGACGGTCATCGAGGTGCCGACCGACCCCACCGTGCCGAACCTCGTCTGAGTCGGCACGGTGGGCACGGCGCGCTGATCGCCAGGTACGACGGGTCAGGGTGTGGCGATGATCTTGTACTCCGTCAGCAACTTGCCGACCTCGTTGTTCTGGAACTTGTCATACAGCTTCTCGCGTAGGAAGTGCGGGCCGGGCAGTTCGGTCTCCTCCCCGTCTCGCAGGCGTGCGGTGGCGTTCAGCAGCTCGCGGACGTCGTAGGTTGAGCCGTACACCTCGGGAACGCCGCGCTCGATGTCGAGCAGCGTGTACACCGCTTCCATCGGGGTGCGCACCGAGTACTCGGTGGTGAAAATGCAGTCGCGCGTTGCACTTTCGGCGAACTGGCCGATGAAGGCGAAGTTCGACGCCCCCTCGGGCACCACCGCGGGCCGGTCACCTGCCCGGCGCGGCATGAAGAACGCCGTGACATACGGCATCATGCAGGGCACCGATTTGGCGCCGGTGGCCGCGAGCTCGTCGATCTGATCCTCCGGCACACCCACGTGGTACAGCCATTCGCGAGTGATCTCCTCACCGGTGCAGGCGGAGATCGACTTCTTCACGTAGTCGCCCTCCACGTCGGAGAACAGTGCGTAGACCCAGACGACGATCTGGTCGGCGGGCTGTTGCTTGAAATGCGGCTGGCGATTCACCGTCCAGCTCATCAGCCAGCTCGAATCCTTGGCGGTCACGATGCCGCCGGTCACCACCTTGCCGCTGAACGGGTCGCGCTTACATATCTTCTGAATGTATTCCGGAATCCGCTTGTCCAGCGTGGTCACCGTGCACGACTCCCACTTGGTCGCGTCGATGTCGCCTGCGAAGACATCGGGCCGCCCGAACGCGGGGTCCTTGGCGGCGATGGTCCGCCACAGGTCCCAGGCGGGCGCGGGCCCGGTGTTGAGCGTGGCCGGGGTGTGGTGATCACCCTCGTCGGAGTTCTCGGTGAGCGAGCCGATCGTCATGAACACCAGGTCGTTCGGGCTCAGTTCGGTGGTGCCGTCCTCGCCGTTGTGCATCCAGTGGATCCGGGTGGCCTGTTTGCGCGTCTGGTCGATGTCGAAGTCGACGTCGGTGACGGTAGTCGAGAACTGGAAGTTGACGCCCTGATCGAGCAGCCAGCGGTAGAGCGGCAGGACTAGCGACTCGTACTGATTGTATTTGGTGAACTTCAGCGCAGACAGGTCCGGCAGCCCCTTGATGTGATGAATGAAGCGATGCAGGTACAGCTTGAACTCGAGTGCGCTGTGCCAGTTCTCGAAGGCGAACATGGTTCGCCAGTACAGCCAGAAGTTGCTGCCCAGAAACTCTGCGCTCATCACCTCGTCGATGCGCTTGTTCTCCATCTCCTCGCGGGTGGCGAGGAACAGCTTCGTCAGCTCCTTCTGGGCTTTGTCGCTGAGCCCGAACTTGAAGTCCGTGTGCGCATCCTGCCCTTGATCCATCGTGACGCGCTGCAGTGACGAGTTCGGATCGTCGTTGTTGAGCCAGAAGAACTCGTCGAGGACACTCGCCCCGTCGATCTCGATCGACGGGATCGAGCGGTACAGATCCCAGAGGCACTCGAAGTGGTTCTCCATCTCACGGCCGCCGCGGATGACGAAACCCTTCTTAGGCTCTTTGATGCCGTCGAGCGCGCCACCGGGAAGATCGAGTTCTTCGAAGACGGAGATCTTGTCGCCTGGCATCTGACCGTCGCGGATCAGGAACGCCGCCCCAGCCATCGAGGCGAGTCCTGCCCCGACGAACCAGGCGGTCTTCTCGTCGACACCCGCCGGCTTCCTCGGCCGGGCGAAGGCTTCATAGTTTCCCGCGCTGTAGTGCATCGATCCTCCTGGTCGGTACGAGGACAGCGGGAGTGTCGTCTACGACTGCACGCACCTCGTCCGCATGCCGCGAACGGCGGCGTCGAATCCGATGACCTGTCCGATTAATCCCGTAGCGGAACCTTAACGCCTCAGCCCAGGCCGCGGGCCAGTCTTCGCTGATGGTGCGGTCGCGGATTCGCCGGCTGACACAGGATCAGCAGGCGAGGGTGTCGACACCGAGCGTGCGGGTGGCCTTGTCGAATGCATGGAGAGTCTCGTCGTAGCCGTGGTCACTGAGCCACATATCTTCGTCTCGATGAACACCCGAAGAGTAGCGTTGGGCTCTACCGCAGTGCGCTGGGTGAAGGGAAGGCGATGAGCACGACAACCACTCCCGCGACCTCGACGCCTGCCGGTTTCTCCGGCCCCGCGCTCCCGTCCGTGAGTGCGAGTCTTTCGCGATGACTGCGGCCTGGATCTGTGTCACCTGCGGCAACGAGTATCCGCCCGGGCCGACGCCCGTCGCCTGTCTGATCTGCATCGACGAACGACAGTATGTACCCGCAGAGGGACAGCGCTGGGCGCAGCTCGATCCAGGCGAAACCCGGTCGGTGACCGTCCGAACTCCCGAACCCGGCCTCTCCGAGTTCGCCATGGATCCGGCCGTGGGAATCGGTCAGCGCACCTTCCTCGTGCACACCTCGGTCGGCAACATCCTGTGGGAGCCGCCCGGATTCATCGGCCCCGCTCTCGTCGAGCCGTTGCGGGCAGCCGGCCCGGTCTGCGCGATCGTCTCGAGTCATCCGCATCTCATCGGGGCGAGCGTGTCGTTGAGCCGCATGCTCGGCGGGGCGCCCGTCTACGTCAATGAGTTCGACCGGCGCTGGGTCACCCGGCCCGATCCGGTGATCGCGTTCTGGCGCGAGACGCTGGATCTCACGCCCGGGGTCCGGCTCCGGCGATGCGGCGGCCACTTCCCCGGCAGCTGTGTACTGCATGTCGCCGCCGGAGCCGACGGGCGGGGGCTGCTGCTCACCGGCGACACCATGATGGTCGGGGCCGACCGCGCGAGCGTGTCGTTCATGCGCAGCTACCCGAACTTGATTCCGCTCTCCCCCAGACTGGTCCGCGAGATCGTCGGCGCGGTCGAACCGCTGGCCTTCGACCGGATCTACGGCGCCTTCGGGGACGTGATCGACTCCGGGGCGAGCCTGGCGGTACGCGCCTCGGCCGAACGCTACATCGGCTGGGTCACCGATCAGATTCGCGATCCCGACGAGCCGGAGCCGTCATGAAGGCCTTCGCACCGGTGACAGGCCCGGTGGATCCGGCGACCGCGCTCTCGCGTATCGCCTGGTTGCTCGAGCGTGACCGGCAGAAGACTTATCGGGTGGAGGCCTTCCGCCGGGCCTCGGTCGCGGTCTCGGCGCTGGCCCCAGCCGAACTCGTGGAGCGCAGCCGCGCAGGCACCCTCACCGCGCTGCCGGGGATCGGCAAGGTCACCGCAGCGGTGGTCACCGAGGCCGTCGACGGCGCGCTACCGAGCTATCTCGACAAACTGCAACAGGCGCCGTCGCCGATGCCGGACGGCGAACCGCTCGCGCCCCTGCTGCGCGGCGACCTGCACGCGCACACCGACTGGAGCGACGGCGGCGCGCCGCTGTCGGAGGTGGCCGCCGCCGCAGTGGCGCTGGACTACCAATGGTTGGCGATCACCGACCATTCGCCGCGGCTGACGGTGGCTAACGGCCTCAGCGCGGAACGCCTGAGTCGCCAGCTCGACCTCATCGACACCTGGAACCGCGAGCACGACAACGGCTTTCGTCTGATGTCCGGGATCGAAGTGGACATCCTCGACGACGGATCGCTGGATCAGTCGCCGGACATGCTCGATCGGCTCGACGTGGTGACCGCGTCACTGCATTCGAAACTGCGGATGAGCCACGACCCGATGACTGCCCGGCTGGTGGCCGCGGTGAGCAATCCACGCGTGCAGGTGCTCGGACACTGCACAGGTCGGCTGATCGCCGGCCGCGGGCGTCCGCCGTCGACCTTCGACGCCGCGGCCGTGTTCAGCGCCTGCGCCGAGCACGGCACCGCGGTCGAGATCAATTCGCGTCCCGAACGGGTCGACCCGCCCGACGACTTGCTGGCGCTCGCCCACGAGTTCGGCTGCCTGTTCGCCGTCGACTCCGATGCCCACGCGCCGGGGCAGCTCGAGTTCAGCCGGCTCGGTGCCGAGCGGGCCGTGCAGCACGACATCGAGCCCGACCGGATAGTGAATACTTGGTCGGAGGAGCGCCTATCGGCATGGGCGCGTCGCTGACCGTTTGGAATCGGGTCGCCGCGGGTACGCAGAGTCCGACCAACCCCGATCCGTGCACTCGATTGAATGGAGACCCCGTATTGAATGGAGACTTACGTGAGCGAGACCGCTGACGCCACCGGCGCCTTCGATGCGCTCGTGGCGGTCGACCGCCCGCTCTACGTGGTGACGACCCGTTCGGCCGACGGCCCGTCCGGTTGCCTGGTGGGCTTCGCCACCCAGACCAGTATCGATCCGCCGCGGTTTTTCGTCGGAATCTCGCGCGCCAACCACACCCACGGGGTCGCCGCGAATGCCAATCATCTCGCGGTGCACCTGATCGCCCGTGAGCACGCGGAGTTGGCTCGGCTCTTCGGCGGCGAGACCGGGGATTCGGTCGACAAGTTCGCCGCCTGCCAGTGGGTGGAGGGCCCACACGACCTGCCGGTGCTCACCGATGCCGGCGTGTGGTTCGTCGGGCGCGTCATCGACCGGATCGATGTCGGCGATCACACGGGTTACCTCCTCGCCCCGGTCGCCGGCGAGGTCCGACACCAGGACCCCGAATTGTCTGCGTGGGTGAGCCTGGCGATCGGCGATTCGATCGAACCGGGACATTCGGCGTGAACAACGTCGCGGTGCCCGGCACCAGCGGGCCGGAGTTCGACGTCCTCGCTTTCGCCGAGCAGTCGTATGCCGATCAACCGCCCGGTTTGCGCACCAACATGGTGATGAGCCTTGATGGGGCGGTGAGCTTCCGCGGCCGCGTCGGGCCACTCTCGTCACACACCGACCGCGCGCTGTTCCACGCGCTGAGAGCGCTCTCGGACGTCGTACTGGTCGGCGCGGCCACAGCCCGCGCCGAGAGGTACGGTCCGGTGAAGTTGAGCGACGATCTGCAGGAACTACGTTCGCGCGTCCGGCCGGGTGCACCTGCTACCCCGCCGATGGCAATCGTCACTGCGTCCTGCGAACTGCCCGAGCGGATGCTCGCCGCGTCCTCCGCGGCCGGCATGCCACGCCCGATCGTGATCACCTCCGGGCGCGCGGACACGACCGCGGTCCGCGATCACGTGGACCTCATCGTCGCGGGAGCCGACGAAGTGGATCTGCCTGCGGCGCTCGCCGAGCTCCGGGCCCGGGGCATGCACCGGATTCTCTGCGAGGGCGGTCCGACCCTGATCGACCGACTGACCGAAGACGACCTGGTGGACGAGTTGTGCGTCACGCTCACCCCGCAACTCACCGCGGAGGCTTTGCCCGTCGCGGGGCCGTCGAACACCGCCACGGCACTGCCGTCCCCGCGCCGCTTCGCACTGCGGCATGCGCGGGCGCACGACGACGAGCTATTCCTGCGCTACTCCCGGCCGCGATAGCGCAGGACCATCGCTCCGGAACGGAACTCCTCACGGCCGACGAGCGTGAGGTCTATCGGTTGCTCCAGGCCGTCGAACAGCCGAGGTCCGTGACCGATCACGCGCGGATGCACGAGGAACTGGTACTCGTCGATCAATCCCCACTGCGCCAACGCCGTCGGCAGTTGCACCCCTCCGACGTACAGGCCGTTTCCCGGCCGGTTCTTGAGTTCGGTGACGGCCTGACGTAGGTCCCCGCCCAGAAGCTCTGCATTCCAGTCGACCTCGGTGAGCACGCCCGAGACGACGTACTTCTTCGCCGCCCCAATGGCGGTGGCGAAAGACTGCATCCATTCGGGCATCGCCGCCACCTGATCCGGATCGCGCCAGCCCTCTTCCATCATGAGATAGGTCGTGCGGCCGAGAATCAGCGCGTCGGCCTCGGCGATCATCCGTTCGGCGTGCTTATGCATCTGCGGCTCAGGAACGCCTTCGCGATGGTCGACGCAGCCGTCGAGGGTGGTGTTGATCGAATATCGCAGTGGGCGCATACGACGACGCTAGGCGCTGACCGGCGGGTCTGCCTCCAATTCCACCGCGAAGATCCGCCCACCTGGAGCAGTCGTGGGAGAATGCGCTAACCAGACGGGCCTCGCAGACCTCGTAACTGACTGATAGCCCGTCACGAACCGGCAGGAGGGCGAGGATTTGCAGCAGGAGACGCCCACGAGCGCGTTGCCCGGCGATCCGGCCACGATATGGGCGGATGCGGCCTCTTCCCGTGCCGCCCGCCTGGACCGACCGCGTGACGCACCCGTACCCGAGTCCGCGGACGAAGTCGCCCGCTGGGAGGATCCGGACAGGCTGGGTCGGACCGAACTCATCTACGCACCGATCTTCTGGGTGTGCCTGCCGCTCGCTGTCGTCGGCTATCTGATCTGGGGAACGCTCGTCCATTCAGGTGACGGCTGGACGAGCAACCTGTTCGACGAGGACGCCACAGGGAACCTGTGGAACTTCTGGATTGCCTGGGCCGGCGTCGGGGTGTGGCTGCTCGTCGCGATCGGCGTGTTGGTTTTCCGCCTGAGCCTCATCAAGGACGTGGACGCGCAGAACGCGCGGATCTTCGAGCACGGTGTGCTGCACACGATCCACCGGTCCCCGTACGACTCCGATGACGGTGAAGGCGGCAGTTGGCCGACGTTCATCGCCATCGACCACCGCACGGCCGACGAGCATGCCTCAAGGCTCTATCACGCTCTCCACACCTGGCTGTCGAACGACGCTGTGCACGACGCTCTCGACTCGGGGCGCCTGCAGCGTCGCCGCACGATCGTCACGACCGAACTGTTCGGCGACGATGCTATCGGCGGGTACTTCCTCAGCACGATCCCCGGCTCGGGCACCGCAGCACACTGCGCAGGCCACCGGTGGGTGCTCATCACCGGTGGCCTCGACAATGACCGGGAGGTCACCGTCACCACGGTGCCGTTGGAGAAGAAGCTGCGGAGGATCCGCCGCAAGCTCCGACGCAAGGCCGCGCGAAGCGAGCCCTCGCTCCCGGTACGGGGGAAGCGATGATCGATCGGCAGACGGCGGAGTGGCTGAGTCACGCACGGACCCCACAGACGCGGGCACGGATACGTCAGTGGTCGCGGCGGGACGACCTGTCCGTGGTGATTCTCCTCGTCGGCTTCGTGGCGTTCGTCGTGGCGATCCCGGTCGGCATCGGGCTCGGCATCTGGTTTTGGATCGACGGCATCGACCGGTTTGAGGTCTTCTACTGGCTGTACGGATCGAGCCTGGGGGTACTACTTGTCGGGGTCGCCCTCAATGCCGTCACCACCTACCGGCTCACCGAAGCCCGGTTCGCAGACGGGCGATGCACCATCGGCGTGATCGAGGACGTGATCCGACTGCCCTCGAACGACGTGGACGCGAACCCCACCTACGCGCTCGCCGTCCGCGCCGCGCCGCCGGAACAGGCTGCACTCAGTCGCACCATCCACTGGGGATCAGGAGACTCATCCGGCCCCGACGACAGTTGGATCGGGCGAGCGATCCGATTCCGCCACAACACCTTCGACCCCGACGCCCAGCAGGATGCGCTCTTCGGCGGGTGGCCCGACGACACGGAGCGGAGCTGAGGATGAGTAGTGGCCACGCGCGCTCATCGGCTCGATCGTCCTCCGACCGGACTAAACCGGGTGGCGGCAGTCGATAGTCTGTGACAATGGCGACCACTTCCGACCGTGACATTCCTGCGAGCGCGACGATGCGCGGTGCACTGGTCCGGCCCACCCGCGACGTCGTGGTCGAGCAACGACCGGTGCCCGCCCCCGAGCCCGAACAAGTACTTGTGCGCAGTTCCCTCGTCGGGATCTGCGGCTCGGACACGCATGCGCTCGCCGGCCACCACCCGTTCCTCGACAGCGACTACGCGCCCGGCCACGAAGCAGTAGGCGTCGTCGCCGCGCTCGGCGCGTCCGTCTCGGGCCTGACCGTGGGGCAGCGCGTTCTTCTCAAACCGAATGTGGCGTGCGGGCAGTGTCTGAACTGTCTGGCCGACCGCAGCAATGCGTGCGAGCGGCTGTCGTGGATCGGCTGCGACGTCTCGCGGCATTGGGCCGGCGCGCTGGCCGAGTACTTCGTCGCCCCGGAACAGAATCTGTTTCCCGTCCCCGATCACGTGGACGACGCCACCGCGGTCCTCGTCGAGTGCCTCGCGACGCCGGTGCACGCGGTCCGGATCGCGGGCGACCTCACCGGCGCCCGCGTCGTCGTCCTCGGCGCGGGAACAATCGGGGTCTTGGCGGTCGTAGCCGCGGCGCGCGCCGGCGCAGACCGAGTCGTCGTCACCGATATGGATCAGGGCAAGCTCGACCGTGCCGTCCGGGTCGGTGCCGCCGCAGGCGTCAGTGCCTGCGCCGCAGACGTCGACAACCAGTTGCGGAGTGCGCTGGGCGGACCAGCCGACGTCGTCCTCGACTGTGTCGCGTCCCAAGGATCGCTCAATCAGGCGGTCGGCCTCCTTCGCCGGGCCGGAACAGTCCTCGTGGTCGGCGTCCCCGCACGGGAAGCAACGCTCCCGATGCCCGTCGTGCAGGACTGGGAGATCCGGGTGCAGGGCTGTGCGGCGTACACCGAGGCCGATGTCGCCGCAGCGCTGGCGATCGCGACCGACGGTGGAATCCCCACCGCCGAGATCGTCTCCCGGACGGTCCCACTCGACGACGTGGCGGCAGCGTTCGCCGCAGCGACCGCAGACTCGTCCGGGAAGGTGCTCATCGATCCGCGGCAGTGAGCACACCTGACGCTGACCGTGTCCTCGCGTCAGTGGTACCGCTCCGCAGGTAGTGCGGTCTATCAGGGCTCCGGTGCCACTGACGCGACTCGACGGCTCGCAAACTGTGCGCGCTGTCAGATCAGGGCTGTACGCCGCGCCTCTTCAGCCAGGCCTGCGGGTTGATCGGGTTACCGGCGGAGTTCCAGACCTCGTAGTGCAGGTGGGGTCCGGTGGAATTGCCTCGGCTGCCCACGGTGCCGATCTTCTCTCCCGCCTTCACTTTCTCACCGGCGTGCACGAAGATCTTCTCGACGTGACCGAAGATCCCGGTGGTGCCGTCGTCCTGGCGGACTCGAATCCACTGTCCGTAGCCCGAGGCCGGGCCTGCTTCGAGGACTACGCCATCGGTCACGGCGTATACCGGGGTGCCGGTCTTGTTCGCGATGTCGACACCGTCGTGGTGGGAGCCCCAGCGTCCGCCGTATGTCGAGGTGACTGTGCCGCTGACCGGCTTGACGGCGTGCCCCTGACCGGGACCGATCCGCGGCAGCAGGCCGCGGAGCGCGGAGTCGACGTCCGGCGGCAAGTTCTTGGGCACCTGCAGGTTCTCCGGCAGATCTACGCCTTCCGGGAGCGTTATCGGCGACGACGGCTTGGCGGCGACTTCACCGGCGGTCGCGCCGGCCAGACCGATGGCCCCGGCGAAGGCGGCGATGGCGCCGATACGCACCGGCAGCGCGGTCCGTCGCGTCTTGGCCACCCGATGGCGGCCCGCCCCGCGGGCCGGAGAGTTGATGCCGAGGTCGGCAGGAGTCGTTATGGAGTCAGCAGTTGCGCGGTGTAGAGACAAAGTCTGTCCGTTCGGAGATAGATAACGTTTCGGAAACGGTAAGGACACGGCGAGGCTACTTGGTTCGCGGCGAGGGCCGCCAGTCGAAGCGCGACATGGGTGATGTCGGTCATGGTGGCGGCCGGTCACAAGCACCGACGCGACAGGTCTACTCCTCGCGCGCCCGTCGACGAGCAGTCGATACGCTGCAGCCGGATCGGCGGACTCCCCACCGGCGGGTCGACGTTCGAGTGGCCGACCTGCGCGCAGCACCGAAGGCCGATGCGCTTCGTCGTCCAGCTCGACCTCGGCGACTGTCTGAATCGCCCCGGCGTGTCCGGAGACTCTGTTCCTTGGGAAGGATGGAGTCATGTCAGGAAGCACGTCGAAGAGGTACCCGTCGGAGTTGCGTGAGCGGGCGGTCCGGATGGTCGCGGAGATCAGGGCTGAGCATGAGTCGGAATGGGCGGCGATGACCAAGGTCGCTGAGCTGCTCGGGGTGGGCACGCCGGAGACCATCCGGAAGTGGTGTCGTCAGGCCGAGGTCGATGCTGGCCAACGGCCGGGGACGACGACCGAGGAATCGGCGGAGCTTAAGCGGCTCAAACGCGAGAATGCCGAGCTCAAGCGTGCCAACGCGATCCTCAAGTCCGCATCGGCTTTCTTTGCGGCCGAACTCGACCGGCCACAGCGCTGATTGTGCGTTACATCGACGAACATGTCGGTACCCGCGATGGTGATGGTCTGCGGTGGGGTGTCGAGTCGATCTGCGTTCAGCTCACCACGCTGGGTGCGAAGATCGCCCCCGCGACCTACTACGAGCACCGCACCCGAAAACCAACCTTTCGTGAGGTGCGTGATGAGGAGCTGAAGGCAAAGATCACAAAGGTGCACGAGGAGAACTACGGGGTCTACGGAGCGCGGAAGGTGTGGCTGATGTTGAACCGAGAACGAGCCGAGCACGAGGCGCCGATAGCGCGCTGCACGGTCGAGAGGCTGATGACTGAACTCGGTTTGGCCGGCGCAGTCCGCGGCAAGGTCAAGCGCACCACGATCAGTGACCCGAAGGCTTCGAAACCACTGGACCTGGTCAATCGCGGTTTTGCGCCGTTAGCACCTGACCGGCTGTGGGTTGCCGACTTCACCTATGTCTCGACATGGTCAGGCTGGTGCTACACCGCGTTCGTCGTCGATGCCTATGCCCGCCGGATTCTGGGTTGGTCGGTATCTACCACTATGACGAGCAAGCTCGTCATAGACGCCGTAGAGCAAGCGATCTGGACTCGCAGCCGTGAGGGCACCGATCTCACCGGCCTGATCGCCCACCATGACCACGGCGTGCAGTACATGTCAGTGGCCTACTCTGAACGGCTCGACGAGGCGGGAATCAAACCGTCGACCGGTGCCGTCGGGTCCTCCTACGACAATGCGCTGGCCGAAACGATCAACGGGCTTTACAAGACCGAATTGATCAAGTCCCGGCGACCGTGGAAGGGGTGCGACGACCTCGAGATAGCGACTGCAGAGTGGGTCGACTGGTTCAACCGCCGCCGACCGTTCGAGTACTGCAACGACCTCACCCCAGTCGAGGCAGAACGCGCACACTACGCTCACCACCAGACCCCAGCACCTGCTGGAGTCTCAAACTAAAAAGTCTCCGGACTTGCCGGGGCGATTCAGTCTGCTGTCCACGTTTTCGTAAGACGAATCCAGGACTGTGAACTGAGTACGTCACCCTCGTCGTAGGCACCCCACTGCAGTTCAACTTCGGTGGCGGACTCGCCTACTTCTTCCTGCCGTCGGACCTCACCATCGCGAAGCCGCTGCGGGGGACTGCTGCACGGATAGGTGACGTTGATGATGGAAGGGCCTCGCCGCTGGTGCGTGTGACTCTGTAGGTGACTGATGGCCCTCGGGGGCTTGTCTTGGAACTGATTCGCCCGCGTGCCGGTGGTGATGGCGCTGTCCGATGCATGTCGGCCAGAGGCGAGCATGACTTCATACGAGCTTGGTCGGCCCCGTCAACGTCTTGTCTGCCCGGCCCCTGGCCGATGTGCCCGCTGAGGAAGGCACGGTCCCATCATGACAACATCCACCGCCGAGTGCACGACTGCTCTCGACATCGTTGCCGGCGTCGACACGCACACCGATACCCACCACGTCGCCGTACTCGACGTGGCCGGAAGGAGGCTCGGTGATCGACGGAACACAACCGGTGCTATTGGTGGACGGGGCGTCTCCAGGTGTAGATCCGCCGTTTAGTAGACTCATCGTCCTTGCCGTTGGTGACTTCCGTCTCATCAATTGCCACCCCGTCGATGTCATCGAGAGTCAAGTGCGCCCACAACCCAGTCGGCTCATCTCCTCGCTCAGTCCGAGGGTCCTTATCCAGATCGGCAATAGGTGTGTATCCAGTGCTCAGCCTGCAATCAAACCTAAACTGATCCGTGCGCACCCTACCTACAGACCACAAGCATTCTCGCCACACGACATTAGTATCTCTCCGGAATACACGCCCCAATCTGCTAGCCGGATACACCTTACGTGACCAACCAGACGGATCAGTTTTAAATCCTTCTTCCGGGGGCTGATGACCAGGCTCTACCTGGACTGTAGCGGAGCCGTTCCCCCAGACCATCGACACATATTCCACGCCGTTGAGTGTGACGAAGTATCCGCCATGCAAAATGACCTTAGGGTGAGACGTAAACGCTGCGCTCGATTGCCGGTTCTCTGTCATGGCTTGACCCATCCCTCCTCTGTCAGAATCCTGATAACCGACGTCGCCCCATCCTCCGCAATGGAAATCAGTTGGGCTCCTAGTTCCATTTACGAACCAGACGGAGGAGTCACCATGAGAACACGCCACCGAAACCTCAACGGACCGCCGCCGATATAAGTCCGCTAACCGTACGAGACAACGAGATTCAGGAACGAGGTCCGAGCGCATGACCGACACGCTGATGCCGCCATTCATCTACTACGGCGGAAAGCTTCGCCTCGCACTACGTGGCACGGACAGGCGATCCGACCTTCCCGCTACGCCTTCCGGCGAAGAATCCAACGCAGAATAGCCCAACGACGACGAGAGCAAACGTAATAGCCCAGACCATCCGTCCCCACCCAAAGAAGATTTGAAGAAGACCGATCAATCAATCCTCAGAACGATGGACGCTTCCATGCGTAAATGTGACGCTTCGTCGATTCGTCTTCATGCCCATTGTTTGGAATTTCCGTCTCGCTGATCGCCAGGGCGTCAATATCGTCAAGAGTGAGATGTGCCCACAACTCGGACGGCTCATCCCCTCGCTCAGTTCGAGGATCCTCTGCCAGTTCACTGATCGGGGTGTACCCGCGAGATAGCCTGCACACGAAACTAAACTGGTCCGGGAGAATCTTGGGGACGCGCCATATACAGTTCCGCCACACAATTTCCGTATCTCGCCGAAATACCCTATCTAGTTCTGTGTCGCGGTACCGCTTTCTCGACCATCCGTACGAGTCGGTCTCGAACCCTGACTCCGGCGGTGTCTGCCCTGGTTTGACCTGCACAACGACGTTATTCGTTCCCACAATGGCCATGGCGAGATACTCTTTCCCGCGCAATACTGCAAATATTCCTCCCGGAGTGAATACTTCCGGGCTAGGGGTGTTTGCATATACCGAATTATTGACGTCTGTCATGGCATTACCGACTGTCCCGCCTCTGTCAGTACCCTGACAACTGCAGCGACGAGCCCGACTCCGAACACCCCGATTACGACGAACGCAAACACGATTGCCCAGATCGTCCTTCTCCCTTTCCGCAGTGGGGTTCATCTACACACCTTTAAAGCAGCCTAGATATTCATTCAAGAGGAGCTCTATCTCCTTGCCGTCCGGAGAAACGCCGGAGTCTTGACTTAGCGCATTAAGTATCTCGATATCAAACCAGACGCCCCTAATTGCCTCAGAATCGTTCCACTGAACTCTTTCGAGATCGATTACTATCGACTCCAAGTTCCAACAAAGGTCATTTAGAGAGGACTTAGCAGATCGATACTCCTCAACCAAAGCGGCGGCGGATGAATGGGCGTGTCGAACAGTACCTAATTCAGCGAATCCCACGAGCCTTCCCTTTCTCTACTGTTACCACTCGGCCATTCGACCCATTAACAACCACGGAAATGTTATTGTCTGGACTGAAATGAATAACCGTACCTCCCCTACCGGGGTAGATTTGCCCATTTTGAATAGCGTCAATCGCGGCCGTTGGCGGTATCCCTCGACCACGCAAACGATCAACGGCATGGCCACTAAAGGACACCCCGTCGAATGTCATCGGAATACTACGCGGGAGTATTGCACTATCATTCATCACGATGTTACCCACAGGAGAAGATGGATGCACCCCTTCTGAGCCTCGCATGTTCGGCGGAGAAGTTTCACCGATAGGCGGGCGGACTGCATGCTCGCCTGCTCGGAGGCCGGGCCGAATCGCCTTGGCGAGGGCGCCGCCTGCTCCGGGGATCGCGGTGGCTATGCCCGCGCCGGCCAGCATTCCGACGGCGTAGTTGGGGCTGGTGCGAATGTAGTCGGGTTGGACACCGGTGAGTGCTTCGAACAGTGCGTCTTCCCGGTTCGGGTGTTGGTAGCCAGCGGGGTTCCCCATGTTCGCCGCGCCATGGATACCGTCGGACATGGTGTGTGGCAGGTACATGATGACCGTGCCGAGCCCGCTACCGAACCCTTTCCAGGTCTCCCACGTCCCGTAGGGGCCTAGCCCAACGAGCGATCGCGCACCGTCCCACGCACCTTGCCCGAAATCGTGCAGACCGTCGCCGACACTGAGATCGGAGCCATCTGCATGCGTAACTGTATTCGGCTCCGTTGCCCCGGAGTCGAAGTGCAACGCCCGGTCCGTATCGAAGTTTGCCAAGACGGTCGATCCGTCGGCATTCAAGGTGAGTTTTTCATCGCCCTTGTTCAGCACGATCGGCTGGTTCTGGCTGGTGTCGGCGAATTCTTGGGGTACCGATTGCGCGATCTGTTGCCAGTCGTAGTCCGCATCCGGGTTCACTAGCGTGGCATTGAGTGAGCCGTCCGGTTTGAGAAGGACGTTGACGTCGTCGTCGTTGTACGCGCTGTTGTAGAGGTTCCCTTCGGCATCATAATTTAGGTACAGTTCCCGTCCAGTGCGGTAGTCGAACTGCCTGACGGTTGTACCAGCAGACACCCCGGTGTCGAGGACTCCACCTGAGTAGCGTTCCTCACGGAGGATCTTGTTCCCGTTCGGGTCGAAGACTTCTGCGATCTGACCGTCATAGTCACCAACAGAGAGCACTGTCGTGTTGCCCGTTTCAGGATCAGTGAACTCAGTGACCGGGTGTCCCGCGTCATCAGTGTATTGAGTCGCTGCAACCAGTTGCCCATTCTGATCGCGGACCCACCCGGATTCCTCGTTATTGCGTACAGGCTGCGGTGCAGCATCGTCAGCGTCCGAGGTTGCGGTCTGCTCGGAATTGTCGATAGCTGTCGCTGCGGCAACAACCATCGGGTCGGCATCTGCCGGCACGTCAGCAGGCGGCGCAGCCTGAGACGGACTGTTGAGCGCATCCGCTGCAGCAACCACCATCGGATCAGAACCCGCAGGCGGCGTCTCCACACGAGGCTCCGACGGAGCAGTATCAGCAGGGGCGGGTTGGTTCGCAGCGTCCAATCCGTTCGCTGCGGCAACAACCATCGGGTCGGCATCTGCCGGCACGTCAGCAGGCGGCGCAGCCTGAGACGGACTGTTGAGCGCATCCGCTGCAGCAACCACCATCGGATCAGAACCCGCAGGCGGCGTCTCCACACGAGGCTCCGCTGACGTATCGGTCGGGTCGGCCAGGATCGGAAACAGTGCGTTATCGGCTGGTTCGATGTGTTGAACCAGGTCACCGTTCTCGTCGACGGTGTACCACGTCTTTTGCGGCCGGCCGGCAGCGTCGAACGCCCACGGGCGCGCGACCTGACGAATCGCGTTGCCGTCCTTGTCGTAGACCGTCGCAGACCCGTCCGGATTGATCGTGGTGTGCCCGCCGGGCGGGACGTTCATCGCGAACCTGTAGGTCGTCGGCGAGGATTCATCATGCATCAGCACCATTCGCGACGGGCCTATCGTCGCTCGCGTGGAACCACCACGCTTGAGCAGGGACCGCCCGCGTGGGCTGGCCGCAGCGACGGCCGCAGCCCCGGCGACAGCCCACACCGGTAGCGGGATCGTCGGCTCATCACTGGTCGAGGGAGTCAGGAGTGCTTCATCGTTCGATCCGGAGTGAGGCTGACCGACCGGCACATTCGCAGGCGCTGTCGTACGTCCGGGCGACCGGTCGACATCGGACCGACCGGGACCTGGTGCAACCGTGGTGCTCGTGCCTGGTGCCTGGCTGTTCGGTGCTCCAGGTGCTTGCCTGTTCCCGGGTGCTTGCGTGTTTCCTGGCGGGCGGGGTGCTGGGGTGGTTCCGCCGATGATGGGTGTGCCGTTGCCCTGCCCAGGCCCCGGGCCGGGATCGCCGCCGATGACCGGTCCGTTCCCCGACGGGGCTCCCGGAGCATTCGGTGTGCTCGGCTGGGTGGGCATCGTCGGCGGTGGCGTGTAGGTCGGCACAGATATGCATGGCCAGCTCGGTCCGTACTGGGCGCGCATCTGATCACACAACGCATCCGCACCAGCATCACCAGCACCACCGGTGAACCCGGCAGCAAGGATCGCACCAGTGAAGCCAAGTGTCCCGATGCCAGCCGCGAGAGCTGCTCCCCGACGACTCGCGCGGCCAGGAGTGCGAGTGGTCTTGTTCGCGCGGGTCATGACTGGTCCTTGCCGCGGACAGCGCCCCAGATGGCGTCGATACCGGTCCAGAACCAGCGGCCACCGATCGACATCACCATGAAGAAGGCCAGGAAGACCAGGACGGTTCCGTAGTCATCGCCCCACTGGGCCAGGTTCGGCAGATTCCATGCAGCGACCACCAAAATCGCGCACCCAGCGATGAACAGCAGCATCGTCCACACCGACACCGACCGATCACCACCAGACGATGCTTTATCGGCGCTAGCCGGCGGAGTGCCAGCTGGCGACGTAACAGCGCCGACCGGCTGAGCCTGAGCCGGAGTCTGGGCCTGTGCCTGGCGTGAGTGCTTAGGCCCATCGGGTGTGGGCTGATCGGGTGCGGTCAGTGGTTGCGTGCTGCTGGTGGTCATGTTCCCCCGGGTTTAGTGGCTGGCTCTCCGGATGTATCTGGTGGTCAGGATTTGGTTAGCGGGCGCAGTAGCGGGCCGGGTAAACATTCACGTAGTCGACGTTAGATTTTCCCGGGCTGGTGATGATCCCGATGCTGATGCAGCCGCCGCGGCGGGCAGCATCGTTCGCACTACGTTGAATGACCCGTCCCCAGACCGGGTTGTAGACCAGGTTCGGGATGTACGGGATCGCAGAGAACGCGGTACCGAGCCCGTGCTGGGAGACTGCAACGGTCTGCGAATGCGACAGTTTGATGCCATGGCGAGTCTGCGCACCCGCCTCACCCACGCCGGCCAGCGATGCGGTCACACCCGCGACCGCGACGACTGCTGCGACCGTCCCTGCTGATTTACGTGTCATCATCGGTTTTCCTATTCGAGTAGTTCGTGGTGCTTAGTAAGCGCAGAGGTTAGAGCAGGTGGGGTGTGCCGTACAGGTTGAACGTGTTGTCGTTCGCCTTACTGGTCATCGCCACCCGCACATACGCCCGCACGGCTGGGCGTGCGCCGACGCATCCGGAGATTTCCACGCGGACTCCGTCCAATCGGACGCCGGCCGACGGGCCCTGCAAAGGCTTCTGCCCGAACGGGACATCGATCGACACACCGTTCTTCAACGTCGTGGAAATATTCGGCATCACCTGCGCGCCGAGCACGATCGCGGGCGGATAGGAGATCGACATTTGCGCGGTCGGGCCGCCGGTCACCCCGAGCTGGACACCATCCATCTGCCACTGACACGACACCTGGAAACCCGTCGAGACGACCGCAGCGTCCACCGGCACCGTCCCGGACCCCGACATCTGCGCAGCACCACGCAACGACAAGAACGCCTCGTACGAACCATGCCCACGACTCAGGGCTGGCACGCTCCGGATCTTCTCCCCCGACTTCGACAGTTCTACTGTCCACCCATCATCAGAATGACGCGTCACCGACTTGTCAGCAAACGACCGCGTCGGACCAGCCGACGCATCACCAGGGACGCCGAACGCGGCGACGCTGATCACCGCGACGAGAACAGCGCACATGACGCCGATGGACTTCTTCACGATTCCCCCACATTCACACGGCGATTACGGCGGGAGGGAAAGCCACAGCGCCCGACCCGAGGAATATCTAGTACTCGTATGTACGAGTCGTGGATCCCCCCGGGGCAACCTGGACGATTCCTCCCGAATCGCCACAACAGATGAGACGGACGCTACAACTGGTAGCAGCAACCCGCAACCAGCCAGCAAATAGTGTGACGCGGGTTACTCTGTTGGGCCTGGCTTCGGTGCGGCACGCCTACGGCCGGATCACGATCACTAAGCACGGCCAACTGGCCGCCGCTCTGATCTTGGGTACGGACTTCTTCTGGTTTGACCGTCCGGATATCTCGTCCGGACAAGGTCTGGATTCCCGGATACCGTTTGGGACGTGAGTGCCCTTCTGGTTGGCTACGCCCGATGCTCGACACGAGGCCAAGATCTCCGTGCGCAGAAATCTGCGCTGCGCCAGGCAGGGGTTGCCGCCGACAGGATCTACACCGACGTCGGTTACAGCGGCCGCAGTACGGATCGCCCTGGGCTGCATCTAGCGCTGGCTGCGGCCCGTGAGGGCGATACTCTGGTTGTCACGAAACTCGATCACCTCGGGCGTTCGATCCTTGATCTGCATCGCATCGCCAACCAACTGACCGACAAAGGTGTACGTCTGTCCTGGTCGGGCACCACCTACAACCCCGCCGATCCTGCCGGCCGATTGTTCTTCTCGATGCTGGCCGCGTTCGCCGAGTTCGAATCCGATATCATCCGCTCCCGCACGATTGAAGGTATGGCCGAGGCTCGGCGACAAGGCCGCATCCCCGGCCGTAAGTCCAAACTCACCCGACTGCAACAGCGGCGTCTCTATGAGGACTACGAATCGGGCAACTACACCGCTGCCGAGCTCATGGAGATGTACCCGCTCAAACGCTCTGCGCTGTACGCCACGATTCAGCGGGAGCGAGAGTGCCGCGACCTCGCAGGCGTTACCGACGCTTCTTTCGGCGAGGCGCCACGGGTAGGTTGATCACGTCGCGCTCACGTTTAACCAGGTGGGAGATGCGGGCGTGGTAATCCCCCCTTCCGGCAGCACCATGCGATTACATCCGGAACGCTCAGCAGCGTCTCGGAGCGGGCCCTCGCGTGCTCCCAGCGGAACTCGTCGCGCACGCCTAGGTCCCGAGTCGTGGTGATCAGCGCCTGGTTATCCCAGGTCACCATGCCATCGTCTTGCTCGATGACGAGATGACCGATACCGGCTTCGACGGCGTCTGCGACCACGGCCCGCAGGCACGCTGCCCGGGCATCCTTCTCGGGGCCGGATCTACTCGTTGACCGGTGGACCCACGCCTACACCTCCATGCGGCCAACGACGTCCGCAATCTCGCGCTTGCGGCTGTCTCGCTCGTCTCGCATATGGATGCGGGCTTGACCAGGCTTGGTTAACCCGCGCAGCACTTTGCGGATGTCGGTGAACTCTGAGCTGACGATTACGCCGGCGACGAGAACAAACCCGTTCTGCTTCGTCTCGTCGATGAAGATGCGGCGGGATGGCACTTACTATTTCTACCCCAGACAACGCGAAACCCCAGACACAGTCGTCCGGCTGTGTCTGGGGTTCACTTCCCGCAAGCTCAGCGCAAGGGGCTTGACACAACGATACGGCCAGTCCGCGACGCTGCGCAAGAACCAGTTCGGGCCGACTTCTGTCGGTGGGCTGCCGGCATGCTCACGGGCACGGTCATCACCTTTGCGAGTGGGAACACGGCCGAGGTGAAGAACGTCGCAAAAGACGACGGGAAGAGTGGCGTCGATACAGTCCGCGGGATTATCAGTGGGCAGACGACGGCGTCCGCCGTAACTCCCGTGGCATCTGCTTCGCCCGTAGCGCCCAACGCGGCGCCTCCCCCACCGCCGCCGTCGATGCCCGCCGGCTGGTACCAGGACCCCGACGCCCCTCACCTCCTGAGGTACTGGGACAACGGGTGGACTGAGCACACCGCCCCGCACCCGCGTAGCCGAGACACGCGTTCGTCCGAACGGGTGAACATTGTGACTGCGGCCACCGCGCGCGTCACTGATGAGCGACTGACCGCCGCACCTGAGATGCTGTCGAAGGCGATAGGACAAAGTTAGGACACATCGCCCGTCCACGCATCGGACCAGAACAAAAAGAAACCCCCTCCGACGCAGTTCGGAGGGGGTTTCTCATGAGTGGAGCTAAGGGGACTCGAACCCCTGACCCCCACACTGCCAGTGTGGTGCGCTACCAGCTGCGCCATAGCCCCGTATTCGGTTGTACCCGGCCTCCGGGTGCGGTAGCTAACCTACCCCACCGCGTAAACGGCGGCCAAATCCGCTGGTCACTTCACTTCAGGGTTGCCTTATGCAAGACCTGGCCACGAGAACGTCGTAGTCTGGCGGCGAGTGGGACGGTCGGCCCTGGCCCCGTCCGTGATCGACGACAACGGAGGTCCGACTTCTCATGATCCGATGGTTCGCAGTACTCGCTCTCTGGGTCGTTTCGGCCGCGTCGCTGCTCCTCGTCTTCTGGCTCTCTCCCTGGTGGTTGTTTCTGAGCGTCCCCCTGGTGGCGGTGGCCGCCGTCGGTGTGTACGACCTGCTGCAGCACCGGCACAACATCTTGCGGAACTACCCGGTACTAGGACATTTCCGATTCCTCCTCGAATCGATCCGGCCAGAAATCCAGCAGTACTTCATCGAACGCAACACTGACGGCACACCGTTCGACCGAAACACACGCAGCACCATCTACGAGCGGGCCAAGGACATCAAGGACGTCGACCCGTTCGGCACTCAACGCGACGTGAACAAGATCGGCTCCGAGTTCGTCCGACATTCCATCGCAGCCAAACCCGCACCCGCGGGTACTCCGCGTGTACGCATCGGCGGCCCGGCATGCACCCAGCCGTACGACATGGCGCTCTACAACGTGTCCGCCATGAGTTTCGGCGCGCTGTCCGCCAACGCGGTCCTCGCCCTCAACGGTGGGGCGGCCCGCGGCGGGTTCGCCCACGACACCGGCGAAGGCGGCCTGAGCCCGTACCACCTGCAGCCGGGCGGCGACCTCATCTGGGAGATCGGTACCGGCTACTTCGGCTGCCGGACCAGCGACGGTCAGTTCGACCCGGAAACGTTCGCCCAGAAGGTGAAGGCGCCGTCCGTCAAATGCGTCTCGATCAAATTGTCCCAGGGAGCCAAGCCCGGCCTCGGCGGCGTGATGCCGGGCCCGAAGGTCACCGCCGAGATCGCGCAGATGCGTGGCGTGCCCGTAGGCAAGACCGTCGTGTCACCGCCGTCGCACAATAGGTTCCACACCCCCGAAGGACTGTGCGAGTTCATCGGGCAACTGCGTGACCTGTCCGACGGCAAACCCGTCGGGTTCAAACTGTGCGTCGGCTCGCGCAGCGAGTTCCTTGGGATCTGCAAAGCGATCAACAAGACCGGGATCGCACCCGACTTCATCATCGTCGACGGCTCTGAAGGCGGCACCGGAGCCGCACCCGTCGAGTTCGAAGACCACGTCGGCATGCCGTTGACGCAAGGCCTCATGACCGTGCACAACGCGCTCGTCGGCACCGGGCTCCGCGGCCAGATCCGGGTCGGCGCATCCGGCAAGGTCACCAATGGCGTCGACATCGTCAAACGCATCATCCAGGGCGCCGACTTCACGCTGGCTGCCCGCGCCATGATGATGGCCGTCGGCTGCATCCAAGCCCAGGCCTGCCACACCAACAAGTGTCCGGTCGGCGTCACCACGCAAGACCCGCGACGGGCACGAGCACTCGACGTCGACGACAAGACCACACGCGTCTACAACCTGCAACGCAACGTCGTCGACAACGCCAAGCAGCTCATCGCATCGATGGGTCTCGACAGCTTCGGCGATCTCAACGCGTCGATGCTGGTGCGGACTGTCGGACCGAACGAATCGAAGACGTATGTCGAACTCTACGAGTGGCTCAGCCCGGGACAACTCCTGACCGATCCGCCCGAATCGTGGCGCGAGGACTGGGAATGCTCGCGCAGCGACGCCTTCGTCCTCTCCGCCATGTTCGAGGGCGAACCCGACGGATACACCCCGCCGATCACGACGACTGACGGACCGCTCGCCGTGTGAGTGCTCAGGACTTCGGCGGGTTCGCGATCAGTTCGTCGAGCCAGGCCGGACCGTCCAAGATGCCGTCGACTTGGGTGCCTGCGGAGAGCACGCTCGGCGTGGCGACGTTCCCGTCGTTCGAGTTCGCGAGCTGAGTGCTCGACTCGTCGGCCATCGAACGCGCCTCGTCGACCAGTTCGCCGTCGGCGATGCACTTCTGCGCGGCCGGGCCGGCCCCCGCATCGGCGGCGAGCTTCGCGATCTCCGCGTTCGACGGATCACCGCCCGCATTGGCGAACAGCGCCGAATGCAGCTTCCAGAAGGCGTCCCGATCGTCGTTGCGGGCGACGCACAGGATCGCGGCCGCACCCCGCGACGAGAAGTCGCCGGAATCCGACTCGCCGTCCAAGAAGTTCAGCATGTGGTAGCGGACGCGGACCGTACCCTCGGTGACCTTCGCCTGGATCGCCGCGCCAGAGCTCTCTTCGAACTCCTTGCAGTGCGGGCAATGGAAGTCCTCGAACACGTCGATGGTCTCGGGTGCCGTCCGCTCGCCGACGATGAACGCCGCGTTCTCCGCGAGGACCTTGTCGTCGACCGGCGGATACGTCTTGTTCGACTGCCACAGGTATCCGCCGACCACCAGGACGACGACCACGACGACGCCCACGCCGATCAAGATGTACGACGTCATGCTCGACGTCGCCTGCGGTTCGTATTTGGAGTCGGTGCGTTCGCTGCTCTTGGCCACGGAGTCGACTCTAGCCGGGGGCGGAAGTACTCAGCGCAGGACCGAGTCGACGAGCGACTGGGCCTGCTCTTGGACGCGGGCGAGGTGGTCGGCGCCGAGGAACGATTCGGCGTAGATCTTGTAGACGTCCTCGGTGCCGGACGGGCGGGCCGCGAACCACGCGTTCTCGGTCGTCACCTTGAGACCGCCGATCGCGCGGCCGTTCCCCGGAGCCTCGGTGAGCACCGCGGTGATCGACTCCCCCGCCAACTCGGTTGCCGACACCTGACTCGCCGTCAATGCACCCAGCCGCGACTTCTGTTCGCGGTCGGCGGGCGCGTCGATACGCGCATAGGCTGACTCCCCGAACTGTTCGGCGAGCTCGGCATACCGCTCCGACGGGGTCTTGCCCGTCACCGCGAGGATCTCCGACGCGAGCAGATTCATGATGATCCCGTCCTTGTCGGTCGACCACGGCGCACCGCCGAACGTCAGGAACGACGCTCCGGCACTCTCCTCGCCGCCGAACGCGACCGACCCGTCGAGCAGCCCGTCGACGAAGTACTTGAAGCCGACCGGCACCTCCATCAGGTTGCGGCCGAGCCCGGCCACCACGCGGTCGATCAGCGATGACGACACCAGCGTCTTACCGACGGCGGCGTCGACACTCCAGCCGTCCCGATGCGAGAACAGGTAGTCGACGGCAACCGCCAGATAGTGGTTCGGGTTCATCAAACCCGCATCCCCGGTGACGATGCCGTGACGGTCGGCGTCGGCGTCGTTGCCGGTGGCGATGTCGAACTCGTCGCGGCGGGAGATCAGCGACGCCATCGCGTTCGGCGACGAACAGTCCATCCGGATCTTGCCGTCGGTGTCGAGCGTCATGAACCCGAACGCCGGATCGACCGTCGGATTCACCACCGTCATCGAGTCGAGCCCGTAGAAGTCCTTGATCTCCGACCAGTAGTTCACGGACGCGCCGCCCAGCGGGTCGGCGCCGATCTCGACGCCCGCCGCGCTGATGGCCGCGAGATTCACGACGTCGCCCAACGCGGTCACATACTCGCCGGAGAACGGGTAGTCGATCACCAGGTCGGACGTCCTCGCCTCCTCGAACCGGACACGCTGCACATCGCGCAGTCCGCGTGCGAGGATCTCGTTGGCGCGCTCGGCGATCGGCGTCGTGATCGGAGTGTCGGCTGGGCCGCCGCTCGGCGGGTTGTATTTGAAACCGCCCTCCGCGGGCGGGTTGTGCGACGGCGTCACCACGATCCCGTCGGCCTGTACGCCGGGATTCTCCGCGTTGAACCGCAGGATGGCGCGGCTCACCGCAGGCGTCGGCGTGTAATCGTCGTCGACGGCGGTGAATACGGGGACCCCGTTGCCGACGAGCACTTCGATCGCTGACCGCCACGCAGGTTTGGACAGCAGGTGCGTGTCGAAGCCGATGAACACCGGCCCGGCGATCCCCGCACGTCGACGATGCTCGACGATGGCCTGCGTCATCGCCAAGACGTGTGCCTCGTTGAACGACCCAGCCAGGCTCGCACCGCGGTGGCCCGACGTCCCGAACACCACCCGCTGCCCCGGATCCTGCACGTCGGGAGTGCGTTCGTAGTACGCGTTCTCGACGGCTGCGACGTCGATCAGGTCGTCGGCGCGGGCGGGGGTTCCAGCTCTCGGGTGCGGCATGTGAACGATTCTGCCACCGGGAGTTGGCTATTGTCGGGGGCGAGGCGATCACCGGATGTGGGGGAATTCATGCGCTTGTCGATACCGGGGCCCGAGCTGGCCGTCTTGGTCCTGCCCGGCGGCACCGACTTCAGCTACCGGCCGTTCTCGACGATGCAGAGCTCGGCACTGCGCATGTACCCGTTCACCGCGTCCATTCAGGCCGCGTTCGGTGCACGCGTGCGCATCCGCCAGTCCCGTTACCGCGTATACGGCTGGAACGGCGACCAAGCCAGCCCGATGCCGTACGCCCGCAACGACCTCGAACAGCTCGCCCGCGCATACCCGGACGTCCCGGTCGCCGTGATCGGGCATTCGATGGGCGGCCGGATCGCCGCGCAGCTCGGCGACGACGACCGCGTCACCGACATCCTCGCGCTGGCGCCGTGGTGGCAGTTCGCCGACTGGCGTCAGATCCACGACGAGGCGCGGGTCGTCGCGATACACGGTGAATCCGACACTGTCACGCGGCCCAAGCGCACCGCGAAGGGCATCGCTGAGCTCGCCGCGCGCGGCCTCGACGCCACCTACGTGCCGGTGCCCGGCGGAGGCCATCCAATGCTCGATCACATCGGCTTCTGGCACGGCGAAGCGCTCTCGTTCGTCTCACATGCGCTCGAGCGTGCCCGCGTGCGCGACAGCGTGACCGGATGACCACGCCGCCGCCCGCACTGACGGGCGTCGGCCTCGCACGATCGTTCGGCGCGCACCATGCCGTCGTCCACGCCGACATCGCACTGCACCCGGGGCGGATCACCGGCCTCGTCGGGCCCAACGGTGCGGGCAAGACCACGCTGCTGTTGATGCTCGCCGGTCTACTCGCCCCCGACCGCGGCGTCATCGCGACGGGCGACGGCGTCGCTGACCCGCAGGTGATGCGCAGCCGCATCGGGTGGATGCCCGACGTGTTCGGGACGTGGGAGTCGTTGACGCCGCGCGAGATCCTCGTCGCGTTCGGCCGGCTCAACGGAGCCGACCGAGCGACCGCCGATCAGCGGGCCCGCGATCTGCTCGCCCAAGTCCATCTCGTCGAGTTCACCGACCATCCAGCGTCCGGCCTCTCCCGTGGGCAGAAGCAGCGTCTCGGCCTGGCCCGCGCGCTGGTCAATCACCCACGGATCCTGTTGCTCGATGAGCCCGCGTCCGGTATGGATCCGCGCTCGCGTATCGAGCTCCGCGGACAGCTGCGGGCCGTCGCCGACGCGGGCGCCGCCGTCCTCGTGTCCTCGCACATCCTCGGCGAACTCGAAGAGATGGTCGACGACGTCGTGATGATGACCGGCGGACGTACGCGGCCACCCGCGGCCTCGACCACGCCGCGGTGGCGGGTCCGACTGGTGAACCAGCCGCCCGATCAGGCGGTCGTCATCGAACTCGCTGACGACGCGGCCGCGGCCGCCTACCTCGCACACTATGTCGCACAGGGCACACCGGTCGCCGAGTTCACCCGACTCGGCAACGGACTCGAACAGGCCTATCTCGATCTCGACGCGGACAGGACGTGACCGGAGTGAACCGCAACGCAGTGGCCGTCCTCGTCGGTCTGGAAGTCCGTCAGCGGATCCGGTCCACTCGCTGGAAGGTCACCGCGGGTCTCCTGTTCGCACTGACCAGCGTCCTGGTCCTCGGCTCCCTGTATCTGACGGTGGCCGTCGCGGGCGAGAGCTACCGGGACTGGGCGTCCAACCTCCTCGACATCACGCTGGCCGTGGTGCTGTTCCTCGGATTCGCGGCCGCGCCGACGTTGAGCGCGACGTCGATCAACGGTGACCGCCGGGATGCGACCCTCGCCCTCGTGCAGGCGGCTCCGATCTCCTCGTGGGATTTGGCGCTCGGCAAGCTCCTCGGCTCCTGGTTCGCTTCGCTCGCCCTGATCGGCGTCGCGCTGCCGTACCTGATCTGGGGTGCGGTATCGAGTCACACGTCTATTCTGTTCGCAATCCTCGCGATGATTGTGACCGCCGCGATCATGGGCGCCTACTGTGCGATCGGGTTGGCGTTCTCTTCGCTCACCTCCCGACCGGCCGCGTCGGCGATGCTCACCCAGGCGACGGTGCTGCTCCTTCTGCTGGGCTCGCCGATAGCGTTCGGGCTGACCTATCCGATGACGCAACAGAACCATCGTGTGACGGTCGCCGGCTGGGACTTCGACGACGCTACCTCGGAAGCCATTTGCCGTCTCGACAAACGGGAGGAGCGGTTCAACCACACCGAGTACACGTGGTGGCTGCTGGCTCCGAACCCGGTGCTGATCGTGTCGGACGTCGTGTCGGCGGGCATCGACCGACCCGACGACTCGCCGTTCGTCGGTGGCGCGGGCTTCTTCGCATTCCTCCAGTCCGCCGCGCGTGCCGGACCTGATGTGCGCTCGGAGGGATGCGACGCGCTGACGACCCCCGGGCTGTCGGGGGACGACGAGCGGCTCGCCCGCCATGTCGGAGACAGCTGGTACATCGGCTTGGCCGTCACCGTCGTCATCGGCTGCGCATCCCTCGCGGTCGCGGCGCGCCGGCTGCGTGTGCCTGCACACAAGCTCGGCAGGGGCGTGCGGGTGGCGTAGCGTCGACGACGTGATCACCGTCGCCCGCGTCTACGATCCGCCGAACACCGACCGGGTGTTCGTCGACCGGCTGTGGCCGCGCGGCATCAGGAAAGACGACCCGCGCATCGGGCGGTGGTTCAAGGATGTGACGCCGTCGAGCGAGCTGCGGTCCTGGTACCACGCACACCGCGACCGGTACGACGACTTCGTCGCGCGCTATCGCGAGGAACTCGCGTCGGGTCCGGCGGCACAGGCTCTCGACGAGCTGCGTGCGCTGGCCGCAGCCGGAGACGTGGAACTGGCGACCGCGGCGAAGGACGTCGAGCACAGTCATGTCCCCGTGCTGGTTGAGACCCTCACCGCGTGACCCGTTCGCGCACACCGAGCAACGCCCCGCATGCCTGCGCAACCTTCGCCGCGTCGGGCTCCTCCCCACTGATCACGTTGGCGTAGACGAACGTCTCGGTGATGCGGACCAGGATGAGCGCCAGATCCGGCACCGGCATCGGCGGATCGAGCCGCCCGGCGACGACCTCGTAGTCGATGAACGCGGCAACCCGCTCGACGATGCGGGGCTGCACCCCGCCCACCTTCGTCGTCATTAGTCGCCACGCCCGTTCGGGCTCACGGGACAGGAAGTCGCGGAAGTACGCCGCACTGTTCGCGAGGACCGCGAACTCACGCATCATCGTCGCGATGCGCTCGCCGCCGACGCCGACGGCGCGGCGGGCGGCCGCATCCATCGTCATCTCGGTCAACGACCAGATCACTTCGCCGAGAAGTCCGTCGCGGCCGTTGAACCGACGGTAGAGGGTGCTGCGATTGATGCCCGCCGCGGCGGCGAGCTCCCCCACTTCGAGCCGTCGGCCCGACACGAACTGCCGCGTCGCCAGGACGAGCACCTCGTCGGACTTCACTCGCGATTCATCTCCTCGGCGACAACGCACCATCTTGGTGGAATGGTGCACCAAAGTGTGACTAATGTAGGAAACTAGTCGATAGCGGCGTGAGGCCGCTCACTTTTCGGCGAAACAAGTGCGAACCGACTCGCTCGGCGCAAACGAAGGAGACTCGATGATCCAGTCCACGATGCAACACGGCGCCCTGACCATCTCGAGCCTGGTCGAGTACAGCCGTCGCATCTTCCCCGAAGCACGGATCCGCACGTGGACGGGCGAAGGCTTCCGGGACGTGTCGTTCTCCGACATCGGCGACACCGGCGCGAAGATCGCCAACGCACTCGCCAAGCTCGGTATCGAACGCGGCGACCGCGTCGCCACCTTCATGTGGAACAACAACGAGCACCAGGCGATCTATGCGGGCGTCCCGTCGATGGGCGCCGTGCTCCACACGCTCAACCTGCGCTTGTCGCCGGAGCAGGCCGTCTTCATCATCAACCACGCCGACGACAAGGTGATCTTCGTCGACGCCACCGTCGCCCCCATGCTCTCGCAGTACCTGCCGGGCACACCCAACGTGCAGCACGTGATTGTCGTCAACGGACCGGTCGACGCGATCGACGCGCCGGAGGGCATCACCGTCCACCAGTTCGACGAACTGATCGCCGACGAGGCGACGACGTACGCGTGGCCGGAGATCGACGAGAACGACGCTGCGGTCATGTGCTACACCTCCGGGACCACCGGCGACCCGAAGGGCGTGGTCTACTCACACCGCAGCATCTACCTGCACTCGCTGATCGTCACCACGACCATGGGCATGCGGTTGTCGAGCACCGACACCATGCTCGCGATCGTGCCGATGTTCCACGTCATGTCGTGGGGCCTGCCGTACGCCGCGATGATGGCGGGCGCGACGCTCATCATGCCCGACCGTTTCTTGCAGCCCGAGCCGCTGCTGACGATGATGGCTGAGGGACGCCCGACGTTGGCTGCCGCGGTCCCCACCATCTGGCAGGGTGTGTCCGCGCTGCTCGACGCGAAGCCGCAGGACATCACGCACTTGCGCGAGGTGGTCGTCGGCGGCGCAGCGGTGCCGCCCGCGATGATCAAGAAGTTCGACGGATACGGCGTCCGCATCACCCACGCGTGGGGCATGACCGAGACGTCGCCGCTGGGCAGCGTCGCCCGCCCGCCGATGGGGGTGGCCGACGAGGAGGCCGAGTTCGCCTACCGCGTCACCCAGGGGCGGTTCCCGTCGCCAGTCGCCGCACGGATCATCGGCGACGACGGCCAGGAGCAGCCGTGGGACGGCGAGGCCGTGGGCGAGCTCGAAGTGTCCGGACCGTGGATCACCGGCTCGTACTACCAGCCGGACGGCAACGTGACCGACGAATCGAAGTTCCACGACGGCTGGCTGCGCACCGGCGACGTCGCGACGGTCACCCCGGACGGCTTCATGACGATCGTCGACCGCGCCAAGGACATGATCAAGACGGGCGGCGAATGGATCTCGTCGGTGGAGCTCGAGAACATCATCGCCTCGAACCCGGCGGTCGTCGAAGCCACCGTCGTCGGCGTCCCCGATAAGAAGTGGGATGAGCGTCCGTTCGTCCTCGCCGTCGTCCGGAGCGACGACGACGCCGACATCGACGCCCACAAGAAGTACCTGGAAGACCAGGTGCCGCGCTGGCAGATCCCCGAGCGTTGGTCGTTCGTGACCGAGGTCCCCAAGACCTCGGTCGGCAAGTTCGACAAGAAGCGTGTGCGCAAGCACTACGCGGAAGGCGACTACACCGTTCTCGGCGATCCCGAGGCGTGAGGACTCGCAACTTCAAGTGACCGACGGTACCGTGGCAACGGTAATCGGTCTTCAAGTGACAGGAGCACATCATGATCGATCAAGCACTGTGGGAAGCCCTGCAGAACAACGACGCACTTCTGGGCGCACTCCGCCTCATGTTCTCGGGTCTGGCATAGACCGGTAGTGACCTACCGCGGCCCGCGCACCGTCCTCGGTGCGCGGGCCGTTCTGTCTGTGCGACACGTCGACAGGGGCCGACGACCTGTAGCCGTCAACCCGTACGTCCCGTCTAAACTCGCTGTGTGAGCCGCAGGAAGAAATTGACGCTGGTGGCACTCGGCACCGTCGTCGCCCTCGTCCTGGGCGTCACCGTGTGGGTCCTCGTCGCCAAGGATTATGCGTTCCACGAGGAGCGCGTGACGATTCCCGGTCCGCGCGGCGAACTCCACGGCGTCCTCGCCACCCCGGCCAACGAGGAGGGACCGTACGGGCTCGTCGTCTTCGTCCACGACGACGGCCCCGTCGACGCCGATGACGGCGATCACCTCAAGCCGCTCTGGGACGCGTTCGCCGAGGCAGGCTTCGCCTCGTTGTCGTGGGACAAGCCCGGCGTGGAAGGCGCGCCCGGCGATTGGCTCGACCAGTCGATGCACGATCGCGCGACGGAGGTCGACTCGGCTATCGCGTGGGTGCATACTCGCGACGACATCGACCAGACGCGCGTCGGTGCGTGGGGTCTCGGTCAGGCCGGCTGGGTACTCCCCGAGGTCGCGCGGGCACGCCCCGATCTCCGTTTCATGATCGCCGTCGACCCTGCGATCAACTGGCTGCGCCAAGACGAGTTCGCGGCGCGCGCCGAAGCCGTGGCCGACGGCGATTCACCCGGAGAGCTCGCCGCCACCGTGGATCGTCGCACCAAGCGGGCGGCATTGATCCGGCGAAAGGCCGACTACACCGAGTACCTGGCTTCGCATGTCGACGTGGACCCGATGGCTGCCGACCGGTGGGCGTTCATCACACGCAACGCGGGCTCGGATTCGACGGCGTCCCTCACGTCCGTTCCCATCCCGACGCTGCTCCTCCTCGGCGGCCGCGACAGATCCGTCGACGTCGCCGAAACCGAACGCGTCTACCGCGACCGAATCGAGCCGGACTTGTTGACGGTGAAGGACTTTCCGGAGGGAACGCATCGGCTGACGCGCAACGACATCGAGTACCGCGGCAACGACATCCGCACTGTCGGACGCTCGATCCTGGCACCGAAGAGCGTCTACGTGCCGGGTTACCTGGACGCCCTCCGAGTCTTCGCCAAGCGGCAGACCGAATAACGTCCGTTTAGTCTAGTCTGTTCGCAGTACGTCAAACGACTTAACGAAGGGCTCTCCATGATCGACAGCATCCTGTGGGACACGATCTCCAGCAACGACTACGTCCTCAACGCTCTGCTCTACGTCTTCTCCGGGCTGGCCTAGGCCTCTCGCTCGACTGACGCACAAGAGCCCCACCTTGCCAGCAGGTGGGGCTCTTGCGTTGGTCGATCTGCCGACGCCGTCAGGAAGGCGTGGTGACGCGAGACGTGAGGTAGGTACCCAACTCGCTTGACCTGCCCGAATACGAGAGATCCCCTGGTCAATGACGACCAGGGGATCTCTCACTCGTGGAGCCGCCGGGAATTGAACCCGGGTCCTCCGTCACTTCGGTGGGGCTTCTCCGTGTGCAGTCCGCTATGTCTCTACTTGGATCTCCCGGTCTCACGAACAAGCCGGGATGACGATCCCAGTCGCTGTTTGATGTCCTGCCGTCGTCCGCGACCGACGCCGACAGTGAGTCCCCTAGCTGATGCCGGCATCCGGTTCCGGGAACTTAGAACCGGGCCGACAGACTAGCCTCGCTGATCAGGCAGCGAGTGCGTAGTCGCGCTGATTGGAATCGGCGCTTAATTGTTTGCTGCGACGCTTACGGTGGTCTCCAGCCTGCACCGACACGCTTCCCCCACCTCGATGCACGTAGTCGAAACCGATCGGCCCCGAGGTGGTCTCCCCTGTTTCCAGCGGAGTGGTGTCCCCTGTTTCCAGCGGACACCCCATCATAACGAACCCGACCGACACTTTCATCCCGGTATCACCGAAGACCCGTCGATTCGGTCAGCCGATGCGCAGCAGGGCGCTGTCGGTGGACGCCACCGGCACCGTGATCGTGCCGCCGGACGCGTGCACCCGACGACCGGTCCATACGTCGGTCGCGGCGACGACGTCGCCCGCGAGGTTCACCTCGTCGAGATCGAACGACATGTCGCGCGCCGCCGACTCCCCGTTGGTCAACGACACGATGAGCCCCTGCGAGCCGATGGCCCGCGAGAACCGCTCGTCGTCGCCGTTGATGGGCGCGCCCGCGGTCCGCCTGCTGTCGCGGCCGATCGCCAGCACGTCGCGGTTAGCGACGGTCGCGATGTGCGCGTGGTCGAGCAGAGCGGCCTCCCCGCTGAACACCAACGGTTGCGCCGCCATCACATGCCGGGTGATCGCGGTGCGCAGCGCGGGCAACGGGATGTCGGCCCGCATCGCGGCGCTCACGTCGGCGTCGTTGGACGGAATCACCGAGAGTCGCAGACCCTGATCGTCGAGACGAGCGTGAAGCGCGGAATCATCGAGGGCGGCTGGCGCCTGTGCGGCGTCGCAGACCACATACAACGAGCGGTATCCGGCATCCGCGAGACCGCGAGCGACGATACCGTCGCCGTCGGCGCGCACCCGATCGGGCGGCGTCGCGCACCCGTCGCCGACGACCCATCCGAGCACCGGCGTCGGCTCTTCTGCGGACCGGGGGTCGGCGCCGCACGCGGACGCCGACAGGCCGCACGCAACGACGGCGAGCACTGCCAAGCACCGCGCCCGCACTGTCACGGCGGGTCTCACATGCCTTTCACGCGACGGCCGACGATGCGCTCGACCTCTCGTTTGGCAGTCCGTTCGGCGATGTCGCGCCGCTTGTCATGGGCCTGTTTACCGCGAGCCAACGCCAACTCGACCTTCGCATGTCCATCGGAGAAGTACATCTGCAACGGGACCAGCGTCAGGTTGCCGTCGCGGATCTTGCCGATCAGGTTGTCGATCTCGCGGCGGTGCATCAGCAACTTGCGTTTGCGACGCGGCGCGTGGTTGGTCCACGTCCCGCTGCCGTACTCGGCGATGTGCACCGCGTTGAGCCACACCTCGCCGTCGTCGATCGTGGCGAACGCGTCGACGAGCGACGCCTTGCCTTCGCGGAGGGCCTTGACCTCGGTGCCCTGCAGCACCATGCCGGCCTCGAACGTCTCGAGGATGGTGTAGTTGTGCCGGGCTTTGCGGTTGCTGGCGATCACCGACTTGCCCTTTTCTCTGGGCACGTTGCGCTCCTCCAGGTGTAGTCGGGGTGGTCCTACGGTCGGACCGGTTCACCACTGCCCGTGTTATTCACGGACGTAGACGCGCAACGTTCCGTACGAGGTGATGCCGGCCAAGACGATGCCTGCCAACACCAGCCACGGGGACACGAACCACACGTCCGCGTTCGTGATGCGCGCCAGGATGTTCACACCGTAGAGGTCTTCGAGCGCTTTGTCGAAGAAGAATATCTTGCCCAGAAACAGGCCGCCGATCGCAAGCACCGCGCCGATGACGGCGGCGATCACCGCCTCCAGTAGGAACGGCAGCTGCGTGTACCAGCGGGTGGCGCCGACCAGACGCATGATCGACACCTCCGTCCGTCTCGTATAGGCGGCTATCTGCACGGTGTTGACGATCAGCAGGATGGCCGCCACCGCCAGGACGGCCGCGATGGCGAACGCAGCGTTGCGCGCGCCGTCAAGCACACTGAAGATGCGTTTCACCAGGTCCCGCTGGTCGAGGACGCCGTCGACGCCCTGAGCTTTCGAGAACTTGTCGAGGACCGCACCGAACCGGTCCGGATCGTCCATGCGGACGCGGAGCGCACCCTGGTACGCCTCCTTGCGGATGAAGTCGGCGAGCTCGGGTGAATCCTTCTCCCACGCCGCCTTCGCGGTGCGGAACGCCTGATCCTGGCTGATGAAGGTCACCGATCCGACCCCCGGCTCGGCCTCCAGATCGTTCCGGAGCGTCGTGCACGGCGCTTCCAAGCAGTTCGGGTCCCGCTCGGTCACCTCGTCGTTGATGAAGAACTGCATCTCGACGCGGTCGAGGAAGATCTTCTGGCTCTTGTCGGCCATCTGGATCACCAGCATGCCGCCGCCGAGGATGCCGAGCGTGATGGCGGTCGTCAGGATCATGGCGACCGTCATGGTGATGTTGCGACGGAATCCGTTGAGGACTTCGCCGATGATGAAATTCGCGCGCATGCGTGCTCGCCTCTCGTAGTCTGCGAAGTCGTCGGTCAGCCGATGCCGTACACGCCGTATTGGTCGTTGCGGACGAGCTTGCCGTTGTCGAACTCAAGGACTCGACGTCGCATCGCGTCGACGATGTGGCGGTCGTGCGTCGCCATCACCACGGTCGTGCCGCGACGGTTGACCCGGTCGAGCACTTCGACGATTCCCTCGCTCGTCTCGGGGTCGAGGTTGCCGGTCGGCTCGTCGGCCAACAGCAACTGCGGACGGTTGACGATGGCGCGCGCGATGGCGACTCGCTGCATCTCACCGCCGGACAGCTCGAACGGCATCCGGTCGGCCTTGCCCGACAGCCCGACGTACTCCAGGGTCTCCGGCACCGCGTCGCGGATCGTCGACGACGGTTTGCCGATCACTTCGAGAGCGAACGCCACATTGTCGGCGACAGTCTTCTGCTGCAGCAACCGGAAGTCCTGGAACACGCAGCCGATGGACTGCCGCAGCTTCGGCACATCGCGGTTGCGAAGCGTGTTCACGTGGAAGTCGCCGACCTCGATCTCGCCGGACGTCGGCTTGTCCTCTTTGAGGAGCAACCGGAAGAACGTCGACTTCCCCGACCCCGACGGCCCGATCAGGAACGCGAACTCGCCCTTGTCGATCTCAAAAGACAGGTCCGACAAGGCGGGCCTGCTCGACTTCGCGTATTGCATCGTCACGTTCGACAGCTTGATCACGGTGACCAAGTGTACTGATCGATGCGGTCACCGACCGTCGCCGCTGCCCGGAGTCGTGTCGGTAGTCTCGTCCGGTGCGTCGAGCTCCGGCATGAGCTGCGTCGGCAGCGGTGCAGTCCGCCGCGGCTGCAACGGCGTCGTCGACTGCGTCTGCCCCGTCGTCTGCTCGGTGTCGTCGGTCGGCTCCGTGGTGGACTCCGTCGTCGACTCGACGGTGGTGCTCGGCGTCCGGGAGGTCGTTTCGGTCGACTCGGTGGCCGGGGCCTGCGTGTCCACGGGCTGCTCGGTGGTCCGAGTCGGTTTCACCGCGTCCTTGGGCGGATAGTGCTGCGACGTGAAGCCGTACAGCGCCAACAGCGCGAACCAGAGCACGATCAACACAACCGTCGTCGTGCGCACCCGAGTGTGATAGATGTGCTTCAGCCGCTCGAAGCGCGTCTGCTGCTGCCCGTCGGTCATTCGTCACCCCCGTCGCGAGCCTCGTCCGGCGCCGCATCGGCAGCTGTCTGCGCGACCGTCTGGTTGCGGACTGCCTTCGAGACGGTGACGCCGTGGCGGGCGAGCGCGAAGATGATCTCCGACCGCAACGCACGACCGATGTCGAACTGCTGACCCGGAAGCGTTCTGGCCACCATGCGCACCGTCGCCGAATCGAGTTCGAGGTTCGTCACCCCCAGCGGTTGCGGCGCGTCGAGCAGCAGCCGATGCCACCGCGGCTTCTCGTAGAACTCCTGCCCCACTTCGCGGAGCGTCGCGTTGACGACGTTGATGTCCGCGTCGAGCGGAACGGGGACGTCGACGACGGCGCGTGCCCAGTCCTTGGACAGGTTGGTCGCCTTGATCATCTGCCCGTTGGGCACGGTGATCAGCTCACCGTCGGAGTTCCGCAGCCGGGTGACGCGCAACGTCACATCTTCGACGGTGCCTTCGGCCTCCAGGCCGCCGGTCACCGCGAGATTCACGACGTCGCCGTAGCCGTATTGATGCTCGGCGATGATGAAGAAGCCGGCGAGCACATCCTGCACGACCCGCTGCGCGCCGAAACCGAGAGCCGCGCCGAGCACGGCGCTCAGACCGACGAGGCTCGACGTCGGGACCCACACCGCCAGGATCTTGAGGCCGACGACGATCACGACGACGGCGATCAACGTCCACGCGACCACGTCGACCAGGGCGCGCCGGTGCTTGAGGTCCTCGGATTGGACGATGTCTTCGCTGAGTTCGAACTGTGCCACCGCGCGCTGCGAGTACCGACCGGCGACCCAGCGGATGAAGCGGGCGATCAGGATGGCGCCGATGACCCACACCAGCATCTGGACGAAGTCGACGGCCAGCCAGCGTTCGATGGAGCGCAGCCACGAGGGCAGCCCGAATTCGTCGACGAGGTATGTCATCGCGGGCCGACTACGAGTCCTCGTCCATCCGCCAGCGGATGCCCGCTTCGATGAACTGATCGAGGTCGCCGTCGAGCACGTTGCTCGGGTTGTTGCTCTCGACGTTGGTCCGCAGGTCCTTGACCATCTGGTACGGGTGCAGCACGTACGAGCGCATCTGATTGCCCCAACTGGCGCCCGTGTCGCTCTTGAGCGCATCCATCTGGGCGCGCTCCTCCTGGCGTTTGCGTTCGAGGAGTTTGGCCTGCAGGACGCGCATCGCGGCCGCCTTGTTCTGCAGTTGGCTCTTCTCGTTCTGGCAGGTGACGACGATACCGGTCGGCACGTGCGTCAGACGGACCGCCGAGTCGGTGGTGTTGACCGACTGGCCGCCGGGCCCGGACGACCGGTAGACGTCGACGCGCAGATCGTTCTCGTCGATGTCGATGTGGTCGGTGGTCTCGACGACGGGCAGGATCTCCACTTCGGCGAACGACGTCTGACGCCTGCCCTGGTTGTCGAACGGGCTGATGCGAACGAGTCGGTGCGTGCCCTGCTCCACCGACAGGGTGCCGTACATGTAGGGCGCCTTGACCGCGAACGTCGCCGACTTCAGTCCGGCCTCTTCGGCGTACGACGTGTCGTACACCTCCACCGAGTGGTCGTGCTGTTCGGCCCAGCGGATGTACATGCGCATCAACATCTGCGCCCAGTCGGCGGCGTCGACGCCACCCGCACCGGCGCGAATGTTGACGACGGCCTCACGCGCGTCGTACTCGCCCGCCAGCATCGTTTTGACTTCCATCGCCTCAATGTCGCGCCTGAGGTCGGCTCGCTCGTTGTCTGCGTCGGCGACGGCTTCGGCAGCAGCGTCGCCCTCCTCGGCTTCGGCGAGTTCGTAGAGCACCGGCAGGTCGTCCAGCCGGGACCGCAGTTCGGAGGCGCGACGCAGTTCGGCCTGGGCGTGCGAGAGCTCGCTCGTCACCCTCTGCGCGTGGTCCTGGTCGTTCCACAGACCCGGATCGGAGGCCTGCATCTCCAGCTCGTCGATGCGGCGACGAAGCTCGTCGAGGTCCATCACCTTCTCGACGGTGGTGAGAGTTGCGTCGAGGGATTCGAGGTCGGCAGAGGCTTCTGGATGCACTGAATCAGCCTACCGAGTCCGACAGGGTGCCGAAACGCCAGGTGGAATCCTCCTTGCCCGGCTTGAAGACGACGGGCTGGTCCAGACCGGGGTACGGCTCGACAGCCCCGGCAGGCACGACGATCCGCCCATAGACTTCCGCGGGCGAGGAATCGGCCGCCATGATCGTCCCAGCGACGGTGCACAGGCGGGCCCCGTCGCGGTCGGGGTCGCCGAGGACCGCGCTCGTGACCGTCATGACGCCTTCGACGTAGCCGCGTGCGGCGCTCGCACTGCCGAACCCCTGACCGCGGCGCGACATGTACAGCGAGACCACCGTGGCGATGAGGAACACGAGCAACAGCGCGGAGATCCAGTTCGGCATGGCCGCCATGGTACCTGCGAGTCTGCGTCGTCACGCCCGGTCGTGGCGGGTCGGTGCTGGTAGCCTCGTCAGCCGTGGCCACCCTCCCAGACGGTTCCGTGTACGCGTCCGATCTCGCCCTCGCGCTGGACCTGGCGGACGCCGCCGACGCACTCACGACCGCCCGTTTCGGCGCGCTCGATCTGCGGGTCGATTCGAAACCGGATCTGACGCCGGTCTCCGACGCCGACCTCGCCTGCGAGCGTCTGATCCGTGCCCGGCTCGACGCCGACCGCCCGAACGACGCGGTGCTCGGGGAGGAGTTCGGCGGCGACGCCGTCCTGGACGGCAGACAGTGGGTGGTCGACCCGATCGACGGCACCAAGAACTTCGTCCGCGGCGTCCCCGTGTGGTCGACGTTGATCGCACTGCTTGACGACGGCGTGCCCGTCGTCGGCGTGGTGAGCGCACCGGCGCTGAACCGTCGTTGGTGGGCGTCGTCGGGGGACGGTGCATTCGTGTCGTACGACGCAGGTGAGCCGCGACATCTCCGCGTGTCAGGAGTCGACGAGATCGAATCGTCGTCGCTGGCCTTCTCGAGCCTGTCCGGGTGGGCCGACCGCGGTATCCGCGACGATTTCATCGCTCTCACCGACCGCGTGTGGCGTGTCCGCGGCTACGGCGACTTCTTCAACTACTGTCTGGTCGCCGAGGGCGCGGTCGACGTGGCCGCCGAACCCGAAGTCTCGCTGTGGGACCTCGCCCCGCTCGACATCCTGGTCCGCGAAGCGGGCGGCCGGTTCACCGCGTTGGACGGGACACCGGGGCCGGCAGGCGGGAGCGCCGTCGCGTCGAACGGACGGCTGCACGACGAGGTGCTCGCTGCCCTGACGTCCGATCGCTGACCCGGCGAACGACGCTGCACTGAGCGAGTAGTGTCCCGGAAGTATGAGGTTCACCCATCTTCTGCACTCTTGCGTACTGGCCGAACACGACGGAACCCGAGTGCTCTTCGATCCGGGCACGTTCGCGTCCGGATTCGAGGAGTTGACGGGCCTCGACGCGATCCTGGTGACCCACCAGCACGCCGATCATGCCGATCCGGCGCGGCTTCCCGCGCTGGTCGCCGCCAATCCGAACGCGGTCCGCTACGCCGATCCGCAGACGGCCGCGCAGCTCAATGAATGCGGCGACGCCGGGATCTGGTCGGTGATCGGACCTGGCCAGGTGGTGCGTGTCGGCTCCGTGACGGTCCGCGGGACGGGTGGCCGACACGCGGTGATCCATCCGGAACTTCCAGTCGTGGACAACATCTCGTACATCCTCGACACCGACGAACAACCCGGGGCCTTCTGCCATCCGGGCGACGCGCTCTACATTCCGTTCGAGAAGATCGACGTCCTGGCCATCCCCGCCGCCGCACCGTGGCTCAAGCTCAGCGAACCCGTCGACTACCTGCGCGCAGTGAATCCGCGTGTCGCGTTTCCGATCCACCAGGGAGTGCAGTCGTCGGCAGGAGTCACGATCCACAACAGCCGTATCGCCGACATGGCGCCCGCTGGCACCGACTTCCGCACGTTGGAGGCCGGAGTTCCGACGCAGCTGTAAGGCCTGCGGTAAGGCACCACAGCACGGGGTAGACGCACCTATGAGCGATGCGCTGCCCGTCGGGGGTGACAACCTCCTTACCGGCGAGTAAGGTCAGTTCTTACTACGGAGTAAGAATCACTCCACCATTGAAATTCGCTCGAGAGACCTGGTGAGGAAATGACCACGAACACCGCACCCCGCGACGAGTCAGCCGTCGGCGCCGCACCCCACAAGCGCACCGCGATCGGCACGGCGATGCGCGTACTGACCGCGATCACCGGCTCCGAGGTTGCCGAGAAGTACGGCCTCCGTGAGCCCATCAATCGCGTCGCCTACGAGGCCACCAAGACGGGCTTCAAGACCCTCGGCGCCGCCAATCGCGCGTTCACCCAGGTCTCGGGCGCCGGGAAGCCGCAGCGCCCGGCGACCTCGTCCAAGGGCTACTTCGACCTGAATCCCGACGACGAGCAGTCGATGATCGCCGAGACCGTCAAGGAGTTCTCCACCGAGATCCTCCGGCCCGCGGCGTACGACGCAGACGCGGCCGCGAGCGCGCCCGAGGACATCCTCAAGCGGTCGGCCGAACTCGGCATCACCATGATCAACGTGCCCGAGGAGCTCGACGGTGCGGCGACCGATCGCAATGTGGTCACCAACGCACTGGTCGCCGAGGCGATGGCCTACGGCGACATGGGTCTGGCCGTTCCACTGCTCGCACCGAGTGGTGTCGCTACCACCCTCACCAACTTCGGCAGCGACAGCCAGCAGCGCACCTACCTGCCTGACTACGCGGGCGAGAACGTCCCGACGTCGGCCGTCGTGATCGCCGAGCCGAAGCCGCTGTTCGACGCTTTCGCCCTGGCCACCAAGGCGACGCGCGCGCCGAGCGGCTACCGACTGTCCGGCGTCAAGAGCTTCGTCCCGGCTGCGGGCAGCTCCGAGCTGTTCATCGTCGGCGCTCAGCTCGACGGCCGTCGGGCACTCTTCATCGTCGAGTCGGACACCAAGGGTCTGTCCGTCGAAGCCGATCCGGGCATGGGTCTGCGCGCGGCGGGCATGGGCCGCCTGGTCCTCGACGACGTCTCGGTCCCGACCGGCGCACTGCTCGGCGAAGTCGAGGGCGATCAGGCCGCCGACGCATACCGCGACGTAGTCCGACTCTCGCGTCTGGGCTGGTCGGCGCTGGCCGTCGGTACCGCCACCGCGATGCTCGACTACGTGGTCCCCTACGTCAACGAGCGCGAAGCGTTCGGTGAGCCGATCTCCAACCGCCAGGCGGTCGCGTTCATGGTCGCGAACATGGCGACCGAGATCGACGGTCTGCGATTGGTGACGCTGCGCGGCGCGTCGCGCGCCGAGCAGGGTCTGCCCTTCGCTCGCGAGGCGGCACTCGCCCGCAAGTTGACGATCGACAAGGGCTTGCAGGTCGGCCTCGACGGCGTCCAGTTGCTCGGTGGCCACGGTTTCACCAAGGAGCACCCGGTCGAGCGCTGGTACCGCGACCTGCGCGGTGCGGGCATCGGCGAAGGCGTCGTCGTCCTCTGAGAGGGCGGACGATCAAGGAGCACACATGGCTATCAATCTGGAACTGCCAAAGAAACTGGACACGACGATCGACCAGGCGCGCCAGGCCGCGCTGCAGATCTTCCGTCCGATCAGCCGCAAGTACGACCTCGCCGAGCACACCTACCCGGTGGAGCTCGACACCCTCGCCAGCCTGTACAGCGGCCTCGCGGCGACCGGACAGGCGGGCGCGGGCGCAGCCGGTGGGCGCGGCGACGCGAACAAGGAGCGCCCGGAGGGCTACGTCGCCAACGGCGGCAACATGCAGTCGGTCCTCAACTCGATGTGGGCGTCGTACGGGGATGTCGCGCTGATGCTGTCGATCCCCTACCAGGGGCTGGGCAACGCGGCGATCGCCGCGGTCGCGACCGATGAACAGCTGGAGATGCTTGGCGGCGGCGACGAGGTGTGGGCGTCGATGGCGATCACCGAGCCGAGCTTCGGCTCCGACTCGGCCGCGGTCACCACGACCGCGACCCGCGACGGCGACGACTACGTCATCAACGGCGAGAAGATCTTCGTCACCGCGGGCTCGCGTGCATCGCACATCGTGGTGTGGGCGTCGGTGGACCGCAGCCTCGGTCGTGCCGCGATCAAGAGTTTCGTCGTGCCGCGCAAACACCCGGGCGTCACGATCGCCCGATTGGAGCACAAGCTCGGCATCCGTGCGTCGGACACCGCGGTGATCCGATTCGAGGACTGCCGCATCCCGAAGGAGTACCTCCTCGGTTCACCGGAGGTGGACGTCAAGAAGGGCTTCGGCGGGGTCATGCAGACCTTCGATAACACGCGACCGATGGTGGCGGCGATGGCCGTCGGTGTCAGCCGGGCGTCGCTGGAAGAACTGCGCAAGCTGCTGGAGGACGCAGGCGTCGAGATCGACTACGACCGCCCCGCTACCGACCAGTCGGCGGCTGCTGCCGAGTTCATCCGCCTGGAGGCCGATTGGGAGGCGTCGTATCTCCTAACATTGCGTGCGGCGTGGATGGCCGATAACAAGGAGCCGAACTCGCTCGAGGCATCGATGTCGAAGGCCAAGGCCGGACGCACCGGCACCGATGTGACCAACAAGGCCGTCGAGCTCGCCTCGACATACGGCTACTCCGAGCGCACGCTCCTGGAGAAGTGGGCGCGCGACTCGAAGATCCTGGACATCTTCGAAGGCACCCAGCAGATCCAACAGCTGATCATCGCTCGCCGTGTGCTTGGGAAGAGCAGCGCCGAACTGAAGTGACCTGAGTTCGTTCCATACGAGACCCCCGCCCTCTTTCGGGCGGGGGTCTCGTGCATGTTGTGACAAGTGGACGACGCTGCGCAACAACGGGTTCCGTCCACCACTGCACTTGGGACTGCATTCGGAACCGCCACTGCGATGAATGCTTGTGTGCCGGATCACTGTGAGGGTAGTCTCTCCCTCACATTGTGAAACACGTTCGTTTCACCCACACATTCACGAGGAGATACTTCGATGCGCCGACCGTTCGTCTTGACGCTCGTGGCCGCGGTGACGGCCGTTCTCACGGCGGGCGCCGTCGCCGCACCGGTGACGGCCGCACCCCAGAGCGCGACCCCGAAGATCGCGCCCGCACCGCTGCTCCCGCTCCCCCAGGAGCTCGACGCGTCGTTCTACCGTCCGTCGCCGAAGAGGCTCGCCGCCGCCGAGAACGGCGAGATCATCGCGGCCCGTCGCATCACCCCCGCCAATTTCGGCGCCGTCCCGATCAACGTCGACGCCTGGCAGCTCTCGTTCCGGTCGACGAACACGTCCGGTGAGGCGATCCCGGCCGTCACGACCGTTCTCAAGCCCCGCGGTGCCGTCAAGAAGGGCCCGCGCAAGGTGATCTCCATGCAGCTCGCCGAGGACTCGACGGCCGGCTACTGCGCGACGTCGTACGCCGTGCAGCATCTCAACGCGTCGTCACTCCTCGGCCAAGCCGTCGCCCCCGCCGAACTCCTGATCGCCCAGGGCTTCCTCCACCAGGGGTACGCCGTCGTCTTGCCCGACCACGAGGGTCCCGAGCACGCGTACGCGGCGGGGCCGCTCGGCGCCCGCATCACTCTCGACAGTCTGCGCGCCGCCAGGTCGTTCGCGCCGTCGAGCATCAGCGACGCGTCGCCGATCGGCCTCTACGGCTATTCCGGCGGAGCGATCGTCACCGGGCACACCGCCGAGATCAAGCAGTCGTACGCCCCGGAACTGAATATCGTCGGCGCGGCCGAAGGAGGCGTGCCCGCCGACCTGAAGGTCGTGCTCAATGCCGCGCAGAACAACGTCACGAGCGGCCTGGTCCTCGGTGCGATCGCGGGACTGGCCCGCGAGTACGACTACTTCGACAAGTTCCTCGACACGCGCCTCAACCCGGCCGGCAAGGCGCTCCTCGCCGCGAAGGGACCGCTCTGCGTCCAGTACCAGGCGCTGACGTTCCCATTCCTGAACAACAAGGGATTCATCAACTGGCCCGGCGACCCGCTCGCGGCTCCGCCCGTCAAGCGGGTCCTCACCGAGACCAAGATGGGCAGCGTCCGACCCGACATGCCGATGTACATCTGGAACTCGGCGCTCGACGAGGTGATCCCGGTCGGCCAGGTGGACACCATGGTCCGTTCGTACTGTCGCACGGCCGGACCGTCGATCACCTACACGCGCGATCACCTGTCCGAGCATCTGATCGGCGAAGTGTCCGGCGCGCCGATGGCATTGCTGTGGCTGAAGGACCGACTCGACGGCAAACCCGCCGCGTCGGGCTGCACGACCCACGACGAACTCTCCATGGCGACCGACGCGACGTGGTGGCCGACCTTCTCACAGACGATCGGCGCGGATCTATCGGCACTTTTCGGCGCCGCCCTCGGCAAGGGGAAGTGATCGGCCGCCCCACGCGGCGGGCGCCCCACTAACCTGGTGCAGTGACCGAGACCCGAAGCTACCGTGGCCGATCGATCGACGAACGCCGTACCGAACGACGCGAGCGCTTCCTCGACGCCGCGTTGACCCTGTTCGGGACGACCGGGTACGCCGCCACGGCGGTTCCCGCGGTCTGCAAGGCCGCCGGGCTGTCGTCGCGGCAGTTCTACGAGCTGTTCTCCGATCGCGAAGATTTGCTCCGCGCGCTGTATGACCGGGTGCAGGACGAATCGACGGCGGCTGTCTCCGAGGCCCTGGACGCGGCATTGAGCACCAGCGGAATCACCGTCGAGGAGGTGCTCGACGCCGGTATCAGAGCGTTTGTCGAGTACTACGCGTCGAGTACCGAACGCACCAGGGTGAGCTTCGTGGAGGTCGTCGGCGTGAGCCCTCGCTTCGAAGATCACCGGCACGCCCGGCGCGGCGAGTGGACGACGCTGCTCGACTCGGTGACCACCCTCGGACACGAGCGCGGTCTCGCCCTCAGCGCATCGCCGCCCCTCGTGTGGAGCGGTTACATCGGTGCAGTGAACGCGCTGATCGTCGAACGCTCGGTGAACCCGGACGTGACGGTCGATGAGCTGATGGACGCCATGCGCCGCCTGCTCCGGCCGGGCGCCATCGGGTGATTAGCCCGGATCTCTACTGTCTAACCCTGCCGGCTACGGCTTCACGAAAGCTTTGGCACTCGAACCGCTCCTGGAGAACGGTTCGAGTGCCATCGTTCGTCAGCGGTGGCCGACCTGCATCCGAACCCGGGCGACGGTCAGTGACCGAGCTGGTCGATCAGTGCGTCGAGGACCGCCGGGTCCTCGATGGTCGACGGGACCGCGTACTCCTCGCCGTCGACGATCTGCCGCATCGTCTTGCGCAAGATCTTCCCTGAGCGGGTCTTCGGCAGCGCGTCGACCACGGTGACGTCGCGGAAGGTCGCGACCGCACCGATCTCGTCGCGCACTCGCTTCACGAGCTCGGTGCGGAGCGTGTCGCCGTCGATGTCGACTCCGGCCTTGAGGACCACGTAGCCGCTGGGGCGCTGGCCTTTCAAGTCGTCGTGGATGCCGACCACCGCACATTCGGCGACGGCTGGATGCGCGGCGACCACCGCTTCGATCGCACCCGTCGACAAACGGTGCCCGGCGACGTTGATGACGTCGTCCGATCGGCCCAGCACAAACACGTAGCCGTCGGAGTCGATGTAACCGGAGTCGCCCGTCAGGTAGTAGCCGTCGAAAGTGTTCAGGTACGACGCCCGGAACCGGGCCTCGTCGCGCCACAGTCCGGCGAGCGTGCCCGGCGGCAGCGGCAGTCGGACGACGATGTTGCCTTCGCCGCCCGCTGCGACCGGCGCGCCAGCCGCGTCGAGGATCTCGACACGGTAGCCCGGAACCGGGACCGTCGGCGATCCGGCTTTGATCGGCATCGGTTCGAGGCCGCACAGGTTCGCCACGATCGCCCAGCCGGTCTCGGTCTGCCACCAGTGGTCGACGACGGGCACGCCGAGGACCTTCGACGCCCACGTGAACGTGTCGGGGTCCAACCGCTCGCCCGCCGCGAACAGAGTGCGCAGCGATGAGACGTCGTACTTCGCGAGTTCGGCGGCGTCGGGGTCGGCTTTGCGCACGGCGCGGATCGCGGTCGGCGCGGTAAACAGCGCGACGACACCGTGGTCGGAGATCACTCGCCAGAACGCGCCCGCATCCGGGGTGCCGACGGGTTTGCCCTCGTACATGACGGTGGTGGCCCCGACCAGCAGCGGGCCATACACGATGTAGCTGTGGCCGACCACCCAGCCGACGTCGGACGCAGTCCACCACACCTCGCCGGGTGAGATGCCGTAGACGTTCTTCATCGACCAGGTGAGCGCGACGGCGTGGCCGCCGTTGTCGCGCACCACACCCTTCGGCTTACCCGTCGTGCCCGACGTGTAGAGGATGTACAGCGGATCGGTCGCGGCGACAGCGGCGGGTTCGGCCGGCGCCGCGCCTGCGACCTCGGCGTCCCAGTCGAGCCATCCGTCGTGGTCGGCTGCCGACCCGGGGACCTCGTCGCGGTTCTTGACGATCACGGTGCGCGGCGTGATGGCGGCCTTCTCGATCGCGGACGCGACGAGGGGCAGGTATTCGATGACCCGACCCGGCTCGAGGCCGCCGGACGCGGTGACGAGAGCGACCGGTTCGGCGTCGTCGATTCGGGTCGCGAGCTCGGGTGCGGCGAATCCGCCGAACACCACCGAGTGGACCGCGCCGATGCGCGCGCACGCGAGCATCGCGATCGCGGCCTCGGGGATCATCGGCATGTAGATGACGACGCGGTCGCCCGCGGCGACGCCCTGTGCGGTGAGGACTCCGGCGAAGCGCGCGACCTCGTCGAGCAACTGCCGGTAGGTGTACCGCTTCACCGTGCCGGTCATCGCCGAATCCCAGATCAGCGCGTCCTGGTCGCCGCGGCCGGCAGCCACGTGTCGGTCGAGTGCGTTGACACTCGTGTTGAGCGACGCACCGGGGAACCATCGGTAGATCGGGGCGGCGGTATCGTCGAGGGCCGCCGTCGGCGGGCTGATCCAGTCGACATCGCGGGCTGCGTCGAGCCAGAAGCCCTCCGGGTCGTCGGTACTGCGGGCGAACTCGTGCGCGTAATCGGACATGGGTCAACGGTATCGGCCGACCCCCCGATCATGAGTGCGGTTCGGCGTCGGAACGCCCTTCCGGATCGACCAACGGGCGCATTCTCCCGGTGAGCGGTACCACTTTTACGGTGTGTGACCAGTCACAACAAGACTGTTTCAGATCACGGATCGATAACGGCCCGATGAAGCCGATGACCTGCGGAAACCCCGGACGCACCCTCGCTTGCTCCAGCTAGCACATTGTGACTGGCCCCACGAAACCCGGTGTGACCTTAGCTTTCACAGCACGTAGCGTCGCCTCCGACCCGTTGAGCGGCACCGATGAAACTGGTGCCGAACCGATACAGGAGCACATCTATGAGCTTGAAGAAGATCGCCATCCGTACCGCCGTCGCCGGCGCACTGACCGTCGCACCGCTGGCAATGACCGCGGGCATCGCGTCGGCCGACACCGGCCATAACTGGGATGCCGTCGCCGACTGCGAGAGCGGCGGCGACTGGTCGATCAACACCGGCAATGGCTACTACGGCGGACTGCAGTTCTCGCAGGAGACGTGGGCGGCCAACGGCGGCTCCGGCAGCGCCTCGGACGCGTCACGCGAAGAGCAGATCCGCGTCGCCGAGAACGTCCTCGCCACGCAGGGCCCCGGCGCGTGGCCGGTGTGCGGCGCCTACCTGTAGGTCAGCCCCACGAGCGTGACTGCTCGACGATGAAGCCCGCGATGATCACGGCGCTTCCCCCGACCTCGCCCACGATGAGCGCCACCATGGCCGCCGTCATCGTGGGCGAGTTCGGATGCATCTGATTGTCGGTGTCACGCAGCGCGCCGTGCAGACAGTACGACGCGATAGCCGAGACGAAGAAGAATACGACGACCGCCAGCGCCACCGTGTTGACAACGGTGCTCCAGGCACTGAACTGGACGAAGGTGGCGAGCAGCCCGGTCGCGAACGCGTACATCAGCGCGGCTCGGTGCGCGATGTCCACGTAGATGTGCGCATGCCCGGTGGGGCTGCGCATGATCTGTGCGAACTTCCACACGCCGAGCAGCAGTGCCCAGAGGAAGATCACGCCGGCCGCGATCAACGCCACCTGTGTGGCGGTCGTCAGAGTCATGGGTCGATGATGTCATGCAGTTCGCGGGCGTCGTCTGACGACGTTCTCCAGCGGCGACCGCGCCGCCACCCACGCGCCGGCGTCGACGTCGACCCATGTCGCGACCTCGACCGCTGCGCGCAGGTCGGCCAGCAGGTCGCGACAGTGGATCGGTTCGTGATGCGCGGCCCGGTTTCGGACGGTGACAAGCCCGGCGAGGTTGCGTTCCACTCGGAGACGTCGTTCCCGGATGTCGCGGTAGCCGTTCGGGAACGCCTGGTTCAAGGCGGGCACCCACAGCGGCGTCAGATATCGCTGGGCCACCAGGCACCGCCAGAATCCGAAGCCGAGTTCGGCGACCGCCTTTCCATGGAAGTCGTTCCCGCCGGTCGACGACTCGGCCGCACGGCACGCGCGTTCCAGGTCGGCGAGCGCTCGACCGTCGACTGGGATCGTGTCGAACCAGGAGCCCTCGCCGCGGCGCGCGGCCCACGCCGTCAGCTGCGAGTCCATCGCGTTGCGTACGATCACCTCGACCATCGCGACGGTCACCAGAACAGCGGCCGACGCGACGGCGTTCCAGTCGTACAACCGCAGCGCCCCGTGCAGGTCACCACGCGCTGCCACCCGGTAGGACCGTAGGCGGATCGGCGTGATCGCCCGCCCCACCGCGCCCTCGTCCCACTCCAGCTGCCACTCCGGCTCCGGTTCCAGCGCTGCTGACATCTCGACACCCCCGTATCGCCGACTCGCACCGAATGTACGGCGCGCCTACGACAGCGGCGGGTTAAAGGCCACAGCGGCAGCGTCGCCGGACCATGCGCGCGACCGGACACGAGAAAGAAGAAGACCCGCACCGTCTCCGGTGCGGGTCTTCCTTTAGTAGCGGGGGCAGGATTTGAACCTACGACCTCTGGGTTATGAGCCCAGCGAGCTACCGAGCTGCTCCACCCCGCGTCGCCTTCTTGCATCATTATCGTACCGCACCACCCGCCCCTGCCCGAAATCCGCCCGGATGTTCGAGGCTGCGCCGTGGGCTCCGGTTCACGCCGCACGCCCCCAGGAAATGCGAAAGACCTCCTGGCCGGTAATCAATACCTGACCAGAAGGTCTTTCCTAGTAGCGGGGGCAGGATTTGAACCTACGACCTCTGGGTTATGAGCCCAGCGAGCTACCGAGCTGCTCCACCCCGCGCTGCGCCTGCCACGTTACACAGCGGTGAACAGCAGAGGCAAATCAATTGGCCGACAGCGTGACTGACGACACCTACGGGGCGGCCGATCAACCGCCCCACCTCGCTCAGCGCTGGCGCACGCCCATCAGACCGGCGAGCTGAGTGGCGATCGGGTTGAGGTTCAGCTTGTCGGGGTCGGCCTTGGGCTTGTCATCCCACGGTTGGACGAACTCCGGATTCGACAGGTCGGCGTTGTTGGCGCCACGCACCGCCGTCGGATTGCCGGTCTCGACTGCGCAGGCCGCCTTCGTGTTGAACGGGAAGTCGTCGTAGTTGATGTCGAAATCCGGGTCTTTGCGCTTGATCTCGTCGAGCATCTTCTGCGTGCTCTCGTAGCCGCGCGTGCAACTCGCCGGATTGCCGGTCTCCAGCACGATCCCGAACTTGATCTGGCCACCCCCGGACGACGTCGTATGGCTGCTCGCCGACAGCGACGACAGCATCGCGAACGTCATGCCGGTCGAGAACGACGTCGGCGCGATCTCGTGCACAGTCGACCCCAGTTGGTGGATCAGGGTCGTCGCGTCCTCACCGTTGGTGTCGAGGAAGTGCGTCAGCGCGCTCGCCGCGCGCGGGCCGTCGGTCAGGATCCGCCGTAGCGCCGGGTCGGACGACTCCAAGGTCGCGGCGACGAGGTCCAGGCTCTTGGACCATTCGAGGATCTGGTCGGACTGCTCGGCCTGCGTCGCCAGGACGGGGTTCGCGTTCGTGATGAGCCCGATGGTGTCGTCGAGGTTCTCCACGCCCGTCTTCGACAGTTTGTCGAGCGAGTCGATGAGTCGGCTCAGATTCTCGCCCTGGCCGTCGAACGCCTTGCCGAGTTCGGTGACGGTGGTGCGCAGCGCGTCGACGGGCACCGTATCGGTCAGCGTGATGGCTGACGCGAGAACCTCGTCGAGCTTCGGCGGGTACCTGATGTCGTCGATCACCGAGCCGTCGTGCAGGTACGGCCCCGTGTCGGAGGCGGGCTGGAGGTCGATGAACTGCTCGCCGATCGCCGACCGGTTCGCGACGACGGCCGCCGCGGACTCGGGGATCTTCGCGGCGCCGGAATCCATCACCATCGTCACCTCGATGCCGTCCGCCGTCATCTCCATGTCCCGGACCCGTCCGGCCGCCACGCCACGGTAGGTGACTTCAGCTTCGGGGAAGATGCCGCCCGCATCGTTCATCTGCAGCTTGACGCGGTAGACGCCGACGCCGACCGCTTCGTCCATTCGCGCATAGCGGATCCCGCCATAGATCGCGGCGACGATGCCGACGAGGAGGACGACGACCAACTGGATCTTCACCAGACGACTGAGCGGTGGCATGGAGGCCTTTCTCGTAGTGCCGGAACCCGACCATCCGACCAGTGAAGTCTAGGCGTCCGCGCCCACTGCGGACTACTCCCGAATCGACCGCGTGAGCAACGATCACAACACACATTGATGTGATCAGATTCACATTCGAGGTATGGTGAGATCCACCTGGACCGGACGAACGGCCCACGCACAGCAGGAGGCGACATGTCCAACTCTGATATCCACCACCGCGAACCGCACGGAAATCATCCGATGAGCCTGATCGCGTTCGGTCTACTGCTCATCGGCGGTGCCCTCTCGGCACTGTGGGTCATCACACTGGCCGGCCTGCCTGAGAACCGGACTTTGAACATCACCTACGGTGTGCTCGCGTTGGGCTGCCTGGTGTCCACTGCGATCATCTTCCGATACCTGACCGCCCACCTCCACCACTCGCCGGTCATGCCGGACAACACACCGTCCGAGATCGAACGCTATCTGTCGAAGGTTCGCTGAGTTCCCTGGAGACGGAAGACGGCGCCCGCTCCGAGAGCCTCGGAGCGGGCGCCGTCGTTCGCGCGCGGTGCGCCGGCGTCAGTTCCCGGCTTGGGGGTACTTCGCCAACGCCTCCTTCAGATTCTTCAGTGCCTCACCGATCTGCGCGAGGTCGCCGCTCTTCTCGGCCTGCGTCATCTGATCCACAGCTCGACGGAGTTCGGTGACTGCCGCGTCGTCGGGGGCGTCGGACGGTGTGGGCGTCGACGGCACCGACTGGCCCGTCTGTCCCTGCTCCTCGTCACCGTCCCCGCGCTCGGCTTCCGGCTCGGTGGCCAGACGCGGATCGATCCCCGACTGCATCAACGCTTCACCGATGGTGGGCGCAGCCCCGATCTCGACCTGCCCGTCCGGAGCCTTGTAGTACGTCAACATCCGGAACACCTTCGGCATGGCGGAGTCGCCGGCCTTCGACTCGGTGTACAACGGCTGGACGTACAACACGCCGTTCTTGCCGACCGGCAGGGTCAACAAGTTGCCGTAGATGACGTTGACCGAGCCCGCGACGAGCGTGATATCGCGTGCGACGGCGTTCTTCATCGCTTCCTGCACCTGTCGCGGACCGACCGTCTGCGAGTCCGTCGGCGTGGTCAGCACCGTCAGCTTGCCGTAGTCGGCCGGGTCGGACGCCGCCGTGATGTAGGCGGCGAGGTTCTGCCGTCGGAGCGGCGTCGTCACCGACGTTAACTGGAACGACGGTTTGCCACTCCCGTCCGGGTTGGCCGCCGTGAAGTAGTACGGCGGCTGCGGCAGGTTGCTGTCGTCCGCGGTCGGATCATTCGGCACGGACCAGAAGTTGTTCGCCTGGTAGAAGTCCGACGGATTGCTTACGTGGTATTTCGTCAGCAGTTCGCGCTGCAACTTGAACAAGTCCTCCGGGTACCGCAGGTGGCTGAGCAGGTCCGGCTGCTTGTTCAATTCCGAACGCGGCTTCACCGTTCCCGGGAACGCCTTCATCCAGGTCTTCAGGACCGGATCGTTCTCGTCGAACTGGTAGAGCTCGACTTTCCCCGTGTAGGCGTCGACGGTGGCCTTCACCGAGTTCCGGACGTACGAGACGTCCTTGTCGGCCTGAGTCCTGCCCGACTCGCCCGCGTTCTGCGCCCGCGAATCGGTCGTCGCGTCGGCCAACGCCATCCGCTGCGCGTACGGGTAGTTCTTCAACGTCGTGTAGCCGTCGACGATCCACTTGATCGATCCGTCGGCCATGACCGCCGGATACGTCTTCGAATCGGTGGTCAGCCACGGAGCGACCTTCGACACGCGGTCCCGCGGGTCGCGGTCGTAGAGGATGCGCGAGTTGTCGTTGATCGCGTCCGACAGGACAAAGTTCCGCTCGCCGTACTTGATCGCGTACAGCAGCCGGGTACCGATGTTGCTGAGTGCGACACCGCCGTCGCCGCCGTACGTGTACCGGACGCCCTCCTGGTCGTACTCGGTCTTCTCCCCGTCCTTGGAACCGACGATCGCGTAATCCGGGTCGACGTTGGAGATGAGTTCGCCGAAGTAGATGCGCGGCTGCTTCACCTGGATGGGCGCCGACTTGTAGTCGGGTTTGTTGATCGTGTCCAGGTCGGAGACATAGAACTTGGGGAGCCCGCCGCTGTCCGAACTCGCCGCGTCCTTCGGCGGCGCGTCCACCGTGTTCGCCGGCGCGGCGATGAACCCGTTGCCGTGCGTGTACACCGTGTGCTTGTTGATCCAGTTCTGCTGGCCCTCGTTGAAGCGCGACGGGTCGAGCTCACGCGCGGCGACGATGAAGTCCCGCATCTCCTTCTGCTGGCTGCCGTCGTCGGCCACCATGTACCGGTCCACGGCGAGCTGGCTCGGGAATCCGTAGAAGTTGCGCAGCGACTGGCGCTGCACGAACGAGCGGGACACGACGGCAGGGTCGAGCACTCGGATGTTCGAGAGCGTCGAGACGTCGCCGTTCACCGCGGCCGGGTTCGCCGGATCACGCGTCCAGTTCGACTCGTATTCGACGTCTTTTCCGGAACGGACCCGGTAGGCCGACGTCGTCGCGTCGATGTTCCGTTCGATGTACTCGGCTTCCTTGCTCGCAGCACTCGGCTTCACCGAGAACTGCTCCATCGCGGCAGGCCAGATGACACCGATGACCAACGCCGCCAACAGCATCAGGACAGTCGCCATCGCCGGGATCCGCAAGTCGCGCAAAAAGATCGACGCGAAGAATGCGAGCGCGCACACGATGGCGATGGCCATCAGGATCAACTTCGACGGCATCACGACATTGATGTCGGTGTAGGTGCCGCCGGTGAAGATGTCACCGCGTCGATCGCTGCTGAGCAGGTCGTACCGGTCGAGCCAGTAGGCGACCGCCTTGAGCAGGATGAAGATTCCGACGATGACCGCCAACTGGATGCGTGCGGTGCGCGACACCACGCCTCGCCGCCCGCCGCCGCCCAGGCGGATGCCGCCGAACACGTAGTGGGTCAACAGGTTGCCGATGAAGGCGACGCCGACCGCGACGAACGCCAGGTTGAGGATCAACCGGACGAACGGCAGCGTGAAGGCGTAGAAGCCGATGTCCATACCGAACTGCGGATCAGTCTCACCGAACGACTCGCCGTGGATGAACATCTGGATCGTCGCCCACGACGCCTGCGCCACGAGTCCCCCGATGAGCCCGAGCAGAATCGCCGGGATCAACGCGGTGAGCCACGGCTTCCGACCCGCGACCGCCCGATAGCGTTCGAGCGGATCGGCGGGCCCCGCCATCGGGACGAAGTCGGGCCGACCCCGGTATGCGACATAGACGCCTGCGAACACGATGCCGCCGACGACCAGCGCGGCGACGAAGAACGAGATGACTCGAGTCCACACCATCGTCGACATGACGCCCGAGTATCCGAGGTCCGAGTACCAGAGCCAGTCGGTAATGATCGCGACCAGGCGAGGCCCGATCAGCAGGATCAGCAGCAGTGCGACACCGATTCCGATCAGTATTTTCGATCTCCGCGACAGCGTCGGTCGTCCGATCGGACCGCGTGTACCAACCACGTTGAGTTCTCCTGTTTCATTGAGGCCACCGCCGGAGCAGGCACCGGCTCATCCCCTACCCTACTGATCCGGTCGAATCCGGCCGACACGACGACGTCCGGCTTCACGAAGCCCGGGTCTCCTGTGACAATGGCGTCGTGACTTTCGGATCCGACTCTCCCCAGCGTTTCTCCCAAGCCGATCTCGGCAACGCCCTCGCCCAGTGCGCCGGCTACGCCGCCGCGAGCGAGTGGGGTTCGCCCGCCACCCTGTTCGCACTCGTCCCGACTGCGGTCCTTGCCCAACAGGCACCGGGCCTGGTGGACGACGACGACGATTCGGCGTTGAGTCCGGTCGTCCAGGAGTCCGGCGACGGTGACCTCGAATCACTCCTGACCGCGGTCAGTTGGCCCGACGCGGTGGTCGGCTGCGCCGTCGTCACCGAGATCACGGTCCTGCCGCCGGAGGCCGAGTCGACGCTCGACGAGGCCTTCGAACCGCTGCTCGCCGACCCGGACGCCGCAGACGCCGCCGCGCGCGAAGCCGCGAAGTCACATCCGGAACGTCGGGACGCTCGCCTCATCGCGGGGGTGCTGCGCAGCGGTCAGCGCGTCGCACTGCTGTCCTTGCGCGCCCGCGACGGCGAGGACCGCTCCGTCGAGGCCGATCTGCGGACTCACCCGACCCTTGCGCCGAACGTGTTGGAAGCGCTCGCCTCGACGTTCTGAACGCCTCGGCTAGCAGTGCGGGCGCGGCTTGTCTGTGCCGAGCGTCTTCAGCGCGTCGACCGCGCCGCCGAGCGTCTCGATCTTGACCAGTTCGATACCGTCCGGAGCCTTCGACTCGGCGAGCGAGCAGTTGCCTGCGGGCACCAGGAACACCGTCGCACCCGCCTCTTTCGCTGCGCGGATCTTGTGGTCGATACCGCCGATCTCGCCGACAGTCCCATTCGGATCGATGGTGCCGGTGCCTGCGACGAACTCGCCGTGCGACAGATCGCCGGGCGTCATCTGGTCGATGATCGACAAGGTCATCATGGTGCCTGCCGACGGCCCCCCGATGTCGCCGACGTCGAACGTGACGTCGAGAGACGGATCCGCGGGCACCGACCGCATGGTGATGCCGAGGTACGCCTTGGCGGGGTCGTCCGGCCGCTTCGCCAACGTGACCTTCGCGGTCTCCTCGGCTGTTCCACGCAGGAATACGACGTCGACGGTGTCGCCTGGCTTGTGCTCGGCTAGAACGTGCGCCACGTCGGCCATCGTCGTGACGGCGGTGCCGTCGATCGACTTGACTCGGTCGCCTGCGGCGAGCACCGTCGACGCTGGCCCCTTGTCGGCGATCTCCTTCACCCCGATCGCAGTCGGCTTGTTCAGGTAGTTGAAGGCGGCCAGGGTCGCATCGTCCTCGCTGGTCGACATCTGCGCGAGATTCTCCTGACGTACTTCTTCCTCGCTCGTGCCCGGCTTGTAGTACGACTCGCGCGGTTGCAGCTCAGCCGACGGCGACAGCCACTTGCCCAACGCCTGGAACAGGGTGAGACCGTCGAGCAACGACACCGTCGTCAGGTTCAAGTTGCCCTTCGGGTTCGGATCCACGGCGCCGGCTACCTTTACCACCCGTTCGGGTCCGGCATCGGTCTCCACAGTGCCGAGGGTGTTGACGGTGGGACCGGGGCCGAGTGAGACGTACGGGACCCGGACGAACATTCCGACGGCGATGAACGCGGCCAACAGAATGACCGCCACATAGATGGTGATGATCCGTCGGCGGTTGGGGTTGCTCGTCATCTGGCCCAGGGTAATCGAGCGCGCTGCGCCGAGCCCGGCGGGAGGCGCTCGACGAACGGTACCGTGGAGGCATGAACGATCTCCCCTTCGGGTTCTCGTCGCACGGCGACAACGACGACGACCGTGATGACAAGGCCCAGAATCCGGGTGCGGCAGGCGGTTTCGATCCCAATATGCTTGGACAGCTGTTCAACCAGCTCGGCACCATGTTCAGCGGAATGGGTTCGGGCGCTGGCGGCGGAGCCCAGTCCGGTCCCGTCAACTACGAGGTCGCGGCGAACCTCGCGCGCCAGCAGATCGGCGACTTCACTCCGATGGTCGACAAGGAGGCGTCCGCCGTCGCCGACGCCGTCCGACTCGCCGAGGTGTGGCTCGACGAGCAGACCACACTGCCCGCAGGCATCACGACCACCGCGGCGTGGACGCCCGTCGACTGGTTGGAGAACTCCATGCCGACGTGGCGCACACTGTGCGACCCGGTCGCCGAACAGATGGCGCGCGGCATGACCGACAACCTCCCCGAAGAGGCTCGCACGATGGCCGGGCCGATGCTCGGCATGCTCAGCCAACTGTCCGGCAGCATGTACGGCAGCCAGCTCGGGCAGGGCCTCGGAACGCTCGCGAAGGGCGTGCTGACGTCCACCGACATCGGCTTGCCCCTCGCACCCGACAACACCGGTGTGCTGCTGCCCGAAGCGGTCGCCCGCTTCTCCGAGGGCCTCGATCTCCCAGCACAGGAGATCATCGTGTTCCTCGCGGCCCGCGAAGCCGCGCACGTCCGCCTCTTCACGCACGTGCCGTGGCTCAAGCAGCGGCTGCTGGCGACCGTCGAGCAGTACGCGCGCGGCATCAGCATCGACTTCTCCGGCATGCAGGACCTCGCACAGGGCATCGACCCGCAGGAACTGTTCACCGACCCCGAGAAGATGGAACAGCTGATGGGTTCGGCTGCGGCATTCGAGCCGAAGACCACCCCCGATCAGCAGGCTGCGCTCAACCGACTCGAGACGCTCCTCGCCCTCGTCGAAGGCTGGGTGGAGACCGTCGTCTCCGCGGCCCTCGGCGACCGTATCCCCAGCACCTCGGCCCTCACCGAGACGATGCGCCGCCGCCGCGCGACCGGCGGTCCCGCCGAGCAGACATTCGCGACCCTCATCGGTTTGGACCTTCGTCCGCGCAAGCTCCGGGAGGCCGCCGATCTGTGGCGCAAGCTCACCGAGGCATCCGACGTCACCGTGCGCGACGGTGTGTGGGGCCACCCCGACCTGATGCCCGACTCCGACGACATCGATTCCCCCGCCGGGTTCATCGACAGTGTCATCGGCGGCGGCACCTCGTCGTTCGACGACCCGATCGCCGAACTCGAGCGGACCATCGCCAAGGAGAAGAAGGAGCGCGGGGACACCGGGGAACGCGGCGACGAAGACGACGCCTGACGGTAGCGCCTGTGGAATTCATCCTCGACGGAACAGTGCCACGGTGACATCGTGAGGCTATGACGTCGGGGGGCGAACTGACACTGCCGGTTCTCGTGCCGGGAATACCGGTGCTGGCGCGCGGCGACTCCGGGGTGCACGTCGGATGCGATCCGCGATCGGCGATCGTGCTCGCCCTGACACCTGGAACCGATCCGCGCGCCGTCGCCGACCTCCTTCAGGCACTGCGCGTCCCGGTCCGTTACCGAGACATCGCCAAACGGGTACGCGCCGCAGGACTCGACGCAGCGTCGTTCCGCGCGATGGTCGACCGGCTCGTCGCCGCGGGTAAGGCTGCCGTCGTCACGCCACCGAGGATCATGCCCGTGCACGTCCTCGGCTCCGGTGACGTCGCGACGGCCCTGTCGGTGTCGTTGAAGAGTGCGGGCGTCAAGGTCCACGGCACCGCCGACGGCGCCGGACTCGTCGTCGTCGCCGACCAGCCGGTCCCCGACCCGATCCTCGTCACTACCCTGATGGCGTCGGCGACACCGCATCTGAGCGTGCACCTCCGTGACGGTGTCGGGATCGTCGGCCCGCTCGTCCTGCCGGGCACGTCGGCGTGCCTGCGGTGCGTCGACCTGTACCGCGCCGACCTCGATCCGCAGTGGCCGGTCCTCGCCGCGTCGATGAACGCGATCGCGGGCTACGCTTCGTCCGCCGTCCTCGCGGCGACCGTCGCCGTCGCGTGCTCGCAGATCGAGGAGATCACCGCGGTGTCGGCCCGCGCGACACCTGCCTGCGTCGGTCGAACGTTCGAATTCTCCGACCACCCGGCACGGCTGTCCTCGCACGCTGTGACCCCGCACTCGCGGTGTATGTGCGTTGTTGCATAGCTCACCTGATCCCAATTCCGGGCCGTCCACTATCCTCAGAGGCGGCGAAAGGACACCATGAGCGACATCACTCGCGGCCAAGGCCGTCGTAACGCGAAACTGGCATCGCTGCCACTGGGTATGGCCGGTCGTGCCGTCGGCGGATTCGGCAAGCGTATGACCGGTCGGAGCAGGGACGAAGTCAACGCCGAACTCATGAGCAAGACCGCGGAACAACTGTTCTCGGTCCTCGGCGAATTGAAGGGCGGCGCGATGAAAGTCGGCCAAGCCCTGTCGATCATGGAAGCGGCGATCCCCGACGAGTTCGGCGAACCATTCCGTGAAGCGTTGACGAAACTGCAGGCCGAGGCTCCGCCGATGCCAACCGCCACCGTCCACAAGGTCCTCGACCAACAGCTCGGCACCAAATGGCGCGAACGATTCGTCTCCTTCGACGACGAGCCCGCCGCGTCCGCCAGCATCGGCCAGGTCCACAAGGGTGTGTGGAAGGACGGGCGCGCCGTCGCCGTCAAGGTCCAGTACCCGGGCGCCGACCACGCGCTCAAAGCCGACCTGAAGACGTTGAGCCGCATGTCGGGTCTCATCCAGAAGTTGTCGCCCGGTACCGACGTCAAATCCATGTTCGACGAGCTCATCGACCGTACGGAGGACGAGCTCGACTACATCTCCGAAGCCGACAACCAGCGCGCGTTCGCGAAAGCCTTCGACGGCGACCCCGATTTCGTGGTCCCGAAGGTCGTCGCCAGCGCACCGAAGGTCATCGTCTCCGAGTGGGTCGACGGTAAGCGGCTGTCGAAGATCATCACCGACGGCACCCAGGAGGAACGCAACGCTGCCGCGACCAAGATGACGACCTTCGAAGTCAGTTCGCCGTCGCGCGTCGGACTCCTCCACGGTGATCCGCACCCAGGCAACTTCTTCGTCCTCGACGACGGCAGGTTCGGAATCCTGGACTTCGGAGCGATCGGCCACTATCCGGACGGCCTTCCCGCACAGACTGGCCAGATCCTCGCGTTGGCCCGCGACAAGAAGTACGACGAGTTGCGCGACCTCATGGTCGAGCACGACTTCATCCGTGCGTCCCACGCCGACCGGGTGACCGCCGACGATCTCGCGAATTATCTGCAGCCGTACGTCGACCCGCTCTACAACGACACCTTCCACTTCACCCGCAACTGGCTTCAGCGCGCTGCCGGCCAGGCCACCGACCTCACGGGCGACGTATACAAGACCTCGCGCAACCTCAACGTCCCCCGCGAGTACGTCATGGTGTTCCGTGTCCTCATCGGCTGTGTCGGTATCGCCGCCCAGCTCAACGCCGAGGCGCCGTACCGCGCGATCATGGCGGAATGGGTGCCAGGCATCGCTTGAGCCTCGTCCCGCTGTTTCCTGATTGAGAGGCAGGGGCGCGGTGTCGGTCTCTAGCGCCTTGCCCCGGCCGCGTTTTATCGGCGGCATTCGTCAACCGACACCGCTCAGGACGAACAGCACGGTATAGCGCGGTGCTCGGCCTGAGCGGTGTAGGTTCTGTGAGACGTGCGCGGCAGAGCGTCACGCGACCGGGTTCTTGCGTGGGCGGCCACGGGGACGCTTGCGGGCGACGACGGCGCCGCCGGAGAAGATCTCTCCGCCCCAGACGCCCCACGGTTCGGCGTTCTCAAGTGCGACCTCGAGGCACTGCACACGGAGCGGGCACTCCTGGCAGAGTGCCTTGGCCTGTTCGAGGTGGCCGGGTTGTTCTGCGAACCACAGATCGGCTTCGGCGCTCTGGCAGGGCAGTTCGATGGCTTTTCGCCGGGCCGAGTTCGGCGACAGCATTGGGGTACTCATGAAGTCGGGCTTTCTCATCTGGTGATGAACGGGTGTTCTCGATGTGAACCCCGGCCGACTCGATCGACGAACGAGTAAGGCCACGGTTCGCTTATCGCGATTCGCCGTGGCCTCGTCGGTTCCGTGCTAGCTGGTGACTAGGTGGTTCGGAACGGCTGTCGACAGCCGAGACGGGGTACGGGGAATCGCCGGCGCGCTCGCGCGACAGCTCCTGCTGCTGCAGCGGCGTCTGGTGCCACATGCCAGGTGTTCTTGATCATTTCGCGCAACTCCCTTCCGTCTTCGTCTCCACCACACGCCGAGATGGGCGTGTCACTTACTCGGACTACTCTATGCGCGAGCTCAGACTCGCACAACCTATTTTCTACCTGCGGTTTTGCCGACTTCTGGTCAGCCGAAGAGACCGTCGTCGACGACGGCGAGGACTTCGGCTCCGATGACGTCGGTCCGTTCGGCTCCGAAGCCGCGGACCGCGGCCAACTCGTCGAGGCCGGTCGGGAGTTCCGTCGCGATCCGCCGGATCATCATCGTGCTCATCACGTTGACCGGTGCGATGTCTTGTCGTTTCGCGTAGTCGGCGCGCCACGCCGTCAACGCTTTGACCACGTTGCGGTCCGGTTCCTCGCGAATCTCGTCGAGCCGGGCGGCCGACGACGACGGGAGCAGCCCGTCGAGGAACTGGGAACGTCTACGGGACGAGCGGCGTCCGTCGCCGCGCGACAGACTCCACGACAGATGCAGGTTCTCGCGTGCCCGCGTCACCCCGACGTAGAACAGGCGACGTTCCTCTTCGATCTCCTCGCGGCTGCCGGTCGCCCGTCCCAGCGGGACCGACCCCTCGTGGAGCCCGGTGAGGAACACCGCATCCCATTCGAGCCCCTTGGCGGCGTGCATCGACGACAGGGTGACCCCGTCGACGACGAGCGCATGCCGTGACTTCGACCGATTGTCGAGCTCTTTGACGACTGTCGGGAAGTCAGCGGACGGTCGCTCGGCTGCGATGCCTTCGACGATCTCGACGAGACGCAACAGCTGCTGCCACCGGGCTTTCGCGTTGGCGCCCGCCGGCTCGGCTTCAGTGAGCCCGACGGGGGCGAGCACGTGACGTACGGCGTCGATCACCGTCATCGGCGGCGGTGGACCTTCGGCGAGCGTCGTGAGTCGGCGCATGGCGGCGACGATCTCGGGCCGCGCGAAGAACCCTTGATCGCCGCGTACCTGGTATTCGATGCCGGCCTCAGACAACGCTTCCTCGTACTGCTGGGATTGCGCGTTGACCCGGTACAGGATCGCGATTTCCGTCGCGGGCACACCGGCGCGCAGCAGCTTCTTGCACTCGGCGACGACGCACACGACTTCGCTTGCGGCGTCCTCGTTCTCGGAGAACACCGGCGTCGGCCCGGACGCACGTTGACCGACGAGCTGCAGCCGTGTTCCCGCGATACGGCCGACGGCGTTGCCGATCACCCGATTCGCCAGGTCAACCACTTCGGGTGTGGAACGGTAGTCGCGTTGCAGACGGACGAGGGTGGCCTCCGGGAAGCGGCGGGTGAAGTCGAGCAGGTAGTCCGGGGTCGCGCCGGTGAAACTGTAGATCGTCTGGTTGGCGTCGCCGACCACCGTGAGGTCGTCGCGCTCCCCCAGCCACGCGTCGAGCAGATTCTGTTGGATGGGCGTGACGTCCTGATATTCGTCGACGACGAAACTCCGATAGCGTGTCCGGAACTCTTCGGCGATCGACGGCTCGGCCTGCAGGATCATCGTCGTGTAAATGATGAGGTCTTCGAAGTCGAGGAGTCGGTCGCCGTCCGGCGACACCTTCGCGTCCTCATAAGCAGCGAACACTTCGGCGACCGTCCGCGCATCGGTCGGCAGGTCGCGGTGGCCATCGGCCGCTGCCGCGGGAAAGTCGGCGGGCCCGATGTTCGACGACTTCGCCCATTCGATCTCCGACGCCAGATCACGGATCAGATCGCGGTCGGCCGAGTCGAGGCCTGCATCCCGCGCGACACGAGAGACGAGCCGAAACTTGTTGTCGAGGAGCTCCCACCGGGCCGACCCCATGACGCGGGGCCAGAAGTACCGGAGTTGGCGCAATGCTGCGGCGTGGAAGGTCTGGGCGACGACCGTCCCGCCAGGACCGGACACCCCGAGGCCCGCGAGTCGCTCACGCATCTCGGCCGCGGCCCGCGCCGTGAACGTCACCGCCAGCACTTGGGTTGGATTCACCTGTCCCGACTCGATGAGGTGAGCGATCCGCCGCGTGATGGTCCTGGTCTTACCGGTGCCCGCCCCGGCGAGCACGCACACCGGGCCCCGGGGCGCCGTCACCGCCGCACGCTGCTCGGGGTCCAGTCCGTCCAGTGCGCTCGTCCGAGTCTCTGCCATCACCGCCACATCCCGACACTCTCACACGCCCCCGACAACTCTCGGCTGGCCGACGCGCGAGCGCGAACGGAGCGAGTGGTCCGCCTACATCAACCCCAGCTTCGACATCACTTCGCCGACAGCGGGATTCGTCGCCGTCGACCCGTCACCGTACAGTGCGGTCGGCACGACGTGATTGCCGCCGTTGACGGAGCCGACGAATTCGGCCGCGTCGGGGTTGGCTTCGATGTCGATCTCGGTGTAGTCGACGTCGTTGCGGTCCAGTCCGGCTTTGAGTCGGTTGCAGAACGGGCACCAGGTGGTGGTGTACAGGGTCAGTGCGGGGTTCGTCGCGTCGCTCATACGGTCAATCCCAGCACATCGCGGGCGGATCTCACCACTTCGGGGCACCCTCACGCGCGCGGCGCGTGTGCCCACGATTCGATGAGGCTGCGGGCGATCGAGATCGATCCGGGCACCATCAGTCGGGTGTCGGGGTCGTCGGCTCCCCAGTCGGCGTTGCGGTCGAGTGCGGCGAGCACGTCGTCGCGGTGGAACCATCGAGCATCGCCGAGTTCGCCGTCGCGGAGTTCGATCGGCTCGGCGGGATCGCCGACGGCTTCGAAACCGCACATGAGCGACCGCGGGAAGGGCCACGGCTGGGAGCCGAGGTATCGCGGATCGTGCACGGTGATGCCTGCTTCTTCGAGGGCTTCACGTCGCACGCACTGTTCCAGGGACTCGCCGGGTTCGACGAAGCCGGCGAGTGTGGAGAACCATTTGTCGGGCCACACGGTCTGCCTGCCGAGGAGGACGTGGTCGGCTCCGTCGTGGATCACCATGATGACGGCTGGGTCGGTGCGCGGGAACTCGTCGACTCCTGCGTCGTTGCGCATCAGCCAGCCGCCTTGCGCCGGGGCGGTCGTCGAACCGTCGACGGGCGAATGTCCGGCGGCCCGATGCCAGTTGAGCATGCCGATAGCGGTGGCGAGGAGCCCGGCGTCGTCGTGCGACAGGCGGTGTGCGCCGGTGCGGGGGTCGGCGTGGTCGCCCGCCACGTGGTCGACTCGGACAGCCCACCGGTAGCCGTCGGCGTCGCCGAGGAACACGGCGTGTGCGGGCGGCTGGTCGCCGTCGGCGTACTGCCAGGCGATGGCGCCGTCGGCGTCCACCGGGTAGCGACCCTGGTGGTCGACGTGGAGCACTGCGGCTCCGACCCATGCTCGGGCGAGTCGGTCGGGATGTTTGCGGATCTGGTCGGCGCGGTCGAATGCGGCGCGCGCCAGCATCGGGGGTTCGATGAGTTCGAACGTCGCCATCAGGCGGGGCCTCCCTGCCGGACGTAAAGGAGTCGGTCGCCCACCTCGATCGCCTCGACTTCGGGGTCGCCGACCCGGTACAGCTTGCCTTCGCGGACCACGCCGAGGACGAGGTCTTTGGTGTGTGCAGGCGAACCGCCGGATTCGGCGGGCTCCACTTCGCGTTCGGCGATCGCGTAGCCCTCTTCGGGGCTGAGGAGATCTTCGACGACTTCAACGACCGACGGTGTGATGGTCGCGATGCCGAGGAGACGTCCGGCGGTCTCGGAGGAGACGACGACGGAGTTCGCGCCCGACTGACGCATCAGGTGCGTGTTCTCGGCTTCTCGGATCGATGCGACGATCTTGGCGCGCGGGTTGATCTCACGGGCGGTGAGCGTGGCGAGGACCGCGGTGTCGTCGCGATTGGCGGCGATGACGATCGCGGCCGCGTACTGGACACCCGCCAATCGCAGGACGTCCGACTTGGTGGCGTCGCCGCGGACGGTGACCAGGCCGTGGGCGGCCGCGGCTTCGAGCGCCGCGGTGTCGTTATCGACGACGACGATCTCGGCGGGCTTGCCCCCGTCCGCGATGACCGCGTCGACGGCGGTGCGTCCCTTGGTGCCGTAGCCGACGACGATCGTGTGGTTACGCACGCGGTTCCTCCAGTTCTGGATCTTGATGGCCTGCCGGGACCGTTCGGTGAGCACTTCCAGGGTCGTACCGATGAGCACGATCAGGAACAGCACGCGGAGCGGCGTGATGAAGATGACGTTCACCAGTCGCGCGGACTCGGTGACCGGCGTGACGTCGCCGTATCCGGTGGTCGACAGGGTGACCGCCGAATAGTAGAGCGCATCGAGGTAGCTGAGCGCGGTGCCTTTCGCGTCCCGGTACCCGCCGCGGTCGAGGTAGACGACGACGGAGCAGACGAAGAGCGCGATGAGCGCCCACAGGATGCGTTTGCCGATCGCCCGCGCCGGGCTCTGTTCGAGCTCCGGGATCCGGACGACGCCGACGAGCGCGTAGTCGGGCTCGTCTACCAGGCCGCCTCTGCGACGCAGTCGTTTGCGCACAGGCTGAGGCTACTGCATCGAGCCCGGCGGCACGGACGTCGACGGTCTGCTGGTCTGGGGCTGGACGGCCTGGGGCTGGGCGGTCTGGGAGTGTCCGGCGAGCATCTCGGCGAGTCGGTCGGCGTCCGGCAGCACGTCGGGTTCGAGGGTGAAGCCGTGCCGGACGTACACGAACGCGGCGCGCACCTGGTCGAGGTCGACGTCGGCGAGCTGCGCCCACGCGACCCGATAGGCGGCGAGCTGCACGAACAGCGACGCGCGTTTAGCCGGTTCGGGGATGGCTCCAGTCTTCCAGTCGACGACGAGCCAACCGTCGCCGTCGCGGAACACGGCGTCCATCCGGCCGCGGACGACGGTCTCGCCGATGACGGTCTCGAAACCTACTTCGACGTCAACGGGTGTCCGGTCGGCCCACGGCGAGGCGAGGAACCTCTCCCGGAGGACGGCGAGGTCGTCGTCGGCGACGTCACCGGTCGCGGCGTCGGCGGCACCCGGAAGTTCGTCCATGTCGAGGAGTCGGGTGGCGCCGAACCGGCGTTCGAGCCACGCGTGGAACGCGGTGCCACGCCGCGCGAGCGGGTTGGGCCGGAACGGGACGGGTCGACGCAGTCGCGCGGCGAACGCCTGTTCGTCGGTGTCGAGTTCGACGAGTTCGCTCACCGAGAGGTGGCCGGGCAGTGCGACGTCGACGACGGGGTCGCGCTCGCTCGCGTGTTCGTCGAGGAGGACGCTGACTTCGTCGCGCCAGGCGAGGATGTCGGGGTCGTCGGTCGGCGCGTCGTCGACGGTGAACAGTCCGTGGGCGGAGCGCGCCGACGCGACGAGGTCGGCTGCGGCCGTCATGGGCGCGCGGCGGTCGCCGAGCCGGTCGACGGGCCAGGCGACAGCGACTTGTTGTTCGATGAGCGGGTTGGCGTCGCCTGGCTCCGGGTCGGGGGCGTCGACATCGATCGAGAAGGCTGCAGGGTCGACTCCGGAAACCCCGTCGGCTGCGCCTGCGACGTGCTCGGCGAGCTCGGTGTAGAACGGCGATCCGCCTCGCGGCTTGTCCCCGGTTTCGGACCAGTGGTGGGCCGACACGAGCAGGGTGTGTTTGGCGCGGGTCAGTGCCACGTAGAGGAGTCGTCGGTCCTCGTCGAGGCGGCGTTCGCCGACGGCGGCCTTGTGGTCGTCGATCGCGGCCTCAAGTTCTTTGCGGTCGGCGAGACCCGCCAGGTCGATCGGCGGGTAGCCTTCGCCGCCCGGTTCGACGGCGAGGTCACCGCGCAGCGCTGCCGGAAGTTCGCGGGCCGACCCGAGCCAGGTGGTCTCGGCTTTGCCGCTCGGGAAGATCCGATCGGCGACGTGCGGCAGCGCGACCACGTCCCATTCGAGGCCTTTGGCTGCGTGGACGGTGAGGATCTGGACGCGTTCTTCGGCGACCTCGACGCGTCCGGCTTCGAGCCCCTTCTCGACGGCTTCGGCAGTGTCCAGGAAGGCGAGCAGCCCCGGCAGGGTGGCGCCGGAGCGTTCGGCGTAGTGGGTCACATAGTCGGCGAACGCGTCGAGGTGTTCACGGCCGGTGATGCGGCCGCGCATGCGTCGCGCCCGGATCTGCGCTTCGACGGCGACTCCGATGGTCTGTTCGACGTCGGCGACGAGTTCGGGCAGTGGCTGGCCGATCCGTCGACGGAGAGCCTCCAACTGTTTCCCGAAGGTCACGATGCGTTCGTGGCCTGCCGCGCTGTATCTGCCTGCCGGCCCCGGGTCGGCGAGGGCGTCGCACAGTCCGGCCGAGTCGACGGCTTCCCCGGGCAGGGCCGCGTCAAGCGCGACGCCGAGAGCGTCGGGGGTAGTGACCGCCCCCGTGGTCGGCGCAGCGGCTCCGGCGGCGAGTTCGCGGGCGCGCCGCCACAGGGCGGCGAGGTCGGCGGCGCCGAGCTGCCAGCGGGCTCCGGTCAGTAGTCGCATGGCCGCGGTTCCGGCCATCGGGTCGGCCATCAGTCGGAGTGTGGCGACGATGTCGGTGATCTCCGGGACGTGCAGCAGTCCGCCGATGCCGACGACTTCGGCGGGAATGCCTCGTCGTTCGAGTTCGGCGGCGAGCGGCGCCGAGTCTTCGTTCCGCCGCACCAGGATCGCGGTGGTCGGCGGGGCCGTCTGCTCGCGTTCGGCGCTCCGGTAGTGGTCCTCGATCCGGTCGGCGATCCATTCGCGTTCGGCGACGACAGTCTCGGTCAACGCGAGTCGGACGGTGCCGTCGGGTGCATCCGGGCGGGCGCGGAGCACGCTGACGGGGACGCCGCGGCGACGGAGTTCTTCGGAGGTCTCGTTGGCGAGGTGGAGCGCGGCACGACAGTTGCGCCAGCTCGTCAACAGTTCGCGCCGGTGCGCGCCCGTCCCGTCGTTGCGGGGGAAGTCGAGCGCGAACCGCGGAAGGTTGGCTGCCGACGCGCCACGCCAGCCGTAGATCGATTGAATCGGGTCGCCGACGGCAGTCACCGCGATCGCGGGCGTCCCGGTCGGTTGGACGCCGCCGAACAGCGTCGACAGGAGGATGCGTTGGGAGTGCCCGGTGTCCTGGTATTCGTCGAGGAGGACTGCGCGGATCCCGGACCGTTCGGCGGACACCACTTCCGGATGGGTGGCGACGAGCCGTGCGGCGAGCGACATCTGGCTGCCGAAGTCGAGTGCGCCCTGTGCGGTCATGGCCTCGCCGAGCGCGACGACGAGCGGGATTAGTTCGCGTCGTTCGTCGATGACGGCCTGGTAGTCGCGCAGCTTCTTGCTCGGCTCGTCCTTCTGCCGCGCACCTTTGGGCAGGGTATCGATCAGCTGGTACAGGTCTTGGCCCGCGGCCCGCACCTCGTCGACGTCGACGAGGTGTTCGGCCATCTCTGAGTAGAGGCGGAGGACGGCCTCGGTCACCGATGACGGCACCTTGGTCGTGGTCAGTTCACCGGGCCACGAGGTGACGACGGAGAACGCGAGCTGCCACAGTTCGGTCTCGCTGAGCAGCGTCGACGTGGGCTCCACCGGCAGGAGCAGCCCGTAGTCGGCGATGAGTCGTCCGGCGTAGGCGTGGTACGTGCTGACTTCGGCGTCCGCGCTGCGCAGCCTGCTCGCTAGCGTGCCGCCCGGATCCCATTCGAGGAGGGCCGGACTGCCTGCGAGCATCGCGAGTCGGCGGCGGATGCGTGCGGCGAGCTCGCTGGCCGCCTTCCGCGTGAACGTCAGGCCGAGGATCTCCTCGGGTCCGACGAGCTGGTTGGCGACAAGCCACACCACGCGGGACGCCATGGTCTCCGTCTTGCCCGCGCCGGCCCCCGCGACGACGAGCATCGGTTCCATCGGCGCTTCGATGACGTCGACCTGCTCGTCGGTCGGCGGCGGCAGCCCGAGCGCCGCAGCGATCGAGCGGGCCCCGATTCGCGACCGGTCAGTCATCGGTGACCGCCTTTCCACGCAGTTGCGCCGGGCAGGCGGCGTGCAGCGAGCAGTGCCCGCACCCGGAGTTCGGGGTCGCTTCGAAGACCGGGCCGACGCTCGATGCGGCGGCGCGGCGGACCACGCCGATCCACTCGTCGACCTGGTCGGAGGTCAGCGGCGGCTGCAGCCGTTCGGCGGCCCCGGTCTTCTTGTTCGCCGAGTTCACGTAGACCAGGCGACCGCCGCCCGGCTCCGTCGCGGACACTCCGTCGACCCCGCCGAGCATCAGCGCGAGTTGGTAGGCGGCGAGCTGCGGATGCTCGTGCGCGTCGGCGACGCTGATGACGGTCTTACCGGTCTTCACGTCGACGATCACGGGTCGGCCCGACTCGTCGGTCTCCAGTCGGTCGATCCGGCCCACGAGTCGGACGGCCATGTCGTCGGGCCGGTCCTGCGGCAGGTCGGCGGACAGTTCCACTTCGACGCCCGCCTCGGACAGTTCTGCGCGCGAGGCCCGCAGCCAGTCGCGGAAGTGGGTGAGCATCGCTTCGGCACGTTCGAGTTCGCGCGCCGAATACCACTGTGCGGGCGACGCGACGCGACCCCACACCTCGTGGAGGGCTGCGCTGACCTGGTCGGGGTCCATCGCGCCTGCGACGGCCTGCACGAGGGTGTGCACCAGCGTGCCGGTGACGGCTTGCTCGGCGTCGCCGTCGCGCCCGCCGTGGCGTTCCATCATCCAGCGCAGTGAGCATCTGGTGAGCGCTTCGACGTTCGACGGCGACAACGACCGGGCTCCCCGTTCTGGCGTCCACAGCGGCTCGTCGGTGCTGGGTCCGACGAGGCCGAACCATTCGGCTGGGTCGGCACCCGGAACACCGGCCTGCGCCAACCGCGCGAGCAGCGAGGCGGCGGACGCCGTCCGTTCGTCCGGTGTCTCGACGTCGCCGGCGAGGACGGTTTCGGCTCCGGTGACGACGGCGGCGCGCAGGTCGGCGACCAGCGACGGCAACGACAGCACGCGGTCGACCCCCGGGTCGAGCGGCACCTCGTCGGCCGAGTCGTCTGTCTGGTCGCCGCGAACCGACTCGTCACCGTAGCCGCCGAGGGCGTCGGCGATCTCCGGAACGAAGCGGGACGGCGACGCGTCGCCGGTGCCGTCTTCCACCGCGGTCACCAGCAGTTGCGACCGCGCGCGCGAGCACGCGACGAGCAGGAGTCGACGTTCGTCGGCGAGCATCACCGAACCGCGGGAGATCGTGTCGAGAGCGTCCGCGTCGACACCGTCGAGCAGGTCGAGCAGCGCGGGCGTGTGCAGAATGCTGCCGCGGCTGCGCAGCGACGGCCACAGTCCGTCGAGGACGCCCGGCACTGCGACGACCTCCCACTCCCGGCCGGACGCGGCGTGCGCGGACAGGACGGCGACGGTGTCGGACGCGGCGACCGCGACGCGCGAGGACCGCGGGATCTGTAACTGTCCGAGGTAGTCGACGAATCCGCGCAGCGACGCGGACGGCAGGTTGTCGGTGAACGATCCGGCGGCCTCGAACATGGCGAGCATCGCGTCGAGGTCGCGGTCGGCCTGGTCGCCGATGCGTCCGCCACGCAACGACCGGGCGCGCCAGCGCCGTTCCAGACCGCTCGCCTGCCAGGCCCGCCACAGGGTCTCCTCGACACCGACACCAGCCTGATCGGCGCGCCGAGCGGCCCCGACCACCTTCGTGACCTGCTTGAGCGGCAGGCCTTCGAAGTCGGTCATCGAATCCAGATACTCGGCGGCGACGTCCTCGGAGGTGAGCGCCAGCCCGAGGGAGGTCAGCGAGTCACGGTCGACGCCTGCGGCTTCGTCGATGCGCCGCACGCCGCGCCGTAGGCGCCGCAGTTGCGCGGGATCGGCCGATCCGACCGGACCGGAGAAGAGCGCGATCGCCTCGTCGCCGTCGACGGCGTCACCCGCCGCGAGACGCAGAGCCAAGGTGAACGCCTGCACGGCCCGTTGCTGATGGATCGGCACATCGCTCGTCGGTGTCGCCATCGGCACACCGGCCGACGAGAACGCGCGACGCAGCGCGGGCAGGGCGCGCGGCACCGACCGGACGATCACCGCCATCTGCGACCACGGGACGCCGTCGAACAGGTGGGCACGACGCATCATGTCGGCGACAGCGGTCGCTTCCTTCGCGTCCGAGGAGAACACTCGCACCGTGGCGTGGCCTGTGTCGTCGAACCGGCTCGGGATCGCCGCGGCCGCCGGGTGCGGCCGTGCCCCCGGCAGTCGGGCAGTCAAGGCTCGCGTCACCGTGTTGATCCGCTCCCGGCTCCGATGGTCGACGTCGAGCACCACATCGCGGCCGCCGTCGGCGGCGAGTCCGTCGGCGAAGCGCGGGCTCGCGCCACGAAACCCGAACACGGACTGGTCGGTGTCGGCGGCGACCACCACCGAATCTGCTCCGGTGCCGAGCGCTTCGACGAGGCGGGCCGCCTGCGGGTCGAGGTGCTGTGCGTCGTCGACGAGCAGGTGGCGGATGCGTTGGCGTTGGGCGGCGAGCAGTTCCGCGTCGATCGCGAACGCCGACAGCGCTGAACCGATCAGTTCGGCGGCGTCGACGGCGGTCGCGCTCGCGAGCGGAGCGTCGAGGCCGACGGCTCCGCGTAACAGCATGCCCTGCTCGTACTGTCGGTACGCGTGGGCGGCGGCCACCCACTCCGGTTTGCGATGGCGGCGTCCGAGCTCGGCGAGGTCTTCGGGGCCGAGACCGCGCTCGGCGGCTCGCATCAGGAGGTCGCGCAGCGCCTGCGCGAACCCGTTCGTGGTCAGTGCCGGACGCAAAGACGCGGGCCAGTAGCCGGCGCCGTCTTCGACGTCGCCTGCCAGCAGTTCGCGCAGGACAACGTCTTGTTCGGATCCGGTGACCAGTCGGGGCGGCGGATTGCCGTGCGCCTGAGCCTGCAACCGGAGGACCGCGAACGCGTACGAGTGGACGGTGCGAACCAGCGGTTCGCGCAGCGCGCCGCCGAGCCGGCCGCCCGCGGACAGCACGCGTCGGGTGATCTCGTCGCGCAAGGCGGTGGCCGCCCGCCGGTTCGCGGCGAGTACGAGCACGGATTCGGGGTCGACGGTCGGGTCGAGCAGGCGCGCGACGGCGGTGTCGACGAGCAGTGCGGTCTTGCCGGTGCCCGGACCGCCGTGGACCCGGTACGGGTGCCACGGGCGCGCCGAATCGGTGATGTGCGGCCCGTCGATCAGGGCACGCGCACGCTCGGGCCACACACGTTCGACCGGGCCGACATCGGTCGGCGCGGTGACGAGTCGCGTGTTCGGGCGGGCCATGCACAACATCGAACCACGCGCCTCCGACAGGGCGGATGCGTGCTGGCCGAACGTGCGCGCCTCGAGGCCGGCCGGCTTGTCGGCGCCGGGACCTACACTCGTCCCCATGATGATCCGCGGAGCTGTACTCGAAGACATCGGACGCCCGACCCCGTACGCGGACTCTCGCCCGTTGTCTGTCTCCGAACTGGATCTGGCCGCACCTGAGCCCGGCGAACTACTGGTCCGCATCGAGGCCGCTGGACTGTGCCATTCGGATCTGTCCGTCGTCGACGGCAACCGGGTGCGGCCGACGCCGATGCTGCTGGGCCACGAAGCCGCGGGCATCGTCGAAGCGGTCGGTTCCGGTGAGGACTCCGCCCTGATCGGCCGCCGGGTGGTGATGACGTTCCTGCCGCGCTGCGGCGACTGTGCGGGCTGCCGGACCGAGGGGCGCACCCCGTGCGTGGTCGGTTCGGCGGCCAACAACGAGGGCGTTCTCCTAGCCGGTGGCACTCGTCTACACCGTGGCGATGCGCCGGTCGCCCACCATCTCGGCGTGTCTGGATTCGCTTCATACGCGGTGGTCGACCGTCGTTCGGTTGTGCCCGTCGACGACGATCTGCCGCCAGCTGTCGCCGCGGTCCTCGGGTGCGCGGTGCTCACCGGCGGCGGCGCGCTGTTGAACGCGGCACCGCCGCAGGAGTCCGACTCGGTCATGGTGGTCGGTCTCGGCGGCGTCGGCATGGCTGCTCTCCTCGTCGCCACGTCGCTGGCGACCGGCGGCGACGTCATAGCGGTCGATTCGGTTCCCGAGAAGCTCGCCCTGGCGCGTGAGCTGGGCGCGACGCAGACGTTGACGCCAGCCGAACTGGGCGACTTCCGCGCCGACATCGTGGTCGAGGCCGCAGGCAACGCGCGTGCCTTCGAGACCGCGGTGGCCGCGACCGCCGTCGGCGGGACGACCGTCACCGTCGGGCTCCCGTCGCCGTCCGCCCGTGCGACGATCTCGCCGCTCGGCCTGGTCGCCGAGGCCCGCACGGTGATCGGGAGCTATCTCGGGTCGGCGGTGCCCTCGCGCGACATCCCGCGCTACGTCGAACTGTGGCGCGCCGGGCGCCTCCCACTCGAGAAGCTCATCACCTCGCGGATCGGCTTGGACGACGTCAACGAGGCGATGGACGCGCTCGTCGCGGGCCGCGAGGTCCGGCAGATCATTGAGTTCTGAGCACCCGATAGCGTGTCCGGTATGACGTCACCGGTGTTCGACCCCCACTCGTTGAGTAGCTATCGGGCGACGTGGTCGGTCGACACCCGGTGGGAGGACAACGACCACTACGGCCATGTGAACAACGTGAAGTACTACTCGTATGTCGACACGGCCGTGAACGGCTGGCTGATGGAGACGACCGGGGTGGACGTCCGAGACCTCTCGGCGATCGGCGTGGTCGCCGAATCGGGTTGCAAGTATCTCGCGTCGATCTCGTTCCCGGACACGCTGACGATCGGGATCGCTGTGGAACGCCTCGGCACGCGGAGCGTGACATACGCGCTGGGGCTGTTCGTCGACGGTGACGAGCCGACATGCGCCGCGACGTGCCGCTTCGTGCACGTGTACGTCGACGGCCAGTCGCGGCGCCCCGTCCCCGTGCCGACTGAGATCGCCGCCGTCGCCGCTCCCCTCGTCCTCGAATGACCGCGCAGCCGCTGCACACCCACGTGTTCGGGACCGACGACCCCGACGCTCCGGTCGTGCTGGCCTTGCACGGCCTCACCGGACACGGACGGCGGTGGGGCCGTCTCGCCGACGACCTGCCCGGCGTCCGACTGCTCGCACCCGACCTCCTGGGCCACGGGCACAGTTCGTGGGCGCCGCCGTGGGGTGTCGCCGACCACGCGACAGCCGTCGCCGAGACGGTGAAGGCACTGGTCCCCGCGAACCGGTCGATCGTCGTCGTCGCCCATTCGTTCGGGTCGGCTGTCGCGCTCGCCCTCGCGCGCCGGTGCCCCGACCTCGTCGCGGGGCTGGTGCTGCTCGATCCGGCGCACGGCCTCGACCCGGCGCAGGCTCGCGTGTACGCCGAGGCGACACTCGCGCACTGGGGGTACGCGGACGCCGACGCCGCGATCGCGGCCAAACGCGCCGAAGGCTGGTATGACGTCCCGACCGCGATCCTCGATGACGAACTCGACCACCACCTGATGTCCGACGACGCAGGCGGGGTCGTCTGGCGGGTCTCGCCGCCCGCGGTTGCGACGGCGTGGAGCGAGATGGCCCGCCCGTTCCGGTTGCCGCCGGAGTCGGTCCCGACGCACGTCGTCGTCGCGGGCCGCGTCGATCCGCCGTTCGTCCGCCCGGAGTTCCTCGCCGCGTGCGCGGCCGAGCGTCCGACGACGGTGACCGTCCACCACGTCGACACCGAGCACATGGTGCCGTTCCTGGCGCCCGACCTGTGCGCCCGGCTCGTCCTCGACCTGGTGCACTCGTGAGTGCGGTGACCGACGGGCAGGTCGAGACGGTTCGAGCCCTCGTCGCGGCGATTCCCGCCGGCCGGGTCCGCACGTACGGCGACATCGCCGACGAGGCCGGTTTGTCGAATGCACGCATGGTCGGCTGGATCATGCGAACCGATTCGTCCGACCTGCCGTGGCACCGCGTCGTACCGGCGAGCGGTCGACCGGCACCCGCAGTCCGGACGCGTCAACTGCAGTTGCTTCGCAGCGAAGGCACGCCGATGGTCGACGACCGGATCGTGATGAGGCGCGCGCGAATGTAAGGCTCTACACCATCATCCGGACGAGGTCGACGACGCGGAGAAGGCCCGGTAGCGCCCCGACTGTCGAACGCGGATGGAGTGCGTGGACGGCGAGCCGGAACATCGTGGCGCGCAACATCATCTGCGACCACTCCGGGTGATCGGACCAGCGTTCGACGAGTTCCTCTTCGGCGCCGCCCCACGCGAGCGCGTCGACGACGGTGACCGCCGACGCCCACGAGGCGGGCCGCCAGTACGGGACCAGGTCGGTGATCGCCGGGGCCGCGGCACCCGCGAACAGGACCGTGCCGAACAGGTCGCCGTGCACGAGCTGGGACGGCAGGTCAACGGGCCGCCGCAGTTGTGCGAGAGTCTTGACCTCGTCGAGGCTGCGTCTGCCGTCGTCGCTGGTCGGCTCGCCCATCCCCGCGCCGCGGGCCGACCGCATCGGAACCTCTTCCCAGGCGGCCCGGTCGGCCGCGGTGAAGACGTCGACGTCGTTGAACGGCGGAGCGGGCGGCTGCAGCAGGAATCGGGGTCGTTCGAACTTCGCGGTCGCCTCGTGCAGGCGATCGGCGACGGCGAGGACCTCGTCGTGCCGCGGCTCTGGACTCCCCGCGACATAGGTGTCCGCGCGCCACCCTGACACCACGTATCGGCCGTCGGACGCTCGGATCGGGCGGGCGATGCGCATCCCTTCGACGTACAGGTTCTCGCGGGCCGTCGCCGACCACGCCGCACGTGCGTGATCGGGCACCAGCGAGAGCACCACTTCCCCGACCCGCCAGCCGACGCCGTCCATCGCGATCGGCGGATGCGAGGTCAGGCCGAATGTCGTCAAAACCTGCTCAGGTGGCTCGACAATGGTGGTCACGCCGCCAGATTACCCACGGCACCACGCGTTTCCCGGCAACCACACCGTGGCGCGTGCCGTCGGATCCGCTGCGACGTCAGCTCACCGGTGACGGGAACCGCTTCGCGGCACGCGCCCGAGCCTTCTCCGCCTCCGCCTCCCGATCCTTCGGCGGAGCCGCCGTCGTGAGCTCGGCCATTAGCCGTCGGGTGACTTCGGCGATCTCGTCGACAGCGGCGTCGAACGCCTCGGTGTTCGCCTGACTCGGCGCGTTGAAGCCCGACACCTTCCGCACGAACTGCAGGCTCGCAGCATGCACTTCGTCGTCGGTCACGGGCGGTTCGAAGTTGAACAGTGGTTTGATGTTGCGGCACATGAGCGATCCCTTCGTCCACCATCCATGATGCCCCGACTCCGCTTGACCCCGCTCGACTCCGCTCGACCCGCTCGACTCACCGACGCCGAGGCGGGCAGGTCAATAGACAGGCATGTCGGGGTCGACGGTCGACGCCCACGCCGCGATGCCTCCGCCGAGATGGACTGCGTCGTCGAAACCGTTGCGGTGCAAGGCGGCGAGCGCGTCCGCGGAGCGGATTCCGGTCTTGCAGTACACGACGATCCGCCGGTCGTGCGGGAGGTCGCCGAGGGCTCGACCCGACACGATCTCATCCTTCGGGATCAGCACGGCCCCGCCGATCGTGGTGATCTCCCATTCGACGGGTTCCCGGACGTCGATCACGACGGGCGGGTCCTCACCGTCGAGCGCGTCCGCGAGTTCGGCTGGCGTCCACGTGGCCCCGTCGGCGGCCCGCGCCGCGTCGTCGGAGACGACACCGCAGAACTCGTCGTAGTCGATCAACGCGGTGATCTGCGCGCCCGCCGGATCCTTCTCGACGCGCACCGTCCGATAGTTCATCGTCAACGCGTCGTAGATCATCAGCCTGCCGAGCAGCGGCTCGCCCAGCCCGCAGACGAGCTTGATCGCCTCGGTCGCCATGATCGAACCGATCGACGCGCACAGCACACCGAGGACGCCGCCCTCCGCGCACGATGGGACGCTCCCCGGTGGCGGAGCCTGCGGATAGAGGTCGCGCAGGTTGAGGCCGCGTCCGTCCGGCGCGGCCTCCCAGAACACCGACGCCTGGCCGCCGAACCGGTAGATCGACCCCCACACCAGCGGTCTGCCCGCGAGGACTGCGGCGTCGTTGCACAGGTAACGGGTCGCGAAGTTGTCGGTGCCGTCGATGATCAGGTCGTACTGCGCGAACAGTTCGACGGCGCCTGCCGGCTCCAACCGTTGTTCGTGCAGGACGACGTCGACGTGCGGATTCACCTCTGCGATCGAGTCGCGCGCGCTGCGCGTCTTCGGCCGGTCGAGGTCGGCGACACCGTGGATCACCTGGCGTTGCAGATTGGACTCGTCGACCGTGTCGAAGTCGACGATCCCGATGGTGCCGACACCGGCGGCCGCCAGGTACAGGAGGGTCGGCGACCCGAGACCGCCCGCACCCATCACGAGGATCCGCGCGTTCTTCAACCGCCGCTGCCCGGTCACCCCGACGTCCGGGATGATCAGGTGCCTGCTGTAGCGCGCGACCTCGCCACGGGTCAGCTCGACGCCGGGCTCGACCAACGGTGGCAGCGCAGGCACGTCGATCAGCCCGGGAACGGCCAGGCGTTCGGCTTGCACACCAGGGACCGGTCGGCCTTCATGTCGGGGTCGAGCGCCAGGATCTCGCTGTTCGCGGTACCGAACGTCTGCTGCATCATGATCGGTGCGAGCGCGCCGTTCTCCTCGCAGGGACGATGCTTCTCGTACCCGATGCCGTGCCCGACCTCATGGTTGATCAGGTACTGCCGGTAGGTCATGTCGTCGCCCGCGAACACCGACGCACCGCGGACCCACCGCGCCTCGTTCAACGTCACGCGCGCTTCGGGCGGATAGAAGCACGACGTCTCGAGTTTGATCTGGTAGCCGCACAGTTCCCGGGCGGTCTCCGTGGACGCGAGGGTGATCCGCAGATCCGGGTCGCCGGAGTCGACGCGCCGGAACGACACGTTCCCACCGCCGATCCAGCTGCGTTTGTTGGCGAGTGTGGTGTCGACGAGCTTCGCGAACGACTGGTCTCCGGAGTACTGGACCGGGTCGATGCCCTTCTCCACCTCGACGGTGTACGTGTACTCCTGGCCACCGGTGCCGATCTTCTTCCCAGTGCCGCGGACCACGCGATAGTCCTTGTCGCCGACCCGGGTGAACGGCCCACCGACGGGCAGCGCGCCCGAGGGCAGCGCGTCCTCCTGAATGTCGCCGGTCGGCGCACCGATCGCGTGCGTCTCCTCGCTGACTTTCGCGTTGCGTTCGTCCGACGGCGTCGCCGCAGCCTCGCTCTGGTCGCCGCCGCCGCGGACGGTCGCCACCAGCAGGACGATCGTGAGGATCGCGAGGACGGGGATGGCGTACGCGCGCCACCCGAAGGTCTCGACGAAGCGCGCGAACGCGCTGCGGGACTCTTCCTGGTCATCGTTCTCGTGATCGTCGGCGATCGGGTCCCACCGAGCACGCAGCGGCTGGTCGGGCCGCGGACGGCGGGGGCGCTGCACCCCGGGCTCAGGATTTCCGGTCACCCATCAACTCTGCCACAACAACCACAGGGGTCGAAGTGAGCACCCTGCCCGGGCGGTTCGACTCGCTCACGCGGCGCAGTGACTCGCGAGTATTCTGAGACGATGACCACCGCCAATTCCGCCGTTCCCGCAGCCCCGACCCCGGCTGCCTCGGGCCGCGGCCAGACGCGCCTGCCCCGCAGCGCCCGTCGTCGCCAACTCCTCGACGCGGCCAGCGAGATCTTCGTCGAACGCGGCTACCACTCGGCAGGCATGGATGAGATCGCCGTGCACGCCGGTGTGAGCAAACCCGTTCTCTACCAACATTTCCCGTCCAAGCTAGACCTGTACATCGCGGTGGTCGACTCGCACGGCGAAAAGCTGGTCTCCGACGTGAACCAGGCGCTTCAGGGCACCACTGACAACCGTCAGCGAGTGCAGGCCGCCGTGCAGGCGTTCTTCGACTTCATCGACGAGGACAATTCCGGCTATCGGCTGATCTTCGCGTCCGACGCCATGGACCCCGCGGTGATCCGCCGCGTGGAAGGGGCGTCCGACGCCTGCGTGGACGCCGTCTACGGCCTGGTGATGCAGGATTCTGGTCTCGGCCCGTACCGTTCGCGAATGTTGGCCGCCGGTCTCGTCGGCGCGAGCCAGGTGAACGCCCGCTACTGGGTGGAGGCCAACCGCCCGATCGACAAGGCGTCGGCCGTCGAGACCACCGTCGCGCTCCTGTGGGGCGGCCTCGCGGGCGTCCCGATGCAGGATCTCGCGCGGGACTGATCCAGACCCGAGACACACCGCAGTGACGAGAAGACCGCCGGGCACGCCCGGCGGTCTTCGGTGATTCTGTGCTCGTGCGGGGGTCAGGCGCCGAAACCGACGCGACGCGATTCGCTCGACCCGACCTCGACGTAGGCGATCTTCGTGGACGGTACGAGCATCCGCGAACCCTTCTCGTCGACGAGTTCCAGCACGGCGTCCGTGCCGTCCAGTGCCGCAGACACTTTCGCGTTCACTTCCGCACTGGTCCCGGGGATGGTCACCGCGAGTTCTCGGGGGTTGTTGTCGATGCCGATCTTCACCTCAACGCTCATGGCGACCGACTCTACCCGGATCGGCGACGACTGTTACGCCAGGCCGAGGTCGGCCATGCGCTGTGCGTGACGCTCGGCGATCCCGTCGAAGAACGACGCGGCCGTCGCCAACGTCGCGTCGCCGGTGAACAACAGATCCATCACCTCGTCCTCCTCGGCGAGAACCCACTGCATGTGCGTGATCGCCTCGCCGAGCAGCCTCCTGCCCCACAGTGCCAGCGCGGAGCGCGACGACGGGTCCGCGGCGATCGCCGCGCGCACCCGGTCGACGGCGAACTGCGACGAGCCGGTCGAGCCGAGCACCGAAGCGACGACCGGTTGCACGTCGGACGACATCCGGTCGGCGAGCTCGGTGTAGAAGTCGGCGGCCAGACCGTCGCCGATGTACATCTTGACCAGCGCTTCGAGCCATGAACTCGGAGTGGTGACTCGGTGGTAGTCGTCGAAGACCTTGGCGTGCGCGCTCACGGCTGCCTCTGGATCGCCGCCCACCCCGGACACCTGAGTCGCCAGTTCTTCGAAGTGCGCCATCTCGGCCGCGATCAGTCTCGCGATGGCGACCCGATCGGCAGTCGTCGGCGCCATCGTCGACTCGTCGATCAGGCGATAGCAGGCCGCGAACTCCCCGGCGAGGAGCAGTCCGTAGAGCTTGGCGGTGGCATTCGACGTGTTCGGCATGAGAGCAAGAGTAGGCAAGGCGGTACACTCGGGACCAGACGTGGGCATAATCCCGCAGCGCAGCCGCCGATCACGAGTCGGTGAACACTGCCGCAGCGGCCACGTCCGACCTTGAGCGCGCACCGGAAGACGCCACGTGAGAGGGCCTGCCGAGAGCGGACCCCGCGATAGCCGTCGTGTGCGTGCACGAAGCACACGAGAGGCATACAACCGCACATGAGCACTGACGCAACCGTCACCGACGATTCAGTCCAGACGACCATCGTCGACGAGGGTCACCTGGCGCCGACCTTCACCGAACTCGGCGTCGACCCGCAGATCGTCGCCGCGCTCGAAGCCGACGGCAAGACCCGCACGTTCGCCATCCAGGAGTTAACGCTCCCCCTCGCCCTCGCGGGCAGCGACCTGATCGGTCAGGCACGCACCGGCATGGGCAAGACCTTCGGTTTCGGCGTTCCGCTGCTGCACCGGCTGGTCAACGCGGAGGCGACCAAGCTTCGCGCGCTGGACACCACGCCACGCGCACTCATCATCGTCCCGACACGCGAGCTGTGCGTCCAGGTGACCGAGGACCTCGAGGTCGCGGCGAAGGGCGTGCAGGTCACCGTCGACGGTGCCACGCGCCCGCTGTCGATCACGTCGATCTACGGCGGCCGCCCCTACGAGCAACAGATCGCCGAACTGCAGAAGGGCGTCGACGTCGTCGTCGGCACCCCGGGGCGTCTCCTGGACCTCGCCCAGCAGGGCCACCTAGTGCTCGGCAAGGTCGGCATCCTGGTGCTCGACGAGGCCGACGAGATGCTCGACCTCGGCTTCCTCCCCGACATCGAGCGGATCATGGGGGCGCTGCCGACCGACCGTCAGACGATGCTGTTCTCGGCCACCATGCCCGGTCCGATCGTCACCCTCGCCCGCACGTTCCTGAACCGGCCGATGCACATCCGCGCCGAGCAGGCCAACGATTCGGCCGTCCACGAGCGCACCACCCAGCACGCCTACCGCGCGCACGCCCTCGACAAGGCCGAACTCGTCGCACGCATCCTGCAGGCCGAGGGTCGCGGCGCGACGATGATCTTCACCCGCACAAAGCGGACCGCGCAGAAGGTCGCCGACGACCTGGCCGAGCGCGGCTTCAAGGTCGGCGCCGTGCACGGTGATCTCGGCCAGGTGGCCCGCGAGAAGTCGCTCGGCAAATTCCGCGACGGAAGCGTCGACGTGCTCGTCGCGACGGACGTCGCGGCCCGCGGCATCGACATCGACGACGTCACGCACGTCATCAACTACCAGTGCCCCGACGACGACAAGACGTACGTGCACCGCATCGGCCGCACCGGACGCGCGGGCCGCACCGGCATTGCCGTCACCCTCGTCGACTGGGACGAACTCCACCGCTGGGAACTCATCGACAAGGCACTCGGGCTCGGAATGCCCGAACCGGTCGAGACGTACTCGACGTCTGACCACCTCCGCGAGGAGATGAACATCCCGGCCGACGCGGACGGCCGCGTCGCGGGCGCCCGACAGACGTCTGAGGAGCGCCGCGAGGCGCGCGCCGACCGACCCGAGAAGCGCCGGACGCGCGCCCGTCGCCGCACGCGCGGCGGCGAAACGGTCGACGGGCAGGCACCGTCGAAGAACACGGCGGGCGAGGCCCCAGAGAAGGCCCCGGAGAAGGCCACAGTAGAGACCGCGGACAAGACCGAGGCCGGGGACGAGACGCCGCGTCGTCCGCGTCGCCGTCGCCGTCGGTCGGGCGGCAAGCCCGCGGGCGAGGCCACGGCGGACTGACCTCTTCCGTACTGTCGCCGATATGGGAGTTCGGATCGCGCCGGAACGCCGTACCCGCCTCGACCTGATCGTGACCGCCGTCTTGGTGGTGGCTGCTGTCGTCGCGGGCGTCCTGGTGTGGGCCGGAAGCAGCGCACGACACTCCGACCTGACGACCGCTGCCGCGGCGCCCGACGCCCCGCTGCCCGCCGAGGCGACACCGGGCGCGCTCATCCAGGCGTGGTCGGCGCCGTCCGCGGATACCACAGTCCCGCAGTTGACTGCCGCGTCCGTGATCGTTGCCGACGACGGCACCGTCGCAGCGCTCGACCCGGCGTCCGGTGCGCAGCGCTGGCGCTACCACCGCGATCTGCCCCTGTGCGGGGCGTTGGCGGCGTGGCCGGGTGGCGAGGACCTCGTCCTCGGCGTGTACCGCGACCGGCGGGGCTGCAGCCAGGTGACCGCACTGAACGGTGGCACCGGGCTGCGGGTCGCCGAACGCGCCTCCGACGCCGACGGGGCGGTCGACCTGTCGTTCGACGGCGACTACGCCGTCTCGGCGGGCACCACCCGACTCGAGACGTGGGGCACCAATCTGGTCCGCGGTATCGAATATGGTCGCGTCGACGCACCGGTGAACCCCGGCGTCGCACCCGACCGCTCGCATTGCCGTCTGTACTCGGCGCTCCCAGGCGCGAACCGCGTCGCCGTCATCGAACGGTGCGACGGCGATTACGGGTATCGACTGACCGTCCTCGGCTCGGCGGAGGACTCCGAGGAGAAGGTCGTCCAGTGGGGTACGACGATGCTCACCCAGACCTCACACGGCCCGGCACCCCGGCTGGTGGCGGGCGGAGCCACGAGTTTCACGGTGTACGACCCGGGCACCGACGCAACCGGTGAGGTACACCGTGTGCCGGGACCGTCGGTACGGGTGTTCTCGACCCAGGCCGAGCCGGTAGCCACCCGGCCGATCGCCGGCGCTACCGAACCCGCCGGGCGGCCGTCGGTGGACGCGGGAGTCGTCATGTTCTGGACGGGCACTGGCACCGCAGTCCTCGACGGGACGAGCGGGAACGTCATGTTCGAGGTGCCCGGCACGGTCGGCACCGGCGCGGTCATGGCGGGCGAACTGCTGCTGCCGACTCCCGGTGGGATCAGCGTCCGTCAACTGTCCGATGGCCACGAGGTCCGCACCATCCCGGTCGATCGCGACGGCTACGACGGAACCGTCGCTCTCCGTGTCCTCGGCGACACCGTCGTCGAGCAGCGCGGCGACACCGTCGTCGGCCTGCGCCCGCCTGCCTGACGTCTCGCTGCGGGTTCCCTCTACTGCTCCCCGGCCTCGTACGTGGCCAGGTCAGCACCGTCCCAGTAGGCGCGCAGGTTGTCGGCGAGTTCGCGGTAGGCGGTCGCGCCCTTGTTCTTGCGGCCGCGCATCACCGTCGATCCGGACGCCGATGCTTCGGCGAATCGGACGGTGCGCGGGATCGGCGGATCGAGGACCGGCATCTCGTAACGGTCGGAGACGTCGGCGAGCACGTCCCGGCTGTGGGTGGTGCGCGCATCGAACAGGGTCGCCACCGTGCCGAGCATCGTGAGCTCGGGGTTGGTGATCTGCTGGACCTCGGTCACAGTCCGGAGCAATTGGCCGACGCCTCGGTGTGCGAGCGTCTCACACTGCAGCGGCACGACGACCTCGTCGGCCGCGGTCAGCCCGTTGAGGGTGAGGACGCCGAGTGACGGCGGGCAGTCGATGAGCACCACGTCGTAGTCCTGTGCGACTTCGGCGAGCGCGCGCTTGAGCGCATACTCACGGCCGGGACGCATCAGAAGGAGCGCTTCGGCGCCCGCGAGGTCGATGGTGGCCGGGAGCAGCGTCATGCCGTCATCGGTATCGAGGAGCACGTCGGCGATGTCCTCGGCGCCGATGAGCACATCGTGCACCGACTTGGAGATCTGGTCGGGATCGTGCCCGAGTGAGAAGGTCAAGCAGCCCTGGGGATCGAGATCGACGACCAGAACGGACACGTCCTGGTCTGCGAGAGCCGCGCCGACCGACGCGGTCGTCGTGGTCTTCGCCACGCCGCCCTTCTGGTTTGCGATGGCAAGGATGCGCGTCATGGCCCATACCCTACGTCCCCCGTCCGGGGTCGAGGAGGGGCGCTCCCTCAGCGCGCGTCGGGCGGCAGCGAGTCTGCGTTGAGCCAGGACAGGGAGGCGGGCGCGAACAACAGTCCCAGGCAGGCCAATGCGACGATCCCGACAGGAGCGCCCAGCAACGGCAGGTGACTGGCCGTGAGCAGCGCGTATGCAACCGGCAGTAACAGTATCTGCGCCATCATCCCGATCCCCCGCCCCCACCGGTGGCCGCGGATCAACGCGATTCCGCCTGCGAGCACGCCGCCGCCGATCACGGCGAACCAGACCGCCGAACCGTACCCACTGATGGCGTCCTCGTGGTGGCCGCTCGCTTCGCGGATCACGTAGACGACGGCGACGATCACGCCTATCACGCCTTGTAGCGTGATAATCCATCCGGCCCAGCGCAGCGTCGACGGGACGGCAGGCGTCGTTCGCTCGGAATCGGGACTGCTCACGTACTCCAGGGTAAGTCGGGGCGCGCCGCGAGCGCTCGCCGGGGCCTCGACGCGTCCCGAACACGGCGACACGTCGACGTGCGGTGACGACCTACACCGCACAGGACGCGCAGTGCTCTATAGGTGGATGTGCGTGCCGTCCGGTGTAGGTTTACGCGCGTCGCAGGAACGACACGCCGAAGTCGGCACCGGAAGGGTCCGCCGCTCGATTGTGTCCGGACCGCGTAGACGCTATAACGTGTGCTCTCGTGCGCGTCATGCTCATCACGAACCCGTTCGCGACCTTCACCACGGCTGAGGGACGCGATGCGCTGGCCAACACCCTGGCGTCCCGATTCACCGTCGACATCGAGCGCACCACGCATCGGGGTCACGCCGGAGAGCTCGGCGCCCGCGCGGTCAAGGACGGATACGACGCCGTCGTCGTGCATGGCGGTGACGGTTCGGTGAACGAGGTGGCCAACGGAATGCTCGGCGCGCCGTCGGGCGCCGCCCCCGACCGCGGCACAGTGCCTGCTCTGGGCGTGGTGCCGGGCGGCAGCGCGAACGTGTTCGCCCGCGCTCTCGACATCAGCCGTGATCCGCTCGCGGCGACCGCCCAACTCATGACGTTGCTCGACTCCGGAGCCCGCCGCCCCATCAGCCTCGGCCACACATTGGACCGTTGGTTCCTGTTCAACGCCGGCATGGGCATGGACGCGATCGTCGTGCGCCGCATGGAGGAGTTGCGCCACAAAGGTCGCAAGGCGACGGCCGGACGCTATCTGCGAACCACGCTGGGCTCGTTCTTCCGGCCATCGGTGACGCCACCCTCGTTCACCGTCGAAGTCCCCGACCACGCGCCGATCGACGGCGTCCGGTTCGGTTTCGTCAGCAACACCGGCCCGTGGACGTACTTGGGCACGACGCCGATCCGCACCAATCCCGGCACCGACTTCGAACACGGCCTCGGCATCTTCGCTGCGACGTCGGTCTCAGTCCCCCGGAACCTCATGCTCGGCTCGAAGCTGCTGCGCGCGAAGGATCCGAAGGCCGCACACCTGTACCGCGACGACGATGTCGAGTGGGTCCGGTTCCGGTGCGACGAGCCGGCCGACGTCCAGATGGACGGCGACTACCTGGGCGAATACACCGGACTCGACTTCGGCTACCGCCGTCATGTCCTCGATGTCGTAGCGGCTCCACTACCGAGTTGACGCAATAGTTACCTGCCGGTACGCATAAGTTGACTTCTCTGCCAACCCCTTGTGACGTATCCAGCATTCAGCGCCGGGCTATAGCCAAACGTAACCGCACAGTAGTACAACAGTTAATGACCGCAACAACCGGCCCCGCCTTTCTGCACTCACCACGGTTCAGATCTGATGGCGACTTCCGTCGTTGCAGCCCACAAAGACGAACGATGTACATTCGTGCGCCCTGCGCACGACAACGATGTTGTATTTGAAGGAGTAAGTGTCATGGACTGGCGCCACAAAGCCATCTGCCGCGATGAAGACCCGGAGCTGTTCTTCCCGGTCGGTACGAGCGGACCGGCGATCGCGCAGGTTGCTGATGCCAAGCTGGTATGCCAGCGCTGCCCGGTGACGGCAGACTGCCTCGCCTGGGCCCTCGAGACCGGCCAGGACGCAGGCGTCTGGGGCGGCATGAGCGAGGACGAGCGTCGCGCACTCAAGCGCCGCAACGCGCGCACCCGCGCCCGCAGCGTCGTCTGACTCGCAGACAATCCATCAGGGAGGGCCTCGACCATCGGTCGGGGCCCTCCTTCGTGCAACAACCCAGCGGTACTACCGCGCTGCGGCTTCGGCTCGCCCCACCAGCAGCATCACTCGCCGCTCGCGCACCACGGGTCAGTGCAGTGGGATGTCGAGTTCGACGCGGGTGCCGCTCGCGCCGCGCACCGGCCCGATCTCGATACGCCCCCGCAGGTCGTTGGAGACGAGAGTCCGCACGATCTGCAGGCCGAGACGGTCCGACGCCGCGAGATCGAAGCCTTCGGGCAGGCCCTTGCCGTTGTCGGTGACGCGCACCTGAAGCGCGCGGACGTCCCGCACCGCGTCGACGACGATCAGCGCGCCCTGTTGTCCCGGCGAGAAGCCGTGCTCGATCGAATTCTGCAAGACCTCGGTCAACACCATCACCAGCGGCATGGCGAGATCCGCGGACAGCACGCCGAGGCGACTGTCGCGGCGGATCGCCACCCGTGACCCGCCACCGTCCGGCAACGTCACGTCCACCAGCGACGTCGCGACACGGTCGACGATCGCATCGAGGTCCACTTCCTCGTCGACGCTCCCCGACAGCATCTCGTGCACCAGCGCGATCGAGGAGACGCGACGCACAGCCTCGCCCAGGGCCTGCGTCGTCTCCGGGTTGCTTGACCGACGCGCCTGCAGACGCAGCAGCGCCGACACCGATTGCAGATTGTTCTTGACGCGATGATGGATCTCGCGGATCGTCGCGTCCTTGCTGATCAAGGCGAGGTCACGACGCTTCACCTCGGTGACGTCGCGGATCAACAGCACCGCCCCCCGCGATTGTCCGCGCGCGCGCAGCGGGACCGCACGGACCAGAACGTTGGCTCGGCGTGCATCGAGTTCCATGCGCAGGGCGAGATCAGGCCCGGGCAGTGCGGTGCCCACGGCCGACTCGATCATCGCGGCCGCATCGGCCGACTCGAACGGGTCGGTGAGCAGGCGCGCCACCAGGTCGGCGACGACCACACCCGAGAGATCGGTCGTCCACCCCATGCGGTGCACCGCCGACAGCGCGTTCGGGCTCGCGTACACGACGCGTCCGGCCGAGTCGACGCGGATGAATCCGTCACCCGCACGCGGTGTCGAAAGCCCTAGCGTGTTCGCCTCGTCGAGCGGGAACGTCCCCTCGACGACCATCTCGCACAATGTCTGGGCTGCGTCCCGGTATGCGGCCTCCAGCGGCGACGCGGGCCGGGTCTCCGAAGCGTCCCCGGCACGGCCGAGTACGGCGATCACCTGGCCGTCGAACGTCACCGGAACCGCGATCCGGTCGATGAGCAGATGCCCGAACCGCGTTGCGATCCCGTCCTGTTCGATACGACCGCTCGCCAACGCCGCCGTGATCAACGGGTTGGCGCCCTGCGGGCTCGCGGGCCGCGCCACGCGGTGACCGACCTCGTCCTGTTGGAAGACGGTCGACGCCGTGTTCGGTCGACACTGGGCGACGTAGACGAGGTTGCCGTCCTCACCGCTGACCGCGAGCAGGTAATCGGCGAACGAGAGGTCGGCCAGCAGCTGCCATTCGGCGACGAGACGCTGCAGATGCGCTGCGGCGGCGTCAGGCAGGCTGGTGTGTTCGGCGAGGAGATCGGAGAGGGTCGCCACGGGCCGCGCGCGTCAGACCCGGTACGTGGCGATGACGTCGCCCGCCTGGATGACGTCGCCCACCTTCACCTTGACGAGGCCGATCGTGCCGGGATCCTCGGCGAGCACCGGGATCTCCATCTTCATCGATTCCAACAGGACCAGGGTGTCGCCGACGGCGACCGGCTGGCCCTCGTCGACGGCGACCTCGAGGACGGTTGCGACGATTTCAGCGACGACGTCTTCAGGCATGGACTGATCGTAGCCGAGGCTGCGCGGCGTCCGGGCGCACCGCGCGATTAGCACAGTCCCGCCACGACGTGAAACAATGGCCGACGCACGTGCACACTGGAGAAGGAGGTCCGTCATGGGTAAGCGCGGACGTAAGAAGCGTAGCCGCAAGAAGAACGCAGCCAACCACGGCAAGCGTCCCAACGCCTGAGCGTGAATGCGGAAAACGGCCCGGTCCCCCTCGATGGGAGGACCGGGCCGTTCACGTTTCCCAGCCGCGTTTCGACCGCTACTGGTCGGCGCCGAACGTCCTCTGCTGGATGGTCACCGACCGACGGATCTCCACCCGGAGCCGTTCACGCAGCCCCTCGGGCGCCGCGTCACCGCCGCACTTGCGGCTGATGAGCGCCTTGAGCTGGCGCTGCACACCGTAGTGTTCCAGGCAGCTCGGGCATCCGTCGAGATGCCCCTGCAGCCGTTCGCGGGCACCGGCATCGCACTCGTTGTCGAGCAGCAGCCAGATGTCGGCGACGACCGCCGAACAGTCGAGGATCTCGAACTGCTCGTCGCGCTCGGGTACTCCCGCACTCATCGGACGGCCTCCCCGGTCCGGCCGATGCCGCGCTCCGCGGCCACGTCGGCGAGCAGGCCGCGCAGTTGGCGTCGTCCACGATGCAGTCGGGACATCACCGTTCCGATGGGGGTGTCCATGATCTCGGCGATCTCCTTGTAGGGCAGACCTTCGACGTCCGCGTAATACACGGCCATTCGGAAGTCTTCGGGCAGTTGAGCCAGGGCGTCCTTGATCTGCTGGTCGGGCAGCGCGTCGAGCGCCTCGATCTCAGCGGACCGCAGTCCCGTCGACGTGTGTTCGGCGGTCGCCGCGAGCTGCCAGTCGGTGATCTCCTCAGTCGGGTACTGCGCGGGCTGGCGCTGCTTCTTCCGATACGAGTTGATGTAGGTGTTGGTGAGGATGCGATACATCCACGCCTTCAGATTGGTTCCTTCACGGAACGACGAGAAGGCGGAGAACGCCTTCACGTACGTCTCCTGCACGAGGTCTTCCGCGTCGGCCGGGTTGCGCGTCATTCGCAGCGCACCGCCGTAGAGCTGGTCGAGCAACGGGAGCGCATCGCGCTCGAATCGCTCGGTGAGCTCGGCTTCCGTCTCCTCGTGGCCGCTCGATTCGGGCGGGACCTGGGTGTCCGACACGGAGTTCCCTTCACTTGACGCTGGTTCGGTCAAGTCTAGCGATTCCGGTGCGCCGTCTTCGTCCAACGGCCACCCGATCACCAGTTTCGGCTCGAGCAGACCCGCAGTCGCTGTGGTCACGGCGTCGTTCACCTCCCAGTCATTCTCGTGTATCCGGCGTTCTCGTGTATCCGGCGTTCTCGTCTACGAACCGGCTTTCCAGATCTTGCAACACCGGACCCGCCGATCTTGTTCCGTGCACACCGAACGTCTTCCGTGCCAGCATGTATCCCATGTGCGGACGCTACGCAGTGACCACCGATCCGGCACGGCTCGCCGCCGAGATCGACGCGCGAAACGAGGTGAGCGATTCCGACGCCGCCGAGAAGTTCGCAACCGGCAACTACAACGTCGCACCCACGAGCACCGTGATGACCGTCGTGCAGCGTCATGACTCCCACGAACCCGACAGCGACGCCGTCCGCCGGGTCCGGGCCATGCGGTGGGGGCTGGTGCCGTCGTGGACAAAGGAACTCGGCAAGGGGCCACTCCTGTTCAATGCGCGCGCCGAGTCGCTCGCCGAGAAGCCGGCGTTCCGCAACTCGTTGAAGAGCAAGCGGGCACTCGTCCCGATGGACGGCTGGTACGAGTGGAAGCCGGGACCGCCGGGACCGGGCGGGAAGCCGACGAAGGTCCCGTACTTCATGTCGCCCGAAGACGGCACCCGACTGTTCATGGGCGCGCTGTGGGCCGCGTGGCGCCCCGCGCAGGCACGGGCGGCGGGCGACGACACGGCGTGGGTGTCGAGCACGACGATCATCACGACGGACGCTGTCGGCGCCCTCACCGACATCCACCACCGGATGCCGCTGATCATGCCGTTGGAGCACTGGGACGCCTGGCTGGACCCGGATTCGCCCGTGGACCCTGCGCTGCTCGCGCCGCCCACGAACGACCTCGTCGACCGGATCACGATCCGCGAGGTGTCGCCGCTGGTGAATCGGGTCATGAACAACGGCCCCGAACTGCTCGACCCGCTCTAATCGTTCTGTCCACGGCGGCCGCCCGCGTGAGGCGGCCGATCTGCCCGGGACTCGAACCATGAGATGATGGCGCACATGAGTGACACCCGGCCCGGCCCCTTGCAGAAGATCGGCTATCTGCTGGGCCGCCCGCTCCCCGCATCCATGCGCGACTGGGTGCGCGAGGATCTCACCGGGCCCGGCCACGTACGCCGGTATCTGATCCGCGGACTCATCCCGGTGATCCCGCTGCTCGTCGCCTTCGCGTTCATTCCGGGGGAACTATGGATCCGCGGTGGCATGATGCTGCTGATCATCATCCCGTTCCTGTACTTCCAGATCGCGTTGATCCGCGTCTACCGGCGACATCTGCTGGTCAACAACGGCCTAGACGCGTCGCTCGTCGACGCCGTGAAGATCAAGCGCGCCGACGAGGTCGCCGAGGAGTATCGCAGCCGCTTCCGCTGATAAGGCGTCACGCGTAGGTGTAGTCATCGAGCGGGAACGAATCCATCTCACGCAGCGTCGACAGGGTCGACTGTGGGCGCAGGAGCGTCGCCTCACCGTGCTGGTTGAAGTAGTAGCTCCGCGACCGCGAGCAGTCGCCCGCATAGAACACCGAGTCACCCAGTCGTCGCGTCGCGTCGTCGAGGAACTTCTCGTTCGCCTCCGCCGTCACTTCGAATCGCGAGCGGCCGCGTCGCCGCAGCTCACCGAACAGCCTCGCCATGTGGCGCATCTGGCCCTCGATGGTGGTGAAGTACGACAGACCGCTGTACGAGTACGGACTGTTGAGGGTCAGGAAGTTCGGGAACTCGGGGACGGTGATCCCCTCGTACGCCTGGAATCTGCCCTCGCGCCACCACTTCCCCAGGTCGCGACCGTTCCGGCCGGTGATGGTGAACGCCGGAAAGTTCACGTCCCACAGGTTGAACCCGGTCGCCAGCACCAGAGTGTCGACCTCAACCTTGAGTTCGTCGCCGTCAGGCCCGTCGACGACGATCCCGTCGGGCTCCACCCGGACGATCGACGACGTCTGGAGGTCGACGTCGTCCCGGTTGAACGCTCGGAAGTAGCTGTTGCTGAACGTCGGGCGTTTGCAGCCGAAGTCGTACGACGGGGTCAACTGTCGGCGAGTCGCCGCGTCGCGGACCTGCGTACGCAGATGTGCCTTCGCCAGTAGCGCCGCCAGCTGGTTTCCCGGCTTGGCCTGCCGGTAGTGCAGGACACCGAAGACCATCAGCATCTCCAGCAGGGACGTGTTGACCGCTCGTGCCGCCCTCTGCGTGACGGGGACGGCCGCGAAGAGCTTGCGCACCGGGCGCGGGATCGGGAAGTCGACCTTGGGCACCACCCAGATCGGGGTGCGCTGGAACACCGTGAGTCGGCGGGCGGTCCGCGCGATCTCCGGGATCAGCTGCACGGCGGTGGCCCCGGTGCCGATCACCGCAGCCTTCTTACCGGTGAAGTCGTAGCCGTCGCGCCACGCGGTCGTGTGGATGATCTCGCCCGCGAACGAGTCGATCCCGGGAAAGTCCGGGGTGTACGGCTGGGACAGGAACCCGGTCGCGGTCACCAGGTATCGCGAGGTCAGCGCACGGCCGTCGTCGGTGCGGACCGTCCACACGTCCGCGTCATCGTCCCACGAGGCGCTCGCGACGACGACGCCGAACTCCATGTGCCGGCGCAGATCGTACTTGTCGGCGACGTGCTCGGCGTACTTCTTCAACTCTGCGCCGGGCGCGAACAGCCGCGACCACGACGGGTTCGGCTCGAAGGAGTACGAGTACGTGACGGACGCGATGTCGACGGCGAGCCCCGGGTAGTGGTTGACGTGCCAGGTGCCGCCCAGGTCGTCTTCGCGTTCGAGGATCGTGAGGCGTTCGACCCCTTGCCGTTTGAGTTCGATCGCGGCGCCCATGCCGCCGAAACCTGCCCCGACGATGATCGCCTCGAAATCGGTCGCGCGACTCATGTGCGTCCCCTCACCCAGTAGCTGTTACCTGGCGTCACAGGGTATCCCGCACGGGCTCGACTGACAAGGTCTCGGGCGACCGACAAGGTTCGGGCGACCGGGCGACCTCAGGGTTTGATGAGGTACTTGCCGCGCGGATGCCTACCGGACAGTGCCTCAAAGGCTCGCGCGGCGTCGCCGAGTGCGAACGTTCCCACGATGTCGACCGTGATCTGGCCGTCGGCGAGGGCATCGAGCAGCGGCGCCACGGCGGCTCTGCGGTGCGCGCGACTGTCTGCGCTCGATCCGTTCAACAGCACGATGCCGTCGTCCGCGCGACCCCAGGCTGCGATGCTGACGATCCGGTCGGCAGGAACCAACTGCAGGGATGCATCGATCGCGGCGTCGGTGCCTGCCGTGTCGATGACGGCGGTGACAGCGTCGGGCACGGCGTCGCGGGCCGCTTCCGCGATGTCGCCGCCATAGGAGATCGGCATCGCGCCCAGGTCGCGGAGATGGTCGTGGTTCGCCGACGACGCGGTGGCGACGACGCGCGCACCGCGGGCGACAGCGAGGGCGACGGCTACCGAACCGACCGCGCCGGAGCCGCCGTGCACGAGCACCGTGTCGTCGGCACCGAGGGCGAGCGTGACGACGGTGTCGTAGGCGGTGACGCCTGCGAGCAGAAGGCCCGCCGCGGCGTCGACGGACGCTCCCTCCGGAATGCGGTGCACGGCATCGGCGTCGGCGACGATACGTTCGGCGAACGCGCCGACCGCCGGATAAACGGCCACTCGGTCGCCGATGGAGTGGTCCGTTCCCGGTCCGGTCTCCACGACAGTTCCTGCTGCTTCCCCGCCGAGGGCCAACGGCAGAGCGGACGGGTTCGCGCTCATGTCCCCGGTGACGCGTTTGACGTCGAACGGGTTGAGGCCTGCTGCGGTGACTGCGACGACCACCTGGCCGTCACCTGCCGTCGGATCGGCTTCGTCGACGACGGAGAGGACGGAGGCCGGTGAGCCGTAGTCGGTTGCGACGAGTCTGCGTGTCATACGGACATCGTAGGTCTCGTCAGCTCTTCGCTTTGAAGATCGAGTAGGCGCCGACCACCGCGAGTGCGAACAGGCCGATCCAGAACACCGCCTTGACGATCGGCCCGATCAGCGAGACCACGACGAGGATCGCGATGACGATGGCGACGATCTTCCAGAACGACGTCCCGGACGAGGTACCCGTGTTGTTCTCTGTAAATGTGCTCATGCGTCCACCGTGCCACCGCCACCTGGGAAAAGCAGTAACCGGAAGCCGAAACCAGGGGAAGTTCAGGGTCCTCCCCCATCTGTCGGCCGCCCTTGCCTGTGCGCGCGGATGGGACCCTCGCGCGCCGACGCTCTCGCGGGAATACCCGCCCCGCCGCGGCTCGTTGCACTAGCCATGGCCGATAACACTGTTCCCACCATCACCCTGAACAACGGCGTGCAGATCCCCCAGCTCGGGTTCGGCACCTTCCAGATCCCGCCCGCGGACACGAAGGGTGCTGTGCTGACCGCGCTGGAGGCCGGTTACCGCCACATCGACACCGCGCAGATGTACGGCAACGAGAAGCAGGTCGGCGAGGCCGTCCGCGAGTCCGGCCTCGCTCGCGACGAGGTCTTCGTCACCAGCAAACTAAACAACAATCGCCACGATCCGGCCGATGCCGTCGCCGGAATCGCCGTGTCCATCGACGCCCTCGACCTGGGTCCCCTCGACCTGTATCTGATCCACTGGCCGCTCCCTGAGGTCGGCGACTACGTCCAGACGTGGCGGGCGCTGGAAGGCGAGTACGAGACGGGGAAGGCACGCGCAATCGGCGTCTCGAACTTCCAACAGACGCATCTGGAGCGGCTCTTCGCCGAGACCGCGATCGTCCCAGCCGTCAACCAGATCGAAGTCCACCCCTACTTCCCCCAGCCGTCGCTGCGCGCCTTCAACACCGCCAACGGCGTCGTCACCGAGGCGTGGGCGCCGATCGGGCAGGGCGCCGTCCTCGACGACGCAGTGCTCGCGGCAATCGGCGCCGAGGTCGGTCGCACCGTCGCCCAGGTGACCTTGCGCTGGCACATACAGCGCGGTGACATCATTTTCCCGAAGTCGTCGACGGCCGCCCGCGCAGCCGAGAACATCGCGCTCTTCGACTTCGAACTGTCCGACGAACAGATGTCACGCATCGACGCCCTCGACGCGAACCGACGTCTCGGCCCGAACCCCGACGAGTTCAACGTGGTGCCCGAGTAGGGGGCGGCCGAGTAAGGGGCGGCCGACTGGACCGCCCGCCCGCCGATTGACGCTGCCGCGACCGTCATACGATGGCCGCATGCGATTCTCTCGCCGCGCCGAGGCCGTTTCCCCGTTCTTCGCCATGGAGTTCGGCAGGCGTGCCGCCGAACTCGAGGCGGACGGACATCACGTGGTGAAGCTCAACATCGGCGAGCCGGACTTCGGGGCTCCGCCCGCGTTCCTGGCAGCCGTTCGCGAGCTGAGCGACGGCCGACCGCTCGCGTACACGGGCGCGTTGGGTCTCCCCGACCTCCGGGCGGCGATCGCACGCTTCTCCGGCGAGCATTTCGGCGCACCGGTCGACCCGAGTCGAGTGGTCGTCACGACGGGAGCCTCCGCCGCCCTCCTGCTAGCGTGTGCGGCGCTCATCGATCCGGGTGACGAGGTCCTGGTCGGCGATCCGTCATATCCGTGCAACCGGCGGTTCGCGGAGAGCTTCGGGGCCGACGTCCGACTCCTGGCGACCGATCCGACGTCTCGTTTCCAACTCGACGCGGCGACCGTCGAACGGGCGTGGTCGGAGTCGACTCGCGGCGTTATGGTCGCGTCGCCGTCGAACCCGACGGGCACTTCGCTCGCATACGACGAACTCGTCGACCTGTGCGCGCTGGCCCGGGAACGGGACGGCTGGCGGATCGTCGACGAGATCTACCTCGGCCTGGCCGACGGTGAACGCCGCAGCGTCGCCGCGGACGACCCGGGCGCGATCGTCGTCAACAGTTTCTCCAAGTGTTTCGGGATGACCGGCTGGCGTCTCGGGTGGGCGATCGTGCCAGACGAGATGGTGCCGGTCGCCGAACGGCTCGCCCAGAACTATTACATCTGTCCGCCTACTCCCGCCCAGTTCGCAGCGTTGACGTGCTTCGAGCCGGAGACGATCGCCGTCGCCGAGGAGCGCCGGGCGACGCTCCGTGATCGGCGCGCACTGGTGACCGACGGCCTCGCCCGCATCGGGCTTGAGGTCCCCGTGCCGCCCGACGGTGCGTTCTACGTCTACGTCGATGTCAACGCGACCGGCCTGTCCGCCACCGATTTCTGCGACCGCGCACTGGCGGACGCCCACGTCGCCCTCACCCCTGGCAAAGACTTCGGGGCCGTCGGGGCCGAACAGTACGTCCGACTGTCGTATGCGGCGTCGTCAGCGGAGCTCTCGCTCGGCATCGAGCGTCTGGGCGCGTTCGTCGCCGCGTTGTAATCAGCGTTGCGGCAACCGCGTCAGGAAGTCGCCCTGCGCCGCGTTGAGTTTGTCTGCGGCCGCGGCGAGCGTGAACCACCCGGCCCGATCGACTTCCGGAAACGTCTGCGTCCGACCGGATTTCGGCGGCCACACGAGTTCGAAGGTGTTGCTGACGATCGCCTGCGCATCCACGTCGCCTTCAACGGCGAACGCCCGGACACATTTGCCACTCTTGAGCCGGACTTCCCCGAGGTCGTGGGGGTCGCCGTCGGGCACGTCGTGGCCGGTTTCCTCGACGAACTCGCGTCGCGCGGCGTCGAGCAGGTCCTCGTCGGGGTCGACGAGGCCTTTCGGAACCGACCAGGCGCCGTGATCTTTACGCGAGAAGAACGGCCCGCCGGGGTGGACGAGAAATACCTCGAGCGCGTCAGAGGTTCTGCGGTACAGCAGGATTCCGGCGCTGAGCTCAGGCATCGTCGTCCTTGCCCGCCAGCACCTTCAGCGCCGTCTCGCACCAAGCGATGTTCTCGCGTTCGAAACTCAGCCCGCGCTGCAGCGCGAGGTAGGGCCCGGCCACTCGACTGTCCGCGTAGACCGCGTCGTCGTCCCGGCCGGCCCGGTAGGTCGTCTCGAGGCGTTCGTAGTGCGCGAGTTTTCGGCGCGCTGCTTCCATCCGATCGCGGACGGTCATGCGCACCGCGTCTCGATCGCCGACCGACACGCTCTGCACCATCACCATCAACTCGTCTCGGATGGCGGTGGGTTTCGCACCGGACCGCGAATTGGCGGTGAGTTCGGCGCGCCCCGCGTCGGTGAGACTCACCATCCGTTTGTCCGGCCGCGCGCTCTGCCTCACGACGCGAACCGACACCAGACCCGCGGTCTCCATGCCGTCGAGCTCCCGGTAGATCTGCTGCGGCGTCGCCACCCAGAACGTGGCGCGCGCCGGATCGAATTCCTTCGCCAGGTCGTACCCCGACGCCTCGCCCACGGTGAGGAGCGAAGCGAGGAGCGCGTGCCTAAGAGCCATCACCCCACCTTAGTCAAGCAGCCCTAGACAACTCGACGGTCGCTGACGCATACTCTCCATACTCAACTTTTTGACTAAGGAGATGTCATGCGCGCATTCCGCCAAGCCGTCGAGGCCCGAGACGAGAGCGCCATCGAGGCACTACTCGCCGACGACATCCGTTTCACGAGCCCGGTCGCCTTCCAGCCGTACCTCGGCCGCCACATCACGGCCGCGATCCTGCGCGGCGTGATGCGGGTGATGGGCGACGGCTTCCGCTACGTCGGCGAGTACACCAGCGAGGACGGCCGGGACCACGCGCTGCGATTCGAGACGACCATCGACGGAAAAACTCTCACCGGCTGCGACTTCATTCACGTGAACGCCGACGGCGAGATCGACGACTTCGTGGTCATGGTCCGCCCGCTGTCCGCCGCGCAGGCTCTCGCCGCGGCGATGGGCGCCGAGTTCGATCGCATCGGAGCCGAGGCAACCGAGGCCGCCGCAAAGGAGGCGTGAACGCTCCCCCGTCTCCCGCCCCCGAACGCCGAGCGCGCCGTTACCCTGGGCCCATGGAGATCCTGACGAGCCGCACCCTGCTGACCTCGACCGACCCGCAGGCCCTCACCGCGTTCTACCGCGACGTACTCGGCCTGGCGATCGCACGTGAGTACCCCGGCGGCACGGTGTTCCACGCCGGCGCCGGTCTCATCGAGATCCCCGCGCACATGCCGGCGCACGACGGAACCGGCGACGTGCTCTGGTTACAGGTCCGCGACGTCGCCGCGGCACGCGACGACCTCGTCGGCGCCGACGTCCCGATCGTCGCCGAACCGGAGACCAAGCCGTGGGGACTGATCGAGATGACCGTCCACGACCCGGACGGCCGGTCACTGATCCTCGTGCAGATCCCCGCCGACCATCCACTGCGCCGCGACCTGCGATAGCCCGCATGAAAGACTGAGACGCATGGTCACCTGGTCGTCCCCGTCTGTCAACGCCCCCGTCGACGCCGTCGTCGACCTTCCCGGCTCCAAGTCGATCACCAACCGGGCGCTGATCCTCGCGGCACTGGCCGACGGACCGTCGCGCGTCACCGGGACGCTGCGCAGCCGCGACACCGATCTGATGATCGACGCGCTCGTCGCCATGGGTGTCGCGATCACGCCCGCCATCGATGATCCGACGATCGTCGACGTGACGCCCGCACCCCTGCACGGCGCCCGCGTCGACTGCGGCCTGGCAGGCACGGTCATGCGTTTCCTGCCCGCGGTCGGTGCGTTGGCCACCGGCGACGTCGAGTTCGACGGCGACGAACAGGCACGCAGCCGCCCGCTCCACACCGTTCTCGACGCCCTGCGCGACCTCGGCGCAGCGATCGACGGGTCGAGTCTCCCGTTCACCGTCCGCGGCACGGGCGCGCTCACCGGCGGAGCGGTGACGCTCGACGCGTCGGCGTCGTCGCAGTTCGTCTCCGGCCTCCTGCTGTCGGCTGCCCGCTTCACCGACGGGATCGCCATCACCCACGACGGTCCGCCCGTCCCGTCGATGCCGCACATCGAGATGACGATCGCGATGCTCCGCGACGCGGGCGTCACCGTCACGAGCAGCGCGGACCATTCCGGCGCGGTCGGATCGTGGGCCGTCGCCCCCGGACCGATCCGCGCCGTCGACGCGGCGATCGAGCCCGATCTGTCGAACGCCGCAGCGTTCCTCGCGGCCGCTGCCGCGACCGGCGGACGCGTCGGCGTGCCCCGCTGGCCCGCCACCACTACCCAGCCGGGCGCAGAGATCGTATCGATCCTTGAGCAGATGGGCGCTGCGGTGGACAGGTCCGACGACGGACTCCTCACCGTCTCGGGCCCGGAACGACTGAACTCCATCGACGTCGACCTGCACGAAGTCGGTGAGCTCACACCGACGGTCGCGGCGCTCGCCGCACTCGCCGACGGAACGTCGACCCTGCGCGGCATCGCGCACCTGCGTGGCCACGAGACCGACCGACTCACCGCCCTCTCCACCGAGATCAACCGGCTCGGCGGAGACGTGACCGAAACCGCCGACGGCCTCGTCGTGGTCGGCGCACCGCTGCACGCGGGCGTCTGGCGCACCTACGCCGACCACCGGATGGCGACGGCGGGTTCGCTGCTGGGGCTTGTGGTCCCCGGTGTCGAGATCGAGAACGTCGAGACCACGTCGAAGACGCTCCCCGACTTCGTGGCGATGTGGGAGACCATGGCCGGGTCCGCGTTGTGAGCCGCCGCGCGCGGACGTACGACGAGTCGGATGTACGCATCCGGCCGAGTAAAGGCAGCCGTCCGCGCACCAAGACCCGACCCGCGCACGCCGACGCCGAGACGGCGATGGTCGTCTCCGTCGACCGCGGCCGTTGGGGATGTGTCCTCGACGACGATCCGGACCGCCGCATCGTCACGATGCGCGCGAGAGAACTCGGCCGCACCCCGGTAGTCGTCGGCGACCAAGTCGGCGTCGTCGGCGACCTGTCCGGGCGAACCGACACCCTCGCGCGCATCGTCCGCGTCGAAGACCGGAAGACGGTGCTGCGGCGCACCGCCGACGACACCGACCCGTACGAGCGGATCGTCGTCGCGAACGCCGACCAACTGCTCATCGTCACCGCGCTCGCCGATCCGCCGCCGCGCACCGGCTTCGTCGAACGTGCGCTCGCCGCCGCCTATGCGGGCGGTCTCGCGCCCATCCTGTGCTTGACGAAATCGGATCTCGCCGACCCGGACGAGTTCGTCGCCCAATTCGCCGACCTGGACCTACGTGTGGTGGTCGCCGGACGCGACGACTCCGTCGACGAACTGCGCGAGATCCTCGAGCACCGACTGACCGCACTCATCGGCCACTCCGGAGTCGGCAAGTCCACCCTGGTCAACCGACTCGTCCCCGACGCCGACCGGGCCACCGGCATCGTCTCCGGCGTCGGCAAAGGGCGCCACACGTCGACGCAGTCCGTCGTACTGCCGCTCCCGGAGGTCGGTGGCAGGCGCGGCTGGGTGGTCGACACCCCGGGAATCCGATCGTTCGGTCTCGCGCACGTCACCCCGGACGAGATCATCGATGCCTTCGACGACCTGCGCGACGCCATCACCGACTGTCCTCGCGGCTGCACGCACCTGGGGCCGCCCGCCGACCCGGAATGCGCCCTCGACTCACTCGACGGTGCGTCGCACCGTCGTGCGATGGCTGTGCGGGAACTGCTGCGCTCGGTGACGGCGACAGTCGGCGACGAACCCCAGGCGCAGGGTGACGCACCATGAGGTCCGTCCCGAACGGGTACCGCTAGCGGGCGGGCACTGCTCCGCGCTTGCGACGGGACTTCAGTTCGGTGAGCGCCGTCCGCAGGCCCTTCGCGCGGGGCGTGATCGCGTCGAAGCGTCGTTCGGACGCGGTCTCGGGCGCATCGTCCGTGGTGTCGCGGAGGAAACGATCGGGCAGCGCGAGTTTGTTGATCGTCCGCAGCGTCCGCAGGTACTGCATGGTGAACGAGCCGGTGTTGTACGGCAGGTCGTACTTGTCGCAGAGTGCGCGGACGCGGACCGAGATGTCGGCGTACCGGTTGCTCGGCAGATCCGGGAACAGGTGGTGTTCGATCTGATACGACAGGTTGCCGCTCATGAAGGCGAGGACAGGCCCTGACTCGAAGTTGGCGCTGCCGAGCATCTGACGCAGATACCACTGGCCCTGCGTCTCGTTCTCGAGCGTGTCCACCGTAAACTTCTCGGCACCGTCCGGGAAATGTCCACAGAAGATGACGACGTACGCCCACAGGTTGCGGACGAAGTTGGCCGTCAGGTTCGCGGTCAGCGTCTTCTTGGCGTTCGGGCCCGACAGGACGGGGAACAGCGCATAGTCCTTGGCCATCTGCCTGCCCGCCTTGTGGACGAACTTCCGGATCTCCGGGCGGGCGACCTCCATCGGCTTGCGTCCGGCGATAACCTCTTTGAGCTCGAGGTCGTGCAGCGCGATCCCCCACTCGAATGTGGCCGCCAACATGACGTTGAAGAACGGCTGGAACGCGCGCCGCGGCTCCCACGGCTCGTCGCGCGTGACCCGCAGGATCTTGTAGCCCACATCGTGATCCATGCCGAGCACGTTCGTGTACTTGTGGTGGATGAAGTTGTGCGAGTGCTTCCAATGGGGCGACGCGCACACCATGTCCCACTCCCACGACGTGGAATGCACTTCGGGATCGTTCATCCAATCCCACTGACCGTGCATCACGTTGTGGCCGAGTTCCATGTTCTCGATGATCTTCGCCAACGAGAGCGCACCGGTGCCCAGCCACCACAGCGGCTTGCGGTGACTGCCGAGCAGCACGACGCGGCCGAGGATCTCCAAGCCCCGCTGGGCGCGGATCGTGCGCCGCAGATACCGCGCGTCGCGCTCACCGCGGCTGGACTCCACCTCCCGACGCACAGCGTCGAGCTCTGCGCCCAGAGCTTCGACGTCTGCGTCGGTCAGGTGTGCATACTCATTGATATCCGAGATCGCCATCAAGCCCCATTATGCGCTTGCACGCTCCCTGCGGCGCGTCCGGCCATCCGCGATCGCCGACTGCAATCCACGACGACGACCCGTCCGGGCATCGATCGCAGACGTCAGGCGCGGCTGACCGTCGTCGCGGAAGCGACGTTCCGACGCGGTCTCCGGAGCATCGTCGCTGGTCGCACGCAAGTACTTGTTCGGAAGAGACAGCTTGGCGATGGTCCGCCATGTCTTCGCGTACTGGACCGGGAAGGACCCGGTCGTGTACGGCAGGTCGTACTTCTCGCACAGCGCTTGCACGCGGATCGAGATCTCAGCCAGCCGATTGCTTGGCAGGTCCGGGAAGATGTGGTGCTCGATCTGGTACGACAGGTTCCCACTCATGAACCCGAGCACCGGGCCGCACCGGAAGTTGGCGCTACCGAGCATCTGACGCAGATACCACTGGCCCTGCGTCTCGTTGTCCATGTCGGCCTTGGTGAACTTTTCGGCGCCGTCCGGGAAGTGACCGCAGAAGATCACCGCGTTGGTCCACACGTTGCGGATGATGTTCGCAAGGAGGTTCGCCGACGCCGTCTTCCGGGCCGCACGCGGTGACCGGTTGACGAGCCCGGATATCGTCGGGAACAGCACGAAGTCCTTGGCGACCTGACGACCGATCTTGCGTCCGACGTCGTTGAGGTCGCGCTTGAACTCGGCCTTGGCTTCCGGCGTCTTGCGCTTCTTGCCGAGTTCGAGGTGCTGCGCGGCGACGCCGTACTCGAAGAACAGTGCGAGCACCGTGTTGTAGGCGAGGTTGCCGAGGTAGAACGGACGCCACCGCTGATCACGGGTCACCCGGAGCACGCCGTAGCCCACGTCGTCGTCCATCCCGAGGACGTTCGTGTACTTGTGGTGAATGTAGTTGTGGGTGTGTTTCCAGTGCGCGCTCGGCCCGGTGATGTCCCATTCCCACGACGTCGAGTGCACTTCGGGATCGTTCATCCAATCCCACTGACCGTGCATCACGTTGTGGCCGAGTTCCATGTTCTCGACGATCTTCGCGACGCCGAGGGTAGCGGCGCCTGCCCACCAGACGGATCGACGGCTCGCACCCATCGTCAGCGCCCGGCCGGTGAACTCTAGGCCGCGCTGGAAACGGATTGTGTTGCGCAGGTAGCGGGCGTCCCGCTCGCCGCGGTCGGCTTCGATGTCGGTGCGGATGGCGTCCAGTTCGGCCGCCAGCGCTTCGACATCGGCATCGGTCAGGTGCGCGTATTCGGGCACATCGGCAATCGCCACTGTCTCTCCTTCTCGCACGGGGAACTAACTTACGCAATCGTAGGTTACGGAACCGTAGGTTGTCTAGCCCGATCGAGTCCGCCCTTCACCGATCCAACGCCAGTGGCGTTCACACGTCCAGCGTGCAGTCCCCCGCCGCGGCCGTCACACACGTCTGCACGCGTTCGCCTTCGACGTGTTCATCACCGGTGCGCAGGTCGCGGACGCAACCCTTGTCCAGCATTACGACGCAGCTCTGACAGATCCCCATCCGGCAGCCGAACGGCATGAGGACGCCCGCCTCCTCACCTGCTTCCAGGAGCGTCTGCGCGCCGTCTGCTTCGATCTGCTTCCCGCCGCGACCGAAGGTCACCGTGCCGCCCTGCGCACCCACCGCGCCGCGTTCGAGCGCGAACCGCTCCACGTGCAGACGGTCGTCGTGGCCCGCGTCCCGGAACAGCGCCGTCAGCATGTCAATGAATCCGCTCGGGCCGCACGCCCACGTCTGCCGTTCGCCCCAGTCGGGCACGAGTCGGTCGAGAGCTGTCGCGTCGAGACGGCCGTCAACGCTCGTCAGCCGAAGCGTGAGGTCGACCAGACCTGCGGCCTCGAACGAACGCAGCTCGTCGAGGAACAGCACACCCTCCTCATCCGGCGCGGAGTGCACGAGCACCGCGTCGACGCGCTGCCCGCGACGAGCCAGGGTCCGCAGCATCGAGATGATCGGGGTGATGCCGCTGCCCGCGGTGGCGAACATCAGTTTCGCCGGCGGCGGGTCAGGCAGGACGAACTCGCCCGCGGGCGCCGCCAGACGCACAACTGTGCCGGGCGTCAGCCCGTTCACCAGATGCGACGAGAGGAACCCCTCGGGCATCGCCTTGACGGTGATCGCGACGGTACGGTCGGCCACGGAGCTGTCCGGCTCGGACGTCAGCGAATACGAGCGCCAGGTCCATCGTCCGCCGACGAGGACGCCGATCCCGATGTACTGCCCTGGGTGGTAGTCAAAGGTGAAGCCCCACCCGGGCTGGATGACGATGGTCGCACTGTCGGCGGTCACCGGCGTCACCGCGACGACCTTGCCGCGCAGTTCACGCGCCGACCACAGCGGGTTCACCAGGTGCAGGTAGTCGTCGGGCAACAGCGGAGTCGTCACGCGCGCCGCGGCCGCCCGCACCCAGTTCGCCGCTTTACCTCCGGAGACCCCGGCGACCGGTGCCTCGAATCGTTCCCGCCAACCCATGCTCGACTCCTCCGCCCGTTCCGGTCCGATCCATCGAACCGCTAACCTGTGCCACTAACCTACGCTACCGTAGGTTAGTGGCACGACGGCCACCGAGCGAGCGATGCAGGTCAGGCGAGGAGAGTGCCCGGCTCCGCCCGGTACGGCGTGAAGAAGTCGTTGGCGGGAGCGCCGGCCAACGCGAGCACGAGCCCGGGCACCGACTGCCCGTCGATCTCCTCGCGGATGATGTCGGCGTGGCCTGCGTGCCGCGCGAACTCCTCGACCTGGTGGCCGAGGTAGAAGCGATTCTTGATCGGTCGGGCGTCGAAAATTCCGGCCCACGGCGCGGGCGGCTCGACGGACTCGCCGTCCGGATCGCAGTCGCGCACGGCCGCCATGAACGCGGCCCGGTCGGCGTCGAAACGGTCGATGAGCGCGGCCGCCGTCTCGTCGTCGGTCAGCGCGAAGCTACCCAGGTACGCCGCGAACGCCGCCTCGTCGACCGGACGGTCGACGATCTCTCCGCGGAGTCGAACGGTCGCGGTCGGCAGCCCGTACGCGATGTGCTTGAGGATGCCGCCGACCGACAGGGCGCTGCGGCACGGGGTGAGTCGCGCCTGCTCCTCGGTCAGCCCGTACAGGGACGCGCGCAGATGGTCGAGTTGTTGGTCGATGTAGCCGGCGAATCCGGTGATCTCATTGTCGCGAGCCGGTGCGTACATGGTGTCCTCCATGGAGTCGGTGAGCTTGTACAGCAAGTCTGACCGCCATACAGGACGGAACCTGTCCGCAATTGAGATCCCTTTGCGGACAATTTCCGGCCGCTACCTCACCTCCGGCTCGCACAAGAGGTCAAGCCCGCTACCGGAGGTCAAGCCGCTACAGGAGGTCAAGAAGGAACGGCATCTCCTGCGTCGCGTACCACCCGAGATCGTGGTCTTCGACGTCGCCGATGGCCAGTTCGGCGTCTTCGTCACCGAGATCTGCTGCGTCGACGGCGTGCACCGCGGCGCGGACCGCGGCTTCGGCGGCGGCTCCGTCCACGTGGACCGCCACGATGTCGGCCGCCGACACGCCGCCGGGCAGGCGCACCACTGCGTCGTCGAGATCCGGGCGCACAGTCGCGTCGGCGTCGGCCACGACGACCACTCGCCGTGCGGGCAGATCCGACTCGTCCGCCGACAGCAGGCGCAGCGAGGCTCGGGCGGCCTCACGCAGCGCCACTTCGCCGAGCTCCTCGTCGTCACCCGACGTGTAGGCCTCGCGCAGCGCGGGAGTCACGGCGAATCCCGTACCGCTCAGCGGCACAAACTCGGAGCCGTCGGCGGCGGTCAACTCCTGGATCATCGCCAACGTCGCAGGCAGGTAGACACGCATCGTGTGGGTTCCCTCTTTCACGTCTTCTGGGGCTGTCACGTCTTCTGGGGCTGTCATGGCTTCTGGGGCGGCAGGCCGGCCGGGCCGGCATGGAGCAGTTCGTCGAACGACTCGACGAGGTAACCGGACATTGCGGGCAGGTCGGAGACGACGGCCCGGTCGGCCAGGAACGCGAACTGCACCGAGTCGCCGTACTCGTTCACGCTGATCGCCAGGGCGCGCTGCGTCGCGAGTGTCGGCACCGTGTACAGCTCCTCGATGCGGTGACCGTTCAGGAAGCGGCTCGACACCCCGTCGCTCCAGAAGATCGGTACGTTGTACGACCGCTGGAAGATGCTGCTGAACGCGCGGCTAGAGAACTCACCGAACGGCACCATGCCCAGCTCCGGGAGAAGCGGCTTCATTTCCGACGTCATCCGGCTCGTCGAGCCCGCGTATCGGTCGGCGAGACCGGCCACCTGCATCAGCCGGACGACCGGCGAGTCCTCGCCGACCGGCAGATCGGTGACGAACTCGGGTCCGCTCGCAGGCATCCACGAGCCCGGGCCGTCCGACGCGGTGTCGGAGTCGCGCGCCCGCAGGGGCACGATCACGCGGACCGTCTCACCGTGACCGACCGAATCGGTCACCGACAGCGACCAGCGACGCAGCACGCCGGCCACCGCCGCGAGCAGGACATCGTTGAACGTGCAGTCGAACCGGGAGGCGATACGCACGCAGTCCCGGCGGGGCACCGCGGCCGTGGCGAACAGCCGCGCCGACGTGGTGACGGCGTTGAGCGGACTGTCGGGTGCGGCGTCGACGAGCTGTTGGACGGTCGACGTCACCAGCCGGGCCGACTTGTCGGCGACCGACCAGATGTCGGCCACCGGACCGTTGCCACGCAACAACGAATCCACGAGGTCCCGGGGTCGCGTCATCGCCTCGGCGAGGGCCCCGACCGTCATGGAGACCTGCCCCGGCGGGTCGGTCGGCAGCCACAGGTCCTCGTCCAGCCTCCGGCCGGCCACGACGTCGTCGGTGACGGCCTCGCTCAGTTCGCAGTTGTCCGGCACGCCGAACAGGCAACGATGCGACTTGGTGAGGACAGCGACACGCCCGCCTTCGAGCCCTTCGATCAGATACATCTCCCAGAGTGGACGCGACCGGTCGAGAGGCCGCGACAACAACCGTGCGATCAGCTCCTCCAACTGCACGGACGCGCCCGGTTGCGGCAACGCCGAGAGCCGCACGTGGTAGGTGACGTCGAACTCGGGGTCGTCCACCCACAGCGGCCGACCGAGACCGAGCGCGACCTCCTTCACGACCTGGCGGTACCGCGGTACGAGCTGCAAGCGGCGCTCCACCAGCGACACCAGCGATGTGTAGTCGAGTCTGCCGCCGCCGGCGGAGTCGGCGACACCGGACGGGTCGACGATCATCAGCGCACCGGTGAGCGCGCTCGTTCCTGCCCCGTCGAGGAAGTAGTACATCGCGTCTTCCGCCGACAATCGATTCACCATGATGCGTCGAGTCTAATGTCCCGCCCCTCGTCTGCGGGGCGAGAGACCGCCGCACAAACGCGCGCCGAACCCATCACATGACGCCGAACTCGGTCATCGTCCACCGTTCGACCACGCCCCGGCCGGGAGAACGCACGCGTCGCACCTCAACGCGACCGGCGACCGCTCGCGTCCGCAGCCCGCGTTCCACCGTGCCGAAATAGTTCGCCGCGCGCGGCGACACCATCTGCAAGTGGATGCGGCGCAGACGCACCGTCGGACCGCGGACCGGGGCCCGAGCGACCGCATCCTCCCGTTTGCGCAGCGCGAGCACGATCTGGTCGAATACCTCCTCGGTGATGACCGGTGACAGGTGCTCGCAGGGTCGTCGGCCGTCGAGCACCTCGAGGATCCGCTGCAGCACCGCGATGACGCAGGTGCGCGCGGCACGTGCCGCCTCGACCGGCGGAGTGCCCCTCGTGCGTGTCTCGGCTGCGCGTGTCTCGGTAATGCGTGTCTCGGCTGTGTAGGTGTCCGCGGCGGCTCGAGCCGCGACCGGTGTGATGGTGCCCATACTCTTTGGACGCACGCCGATCCACCCCGGTTCCATGACACGCCGCGTTCGGGCGTGTCATGCCAACACCGGCCGGTGCCATCACCGACGGGATCCGAGATCAGGTCAGTGCGCGGACGCGCGCACCTTGCCGCTCAGGGATCCGACGCCGTGCACGATCGCGAGGACGATGCCTCCCCACAGCACGCCGAACACCGCGGACGCGAGGGTGTTCGCGATCCATCCGATCACTGCGCCGATCGACGGGATCAGATCGTGAAACCAGTGCTCGATGTGGTGGACTACGTCGTACGGGAACGCCCAACCGAGTTCGTCTGCACCCTGCAGGACGATGTGTCCGCCGACCCAGCACATGGCGACCACGCCGACTGCGCTCAGCGTGGACAGCACCACCGGCATCGCGGTGACCAGGCCGCGACCGAATGCGGCGACGACCTTCGACTGGCGTGTCGCCAGTGCGAGACCGATGTCGTCCATCTTCACGATCAGCGCGACGACGCCGTACACGAGGAGGGTGATCAGGAGACCGACGATCACCAGGATCACCGCACGCGACACGAACGGCTCGTCGGCGACCTCGTTGAGCGCGATCACCATGATCTCAGCGGACAGGATGAAGTCGGTGCGGACGGCGCCGGACACCACGGCCTTCTCTTGCTCGGGCCCGATCTTGTCGACGGTCTCCTCGGCCTTTCCGTGCCCGGAGACGAGTTCCCAGACCTTCTCCGCCCCCTCGAAGCAGAGGTAGGTGCCGCCGACCATCAGGATCGGCGTCAGCAGCCACGGCAGCCACTGACTGAGTACCAACGCGACGGGCAGGATGATCAACAGCTTGTTGCGCAGCGACCCCTTCGCGATCTTGCCGATGATCGGCAGCTCGCGTTGCGGACGCACGCCGTGCACGTACCGGGGGGTGACAGCGGTGTCGTCGACGACCACGCCGACGGCTTTCGTGCTGGCACGGCCGGTGGCCGCCGCGACGTCGTCCAACGACGCTGCGGCCATCTTGGCCAGTACGGCGATGTCGTCCAGAAGGGCGGCGAGTCCTGCGCTCATATCGACAAACAATAGCGCCCGGTAGCATCGGCTACCGGGCGCTGTCGTCGCAGGCTACTTCTTGCGGCGGTTGCGCCGCTCGGCCTCGCGCCGTTCACGACGACTGCCGGTCGCCGGAGCGGGCTGGTTCGCTGGAGCCGGAGCGGGCGCCACACCCGCGAGCTCCTGGGCCTGCGAGTGGATCTCCGCCGCCCCGTCCTCGCCGGGGCCGCTGAACATGTGGGTCGCGTCGGCGTCGGCGGAGTCCCCACCGAAGCCCGACAGCATGTCGCTGACACTCGTGCCGAGCGCCGGAGCCGGAGCCTCCACCTGGACCTGTGCGTTGAAGAGGATCGAGACGGTCTCCTCCTTCATCGCGTCGAGCATCGCGGTGAACATGTCGTAACCTTCGCGCTGGTACTCGACCACCGGGTCACGCTGCGCCATCGACCGCAGGTGGATGCCTTCGCGCAGGTAGTCCATCTCGTACAGGTGGTCGCGCCACTTGCGGTCGAGGACCTGCAGGAGCACCGACCGTTCCAAATTGGCCATGCCCTCGTCACCTGCGATGCCGACGATCTCGTCGACGCGCTTGTCGTAGGCGGCGAGCGCGTCGTCGACGATCTTCTCGCGTAGTTCGCCCCGCGAGATGTCGTCGCGCTCGTCGAACTCATTCGCGCCGACGACGTCCTTCGCATCGAGCGAGATCGGGTACAGCTCCTTCAACGCCGTCCACAGCGTGTCGAGGTCCCAGTCCTCGGCGTAACCGACGGCGGTCGCGCCGTCGACGTACGCGCCGACGACGGTGGACACCATGTCGCGGATCTGGTCGCGGTGGGTCTCCCCTTCGAGGATGTCGCGGCGTTCGCCGTAGATCACCTTGCGCTGGGAGTTCATCACCTCGTCGTACTTGAGGACGTTCTTGCGGATCTCGAAGTTCTGTTCCTCGACCTGCGTCTGTGCGCTACGGATGGCTCGCGTGACCATCTTCGCCTCGATCGGCACGTCTTCGGGCAGGTTGACGCGGGTCATGATCGATTCGAGGGCCGCACCGTTGAATCGGCGCATCAGCTCGTCGCCGAGCGACAGGTAGAAGCGCGACTCACCGGGGTCGCCCTGGCGACCGGACCGGCCGCGCAGCTGGTTGTCGATGCGGCGCGACTCGTGGCGTTCGGTGCCGAGCACGTAGAGGCCGCCCGCCTCGCGGACGTCGTCGGCTTCGGCGGTCGCTGCTTCGCGCGCGACCGTGATCGCCTCTTCCCACGCGGCCTCGTACTCATCGGGTGTGTTCACCGGGTCGAGTCCGGCCTTACGCAGGCGGGTGTCGGCGATGATGTCCGGGTTGCCACCCAGCACGACGTCAGTGCCTCGACCGGCCATGTTCGTAGCGACGGTGACGGCGCCGAGACGTCCGGCCTCCGCGACGATCTGGGCTTCCTGCTCGTGGAACTTCGCGTTGAGGACCGAATGGTCGACGCCTGCCTCCCCGAGCTTCTGCGACAGGTACTCGGACCGTTCGACGCTGGTGGTGCCGATGAGGACGGGCTGTCCCTTGGCGTGCCTCTCGGCGACGTCGTCGACGACGGCGGCGAACTTGGCCTCTTCGGTCTTGTAGATGAGGTCGGCGCGGTCGGCGCGAACCATCGGCCGGTTCGTCGGGATCGGCACGACGCCCAGCTTGTAGATCTGCTGGAATTCGGCTGCCTCGGTCTCGGCGGTACCGGTCATGCCCGACAGCGTGTCGTAAAGGCGGAAGTAGTTCTGGAGCGTGATCGTGGCGAGGGTCTGGTTCTCCGCCTTGATCTCGACGCCTTCCTTCGCTTCGATCGCCTGGTGCAGACCCTCGTTGAACCGTCGGCCGTCGAGCACACGGCCAGTGAACTCGTCGACGATGAGCACTTCGCCCTTGCGGACGATGTAGTCCTTGTCGCGGTGGAACAGTTCTTTGACCTTGATCGAGTTGTTCAAGTAGCTGACGAGCTGCGAGTTCTCCGGCTCGTACAGGTTCTCGATACCCAGACGGTCCTCGACGAACGCGACACCGGACTCGTGGACGCCGACGGTCTTCTTCTTGATGTCCACCTCGTAGTGGACGTCCTTCTCCAGGACCGGCGCGATTCGCGCGAACTCGCTGTACCACTTGCTCGACGAATCCGTCGGGCCGGAGATGATGAGTGGCGTACGAGCCTCGTCGACGAGGATCGAGTCGACCTCGTCGACGACGGCGAAGTTGTGGCCGCGCTGGACGAGCTCCTCAAGCGAGTGCGTCATGTTGTCGCGAAGGTAGTCGAAGCCGAACTCGTTGTTCGTGCCGTAGGTGATGTCGGCGGCGTAGGCGGCACGACGCTGATCCGGCGACATGCCGGTGAGGATCACGTCGGTCTCGAGTCCGAGGAAGCGGTGGACGCGTCCCATCCACTCGGAGTCGCGCTTGGCGAGGTAGTCGTTGACGGTGACCACGTGCACGCCCTTGCCCGACAGTGCGTTCAGGTAGGCGGGCAGCACACAGGTCAGGGTCTTGCCCTCACCGGTCTTCATCTCCGCGATGTTGCCGAAGTGCAGCGCGGCCCCACCCATGATCTGCACGTGGAAGTGCTTCTGGTCCAGGACGCGCCAGGCGCCTTCGCGGGCGACGGCGAACGCCTCGAGGAGGATGTCGTCGAGCGTCTCCCCGTCGGCCAGACGCTTCTTGAACTCGTCGGTCTTCCCGCGCAACTCGGCGTCGCTGAGCGCCTCCATCTCGTCAGAGAGCGCCTCGACGCTCGTCGCGTACGAATCCAGTCGCTTGACCAGACGTCCTTCGCCGAGTCGGAGCAGCTTGTTGAGCAACGGTAATCCTCTTGGTAGGCGGTCGAGTTCGCCGCCGGCCGATCGCCGAAGCGGCGACAGGCCGAACAGACCTACCACTCATGGTACGGGGCGCACTCGCACAGGTATGTCACGCACACTGCTAGAGCGTGTGAATGGCCGCGACGAGTCGCCCGATTCGGGCGCGCTCAGCGGTCGACGGCGCCCCTCGCCTGACCTGCGATCGACGGTGCAGCCTGGCCGGCGATCGATGGTGCAGGAAGCGAACGGCACCTGTCACTTGGCGTCGGCACGCCCGATCGGTTCGGTGCTATCGCTGAACGCGGCACGGGCAGCGGGCCAGTTGTCTTCATCGACGTGCAGAGCAGTCCGAAGGTAGGCAGTGCTCATCCGTTGAATGACGGCGACCCGCTCCGGACTCTCGTCGGTGGTCTCGGCGACTTCGTATCCGACGATCCCACCGAGTGAGTGTTCAGCACCGTAGAAGGTGAGGAGATCGGTGGCGCCGGGGCTGTAGGTGTAGGCGTCGGTGAACCAGTCAGGTCCGCGGCCCGACATCGTGGACTGGTCGTGGTCGCCCGCGACCACGAGGGTCGGCGTCGTAAGCTCCTGGAACGAGGGGCGCATGAACGGGAAGTTCGCCTGCGCGAACGGATGCAGGTCATCGCCGCCGACACCGGTTGCGGCGAACAAGATTCCGGCGGTGACGCGCTCGTCGGACATGTCTTCGCCGACCTTGCCCGCTTCGTCGAAGATCCGCGCGCCGAGCAGCGACTGCGCCGTCTGTCCGCCCCAGGAGTGGCCGGCGACGGCGACGCGGCCGCAGTCGATGCGGCCGGCGAGCCCGGGAACAGCGGCCTCAATGGTGTCGAGCTGGTCGAGGATGCGTGTGAGGTCAGCAATCCGTTGGGTCCAGATCGTCGGGAACACGGGGTGATCGAGGCCGAACCCGTTCCGGCGCGAGTCCAGGTGCGTGGGTTGGATCACGACGAATCCACGGGAGGCCCAGAATGCCGTCAGCGGCGCATACCCATCGAGGCTCCAGCCGTTGCCGTGGGAGAACACGACGACCGGGAGATTCGTGCCTGCCACAGGGGCGGACACACGCACTGTCAGCGGAACCGGTCGGTCCGTGGCCGCCAACTGAATGGGGGCGACGGATACGACCGGAGCGCCGGCACCGACGATGCCGTGCAGTGCGTCGAGGAGTGGCGAGGTCATGGCGAGTCCCTTCGGAAGAGTGCGCCCTGCGATACGCTATATCGGAGCGTCGTTCCGGAATATTACGGAACCGCGTTCCGTAATGCAAGCGCAGGTCCCCGCAGTGATGAGGAACGGCACATGGTTGACAGTCAGAGCGAGCAGACGCACCTCGCGGGAGCCCGGCAAGTTGGCCGACCGCGTCGGAGCGAGCAGACACTCCTCGACGCAGCGGCAGCGGTGTTCGTGTCGTCCGGGGTCGACGCCCCGGTGCGGGAGATCGCAGCGAAGGCCGGCGTCGGTGTGGGGACGATCTACCGTCACTTTCCGACGCGTCCGGAGCTCGTGGTGGCGGTGTACCGATATCAGGTCGAGGCGTGTGCAGACGCCGGGCCTCGACTACTTGCAGAGAGCGCGACGCCCGAGGCTGCCTTGCGGGCGTGGGTGGGACTGTTCGTGGAGTTCCTCGCCACGAAGCACGGGCTCGCAGGCGCACTGCAGGGAGACAGCGCCGGATCCGACGCTCTGCATGCCTACTTCGTCGACCGGCTCGTCCCCGTGTGCGACGCCCTCCTCGCGGCCGCACTCCCTCCCGTCGACACGGCTCCGCCAATCGATGCGTACAACGTGCTGAAAGGCATCGGCAACCTCTGCATCGGCGCATCGGCCGACGCCCGGTACGACGCCGCCGTTCTCGTGCAACTCCTCATCTCGGGCCTATTCGCGCCCGGTTCCTCGGCCACGTAGACGACGAACCGGCCGCCCCCGAACGGTGCGGGGACGGCCGGAACGAGGCGGGATCAGGCCAGTCTGATCAGGCCGTAGTCGAAGGCGTGGCGTCGGTACACGACCGACGCCTTGTCGGTCTCCGAATCGTGGAACAGGAAGAAGTCGTGGCCGACCAGTTCCATCTCGTAGAGTGCGTCATCGACGGTCATCGGGGACGCAGTGTGGTCCTTGACGCGGACCACTTGGCCGGGACGGTACTCGTCGTAGCCGTCGTCCCACGGGTCGGTCGCGTCGTCGAGTTCACCGACTTCGGCGATCGGCGGCATCGCCTCTGCCGACGCCTCAGCGAGCGACGTCGCCCGGTGTTGGCCGTCCTTGCGGATCTGCTTACGACGCTTGGAGCGGCGCAGCCGCTTCTGCAGTTTGTCGAAGGCGAGTTCGGTCGCGGCATAGAAGTTCTCGCCGGTCCCCTGCGCGCGAATGACGGGGCCGCGGCCGACGGCCGTCACCTCCACCACTTCGCTGTCCTTCGCTCGGCGAGGGTTGGGTTCGTGGTAGAGGACGACGTCGAACCGGAAGATCGAGTCGTCGAAGTGCTCGAGGCGGGAGAGTTTGTCACCGAGATATGCGCGGAAGTGATCGGGTATCTCCACATTGCGCCCGTTCCAGGACACGTCGGCCTTCGGAACGGACAGCTCTCCCGCGTTCGACGAACTCACCGGCGGCGTGAATGCTGCGGACTGTTCCTCTCGTGACTGCGGCTCGGGACCCTTCGGTTCGCGCTGACCCTTGCGGTGAACGACCGTCATATCGAGTTCCTCCTCTGAATGCTCCCACTCGGGGCGAACCCGGGCGGGAAACCGATTCGCTTGGCGCACTGCACGGCTCTGTTCTCATCAGAAGCCTCGTGCGCAGCAGTGCAACGGGCACATCTGACAGCGACGTCTCCGGCGACGGCAGGCACTCGTCAGGCTCGGAGAAAAGGTGCGTCACCTCCCGGCACTCGACGTTCATCACTGCCACTTCCGAAGGTATCCGCAAACTCACGTTCCGGCCACAGTTTCGTGATTCACCGCGACGCGTGTCCGCTATTCGCGGCCCGTCAGGCCCGGATTCGTACCGTCAGGCCCCGGCCAGCACCGCCACGACGTCCACGACGATCCCCGCGGCGGCCAGTCTGCGGGTCGACGCGGCGGCCGTGGCACCTGTGGTGAGGACATCATCGACGAGGACCACGACGGTGTCGTCGTCGAGCGCGGCGGCGGGCGGCGTTCGGGTCAGGTCGATCGACCCCGCCAGGTTGGCCGTCCGCGCCCCCGCGCCGAGTCCCGCGGAGTCGCGGGCGAGCGGCGCGGTCGCCAGGAGCGGCAGCACGCGGGCGCGCGGGCCGAGGAGACCGGTCGCCGACGCGGCGACGGCGGCCACCGGGTCGCCTCCGCGCCGACGCGCGGCGGACGCCTTCGTCGGCGCCGGGATCAGTGCCAGACGTCGGCCTGACGGGAGGTCGCCCCACTGCGCCAACGTCAGCAGCGCTGCGGCGAGCCCGTCGCCGAGGATCGGCGCGAGGTCGCGTCGTCCGTGCTCCTTGAGAGCGAGCACCGCCGCGCGCAGCGGACCGTCGTACCGTCCCACAGCCCACGCCGGAGCGTCGACCTCGACGCGCGGCGCCAGCGCACGGGGCGCGTCGCGCAGTTGCGCGTCGCACACCGGGCACCACGGTGTGCCCGGCCGGCCGCATCCGCCGCACACGAGGGGCACGGCGAGGTCACCGACGGCGGCGGCGACGCCACGCAGCGCTCGTAACGGCCCGACGGATCTCATCCCCTGATCATCGTCGACGACGGCCGGTGCGTCAGCCGCGTCATCCACAGGATGAGTGCGCGGGTTCAGCCCGCGGGGACGACCGGCACGGTGCCCGAATCCATGTCGGGGCTCACTCCCGTCCAGTACTGGTCCGGCCGACCGGCGCCGATGCCCAGTTGTTGCACCCCCTGGGTGTCGCCGACGTAGACGGTCTCCTCGCTGGCCGCGACCGACGACAGCGGCGGTTTGAGGTTGCCTGCCACGAGCCCGACGGACGGTCCGCCCGCAAGCGCTATCCGCATGACCGGCGACTCGGTGCCCGCTCGGACCGCGTACAGGACCGACGGACCCGACCAGGCGATGTCGTCGACATCGGTGTCGATGTCGATGGCTGCGGGCCGCACTCCGGTCAACGACGGGATGCCGCGTTCGTTAATCGAGACGACCGCCAGCACCGGACGCCCGGCGACTACGAGCGCGACGCGCACGCCGTCGGGCGAGACGCTCATCGCGGTGATCGGTCCCGGAGCCTTCTGAGTCACTTCGGTGACGTCGAGGTCGATGGTGCCCGCAGTGCCCTGGGCGTCCAACGACCACTGGATCGGCCTGCCGTCGACGATCGCGTACCCCTCGCTCGGCTCGGCGCCGTACGACGGCGACGTCACCTCCCGGCCTGCGGCGACCTCGACCGGAGGTGCGCCGTACGGGCCCTCCACCAGGACTTCACGCGACCGACGTGCCAGGACCGCTGCCGCCCGCGACATGTCGACGGTCACTGCGGCGGCCCGCACCTCCCGAGTGGTGCCCAGCGGTCCGGGAATCGGAATCGCGTGCCCGGCCGTAGACCGGACGAGCGCACCCTCGTACACCAGGTGCAACGGCGGCGGACCGCTGTCCGGATCGGCGTCGAACGACTGGACGTCGGCGGTCCGCCACCCGCCGTCGTGCCCGGGAACCAGTGGGGCGCCGTCGGCGTTCAACACATAGGTGCCGGTGATCCCCGCACCGTTGAGCGTCCAGATCAGCTGTGCCGCGAGCACCGTCCGGTTGCGGGTGTCGTCGTCGGTCACGTTCTCCAAGTCGACGGTGACTGTGTCGCCGTCGACGACGACGGGCCCCGACAGCGTCGCGCCCTTGTCCGCACCCGTGCCGACCGCTCCGTCGAGGTCGGACGCCGGGCCGCGAAGGAGCATGCCGACGACGTCGGTCGCGACCGGGCTCGGACCGAACATCCATCGCGGATCGGTGACCAGTCGGCTCATGGTGCGGTCGGGGAAGTACAGATCCACCTGTCGGTACGCGGTGAGGAATTGCGCGCGATCGGTGATGGCTCCGCGCGGCAGGTCGCCTGCGATCCGCCAGGCTCCGCGGACCCGAGTCAACGACAGCGGTACGACCATCGGACCCGTCGCGGGAAGCAGTTGTCCGGTCGGCGTGAGCGTGCCGACCTTGTCGGCGGTGATCCGCAACCGGACCGCGTCTTCGGTGCGTTCGTCGACGACGACGCCGACATTGTCGACGACGGTCGTGTCGCCCTGGTCATCCCAGCGGCCCGATGCCGCCGTCGTCAGGAACTTGCGTGCGGCCCGGTGCCCGGAACTCGGGTCGGCCATCGCCTTGAGCACATTGCGCGCCAGCGTCTCGGGATCGTCGCTGCGACGCGGGACAGGCACGGCGTTGAGCGGGTCCTTCCGGTCGAACACTTCGATCGGCTGCGGGGACGACGAATCGGGCACTGCGACACAGCCGGTCGACACCGCGGTGGCGACCACGAGAAGGCAGGCGACGACAGTGCGAGCGATGCGCTTCACTTGTTCACCTCCGGGGTCGACTTGAGCGGCAGCGGGCTGCCGAGCAGTTTGTGTCCGCGCAACAGCGGGAGCGTCAGGCGGAAGCACGAGCCGAGTCCAGGTTCGCCCCAGGCCTCCAACCGTCCGGCGTGCAGGCGCGCGTCCTCGATGCTGATCGCCAGCCCGAGGCCGGTGCCGCCGGAGCGCCGCACCCGCGACGGGTCCGACCGCCAGAACCGATTGAACACCAACTTCTCCTCGCCCGGCCGCAAGCCGATCCCTTGATCGCGCACGGTGATCGCGACGGCGTCGCCGTCGGACCGCATCGTGAGCGTGACGGGTCGGTGTTCGCCGTGGTCGATCGCATTGGCGAGCAGGTTCCGCAGGATGCGCTCCACGCGGCGCGGATCGATCTCGGCGATCACCGGCTCGGCCGGCAGATTGACGATCAGTTCCGTGTCCGATTCGGCGGCCAGGTGGGTCACCGTCGACACCGCACCGTCGATCGGGATCGCGACGTCCATCCGCTCCGCGGCGAGGTCGGCCATGCCCGCATCGTGGCGGGAGATCTCGAGGAGTTCGGTGAGCAGCGTCTCGAACCGGTCGAGTTCCTTCGACAGCAGTTCCACCGATCGTCGCTGCATCGGGTCGAGTTCGTCACGACTCTCGTACAGGATGTCGGCGGCCATCTTGACCGTCGTCAACGGGGTGCGGAGTTCGTGGCTGACGTCGCTGGTGAACTGGCGTTGCAGGCCGCCGAACTCCTCCAGGTGCGTGATCTGGTTCGACAGGCTCTCCGCCATGTCGTTGAAGCTGACGGCCAGCCGCGCGAACTCATCGTCGCCGTTGACCGGCATCCGTTCGGTGAGCCTGCCGTCGGCGAACCGCACAGCGATGCGGGACGCCGACCGCAGCGGCGCGATGACCTGCCGCGACACCAACCACGCGATAGCGGCGAGCAGTCCGAGGAGGACGATGCCCGCCACCAGCAGGGTGCCGCGGACCAGGGCGACGGTGTTCGCTTCGCCGCTCAACGGGAAGACGAGGTACAACTCGAGGTCTTGCAGCGGTGACTCCACCGGGCTGCCGACGACGAGCGCTGGCACGGTGTCGCCGTCGCGGTCGACGGAGGTGTACTGGTAGGCGACCTGTCCGCCGCCGACCATCGACCGCAGCGACCGCGGGATCTCGTCGATCGGTCCTACCGACAGCCCCGCGTTGACCGATCCGCGGTCGCCGATGGTCAGTACGCTGTCGAACGTTCCGACGCCCGGCGACTGCGCGGTCTCCGCGTCTGCGTCGGACAACAGTGCCCGGGCGCGAGCCATCAGGTTCTGCGCGGACGAGCTGCTGTCGGATGAGCTCAGGATGCGTTCGACGGCTCCGCGTGCACGGTCGACCTCTTCGGTGGCCGCCGCCTGCTTCGCGTCGAGCAGGCTGCCGGTGATCTGGCTGATGAGCAGGAATCCGAGGACCAGCAGGACCACGATCGACAGCACCATCGTCGACACGACGACGCGCAGCTGGAGCGAACGCGACCACATCGCGCCAAACGCGCGGCCGACGGAGCGGGCCGCGCGTTGAAGTCGTGCGATGGACCGATTGAACCGGCGCCGACCGTTCACGGCGGACCGGCCTTGTAGCCCACCCCTCTCACCGTGAGCACGATCTCCGGGTTCTCCGGGTCGGTCTCGACCTTGGCGCGCAGACGCTGGACGTGGACGTTCACCAACCGAGTGTCCGCCGGATGACGGTATCCCCACACCTGCTCGAGCAGAACGTCCCGCGTGAACACCTGCCGCGGCTTGCGGGCGAGTGCGACGAGCAGGTCGAACTCCAACGGTGTCAACGAGATCGGCACCTCGTCGCGGGTCACCTTGTGCGCCGGGACGTCGATCTGCACCGGTCCGATCGCGAGCAGCTCGGCGGGTTCGTCGTCGGTGCGACGGAGCCGAGCACGGATGCGCGCGACGAGTTCCTTCGGCTTGAACGGCTTCACCATGTAGTCGTCGGCGCCGGACTCGAGCCCGAGGACGACGTCCACGGTGTCCGACTTCGCGGTCAACATGACGATGGGGACACCAGAGTCCGAACGCAGCACACGACACACGTCGATCCCGTTCATCCCCGGCAGCATCAGGTCCAACAGGACCAGGTCGGGGCGTACTTCACGGACCGCGGTGAGGGCCTGCGTCCCGTCGCCGACGACGAACGGCTCGAAACCTTCGTTGCGAAGCACGATGGTCAGCATCTCGGCGAGAGCAGCGTCGTCGTCGACGACCAGGATGCGGGGCTTCATGGGAACCCATGGTGTCACCTCCACTCCCCGAACTGGTTCCGACTCGCCGAAGGAGCCCCGACGACTGCTTGCGCTGCGGTCCGCCGGTCAATCCGTAGACTGTCAGCCGTGGGCATCCTGGTGGCAATCGAAGGTCTTGACGGAGCCGGCAAGAGAACGATCGTCGGCCGTATCCACGACGCAGCGACCGCACGCGGTGCCCGCACCACCACCTTCACCTTTCCCCGGTACGGCGAGTCGATCACCGCCGACCTCGCGTCGGAGGCCCTGCACGGCGAGCACGGGGACCTGCCCGACAGTGTGTACGGGATGGCCGTGATGTTCGCGCTCGACCGCGCGGCCGCAGGCCCCGCACTACAAGCGGCGTGCGGAGACCACGACCTCGTGCTGTGCGACCGGTACGTCGCGTCGAACGCCGCCTACAGTGCGGCGCGCCTCGGCGAGCCGATCGGCGCGTCGCCGGTCGTCGACTGGGTCACCGGCCTCGAGTTCGGCCGGTTCCGCCTGCCGACGCCCGACCACCAGTTGTTGCTCGGTGTACCGCCGGAGGTCGCGATGACGCGGGCGTCCGGGCGGGCCGCCACCGACGCCGACCGACCGGTCGACCATTACGAACGCGACGCCGACCTTCAGTCGGCCGTCTATCGAGCGTATTCGGATCTGGCCGCGACCGGCTGGATGTCGCCGTGGTCGCACGCCGCCGACGATGCGGCGGTCGCCGCCGTCATCGACCTGCTCAGGTAGGAGCGGGACCTTTCACATTCGGCGAGCCCACGAAACCTACACCGCTGGCGCCGAGCATCGAGTCATAGACCGATGCGCGCCCCCAACGGTGTAGGTTTCGCACGCGGGGCAGGTCGGATCGGCCGATCCGACCTGCCCCGGGCCGGGACTCAGTAGCGGTAGTGCTCGGGCTTGTACGGGCCTTCGACGTCGACGCCGATGTACTCGGCCTGTTCCTTGGTCAACTTGGTCAGGGTGCCGCCGAGCGCCTCGACGTGGATCTTGGCGACCTTCTCGTCGAGGTGCTTGGGGAGGCGGTACACCTCGTTGTCGTACTCGTCCTTCTTGGTCCACAGTTCGATCTGCGCGATGACCTGGTTCGAGAAGCTGTTGCTCATGACGAACGAAGGGTGGCCGGTCGCGTTGCCGAGGTTGAGCAGACGCCCCTCCGACAGCACGATGATCGAGTGTCCGTCCGGGAACACCCACTGGTCGACCTGCGGCTTGATGTTGATCCGGGTCATTCCCTCAGCGGATTCGAGGCCTGCCATGTCGATCTCGTTGTCGAAGTGGCCGATGTTGCCGAGGATGGCCTGGTTCTTCATCTTCGTCATCTGCTCGAAAGTGATGATGCCCAGGTTGCCCGTCGAGGTGATGACGATGTCGGCGTTGCCGATCGCGTCATCGACGGTGACGACGTCGAAGCCGTCCATCAGCGCCTGCAGCGCGTTGATCGGGTCGACCTCGGTGACCTGGACGCGAGCGCCCTGACCGGCAAGCGACTCGGCGCAGCCCTTACCGACGTCGCCGTACCCGCAGACGAGGGCCTTCTTGCCGCCGATGAGGACGTCGGTGCCACGGTTGATGCCGTCGATCAGCGAGTGGCGGGTGCCGTACTTGTTGTCGAACTTGCTCTTGGTGACCGAGTCGTTGACGTTGATCGCCGGGAAGCTGAGATCGCCCGCCGCCGCGAACTGGTACAGACGCAGCACACCCGTCGTGGTCTCCTCGGTGACACCCTGTACCGACTCGGAGACGGCCGTCCACTTGCCCGCGTCGGCGGCCAGCGACTTGCGCAGCAATTCCAGGAACACCTTGTACTCGGCCGGGTGGCTCTCGTCGGTCGGCGGGACGACGCCTGCCTTCTCGAACTCGGCGCCGCGGAGGACGAGCATGGTGGCATCGCCGCCGTCGTCGAGGATCATGTTCGCGGGACGCGGCTCGCCGTCGGCCCCGGCCGGCCAGGTGAGCATCTTCTCCGCTGCCCACCAGTACTCTTCGAGGCTCTCACCCTTCCACGCGAACACTGGGACGCCCGCGGGCGCGTCCTCGGTGCCGTGCGGGCCGACGACGATCGCGGCCGCGGCCTCGTCCTGGGTGGAGAAGATGTTGCACGACGCCCAGCGGACTTCGGCGCCGAGCGCAGTCAACGTCTCGATGAGGACGGCGGTCTGCACGGTCATGTGCAGCGATCCGGAGATACGCGCGCCCTTGAGCGGTGCGACGTCGGCGTATTCACGACGCAGTTCCATCAGGCCCGGCATCTCATGCTCGGCGAGACGAATCTCCTTGCGGCCGTACTCGGCGAGCGACAGGTCGGCGACCTTGAACTCGACTCCGTTGATGGTCTGGCTGGTCATGGCGTCCGAAGGCGCTGTCATCTGATCCCTCTCAGGTTTTACGTCGTTGACAGTCAAACGGTACCGGCAACCCGTCGAAGGGCCACCGGTACCGTGTCCAGGATTTCAGAGTAACGCGGTCACCCGGACGAGCCGGGACCACCGTCGCCCAGCGGCGCGGGGTCATCGGGGTCGCGCAGGTCGGCGACTTCCGGGTACCGGCGAATGAAGATCACGCTGGCGACCAAGCCGCCCCACACGATCAGCGACGCCACAACGAGCATGATGATCGCGGTGGTGCTCATCGTTGATTCTCCTTAGTCTTCACGCTTGCTTTCTGCGTGACGCCCAACTCGGGCCACGGCCGGAAGCCCGGATCGTCGCGCCCCTTCCAGGCGAAGAGCGGCCCGACGATCGCGAACAGGACGAGCAGGACGAGCGTGCCCCACCCGAACACTCCGACGAACCAGGTCGGGTAACCCTCATACCCTTCGGTGATCAAGTCGACGAGTTTGTCGACCAAGATGATGCCCAGGAAGATCGGTGCGTACAGGCCGATCACGAACACCCACCACTTGCCGACCTTGAACGTCGAGACGGCGCTCAGATGCAGGCGGAGCTCCTCGATATTGCGCATGACCCACACCGAGAGCACGCACATCACGATGGCGGAGAACACGATCCCGACGTTGTTCGAGAAGGCGTCGACAGTGTCCAGGGTGTAGAGGCCGGTGGTCGTCGAGAACAGCGCGAAGGAGATGATCGCGGCGACGACGCCGACCGTGACTGCCGCCGTTCGACGGTTGAGCCCGAACTTCTCCTGAACGGCCGCGGAGACACCTTGGACGATGGAGACCAAGGATGTGAAGCCCGCGATCACCAGTGCCCCGAAGAAGAGGGCGCCGAACAGTGCGCTGCCCGGCATCTCCGATATGACGGCGGGGAACGTGACGAAGGAGAGGATCGGACCCGTCAGGCCTTCCAGCTCGCTGACCTGAATGTTGGACTGGTGCGCGAGGAAACCCAGGGCGGAGAACACCCCAATGCCCGCGAGGAGTTCGAACGACGAGTTCGCGAACCCCACGACGAGCCCCGACGACGTCATGTTCGCCTTGCGTCGCTGGTACGACGCATACGAGATCATGATGCCGAATGCGATCGACATGGAGAAGAAGATCTGACCATACGCGGCGATCCACACCGAGAGATCGCCGAGCGCGTTCCAGTCCGGGGTGAACAGTGCGTTCAGACCGTCGGAGGCGCCGGGGAGGGTCACCGACCGGATCACCAACGCGCCGAAGCCGATCACCAGAAGCGGGATTCCGAAGACGTTGAGTTTCTCGACGCCCTTAGCGACACCCATCGCCAGCACTGCGACGATGGCGACCCAGACTCCGACGAGTGGCCACGCGACGCCTGCGACCAATTCCGATGAGACGCCGACCTCATCGGGCAGCTTGAGGTACTCGCCAGTGAAGAATTCCGCTGGGTCGTCGCCCCACTTGGTGCCGAACGAGAAGTAGAAGAAGCTCAGCGCCCAGGCGATGATCACCGCGTAATACACGGAAATGACGAACAGCAGTCCCACCTGGAACCAGCCCATCCCCTCCGCTTTGCGCTTCATGCGCCGGAAGGCGAGCGGCGGCGCGCCGCGATATCGGTGGCCGATCGCGTAATCGAGGAACAGCACCGGTATACCGACCGACAGCAGCGCGATCAGGTACGGAATGAGGAACGCGCCGCCGCCGCTCTCGTACGCGACACCGGGGAACCGCCAGATGTTGCCGAGGCCCACCGCGGAACCGATCGCCGCCATGATGAAGCCGCTGTTACTGGTCCACGACTCCCTCGCGGCACCGCTCCTGGGCTGCACTTCAGTCAAGGCGTGGCCCCTTTCGTAGTTCAAAACTGATGCGAACCTATCGCATCGACCTCAAGTGTCCGACCGCATTGCCAACACTGACGCGAGACGACAGTATTCACCGGGCTCGAGGAGCATCCGTCGACACACCGGCCTGACTCGAGGAATTAATCGGACCACGGTCCGGTTATGCTCGATGACACGCTCGGACACAACGCGGAGCGCACAGGAAAGCGAGAGATCAATGCAGTTCGGGATCTTCAGCGTCGGCGATCTGACCGCCGACCCCACCACCGGAACCACGATCAGCGAGCACGAGCGGATCAACGCGATCACCGCCATCGCACTCAAGGCCGAGGAGGTCGGACTGGACGTCTTCGCGACCGGCGAGCACCACAACCCGCCGTTCGTACCGAGTTCGCCGACCACGCTGCTCGGCTGGATCGCCGCACGTACCGAGACGCTCAAGCTGTCGACGGCGACGACACTCATCACCACGAACGATCCGGTGAAGATCGCCGAAGACTACGCGATGCTGCAGCACCTGTCCGACGGCCGGATCGATCTGACGTTGGGCCGAGGTAACACCGGCCCCGTGTATCCGTGGTTCGGCAAGGACATCCGCAAGGGCATCCCGATGGCCGTCGAGAACTACCACCTGCTGCGACGTCTGTGGCGGGAGGACTCGGTCGACTGGCAGGGCGAGTTCCGTACGCCGCTTCAGGGATTCACGTCGACCCCGGCGCCCCTCGACGCCACCCCGCCGTTCGTGTGGCACGGTTCGATCCGGTCTCCGGAGATCGCCGAACAGGCCGCCTTCTACGGCGACGGGTTCTTCCACAACAACATCTTCTGGAATACCGAGCACACCGAACAGATGGTGAATCTGTACCGGCAGCGCTTCGAACATTACGGTCACGGAAGCGCTGACCAGGCGATCGTCGGTCTCGGCGGCCAGGTGTTCATGGCCGGAACCGAGGCCGAGGCGAAGCGACGTTTCCGGCCGTACTTCGACAACGCACCCGTGTACGGGCACGGTCCGTCGTTGGAGGAGTTCGCCGAGATGACACCGCTGACGGTCGGCACACCCGAGCAGGTCATCGCCAAGACGTTGACCTTCGCCGACTATGCGGGTGACTACCAGCGCCAACTGTTCCTCCTCGACCATGCGGGCTTGCCGCTCGAACTGGTGTTGGAGCAGGTCGAGATGCTGGGTCGCGACGTGGTGCCGACGCTGCGCGCCGAGTTCGAGCGTCGTCGTCCGTCGCACGTGCCGTCCGACCCGCCGACGCACGCAAGTCTCGTCGCGGCAGGCCCGGACAGCGCACACCGCCGAGTGATCCCGAATGAGGCCGTCGCCGCGGGAGCCGACCGATGACGCGGCGAGTCGTGGTCGTCAACGCCGGAGTGTCGGCGGCGTCATCGACCAAACTGTTGGCCGAGCAGCTGGCAGGCGCCGTCGACGCCGCGGTGTCGGCGCGCGGCGAGCAGGTGCAGATCGACTACATCGACGTGTCCCCGCTCGCTCGGGACCTGGCGACCGCGATCACCTCGGGTGTGCCGTCCGCCGAGGTGCGTGCGGCGCACGACGCGGTGGCCGACGCCGACGGGTTGATCGTCGCGACCCCGGTGTTCACCGCGTCGTACAGCGGCATCTTCAAGATGTTCTTCGACACGCTGGACCCCGATGCGATCACCGGGGTTCCGGTTCTCGCGGCAGCCACCGCGGGCACCGCGCGCCACTCGTTGGTAATCGACCACGCGATCCGTCCGCTGCTCGCCTATCTGCGGGCCGACGTGCTGCCGACGGGTGTGTTCGCGGCGACCGACGACTTCGGGGCGCCCGAGCTCGGCGACCGCATCTCACGGGCGGGAGCCGAACTGACACAACGTCTCGTGTCCGACGGAGTAGTCGCCGGATTCGGCGGCCCCACCGACGCCAGGTCTGCTCCTCGCCGTAGCGGTCGCAGCAACGATCTGGGCCCGGTGACGGACTTCGCGACCCTGTTGAACGGCCACACCGGGCAGACGTGATCCGTCTGCCCGGCCGCGCCGAGCCCGATGCCTGCGCCGCATCCCCCGACGAACGCAGCACCGGCGGTCAGGCGCCGGTGGTCAGGCGCCGGTGGTCAGGCGCCGAAGGTACGGCTGACGCGCAGGTCGGTCTCACGCATCTGCGTCGCCGCACGCTGCACGCCGACGCCGAGGCTGTCGAGTCGGGTCCGTGCGTCGCCGAACAGCCGGTCCCACTGGGCCTGCGCCTGCTGGTACGACACCGCACCACCGGAATCCCAGTGGCTGGCCAACGCGGTCACCTGCTTCTTCAGTTGCCCCGACAGCTCTTCGAGTCGCTGGAACTGGCCTCGCAGGTCACCCGACAGCGTGTCGAGCCCGGCGAAGTTGTAACGGATCACTCCGGACATGTGGTTCTCCCCCTCTGATCGTTGAATCTGCGACGCTTACAGCGCCAGCGTCCCGTTGCCCGAGCCGCCGACCATCGTGGCCGCCGTCGCGTCTTCGTCGTCGTATCCGCGGAAGCCGGTCGTCAGCTTCGCCTCGATCTCGTCGAGCGCGTGCTGCAGTTTGGTCGCGGTCCCGTGCCAGTCGGCGTGCGATCCGCCGAAGGCGTTGGACGCCTTTCCGTCCCAGGTGCTCTGCCCGGTGCCGGCCGCCGACTGGATCCGGCTGATGATCCCCTGCATCTCGCCCACGATCCCTTTGATCGACGACGTCGACGCCTGGGAGGCGCCGAGGTCGACGTTGAGTCCTGTCGTCATACGATTTCCTTCTCTCTGTGCCGGATCAGACGGATCCGGCGAGGTCTGTGCGCACCGTGTCGAGGCGGAGTCCGACATCGACCCCGAACGGTTGCGCGAGCAGCTCCGACAGTTCGTCGGCGGGGTCGGCTTCGGCCGGTTCGGCGACGACGGCCGCCGGGTCGGCGAGTCGGAGACCGCTGCTCTCGGCGGAGCGCGCCGCACCCATCGCCGCGACGGGCGCCATCGATGCTCCGCCGCCCACCACCCCGGAGGAGACAGGCGAGACGGACGTCGTCGACGAGGACGTCGTGGTGTCCGGGGCGACCGAGGCATTGGTGGTTGTCGGCCGATCGGCCAACTCGATCGGTGGTTCGGCGGCGGCGACGCTCGGCACTGCGCCACTCGCATTGACGGTGGCAGCCGTTCGCATGGTCGTCTTCGACGCTGGCGTGTCCGATCCGGTCGACGTGGTGGTCGTCGCGCCGCTGGTCGTAGTGGCAGCAGGGCTGGTTGTCGACGGTTCACACGCCGCGCAGCAGGGTGCGGCCGTCGTTCCCGTGGTCCCAGTCATTCCCGCGGCCGTCGTTCCCGTGGTCCCAGTCGTTCCCGTGGTCCCCGTCGTTCCTGTGGTCCCAGTCGTTCCCGTCGAGCCGTTGCTCACACCGAGCAGACCGCCGACGACCTGGACGCCTGCGTCGAACAGCGGACCGGCCTTCTGCAGCAGCGACGACAAGGCGTCTCCAGACAGCGCGGTCGGCGCGTCCGACACCGCCACCGGGGTGCCGACCGCGCTGATGTGGGCGGTCGGCGCAGTGAGCTGCGCGCGGGTGTCGGCGACGACTGCAAGTCCTTCCGTGAGACCTTCGGCGGCGATGCCCAGGGCCGCGACCTGGCCAGCCGGCGTCACCAGCGTCGGCGCTGCTGCCGCGAGCAGTCCGACGGTCCTCGCGACGACGCCCTGTAGGGCGGCCGTGCCCGCCGCGACGATCGCGGCGGCTGTCTGCACATCGGCGGCCATCGCCGTCCCCTGCGCGGCGATCTGCTCCGATTGGCCTGCGGTCCGTGTCGCGGTGCCGACCGCTGCGGTAGCCGCTTTCCCCGTCCAGTCGGTTCCGACGCTCGAGATTGCACTCAGGATCGTCGACGCACCAGACTGCAGCAGCCCGGCGAGGCTCCCCAACGATTCCACCGGGTTCGCCGCCCCCGACAGGCTTCCCGATCCGAACGTGCCGAGGAGATCGACGATCGGCTTGACCAGCGCGGTCGGGTCCAGTCCGGGCAGGGTCGGCAAGGCGGGCAGATCGAATTCGGACAGGTCGGGAAGGCCGATGATCGACGGCGCGGTCAACGACGGCAAACCGAGGTCGGTCAGCACGTCGGCGACGGGCGTGTCCAGGAAGGCGGTGAGCCCCGTCGGTTCCAGCACCTGTCCGACCGTGACGCCGCCGGTGGAGCCCGTCGCGGTCGACCCCGCGGGCTCGTCGCAGACAGTCATCGTGAGCTCACGCCGGTGGCGGCGGCCTCGTCGGCGGCCGAGAACCCGGCGAGACCGGCGGCCGTCGCAGCGGCTGTGCCCGTGTGCATCGCTGCGAGACGCCCGACGGCCTGCAGATGGTTGGTCTCGGCGACCGCGTACGCGGCGAGGAACTCCTGACCGATGAGGCCGAACGCCGCCGCCAGCATCGCGCCCTGAGCTGCGTCGGCCGTCATCGCCCCGGCGGTCGCCGCGCCCAGAGTTCCTGACATCGCTCCGAACGCCGCGACCCCTGCGGGCACCACATCGACCTGACCACTCATGACTCCCCCTCTGTTTCCGGCTCTCGAAAGGTTGGACGCAGCGACGGGCTGTTCGGTTCCACCGACTCGCCGGTGAGGTCGGCGAACTCGGCGACGAACTCCGACATGATCTCGGCACGCTCGGCGAACGCCTGGGTCGCGGCGCGCACCGCTGTCCGAACGATCGCATCGGCCAGTGCCGCGGGCCGCCCGTTCCCCGCACCCGGCACCAACTGCAGTCCGGTCATCGCGCCCGACACGTCGACCTGCACGATCACGCGTCCGTCGTCGCCGGTCTCCTGGACGGTCAGTGCGTTCAGCTTGCGCTGGACGTCTTCGAGCATGTCGAGTTGCCGTTCAGCCGTGCGTTGCACCTCGTCCATCACGCTCATCGCCGACTCCTCGCGGTGCGCGCCCGACCCGCGTCCGCGGCGTCCTCCGAGGCGAGGAGGTCGGCGCGTGACGGCAGGCCCAATAGCGCGAGCGTCTCCTCGGACACGCCGTCGGCGGCCAGCGTCGTCCGACGCCGCACTCCTGCGGTGACGCCCGCGAGACGACACAGCGCGAGGATGTCGGCGGCGAGGTCGGACGGATCGCGCCTGCACTGTGCCGGTTCGAGTTTCATCGCGACCGGCAGCCCGGTCGGCGTACAGGTCACGGCGATCCCGCCACCGCGCGAACGCACCATGGTGACGCCTTCGGGTTGCAAGTGGTCTGGGTTCACGTGGTCTGGGTTCACGTGGTCTGGGTCAGCCTGTCCAGGTGATTTCTCGGTCTCCATGAAAGGTCAGACGCACGCCGACCGCTTTCGGTTCCATCGATCTTCTTTCGGGCGAGTCGCCTGACGGCAGGCGTAGCGTTCGGCTCCACCGCGTCAGAGCACGCTCACCCAGCCGCAGCGAAGGGACCCGCCATGACCACCGACATCGCCACGCCTAGCGGCACCGGCCCGTACGACGCCGACACTCCGCCGTGGCTGGTCGGACCGCAGCTGGTCGGACCACAACCCGGGCAGGTCGACGACGCTGGCGACGCGCCGGTCGGCGAAGTCGACCTGTCGGGGATCGTGCCGCCGCCCGCACCTGCGGTCCCCCCGCGACCGCCACTCGCCCAGCACGGCGTGGGGTCGCAGCAGGCGGCCGCCCCGACACCGGTCTACCGTCCTGCAGCCCAAACCGCCCCGCCCCAACCCGCCCCGCCCCAGTCCTCCCCGTCCCAGCCCTCCCCGCGACAACCTGCTCAGCCACCGCCCCTGCGACAGCGGCCCGTTCAGCCCCGACCGTCCGGGCAGCGGTCGGGTCCAGCGCTCGACGAGGTCGGGTTGATCCGCAAGGCACGACGCCCACCGGTCCGAGGTTGGCGCCGAGCCGTCCACACGTTGAGCGGGGGTGCCGTGAACCCCGGCGAGTCGTCGGCGGAACTGGAATACCGTGACCTGCTCGACCATGTCCGCCAACCGGTCCGCGGCGACTACCGGATCGCCGTGCTCTCGCTCAAAGGCGGCGTCGGCAAAACCACCACGACGATCGGGCTGGGTTCGACGTTCGCCTCGCTGCGCGGCGACCGGGTGATCGCGGTGGACGCCAACCCGGATCTCGGCACGCTCGCCCAACGCGTGCCACTACAGACGCGGTCCACCGTCCGGGACCTGCTGGCCGACCCCGTCGTCGCCCGCTACTCGGACGTTCGCGCCCATACCTCGCAGGCGCCGAGCCGACTGGAAGTCCTGGCGTCCGAACGGGATCCGGCCGCCGCTGAAGCGTTCGACGAGGACGAGTACCGCGGGGCCATGTCGATCCTGCAGCGGTTCTACAACATCATTCTGACCGACTGCGGCACCGGTATGAGTCACAGCGCGATGCGCGGTGTACTCGATCTCGCCGACGCGATCGTTCTGGTCAGCTCGCCTGCGCTCGACGGAGCACGCAGCGCAGGCGCCACCCTCGATTGGCTCGGCGGCCACGGGTTCGGGCACCTGATCGCGCGCAGCGTCGTCGTCCTCAGTTCTGCACGACCGGGTGCGTCGTCGATCGACGTCGACGACCTGACCAGGCACTTCTTGACGCGCTGCCGCGCCGTCCACGAGATCTCGTTCGACGATCATCTCGCGGAGGGCGCCGACATCGATCTCGAGCTTCTCGGCAAGCGCGCTCGTCGCGCCTTCGTCGAACTGGCCGCGACGATCGCCGACGACTTCGGCGGCACCGTGCTGCGACGTCATCCGCCTTTCGAGGGGTGAGGCGGCGACGTGCAGCGGCCTGGAGACGCATCGGGGCGACCTCCAGGCCAAGCGGCACGAGAGCGGCTGACCTCAGGCGGCTCTCTCTGCGCCACGCGGCCGGCGGGGCGACTCGCTCGCCGGTGCGGCCACCGCGACCTGGGCGAAGCCGGGCCGGGCCCGGCCGGCGAAGGCCTTGAACCAGGAGGCGATCGCGGCCACCCGGTTCCGGAATCCGACCAGGTAGAACAGGTGGACGGCCAGCCAGGTGAACCAGCCGAGCACGCCGGTCAGCTTGATGCCGAACGGAGCGTCGACGACGGCGTTGTGCCGGTTGACGACGGCCATGCTGCCCTTGTCCAGGTAGACGAACTCGGTGCCCGCGGCCTTCTCCCCGCGGATCACGTCGGCGACGTGACGGCCCTGCTGCATGGCGACCGGGCTCTGCCCCGGGTAGCCCTTCAGGCTCGTCATGTCACCGATGGCGAAGACGTCGTCCCGGTCGCCGACCGTGAGGTCGTCGTCGATCAGAAGTCGGCCCGCGCGATCGGTGGCGCAGCCCGTCACCTCGGCGAGGACTCCGGCCAGTCCGGTCGCCTGCACACCCGCGGACCACACGATGGTCGCTGCGCGCAACACGCGATCCTCGTCGCCGCTGCGGACGGTGACCTCGACGCCGTCGATGTCGGTGACGAAGGTGTCGGTGAGAACCTCGATGCCCGTCTTCTCCAACGTCTTTCGGGCGAACGCCGACAGCTTGCCGCCGTACACGGGAAGCAGGTCGCCCGCGCCCTCGACGAGATAGACGACGGCGGGCACCTCGGTGAAGTGGCGGGTGCTCAACTCGCGGATCTGCCCGGCGATCTCGACGCCGGTCGCACCGCCGCCGACTACCACGAAGGTGTGCGCCTCGGCGTCGTCGGCGGGCGCGGCAAAGCACTCGAGCAAGTGGGCGCGCAAGGCGACGGCGTCGTCGAGCGACTTCAACGAGAATGTGCGGTCGGCCCACTCGTCGTGCCCGAAGTATCCCTGCGCGACGCCGGCAGCGGCGACGAGACGGTCGTAGCCGACTTGCTCGTCACCGTCGTCGGTGCGGTAGGTGACGACCTTGCGATCGACGTCGATGTCGGTCACGTACCCGCGGGCCACCGACACGGACTCTTTGGACTCGAGGACGTCGCCGATGTTCGGCGCGATCTCCTCGGTCGGCAACACTCCGGTCGCCACTTGATACAGCAGCGGCTGGAACAGGTGCTCGTCGGTCGCCGAGATCAGCAGCGTGTCGATCTTCGACTTCGCCAGACGCTTCGCGACGGCGAGCCCGCCGAAACCAGATCCGATGATCACCACGTCGGTCCTGCGCATGTTCCCTGCTCCTCTCGAGTCGGTGTGCCTCTCCCACCAGGTTGCTAGAACTCTGATCGATCAACAAGGTCAGCGAACAGGCATTCTCTTGTACTTACGATCTGTTCTATTCATAGAATGCTGGAATGGAGTTTCGTCAGCTCGAGTATGTGGTCGCGGTGGCCGAGACCGGTGGGTTCTCCCGTGCAGCGCAACGGTGCTTCGTCTCGCAGTCGGCCATCAGCCACCAGGTGGCGGCCCTCGAACGTGAGTTGGCAACCGAACTCTTCGACCGTTCGCAGCGGCGCGTCCGACTCACCGAAGCGGGCGAGACGCTCGTCCCCTACGCGCGAGATCTGCTCGCGCTGCGCGACGACGCGATCGCCGCGACGTCCCCGCGACCGGACCGTGTCCGCATCGCCGCCAACATGTCTTTCGCCGGCGCCGCGCTGACCGCGGTGTCGGCGGTCCGCGAACGCAATCCGGACGCCGAGATCGACTTCCTGATCAAACCGTTCAGTCAGCGCATCGATGCCGTCGCGTCCGGTGAGGCCGACCTCGCACTGATCCGCGGCAGCGTCGACCGGGACGGCCTGTACCTCGATCCGCTGTGGGTAGACCAGCCGGTCATCGCGTTCAGTTCCCGCCATCCGCTGGCGGCAGGCGGGCAGGCGCCCAGCCCCGCCGACCTCGCCTCCTACCCGCTGATCCTGCCGCCCGCGGACCGCCAAGTACTGCTGCATCGACTCGTCGACCGCGCGTTCGTGCGCGCGGACGCCGAGGTCACCTACGGTCCGGAGATCCGCGAGGGTCACTCCGTCGCGTTCGAGCTCATCAACCATCCGACTGCGTGGACTCTCCTCTACGAGGATCCGCTGCAGCCCGGCATCTCGTGCCGACGCAGTCTGAACTTCACGCTCCCGGTATCGGCAGTGCTCCGCGTGGACGCGACACCCAACGAACTCGTCGCCGAACTGCTCACCGAACTCTCAAACGGGTTCCGCCGCATGTGAGAGTCACACGCGAGCCGCGAGAACCGCGTGTAGCGTCCGCCGCATCGAGTCGCGCCACGCGTCGTCGAGTCGCTCGTTGCGACGCAGGAGCACCGCGGCGAGGGTTCCGCCGAAGGCGACCTCGATGACCATGGTCGGATCCTCCGACACCTCGACGCCGTCGCGAGCGGCAGCGTCCTGCAGCCGCTCGGTCAGGTCCGGCCAGACGATGTCGCGGAGTTCGTCGGTGAGTTGCGCCTTGACGTCCGTCTGCGGCCCCAGGTCGCTGATCAGCCCGAGGATGGCCCGGCGCATGGCCGAATCGGAGAAGATCGCGGCACAGGCGTCGACGATCGCCTCGACTTCGTCGGCGAGCGTCGCGGTCGGATTCCGTGGCGGCACCGCCACCGCGGTCGGGAACACCACGTGATGGACCAGATGCGCCTTGCCCGGCCACCGTCGACGAATCGCCGGAACCGACGTGCCGGCACGCGCCGCGACCTCGGTGAGCGTCAGCCCGTTGTAGCCGACTTCGCTGAGCAGTTCGCGCGCCGCGTCGAGGACCGCGTCATCGATCCGACCGTCCCGGGGCCTCCCCCCGCCGACCGTTCGCGACACTGCACCCTCCACCGACTCCACTGCTTGACTAGGTCCCCGACTGTAGCTTATGTTTCGTTCTAGATACGAACGATATCCCGAACGGTGGCATAAGACTCCCTCCCAGCCTCTCCACCCCACGAGACGGGCGCGCGAGCAATCGCACGCCCGTCTCGCTCGTACGACCCAGCATCACGATTCGAGGAGACGTCGCGGACCGTCGCCGTGACGCCCGTACTCGTCGTGCGGATTCGCCAACGCACACCGCTCCAGGGACAGGCAGCCGCAGCCGATGCACCCGTTGAAGTCGTCACGCAACTGCTGCAGCCGGTGAATGCGTTGATCGAGTTCGTCGCGCCACCCCTCCGACAGCCGCGTCCAATCGCGGGCCGTCGGCGTACGCCCCTCCGGCAGTCGCGCCAGCGCGTCGTGGATGTCGGCCAGTGGAATGCCGACGCGCTGCGCGATCCTGATCAGAGCCACCCGACGCAGCGTGTCGCGCCGGTATCGCCGCTGGTTGCCGCTCGTCCGACGCGCGTCGATCAGCCCCTCCCTCTCGTAGAAGTGAAGCGCCGAGACGGCGACGCCGCTGCGCGCGGACAGTTCGCCGACGGTCAGCTCCCGGCTGTTCCACGCGGGCCGTTCAGTCATCAGCGATACACCTTTCCGAGACGAGGACTTGACCTCAACCTTAGTTGATGTTTCAAGCTCGAGTCATGAGTATGGAGACGACGGCATGGACCACGATGCACGCGGCGATGAACGCGACCACCGACCGCGGCCGGATCGACCCGGCGCTGCTACGACGGATCGCGCGGTTCGCCGCACCGCACCGGCGCCGGCTTGCCGGATTCGCGGTGGTCAGTGTGGTGATCGCGGTCCTGACCGTCGCGACGCCGCTGCTCGCGGGCCGCGTCATCGACGCGATCACGCGCTCGGCGTCGGTGTCGGTCGTCGTGTGGCTGGCGTCGGTCATCGCGGTGGTCGCCGTCGCCGAAGCCGGGTTCGGGGTCGTCCAACGCTGGCTGTCGGCGACGATCGGCGAGCATCTGATCTACGATTTGCGGACCGCCGTCTACGACCACGTTCAGACCATGCCGGTCGCCTTCTTCAGTCGCACCCGGACGGGCGCGTTGGTGAGCCGACTGAACAACGACGTGATCGGCGCGCAACGGGCGTTCAGCGATGCCTTCTCGGGCGTCATCAGTAACACCGTCACGCTGCTGCTGGCCCTGGTCGCGATGCTGAGCCTGTCCTGGCCGATCACCCTCGCGACATTGATCCTCCTGCCGATCTTCCTGTGGCCCGCGCGACGCTTCGGCGCTCGCCTCGCCCAGATGCAACGGACGCGCGCCGGACACAACGCGGCGATGGGCGATCGCATGACCGAACGCTTCAGCGCCCCGGGAGCGACGTTGATCAAGTTGTTCGGCGGCGCGGATCGCGAGTCCACCGAGTTCGCCGAGCGGGCGGGCAGTGTCCGCGACATCGGTGTGCGGTCGGCCATGGTGCAGGAGGTCTTCTATCTCGCCCTGATGCTGGTGTCCGCGCTGGCGTTGGCACTCGTCTACGGGATCGGCGGTGTGCTCGCTCTTCACGGGCAGATTCAAACGGGCACGATCGTGTCGTTGGCGATGTTGCTGACCCGGCTGTACGCGCCGCTCACCGCACTCGCCAACACCCGGGTGGAAGCGATGAGCGCGATCGTGAGCTTCGAGCGGGTCTTCGAGGTCCTCGACCTCGAACCCCTCATCCGGGACCGCGCGGACGCCCGCCCCGCCCCGACCGGCCCGGTAGGGGTTGAGTTCGACGGGGTCTCGTTCTCGTACCCGTCGGCCGCGCAGATCTCGCTGGCGTCGCTGGAAGAGGTCGCCGTCCTCGATCCACGACCCGCCGGCCGTGTGCTGCACGACGTGTCGTTCACCGTGGAGCCGGGGCAGACGGTCGCACTGGTCGGTACGTCAGGTGCGGGCAAGTCGACGATCGCCGGGCTCATCCCCCGGCTGTTCGACGTCGACTCCGGAGCGGTCCGCATCGGTGGAGTGGACGTGCGCGAACTCGAAGCGGCATCGTTGCACGCGACGGTCGGCATGGTGACTCAGGACGGACACCTGTTCCACGACACGGTGCGGGCCAACGTCCGTCTCGCCCGCCGGGACGCGAGCGACGACGAGCTCTGGGAGGTCTTGCGCCGGGCTCGGCTCGACGGTGTGATCGCGGCCCTCCCCGACGGGCTCGACACGATCGTCGGCGAACGCGGCTACCGCTTCTCCGGCGGCGAACGCCAACGGTTGACGATCGCCCGTGTGCTGCTGGCCCGTCCGCGCGTGGTGATCCTCGACGAGGCGACCGCACACCTGGATGCGACGTCCGAGGCGCAGGTCCAACTCGCGTTGTCCGAAGCGCTCGCCGGACGCACCGCGATCGTGATCGCTCATCGGCTGGCGACAATCCGTGACGCGGACCGGATCCTCGTCGTCGAGGGCGGCCGCGTCATCGAGTCCGGTTCGCACGTCGAACTCGTCGACGCGGACGGCCGGTACGCGGAACTGTATCGCGCGTGAGGGCAGCTCCAGCCGCCAACCGGGCAGGGGCGGAGTTCAGTCGCCGCAGCAGCCGCCGTCGAGGTCGGCCTCGTCGCGGACGTCGCGCGTGCGTTCGGCACGTACGGCCCAATCCTCTGGCGGCGGGTACGCGACGTGCACGAGGCTCAGGCCGCGGGCCTGCGCGACGGGCACCTGCGCGGAACGCGTCTTCTCGGTGAGCAGCGACGCGCACCAGTCGAGGTCGCGACGCCCGTCGCCGACCACGGCGACCGCGCCGACGAGGGAACGGACCATCGACCAGCAGAAGGCGTCGGCGCGGACCACCGCGATGAGGACGTCGTGCTCGTCGCGCCGCCACGTGAATGCCTGGAGTTCGCGGATCGTCGTCGATCCGGGACGGTAGCGACAGAAGGCGGCGAAGTCGTTGAGGCCGACCAGTCTCGCGGACGCCGCGTTCATGGCGTCGACGTCGAGTGCGCGCGGCCAGTCCGCGGTGGTGCGGGCCAGCATGGGTTCAGCGCCCCACCGGGCATCGGCCAGTCGGTACTCGTAGGTGCGGGCGAGGGCCGCGAAGCGGGCGTCGAAGTCGTCCGAGACGGCGTCGACGGCTTTGACGCGGACGTCATCGGGGAGCATCTTGGCGAGCCTGCGGACAAGTCGGGACGGGTCGCCGTCGATCGAGCGGGTGGCCAGTGAGGCGACGGGCACGTCACAGTGCGCCACCTGACCGGACGCGTGGACGCCTGCGTCTGTTCGGCCCGCGACCGTCAGTCGCACCGGGGCGCGGAGAATGGTCGCGAGAGTGGTCTCGATCGTCTCGCACACGGTGCGCCTGCCGGGTTGGGTCGCCCAACCCGAGAAGTCGGTGCCGTCGTATCCGATCGTCAATCGGAGACGGCACTGCCCGCCCTCGTCGGTGACGGGGGCGGGCAGTGCCGTGTCTGGAAGGATCAGTCTTCCTGCTGCGACGGCGGCAGCGAGTAGCCTGCTGCCTCTGCGTCCGCTTCAGTGGCGAACCAGATTTCCGCGACGGTCGACTCGTAGAAACGAGTGCCCGGGCGGTGGTACAGCTTCGACTGGGCATTGCCCTTGATCGGGAAGCCCTCCGGCTGCTCGTCGCCCTCGATCGGAGCGTGCGAGCCTACCGGAGCGTCGGCGTCGGCGACGACAGCTGCGGTCGACACGTCGTCGACGGCCTCAGCGACCGCTTCGGCGTTCTCGACCTGTGCGTCCGTCGCCTCGGCCTCGACGGCCTCGACGACGTTGTCGCCTTCGGCGGCCTTCTTCTTCGACGCCGCGGCGCGTGCGACGCGGTTGGCCTCGTTCGACGCGGTGGCTTCGCGGACCAGCTCGATCACTGCCATGGGGGCGTTGTCGCCCTTGCGCGGCAGAGTCTTGATGATGCGCGTGTAGCCGCCATCGCGCTCGGCGAAGTGCGGGCCGATCTCGGCGAACAGCGTGTGAACGACATCCTTGTCGCGGATGTCCTTCAGCACCTGGCGACGGTTCGCGAGCGCGCCTGCCTTCGCGTGGGTGATGAGCTTCTCGGCGTACGGACGGAGCCGCTTGGCCTTCGCTTCGGTGGTGGTGATGCGGCCGTGCTCGAAGAGCGCCGTGGCGAGGTTCGCCAAGATCGCCTTCTGGTGGCTGGCCGACCCGCCGAGGCGGGCACCCTTTGTGGGCTTGGGCATTTCTCTCTCCTAGGAGGGGACTTGCGATCTGCAGACCGAAAGTCGTAGTGGTTCTAGCAGCCCCTTAGAGCTGTTCGGTCTCCGCGAAATCCTCACCGGAGTCGGCGTCGTACGACGCCTCGTCCGTCCATGTGCCGGTGGCCGGGTCGTAACCGGCGACCTGCGACGGGTCGAAGCTGGCCGGGCTGTCCTTGAGGGCCAGTCCCAGACCGTGGAGCTTCACCTTCACCTCGTCGATCGACTTCTGTCCGAAGTTGCGGATGTCAAGCAGATCCGATTCGGTGCGTGCCACCAGCTCGCCGACGGTGTGAACACCCTCGCGCTTGAGGCAGTTGTACGAACGAACGGTCAGCTCCAGATCCTCGATCGGCAGCGTGAACGCAGCGATGTGGTCGGCCTCGGCGGGCGAGGGTCCGATCTCGATGCCTTCTGCCTCGACGTTGAGCTCCCGAGCCAGGCCGAAGAGCTCGACCAGGGTCTTACCGGCGGAGGCGAGTGCATCGCGCGCGGTGATGGAGTTCTTGGTCTCCACGTCAAGCACCAGACGATCGAAGTCGGTGCGCTGCTCGACGCGGGTGGCCTCGACGTTGTAGGTCACCTTGAGGACCGGCGAGTAGATCGAGTCGACCGGGATGCGGCCGATCTCGGCGCCGGACGCCTTGTTCTGCACGGCCGGCACGTAACCGCGGCCCCGCTCGACGACGAGCTCGATCTCGAGCTTGCCCTTGTCGTTGAGGGTCGCGATGTGCAGGTCCGGGTTGTGGACGGTGACGCCTGCCGGCGGCACGATATCGGCGCCGGTGACGGCTCCCGGACCCTGCTTGCGGACGTACATGGTGACCGGCTCGTCCTCTTCGGAGCTCACGACGAGTCCCTTGAGGTTCAGGATGATGTTGGTGACATCTTCCTTGACTCCGGGGACGGTGGTGAACTCGTGCAGAACGCCGTCGATGCGGATGCTGGTCACTGCCGCGCCCGGGATGGATGACAGCAGCGTGCGCCGCAGCGAGTTGCCGAGGGTGTAGCCGAATCCCGGTTCGAGCGGTTCGATGATGAACTTCGACCGGTCCTCGGCGATGACCTCTTCAGACAGTGAAGGTCGCTGTGAGATGAGCATTGAGGGTGTGTCTCCTTCGTGACCGCCCGCTATTTGACGGTCTGGAAGCGGAAACCAAACAGCATCTCGCTGCTGTTTTGGTCTTTTCTGTGTGAACGGCTAGCCGTTCGAGTTCTCTTGGCGAGTGTGCCCTGGACACGCACGCAGCAGGCTGCGCGAGAGCGTCCAGGAACACTCGGGGGACGCAGCCCCCAGTGACTACTTGGAGTAGAACTCGACGATGAGCTGCTCGGTCAGCGGGACCTCGATCTGAGCACGCTCGGGCACCGAGTGCACGAGGATGCGCAGCGTGGAGGGAACCACCTGCAGCCAAGCCGGGGTCGGTCGATCGCCGATGGTCTCCTTGGCGATCTGGAACGGCGTGGTCTGCAGCGACTTCGGACGAACGTCGATGATGTCGTACTGGCTGACGCGGTAGCTGGGCACGTCCACGCGAACACCGTTGACGGTGAAGTGGCCGTGGCTGACCATCTGGCGGGCCTGACGACGCGTGCGAGCGATGCCTGCACGGTAGACGACGTTGTCGAGACGGGTCTCCAAGATCTGGAGCAGCACGTCGCCGGTCTTGCCGGAGCGACGGTTCGCCTCTTCGTAGTAGCGGCGGAACTGCTTCTCCATGATGCCGTAGGTGAAGCGAGCCTTCTGCTTCTCCTGCAGCTGGAGCAGGTACTCAGATTCTTTGATCCGCGCGCGGCCGTGCTGGCCGGGCGGGTACGGGCGACGCTCGAACGATGCGTCTCCACCGACGAGGTCGACGCGGAGTCGACGAGACTTCTTAGTTGCGGGGCCGGTATAGCGAGCCATGGTTTATCTCTTCCTTTCCCGCTTAGACCCGGCGCCGCTTGGGCGGGCGGCAGCCGTTGTGCGGCTGCGGGGTCACGTCGGAGATGGTGCCGACCTCGAGGCCGGCTGCCTGCAGCGAACGGATGGCGGTCTCGCGACCTGAACCCGGTCCCTTGACGAATACGTCGACCTTCTTGACACCGTTCTCCTGCGCCTTGCGAGCAGCGTTCTCGGCAGCGAGCTGCGCGGCGAACGGGGTGCTCTTGCGCGAGCCCTTGAAGCCCACGTGGCCGGAGGAGGCCCAGCTGATCACGTTGCCCTCAGGGTCGGTGATCGAGACGATGGTGTTGTTGAACGTCGACTTGATGTGTGCGTGGCCGAGCGGGACGTTCTTCTTATCGCGACGGCGGGTGCCCTTCTTGGGGCCTGCGCTACGTGACTTCGGAGGCATTACTTCTTCTTCCCGGCGATGGTCTTCTTCGGTCCCTTGCGAGTGCGGGCGTTGGTCTTGGTGCGCTGACCGTGTACCGGCAGGCCGCGACGGTGCCGCAGACCCTGGTAGCAGCCGATCTCGATCTTGCGACGGATGTCGGCCTGCACCTCGCGGCGGAGGTCGCCCTCCACCTTCACCGATGCCTCGATGTATTCACGCAGCTTCGAAACGTCTGCGTCGGTCAGATCCTTCGCGCGGAGGTCGGCCGAGAGACCGGTTCCGGCGAGGATCTCTTTCGAAGTGGTGCGACCCACCCCGTAGATGTATGTGAGTGCGATCTCCAGCCGCTTTTCGCGGGGAAGATCCACACCAGCAACACGTGCCATGTGGCGATTCCTTCGTATTTCTCAGAGGTCTGCTTCTGGTCCGTCCCGAACTCATATGCCGGGCCCCGGCCTCTGCACCGGGGGTAGGTGTCCGCGCGTCTGCGAACACTGGTGCCAGAAGTTCATTCGCGATGTTCAGTTGTGTTTCTCAAGCGACCCGAAGAGGGGCGTTGATCAGCCCTGACGCTGCTTGTGACGCAGGTTTTCGCAGATCACCATGACCCGGCCGTTACGGCGGATCACTTTGCACTTCTCGCAGATCGGCTTGACGCTCGGCTTGACCTTCACGTCACCGTTCTCCTTGTTGAACTTCGAGGGTTACTTGTACCGGTAGACGATTCGTCCACGGGCCAGGTCGTAGGGCGAAAGCTCCACGACCACACGATCCTCGGGCAGGATGCGGATGTAGTGCTGCCGCATCTTGCCACTGATGTGGGCGAGAACCTTGTGTCCGTTCTCCAGCTCAATGCGAAACATTGCATTGGGCAGGGGTTCGACAACTCGACCCTCGACCTCGATGGCTCCGTCTTTCTTCGCCATGTCCTCCGCGATTCTCCGGAGGCACGCGTTACGCGACTCCGGGCCTGGATCCTTCGACTTCCGGTACGGTGGCACGCACTGCGGCTCCCTCCTCGCCGAGTGACTGTCGCCACTCGGTTACGGACACACGGAAACCGCACGACGCACCGACGTTCGAGTCTACGCGAGGCATCCGGTTCCGACCAACTCGAACCGTGCGACATCAGCCCCGTTACCTCCGCGCGTCCCGGCGTACCCACCCAGTGCCATGCTTCCATTCCGGCCCTCTGGCCAAACGCCGTTCACCCAACCCCGCCGCGCGGAGCCGCACCCAGTCGGCACATAGCTGTCGACGCACAACAGTCGATGCCTAGATATCGACGCAGGAACCCAGCCAGCTCGATGAAACACTGTTCGCGTTCGTGTTACATCCGTGGTAGAAATCAACCGTCGCACAGAAGTGGCGGCCGACACACTGCGTGGCGTGACAGGCGCGGGAGCAGATTCCCGGAGACGAGACAGACGGGTCGGGGGATCCATTGGGCATTCCATCAACGTATGAACCCGGCTTCGCTCGGTGGTTCATCCGAGCGAAGGATGGCGTCGACCTCTCACTCGCCTATCTCGGTCAGTTCCTCACGTTTCTGTGGCAGACGGTGCGGTACATCCCGGTCACGCCGTTCCGCTATCCGCGACAGACCATCCGGACGATCACAGACCTCACGTGGGGTCGTGGCGCCGTCGTCATCGGCGGCGGAACGGCCTTGCTCATGGCAGGTCTGGGCATCGCGGCCGGAGCGACTGTCGCGATCATCGCCGACAGCACCCTGGACCTCGTCGGCCTCGGCTCGGTGACCGGTTCGGTGTCGTCGTTCGCGATCACGCGGGAGTTCGCTCCGATCCTCGCCGCTGTCGCCTTCACCATCCAGGCCGGCTGCCGCATGACCGCCGAGATCGGCTCCATGCGCATCAGCGAGGAGATCGACGCTCTCGAGGTGATCGGCGTGCATTCGATGTCGTTCGTCGTCTCGACACGCGTCATCGCGGGCGTCCTCACCACCATCCCAACGTTCCTCGTCGCGCTAGTCGCCAGCTATCTGAGCAGTGCGTTCGTCGTGGTCTCCCGAGGCGGATCCCGCGGCGCCTACGCCCACTACTTCGACCAGTTCGTGAACTTCCCCGACATGCTGGCCGCGACCGTCAAGACCATCACGTTCATCGTGGCGATCACCCTCATCCACTGCTACAAGGGTTTCTTCGCGGCCGGCGGGCCAGAGGGCGTCGGCGTCGCATCCGGTCGAGCGGTCCGGGCCAGCCTCGTCGCGATCATGGTTCTCGATCTCGCTCTGACGCTCGCGTTCTGGGGCGTCAACTCGCCGTTCCTGTTCCGAGGGTGACTCAATGACCGAATTTCGAATCCCCGGCATGTCCGCCACGGCGAGCGCATACCGAAACCGCGCATTGGTCACGATCGTAACCGTCGCCGCCGTCACCACCGCAACGGTCGTCGGGGTGCGCGCCCTGCCCGACGACACCACCGAGATCGTTCTGAAGACGAGTTCGGTGGCGGGCGGCATCCGCCCCGACGCCGCCGTCGTCCTCAACGGCTCCGAGGTCGGTGTCGTCAGCGAGATCGAGGTCACCGCCCCCGACACCTACGCGGTGACTCTCGACCTAAGCGGCGACCGCGGCGACGACGCACTGGCCGTACTCACTGATCGGACCGTGGTGACGTACGCGCCGAAGAACCTGTTCGGCATATCCGCCGTCGTCCTGACCAGCCAGGCGGGTGGAACTCAGCTACACAACGGATCGACGCTCGACGCGGGCTCCCCCGAGGACGCGACGATGACGACGCTGCTGCGCGAACTCAGCGACCTCCAGAACGAGGCGTTCGACCCGTACATGAGCGACATCCTGACCGTCGCCGCGAAAGCGACCGACGGCCTCCTTCCGATTCTGGGCGTCGCAGGTCAGATCATGAACGACATCGCCGAAACCCAAGTGGTGAGCCCGCGTCGGACGTTGCCGCAGTTCACGCAGTTGGTCGCCCAGGTTCGGGGCACCTTCGACGATCTCCTTCCGCCGATTCGACGACTCATGGACTGGCAGGCGCCACGGCGGCCGGGCTTCAGCGATCTCGCCGAACAGGGGCTGTCGTTCACCGAGGGGCCGGTCATGGACGAGAGCACCGCGCTGCTCTCCGACGCCGAACTCGGGCAGACCGCTCCCCTCATGCCGGTGCTGACCGCGCTCCTCGACCGGATCAACAACACGTTCCCCGACTCACGGACCAACGGCATCCAGATCGCGACGCTCATCGAGCGGCTCCGCCGAGCACTGCCCGCGGGCCCCGACGGCTCGCCGGTGCTCACCGTCGACGCGGTCCTGGCGTCCGCACCGGGCTTGAAGGCGGTCCTCGATCGGCCGTCGGTGACGAAACGTCCAGCCGACCGCCCGACCGGACAGGAGGGAACCAGGTGACCAAGTTCCCTCGCGCACTGGTCTATCTGATCGTGTTCGCCGTCTTCTGCGTGGGTGGCGGCCTGTTCATCAGCAATGCCATCATCCGCCCCGTCGACACCGCGACCACGAAATACACTGCCGACTTCACCAGCGTCGCAGGCCTGAAGGTCGGCAGCGATGTCCGCGTCCTCGGCGCACGCATCGGCAAGGTCACCGACATCGCCGTCCACCACGACGACCAGGACGGCACCTCGGTCGGTCGTGTCGAATTCGAGATCGACGAGAAGCAGAAGATCTACGACGGCACGCGGCTCGCCATCCGCTACCTCAACCTCACCGGCATCCGATACGTCGACGTGCGGCAACCGACGACGCCCGGCGCCACGGTCCGCAAAGGCCAGGTGATCGGCACCGACCACACCGACCCGTCGTTCGATGTGACCCGCGTGTTCCACGGTCTGGCACCCGTGTTCGCGACCATGAACACCGAGGACATCAACCATTTCTCCGAGAGTCTGCTCGCGGTGATCGAGGGCGACGGCTCCGGCTTCGGCGAGTTCGTCGCGTCCCTCACGAAAGTCGTCCGGTTCGCTGACGACCGCGCCGCGGTGATCAACACGCTCGTCGACAATCTGGCCGAGCTCTCCGGTTCCGTGGCCGGACGGTCGCAGTACATCACGCCGATCATCGACTACGTCTCCCGCTTCGGCAGCGTCCTCGCGCAGTGGACGCCGTCGTTGCGTGAGCTCGCCGACAACACCGGCGCGCTCCTGGTCCAGGCGGACGATCTCCTGGCCTCGCTCGGCGTCGAGCCGAACGGGACCCCGGACGCGAGCTTCTTCCTCGCGCAGGCGAAACCTACTCTCGAGGCGGCCGTCTCGCTGCTGTCGCTGGCGCCCGTCCTGCTCGAGACACTCAACACGGCGGTCCCCGCACCCGGTTCGAACCAGACCAGTTCCAACCAAGCCCAGTCGACGTGTACCCGGGGTCGCGCCGAGATTCCGAAGCAGTTGCAGCTGTTCATCCGGGAAAGCCAGGTGACCCTGTGCAAGCGATGAAGATCGTCACCGCACCGTTCCGTTGGATCGGCGGGATCATCGGGTGGGTCATCAACCCGCGCCAGCGAACCGAGTCGCACGATCGTGCGCTCGAATTCGGCTGGGGCGTCGTGGCCATCGGCGTCACCCTCGTCGCGATCGTCATCGGTGTCGCCGCGTACTGGTACTCCCCCGGCCACTACCGTGTGGTCGCCCAGTTCAGCGAAGCGGGACAGCTCGAATCCGGCGACAGCGTCCGCGTCGCGGGTGTACCCGTCGGCACAGTCAAGTCGGTCGAGCTTCGCAACGACCACGTCGACGTCGAGATGGCCGTGCGGTGGGGCACGTTCCTGGGCGACGAGACCAACGCCGACGTGAAGATGCTGACGCTCGTCGGCGGCAGCTACATCGACCTGACCACTGTCGGCACCGATCCGCTCGGCGACGACGTCATTCCCGAGAGCAGGACCAGCATCCCGTACAGCCTTGCGGAGACCTTCCAGAAGATGCAGCCCAAGCTCGACGAGATCGACGCCGCGCCCGCACGCAAGAGCATCGCCCAGATCGGTCAGGCTCTGGACGACAATCCGGACGCGTTACGCGAAAACCTGACGACGATCCAGTCGATGCTCACCAACTTGCAGAACCGTCAGGACGAGTTCGGCTCCATGTTGGCGCTGGCCGCCGACTACTCCGAGCAGATCAACGCCAACGGCGACGTGCTCACCCAGCTGGCACGCAACCTCGACTCGTTCGTCACCGAGTACTCGGTGTTCGGATCGCGCCTCAACGTCGTCCTCGACCACCTGGCACTGCTCCTGGAGCGGGTCCGCGGTCTGGCGATGATCTACATGCACGACATCGCGCCGCTCGTCGACCAGATCGACGCAGTCGGTCGGGAGTTTGGTCCTGCGCTCGAGCGCTACGGGCCGATGATCAGCCGGGCCCGCGACCTCATCTACCGCCTCGAAGGGATGGTGCAGCCCGACGGCTCGATCGTCGTCGATCAAGGCAAGATCGTGCTTACCTCGGACTTTTGCATCCCGCTGCCGGGGGTGACGTGCTGATGATCGCCAAGGTCCTTAAATCGCGCTGGTTGATCACCGGCTGCGTCATCACCGTCATCCTCTCCGCCGTCGCCGGTTTCTTGATCGCCGATGTCAGCTCCTCGCGAGCCGCGAAATACTGCGCCGAGTTCAACGACGCGATCGGATTGTTCGTCGGCAACCAGGTGACCCGGCGCGGCGTTCCGATCGGCGAGATCACCGGGGTCGAGGCGGAGGGCGGGCACGCCGTGGTCCGATTCACCGTCAATGACGACGTACCGATCCCCGCCGACACGGAGGCCGCCACCGTGGCGCCGTCGGTGATCGCCGTCCGACAGCTCGCTCTCCTCGGCGACTACGACGGCGGCCCACAGCTGCAGCCCGAGCACTGCGTCCGGCTGGCGAACACGAACACCCCCGCGTCCATCTCCGAGTCGCTGCAAAGCCTCTCGGATGTCGCCTCCCAGCTGACGACCGCGGGCGGGCTCACCGAGTCGAAGCAGATGCTGTCGGCGATGTCGAACCTCGACGAGGCGTTGGCGGGCACCGGCCCGCTGCTGAACACGATCATCAAACAACTCGCGGCGCCCGGACGTTCGCCGATCACCGGGGCATTGGACGACACCTCACGCATCATCGACAGCGTCAGTTCGCTCTCCACCGGTCTCGCCGACAACTGGCCGTTCCTGGAATCGTTCATCACCGAGATCTCCGGTGTCGTCAAACCGTTGATCCTGCCGACCATCGGCAGTGTCAGCCGGATCATCGGCGCACTGCCGGAGACGCTCACCATGCTCACCAAGGTGATCGACAATTACAGCCACTTCGTGTGGCCCGCCGCGGACGTCGTGGTCCCGATCGCACGGGTCGTCGGCAACGGCATGCGCAATTTCGGCGACGTCCTGGGAATCGTGCCGGTCCTCATCCGAGCCTTCGACATCTCCTTCGATCAGAAGACGCTCGGCCTGCGCATCAAGTACACCCCGCCGACCACGCGCATCCCGGCCAAGAACCCGCAGACCACGTGCGCCAACATCAACCGCTATGCGCCCGGGCAATGCACGGTCACCGATCCCTCCGGGATGGAGATCGACGCGCTGTCACTGGCCCTGACCTTGACGGGAGCGGCCCGATGACCTCCGTGACTCGCGTCGCGGCGCGCCCCATCCTCCGCATGATCGTGATCCTTCTAGTCGCCGCAGTGCCCCTCGTCGTCGCCGTGCCCCTCACCGGCTGCTCGACGTACGCCGAGTTCGCCCCCGAGAACCTACCGACTCCGCAGGGACTCCGGGACGGCCGTGAGATCAGCGCGCTGGTGCCGACCGCTGTCAACCTTCCGCTCGAATCGAAGGTGCTCGTCAACGGCATCGACGCGGGCGGGGTGTCGGCGATCGTGCCCGACGACGGCGCCACCAGGATCACGATGCGGATCGACGACTCGACCGTCGTCTCGGCGACCGCGCGGCTGGAACTCAAGCAGGACACGCTGCTCGGCGACACCTACGTGTCGATCACGAACCCGTCGGATCCGACCGCGAACGCGTTGCCCGCGGGCGGAACACTGCGCATCGAGCAGGTCGCCGAACCGGTCCAGATCGAGCAACTGTTGTCGAGCCTGGCCAACTTCCTCGGCAGCGGAAGCCTTCTGCAGCTCGGCGCCGCCTTCAGCGCGGTCAACGACCAGTTCCCCGAGAACCCGAAGGACATCGTCGAGATCCAATCGGTCCTCGCCGACACCCTCGACACCTGGGCGTCGAACACCGATGATCTCGGGGCCATCCTCAGCGATGTCGCGGGCCTGTCGCAGCGGCTCACGACGATGAAGGGCACCCTGGAGTTCGCACTGAGCCCGGCGGGCGTCAACCAGTTCCGGGCGATCAGCAGCACCACGTACATGGTCGCGATCCTCGGCCGACTGTCCGACGCGCTCGGCCCGGCGCTGCCGCTGGTACCGGTGTTGTCGAGCTTGACCCGGTTGATCGGCGACGTCGTCACACCGCTCCTGATCCCCGGTTTCCCCCAGAACGACGTCTCGAACGCCGAGCTGCTCACCGACGTGATCGACGACAAGGTCCTCCCGTGGCTCAAGAACACACCGGGAGTGAACCTGAGGTCGGTGACGGTCGAGAACGACGTGTCCGACCGTGACCTCTCCCGAGAGATGGTCCGCGCCTTCCGCATGTTGGGAATGGTCCGATGAACCGGAGCAGCAGAATCGAACTGGCCTTGAACGTCCTCGCGTTCGCGACGGTGATCATCGTCTGCGGCACGTACCTGGCGACTCAGGCCTACCACTGGAAACCTCTCCAGGACACGAAGACCGCGTACGTCAGCCTCACCGACAGCAACCTGATCCTCGAGGACACGGGTGTGTTCGTCAGCGGAATCCGAATCGGGAAGGTGGCCGACGTCCGGATCAAACCGGACGGCGCCACCCTGGTGCTTGAGTACGACGCCGACAATTCGCTGCCGGCCGATTCCGTCCTGTCCATCGGTCTCCAGTCGGCGCTCGGCGAGCCCTACCTGAACTTCACCCCCGGCACGAGCGGTGGACCGTCCCTGAAGAACGGCGCGACGATCGCCGCGGAGAATCTGGAGGAGCCCGAGTCGATCCCCGGCATTTTCAACCAGATTTCGACGATGTCGTCGGTGTTCGACGCCGGGCCGATGTCGGGGATATTGAAGTCGTTCGCCGAAGCTCTCGACGGTACCGAGGGGTCACTCGACCGCATCACCGACGGCACGCGACTGGTGGCGACGATGCTGATGACACATTCGCCACAGATGCGGAAGATGTTCTCCAACACGCAAGTCTACACGGCCGACCTCGATTGGATCGTCAAGACGCTCCCGCAGTTCTCGGGCGGTCTGCACGACATCATCGTCACGTTCCTGTCCGCGTTGGAGGCGACCGGCGACCTCGTCGACAAAGGACATTTGAACTCGGCGATGCGCGACTCGGTGCAGCCGTTCTTCGCGAAGCTCAACCCGTACCTCGCCGACATCATCCCCCCGGTGATGGACGCCATCGGCCCGCTGATGCCGATCGCATTCGCGATCGACGACACCGTCCCGCAGATCGACATGAGCGCCTTCCTCGCCCAGGCGCTGGAACTACTCGGCGGAGGAGACGGCGTCAAGCTCGTCATCTCCCAACCGAACTGACATGAACCCGACAGCACTTTCCGTATCGAACAGGAGTACCCGATGACTGAGGACAACACCGATCGCCACTACACCGATCGTGAAAACAGCGGTGGGGACGACGCCGGCAGAAACCACGTCGATAGGGGCGACGCCGATAGAGGTGCCGTGGCGACGCTGAACGAGCCCCAGATCGATGAGCAGGCCCCCGCAGACAAGACCGCTGACGACGGGCCCGGCGACGAGAAGGCCGCCGAGACGCTGTCGCAGAAGAACGCCCGCGGATCGGGCGGCCGGCGTCAGGTGATGATGTCGATCCCTGCCCTGATCGCCTCACTGGTCGCCGGGCTGCTGATCATCGTCCTGGCCGCGACGGCCGTCCTGTTCGTGCTCCGCGACTCGTCCGCTCGCAGCGACCTCGACTCGATGCGTGCCACCGCAGCCGATGAAGCAGACGCGGAGATGGTGGCAGGCAAGTACGCGGTGTCGGCCGCGACGCTCGACTACCAGGATCTGACGCCCTGGATCACGGCGATGAAGAAGGGCGTGAGCCCGGAACTGTCCAAGCGCTACGACGCGGTCGGCCAGACGATGGAACAGATCATCACCCCGCTGCGAATGAAGACCAGTGCCGAACTGGTGACGACATCACTCTCCGACTCCGAAGGAGACCTATTCCGGGTCGACGCCGTCGTCAACGTCAACACCACGACGGTGCAGAATCCGAGCGGCGGCAACGCCGTCGCCGTCTACAAGTTGACGCTGGACCGCTCGAAGGATTGGCTCATCACCGAGGTCGGCGACCCGACGAACACCGTCGCGGGCAATCTCGGGTCCACATCGGACGCCCCGGCCGCGCCTGCCGCACCGGCGCCCGGCAACTGACATGCGCATCGAAGGGCGCTCCCGGCCGTCCGCGATCGGCGGGTTTACCGACAACTTCAACGACAACGCCCTCGGCCCGATCCGCACGTTGGGCCGAACGTTTCGGTTGGCGATCATCTCGATCGTTCAGATCGTCCTGGACATCGTCCGCGGCCAGTTGAAGATCCGGGAGACCGTCGTCATGGGCTGGTATCTCATCAGCGTCACCGCGGTGCCAGCCTTCCTCATGGCGATCCCGTTCGGCGTCATCGTCACCATCCAGATCGGCAACATCATCAATCAGCTGGGCGCCCAATCGTTACTGGGCGCTGCGAGCGGTTTCGCGGTGATCCAGCAGGCGGCGCCGTTGGCGTCGGGTGTCCTGCTGGGCGGTGCGGGAGCCTCGGCCATCGCCGCCGATCTGGGTGCACGAACCGTCCGCGAGGAGATCAGTGCGATGCGCACGATGGGTATCGATCCCATTCAACGTCTCGTCGTGCCTCGCGTGCTTGCCGCCGCAATCGTCGCCCCACTCCTCGCGCTGTTCATCATCCTGGTCGGTGTCATCGCGGCGTTCTACCTCGCCGTGATGATCCAAGGCGTCGGCCCAGGCAGTTACTGGCAGTCGTTCGGCTCGTTCGCGTCCGGACGCGACCTGATCCTCGGCGTCGTCAAGGCGATCGTCTTCGGCATCATCATCGGCGTCATCGGCTGTCAGCGCGGTCTGGAGGCGCGGGGCGGACCGCAGGGCGTCGCGAACGGCGTCAACGCGACCGTCGTCGTCTCCACAGTCGGCATCATCGGCGTCAACTTCATCATGACGCTCATCTACACGGTGTTCTTTCCGATTCAGATCGGCTGACGGGACGCTCGCTCAATCAAACGGCACCGATGATCGCCGCCAGGTCGGCGGCCACGTCAGACGAACCGAGAAGCTGGATGGCGACGTGGTCGGCTCCCGCTGCCAAGTGCTCGTCGATCTGTGCGCGGACCGTGGCGGCATCGCCGTGCGCGACCAACGCGTCGATGAGCGCGTCGCTGCCGCCGTCGGCGATGTCGGCGTCGGTGTAGCCGAGTCGCTTCAAGTTGGACGTGTAGTTCCGCAGGTGCAGGTACGGCTGGTCGACCGGCGGACGGCCGACGGCGCGGGCCGCGACCGGGTCGGTTCCGAGCACCACCTTGTGCTCGGGCGCCAACAGCACGCCGTCGCCCACCGTCTCGCGAGCCTGCGCAGTGTGTGTGGGGACCGTCAGATACGGGTGGGCACCGAGTGCGCGCTCGGCGGAGAGGGCCAGCATGCGCGGGCCGAGCGCCGCGAGGACGCGACGGTTCACCGGAACACCACCGTCGTCGAGCACGTCGAGGTACCGTTCGACGGCTCGGAAGGGGCTGGTGTATTCGGCGGTCGCTTCGGGATGTCCCGCGCCGATGCCGAGGTAGAAGCGCCCCGGGAAGTCGCGGTCGAGTTCGAGGTATTCGGCGGCGATCGCCGCGGGGTCGGTGTTCCAGATATTGACGATCCCGGTCGCGACAGTCAGGTTCTCGGTGGCCTCCAACATCTTTCGTGCGGGCCGCAAGTGGGCCGGCGAACCGCCGAGCCACAGCGCGCCGTAGCCGAGTCGTTCGATCTCACGCGCCGTGTCGGGCGAGAACTGGTTGAACCCGCCCCAGACGCCGTGCCTGCCGAACCGGACGATGTGTGCGGTCTTGTCGCTGCCTGTCATAGTCGGTGCAACCTGTCCGGCGTTCCGTTGTATTCCGGCGCTCGATCAAGCGGCTGCGGTCCGGCCTCGCTGAGTGCTCGCCGATCGTCCGCGCCGCGTGTCAATATGGACTCCATGCGCACATTCCTCGTCCGAAGCGCCCTCACCGGCGTCGCTCTGTGGATCGCGACTCTCATCGTGCCGGGCGTCGAGTTCGACTTCGGCGATCTTTCGTCCTGGTGGGCGAAAGTCGGCGTCGTCCTGCTCGTCGCTGCCGTCTTCGGCCTGGTGAACGGATTCATCAAACCGATCGTTCAGATCCTGTCGATACCGCTGTACATCGTCACCCTCGGCCTGATCCACGTGATCATCAACGCGCTGATGCTGAAGCTGACGGCGTGGCTCACCGACAACGTCTTCCATGTCGGGTTGGAGGTCGACGACATCTTCTGGTCGGGCATTTTCGGCGCCATCGTCATCTCGATCGTCGGCTGGCTGACTGCGCTCGTCATGAAGGACAGGTTGGAAAACCTGTAGCACGGATGGCACGTCCGAGCGGGATCACCCGACCTCCGATCTCCATTAGCGCGACATAACTCCCCGACTGACCGATAGGCTGAACGCGTCGTATCCCTTGGCGTCCGAACAGCATTTCGGCGCCGGACGCGTGAGGACGCCCATGACTCGCAAGCCGCCGGTAGACGATTTCACAGACGCGGGACTCACGGTCGGCCCTCCGGCCACGTGGGCGGTCGGTCTCCCTGCCATCGAGCACGCGATGCTGCCCGCGCTGGGCGAGCTCGATCCCGAACGAACGGCCAAAGTCGCCTTCTCGATCAATCACAAGAAGGGCTTCGACTGCCCGAGCTGTGCGTGGGCGAACCCAGACAAGTCCAAGCCGTTGGAGTTCTGCGAGAACGGCATGAAGTCGGTGGTGTGGGAGTCCATCCCGACCGTCGTCACCCGTGACTTCTTCGCCGAGCACTCGCTCACCGACATGGCCGACAAATCCGAGTACTGGCTGGGTCTGCAGGGGCGGATCGGCGAACCGATGTACAAGGCCGCCGACTCCGACCATTACCGTCCGATCTCCTGGGACGACGCACTCGACCTCGTCGCCGACAAACTGCGGAGCCTCGACGATCCGAACGAGGCCGTCTTCTACACGAGCGGCCGCATCACCAACGAGCCCGCGTTCCTGTACCAGCTGCTCGTCCGGGCATACGGCACCAACAATCTGCCCGACTGCTCCAACATGTGTCACGAGGCGACCGGCGCGGGCATGGTCCCGGCGATCGGGGTCGGCAAGTCGACCATCCACTTCGACGACTTCGCCGACGCCGACCTGGTGATCGTCATGGGCCAGAACCCGGGCACCAACCATCCCCGCATGCTGAACTCGCTCCAGGACACCAAGGTCAACGGCGGACAGATGGTCGCCGTCAACGTCTTGCCGGAGGCCTCGCTGCTGCGATACAAGAATCCGCAGAAGCCGGTCGGCGTGCTCGGCGACGGCATCGCGATGGCCGACCAGTTCGTACAGATCAAGATCGGCGGCGACATGCACCTGATCCAGGCTGTCGCCAAACGCGTCCTTCTCGCCGAACAGGTCTCGCCCGGACAGGTGCTCGACTGGGACTTCATCAACGCGCACTGCACCGGCTTCGAGTCGTACCGCGATCACATCCTCGCGATCGACGACGACGAGGTGCTCGCTGCAACCGGGCTGGACGCCGCCGAGATCGAAGAGCTCGCCGAACGCTATCTGAACTCCGACGCGACGATCGTCACGTGGGCGTTGGGCATCACCCAGCACAAGCAAGCGGTCGGCACGATCGCCGAGATCATGAACCTGCTCCTGTTGAAGGGCAACATCGGAAAGCGGGGCGCGGGCGCGTCGCCGATCCGCGGCCACTCCAATGTGCAGGGCGATCGGACGATGGGCGTCTGGGAGCAGATGCCCGCCGCGTTCTTGGACGAGTTGGGCAAGGCGTTCGCATTCGAGCCGCCGCGCGAGCACGGTCTGGACAGTGTGAACGCGATGAATGCGATGGACCGCGGGGACATCCGGGTGTTCTTCTCGATGGCTGGCAACCTCGTCGCCGCGATCTCCGACTCCGGACGCGCCGAGGCGGCGATCCGGTCGGTGGACCTCACGGTCTCGGTGACGACGAAACTCAACCGGTCACATGTGATCACCGGTGCCGAGTCGCTGCTGCTGCCGGTCATCGGCCGCACCGAGTACGACGAACAGGCCACCGGCCGGCAGGTGACCACTGTCGAAGACACCGTCTGCTTCGTCAATCAGAGCGGCGGCGAACTCCCGCCCGTGTCACCGGATCTCCTGTCGGATGTGTCCGTCCTCTGCCGGCTCGCGCAGCGTCTGGTCCCCTACGTCGGCGACATCGACTGGGCCGGTTTCGAAGCCGACTACGACCGGATCCGGGACGCCATCGAGAAGGTGATACCGGGTTTCGACGACTTCAACGAACGGCTCCACCGCGACCACGGGTTCCTGTTGCCGCACGGCCCCCGCGATTCGCGCACGTTCCCGACCGCGTCGGGTCGCGCCCAGTTCACCGTTCGCACCGCCGAACACGTCGCCGCGCCTGCGGGCCGTCTGATCTTGCAGACGATGCGCGCCCACGACCAGCACAACACCACCATGTACGGGCTCGGCGACCGGTACCGCGGCATCGCAGCCGGCCGGTTCGTGGTGTTCGTCAACCCGGACGACCTCACCGAACTCGGCCTGTCCGACGGCCAGACCGTCGACGTGTTCAGCGAATGGCCGGGCGAGGACGACCGTGTCCTGCGCGGCTACCGCGTCGTCGCCTACCCGACCAAGAAGGGTTGCGCCGCACTGTACTTTCCCGAGGGTAACGCGTTGATTCCGCGCGGCGCCGTCGCCGACGAGTGCAACACTCCCGCGTCCAAACAGGTCGTCGTCCGGATCGAACCGGGTGCGGTCCGCGCCGACAGCGGCAGGCCGATTACCGTCTAGACTGTTGCGAGTCATGACGTTGCATACGCCGTGATATCCGTGGTGTAGCATGCGGCCCGTGGGAATTACGAGCATCGCAGTGACCAAGTTCCGCCGCTTCTAGCGGCGGAGAGCTAACGTTTAACGCTCCGCCGCTTTCAGCATCTTCTTCGCTGGGCGGCGTATTTGTGCTGCCCGGGCCATCCGACTATTGCCCGGAGTGAATTCCCCAATGCCTGCCTACCGTGCCGGCCGCCACGAGCTCGGCCAGAACTTCCTCACCGACCGCACAACAATCGACACGATCGTCGACCTCGTTTCTCGAACAGATGGCCCGCTCATCGAGATCGGCTCCGGCGGTGGCGCGTTGACACTGCCCCTGCAAGCGTTGAGCCGACCGATCACAGCTATCGAGATCGATCCGCGACATGCGCACAAGCTTCGACATCGCGTCGATCCGAGTACGACAGTCGTGCACACAGACTTTCTGCAATACCGGCTGCCCCAAGCACCGCACACCGTCGTGGGGAACTTGCCGTTCCACCACACGACGGCGATACTGCGGCACATCCTGCATGCCGAGCACTGGACAGCAGCGGTTCTGCTTGTGCAGTGGGAGGTTGCACGTCGTCGTGCAGCGGTCGGTGGTGCGACGATGATGACCGCGCAATGGTGGCCGTGGTACGAGTTCGGACTCGTCGGCCGTGTCCCCGCATCGGCGTTCACACCACGGCCGGGAGTCGATGCAGGGCTGATGACCATCACTCGGCGGACCATCCCACTCGTCGATCCCGCGCTCCGACCTCGATACAGGGCCTTCGTCCACGCCGTCTTCACAGGCAAAGGCCACGGCCTGCATCAGATCGTGCCGCGGGTGACTGGCCGGTCCGGCACAGCCGCGGTTGAAAAGTGGCTCGCTGGCCAACGATTTCGGGGCACACCGCTGCCGCGCGATCTTTCACCCCAACAGTGGTCCGAGCTTTTCGCGGTCACCGGTCAACGGGATCCGGCTACCGCTCGGAAGCAGGGCGGCCGACGCTCGTGACGTGACGGGCACTAACCTCCCAGTCATGCGAGCAGTCCTTCAACGTGTCAGTGCAGCATCGGTCACGGTCGACGGCAAAGCGGTCGGCGCCCTCCAACTGTCGTCGGGCGCACAGGGACTCGTCGCGCTCGTCGGCGTCACCCACGACGACGACGAGTCGAATGCCCGCGCGCTGGCCGACAAGATCTGGGGGCTGCGCATCCTTGACGGCGACGAGGACCGGCCACAGGCGTCGGCCGCCGACCTGGGCGCGCCGATCCTGGTCGTCAGCCAGTTCACCCTGTACGCCGACACAGCGAAGGGACGTCGACCGTCGTGGAACGCGGCTGCGCCCGGCCCGGTCGCCGAGCCGCTGGTCGACGCCGTCGTCGCCGCTCTGCGGGATGCCGGCGCCACCGTCGAGACCGGCCGGTTCGGGGCCCACATGCACGTCGACATCGTCAACGACGGGCCGGTGACGATCGTCCTCGACGTGTGACCGAAATCCCCTGCCAGGTCGGCGTTTCCGCTGGCAGCACTGGTATTCTTGCGCGGTGCCATCGTCGTTGACCCTCCGTGACCGCTCGCCCGCCGTACTAGTCGGAGCCGCCGCCGCGTTGTTGACAGTCACGACCGCGCTTGGCGTCGCGTTCCACGCATGGCACGGTCACGTAGACCTCCTGGTGTATCGGCTCGGCGCCCAGGCCCTGCTCGACGGCAACGGGGTGTACGGGCCGCTTCCCGCGTTGCAGAACGGCGAGGTCCACCTCCCGTTCACGTATCCGCCTCTCGCCGCCGTCGTCTTCACGCCGTTGGCCGCTCTCCCCGAAAACGTGGCAGTCTCGCTCATGTTCGCGCTCTCGCTCGCTGCGATCGGCCTCACCGTGTGGCTCGTCCTCGACCGGATCAGGCCGTCGATGGACCGCGGCACCAGACTGGCGATCGTTCTCGCCGTCGTCGCCGTCGCCGAGTACACCGAGCCGGTCCGCGGGACGCTCGGATACGGCCAGGTCAACGCTCTACTGATGGCCGCGGTCGCCTTTGACTTGTTGAACCGCTGCGAGAGGTGGCCGCGCGGCATCCTCATCGGGATCACGGTGGCGATCAAGCTGACGCCAGCCGGGTTCCTGCTGCTGTTCCTGATTCGACGCGACTGGCGGGCGTTCGCGACGACCATCGTGTCGACGATCGTCTCGGTCGGTGTCGCCTGGCTCGTGATGCCCGACGACTCCCGCGAATACTGGTTCCACAAGTTGAGCGAGACCGGCCGGATCGGCGCCCCGTACTTCGCGGGCAACCAGTCGTGGAAAGGTCTGGTCTACCGCCTCGGGTTGAGTGAGACCGCGGCGACCCTGTTGTGGCTGGCGCTGTCGGCGGTGGTCGTGATCCTCGCCGCCGTGTGGATGCACCGGCTGCTCGTCGAACGCCGCCTGGCGACCGCGTTGGTCGTCAACTCAGCGGCGATCCTCCTCATCTCGCCGATCAGCTGGTCACATCACTGGGTGTGGTTCGTTCCGGCACTCGTCATCGCCGGGAACGCGATCGTCGAGGGCCATAGCGACCGCTGGTTCGTCGCGGCGACCGGAACGGCGTTCATCATGTTCTTCATCGGGCCGCACTGGTTGTTGCCCGGCAGCAACGACGTCGAGTTGCAATGGTCCTGGTGGCAGCAGATCATCGGTGCGTCCTATGTGATCTTCACAGCCGCCGTGCTGGCCGTCGGCGCGTCGCGCAGTCCCCGGACGTGGGACGTCCTCAGCCGACGTCCGTGATGCACCAGCCGTCGCTCTCGCGCCGCAGCGTCATCGGGGTCGGCACCGACGTCGAGCCGTAGCGCAGCGATGCGTCGACGGTAGCGGTGTCGCCGGTGATCGAGATGTCGTCGACGACGGTCTCGCCGTCGCGTGCGGAACTGTCGCTCGACGGGAGGTCGGGGATGTTTCCGGTTCCGCTGACCACCGATCCGAGCGCCTGGCACATGCGTGTCGACGCGCTGCGCAGATCGGCGTGCGAGATGTCGTCGAGGTAACCTCTGGCCTGTTCGTCGACGAGTTCGGTGTCGGTCTTGGGGTCTGCGGAACTCACCGCACGGTAGGCGAACACACCGCCTACGATCACCGCGACCACGCAGACGACGACGATCCCGATGGCGGCCAGCCGACGATACCGATCCTCTGCGGGCCCATCCTCTGGGGATCGTGCGGTGGCGGGCTCACTCGGTTGCGTCGTCATGGTGTGAGACAGCGTACTCCGCCCGGCAGACGACGATCGCGCCGTCGCACATTCTCGTGCGGCGACGCGATCGTCGGATGAATCAGGCCGGGCTCGGGTCAGCTGGGTCGGACGGTGAGGATCCGCGGACCGTTCTCGGTGACCGCGACGGTGTGCTCCCAGTGCGAGGCACGGGTTCCGTCGTCGGTGACGACGGTCCACCCGTCGTCGAGTTCGGTGGTGTCCTCAGTGCCGAGGGTCAGCATCGGTTCGATGGCGAGCGTCGACCCCACGACGAGGCGCGGACCGCGATTGGCTTTGCCCTCGTTGGGCAGGAACGGTTCCATATGCATCTCGCGCCCGATACCGTGTCCGCCGTAGCCTGCGACGATGCCGAAGCGCCTGCCGAACTTCGTTGCGGCCGCATGCGTCCCGGCTTCGATGGCGGCAGACACGTCGGTGAGGCGTCCGCCGGGGACCATGGCCGCGATCCCGGCTTCCATCGACAGTCGGGTGGCTTCGTTGAGTTCGTGGTCGGCAGTCGACAGGTCACCGATGCCGAACGTCCACGCCGAGTCGCCGTGCCACCCGTCGTAGACGGCTCCGCAGTCGATGGAGACGAGGTCGTGGTCGGCGAGCACCACATCTCCGGATGGGATTCCGTGTACGACGACCTCGTTCACCGACGTGCAGATCGAACCGGGGAAACCGTGATAGCCCTTGAACGACGGGACCGCGCCGGCCTCGCGGATCACGGTTTCGGCGACCTCGTCGAGATCGAGGGTGCTGACGCCGACGCGTGCGGCCGCACGGACCGCGACGAGGGCGGCGCCGACGATCTCGCCTGCGGCCGCCATCGCGTCGAGTTCACCGGCCGAACGGAACGGCACAGCTTTGGGTTTACGGAATCCCACGGGCCGGGTCAGGCCTTGCCGAGCGCCGACATGACGCGCTGATGGACCTCGGCCAACTCGCCGACGGCGTCGATGCTCTTGACGGTGCCCGCATAGTGGTCGAGCAGCGGAGCGGTCTCGGCGTCGTACACCGACATTCGGTTGCGGATGACGTCTTCGGTGTCGTCGGCGCGGCCACGGGCCAGCATGCGTTCGACGACGACATCAGCGTCCACCTCGAACGACAAGACACCGTCAAGCTTGGTGCCGAGGTCGTCGAGGATTCCTTCGAGCGCGATCGCCTGCTCGGTGGAGCGGGGGAAGCCGTCCAGAATGAAGCCTTTCACGGCATCCGGCTCGGCGAGGCGTTCACGCACCATGTTGATGGTGATCTCCGGCGGCACGAGGTTTCCTGCGTCGAGGAACTTCTTTGCCTCGACACCGATCGGGGTGCCCTGCGAGATGTTCGCCCGGAACAGGTCTCCGGTCGAGATGTGCGGAATGCCTACCGCTTCCGACAGCAGCTCTGCCTGCGTGCCCTTGCCTGCTCCGGGAGGACCGAGGATGACGAGTCTCATTTCAGGAATCCTTCGTACTTGCGTTGCATCAACTGGCTGTTCACCTGCTTGATGGTGTCGAGGCCGACGGCCACGATGATCAGCAACGCCGTGCCGCCGAACGGAATGTTCTGCGCACTGCTGCCACCAAGGTCCATGAACAGGTTCGGGAGGATCGAGATGATGCCGAGGTACAGCGATCCCGGCAAGGTGATCCGGTTGAGCACATAGCCCAGGTATTCGGCGGTCGGACGTCCCGGTCGGATGCCGGGGATGAAGCCGCCGTAGCGCTTCATGTCGTCTGCGCGCTCTTCGGGGTTGAACGTGACGGCCACGTAGAAGAACGTGAAGAACATGATCAGCAGGAAGTAGACCACAATGTGGAACCAGCTGGACGGGTTGATCAGGTTGTCCTGCATCCACACCTGCCAGCCGGAGACATCGGTGTTGTTCTGGTTGGTGATCTGCAGGATCAGCTGCGGGATGTACAGCAGCGACGACGCGAAGATCACCGGGATGACGCCTGCGGTGTTCACCTTGATCGGCATGTAGGTCGACGATCCGCCGTACATCTTGCGGCCGACCATACGCTTGGCGTATTGGACGGGGATCCGTCTCATGCCCTGCTCGATGAACACGACGGCGACGAGGATGATCAGGACGGCGACGACCACGAGGCCGAACGCGAGTCCGCCGCGCGACTGCAGGATGGTGCGGCCTTCGGACGGGAGGCGTGCCGCGATGCCCGCGAAGATCAGGATCGACATGCCGTTGCCGATGCCGCGTTCAGTGATGATCTCGCCGAACCACATGACGAGCATGGCGCCTGCGGTCATGACGAGCACGATGATGATGAGGCCGAAGATCGACCGGTCGGAGATGATCTCCTGGGAGTTGCAGTCTGCTCCGGTCGTCGGCAGCAGGTTGCCGCTGGCGGCGAGCGCGACGATGCCGGTGGACTGCAGGAGGGCGAGCGCCAAGGTCAGGTAACGCGTGTACTGCGTCATCTTGGTCTGGCCGGACTGGCCTTCCTTACGCAGCTGCTCGAACCGCGGAATGACAACGGTGAGCAGCTGAACGATAATGCTGGCCGTGATGTACGGCATGATGCCGATCGCGAACACCGACAGCTGCAGCAGTGCGCCGCCGGAGAACATGTTGATCAGCGAGTAGATCTGACCGGAGTCGCCTTGGCTGGCGGCTTCGACGCATCGATCGATCTCTTTGAAGTTCACGCCCGGCGACGGCATCGTCGCGCCCAGGCGGTACAGGACGAGGATTCCGAGGACGTAGAAGATCTTCTTCCTCAGGTCGGGCGTCCGGAAGGTCGCCACGAGGGGGGAAAGCACCAAGTCCTCCTATAAGCACCTGAGTATGCGGACCGCTGGCCAGCATTCTCGGCGATCACGCTCGAAAGATTCCGGGCACCCCGTCGTCAGGATGCCCCTACGAACTCTAACAGTCGTCCAACCACAGCCGGTCAGGCGAGCGGGTCGCGAACACGATGTGTCCGTTTTACGCTCGCCTGACCGGGTGATCAGATGTGCACCAAGTCTTACTGCTCGGTGGCGGTGCCGCCTGCGGCGGCGATCTTCTCTTTGGCGGAGCCGGTGAACTTGTCAGCGGTCACGTCGACCTTGACGTTCAGTTCGCCGTTGCCGAGAACCTTCACGAGACGGTTCTTGCGGACTGCGCCTGCTGCCACGAGTTCGGTGACGCCGATGGCGCCACCCTCCGGGAACAGCTTGGCGATGTCGCCGACGTTGACGACCTGGTACTCCACGCGGTTGCGGTTGGTGAAGCCCTTGAGCTTCGGCAGACGCATGTGAATGGGCATCTGGCCGCCTTCGAAGCCGGCAGGCACATTCTTACGAGCCTTGGTGCCCTTGGTGCCGCGACCCGCGGTCTTACCCTTCGAGCCCTCACCGCGACCCACGCGGGTCTTTTCGGTCTTCGCGCCCGGTGCGGGGCGAAGGTGGTGCAGCTTGATGGTCATGACTTAAACCTCTTCGACTGTCACGAGGTGCCGCACCACGTTGATGAGACCGCGGTTGATCGGCGTGTCCTCGCGGGTGACGGTCTTGCGGATGCCCTTGAGTCCAAGGGTGCGCAGGCTGTCACGCTGGTTCTTCTTGGTACCGATGGTGCCCTTGATCTGGGTGATCTTCAGTTCAGCCATGGCTTATGCTCCCTTGTTCGCTGCGGCAGCAGCGCGTGCGCGCAGCATCCCGGCGGGGGTGACCTCTTCGACGGTCAGTCCGCGACGAGCAGCGACCTCTTCGGGCTGCTGCAGCATCTTCAGGGCGGCGACCGTCGCGTGAACGACGTTGATCGCGTTGTCCGAGCCGAGGCTCTTCGCCAGGACGTCGCTGACGCCTGCGCACTCGAGGACGGCGCGGACGGCGCCACCGGCGATCACACCGGTACCCGAGCTGGCCGGGCGCAGCATGACGACACCGGCAGCCGCCTCACCCTGAACGGGGTGGGTGACGGTGCCCGCGATCAGCGGGACGCGGAAGAAGTTCTTGCGAGCCTCTTCGACGCCCTTCTGGATCGCTGCGGGAACTTCCTTGGCCTTGCCGTAGCCGACGCCGACCATGCCCTGGCCGTCGCCGACGACGACGAGAGCGGTGAAGCTGAAGCGTCGACCGCCCTTGACGACCTTGGACACGCGGTTGATCGTGACAACGCGCTCGAGCTGGTTCCGCTCTTCGCGGTCACGCCCTCCGCGGTTGTCGCGACGGTCGCCGCGGCCGCGGCCGCGCTCGTTGCTGTTGGTGTTGTTGCTATTTCCGGCGGGTCCGTTGCCGCCATCACGCTGACGTCCGGGCATCAGATGTCCCCTCCAGTGTTGGTCTTGTTGATCATCATCAGAACTTCAGGCCTCCCTCGCGGGCGGCGTCGGCCAGTGCCGCGATGCGGCCGTGGTACGCCTTGCCGCCGCGGTCGAAGACCACAGCGTCGATGCCTGCAGCCTTGGCGCGGGCGGCGACGAGCTCGCCGACCTTGCTGGCCTGTGCCGACTTGTCGCCACCGGCTGCGCGAACGTCAGCTTCGATGGTGCTGGCTGCTGCCAGCGTGCGACCGGTCAGATCGTCGATGACCTGCACGTGGATGTGACGGCTGCTGCGCTTGACGGCCAGGCGCGGACGCTCTGCCGTGCCGGCGATGTGCTTGCGCAGACGGAAGTGACGGCGGTTCGTCGCGGTGCGACGGCGCGTCGACACGTCCTTGCCGAGGGGCTTGCGTGCTTTGGCGGTCGTTTGAGTTGTTTCAGACATGTCTACTTACCCGTCTTTCCGACCTTGCGGCGGATCTGCTCACCCTCGTAACGCACGCCCTTGCCCTTGTACGGGTCGGGGCGACGCAGACGGCGGATGTTCGCCGAGATCTGGCCGACTTGCTGCTTGTCGATGCCCGAGATCGAGAACTTGGTGGGCGATTCGACGGCGAAGGTGATGCCTTCCGGTGCCTCGATCGGCACGGGGTGGCTGTAGCCGAGGGCGAACTCGAGGTCCTTGCCCTTGGCCTGGACGCGGTAGCCGACACCGAAGATTTCCATCTTCGTGGTGTAGCCCTGGGTCACGCCAACCACCAGGTTGTTGACGAGGGTACGGCTCAGTCCGTGCAGGGCACGGCTGCGACGCTCGTCGTTCGGGCGGGTGACGACGATGGAACTCTCTTCCTTCGTCACCTCGATCGGCTCGGAGACAGTGAGGCTCAGTTCGCCCTTCGGGCCCTTGACCTTCACGTCCTGGCCGTCGATGTTGACGTCGACGCCGGCCGGGATTTCGATGGGATTCTTACCAATACGCGACATTTTTCTACGCTCCCCTACCAGACGAAGGCGAGGACTTCGCCGCCCACGCCCTGGTTGGCTGCCTGGCGATCAGTGAGCAGACCGGACGACGTGGAGATGATGGCCACGCCGAGGCCGCCCAGGACCTTGGGCAAGTTGGTGGACTTCGCGTACACCCGGAGGCCCGGCTTCGAGACGCGACGGAGACCAGCGATGCTGCGCTCCCGGCTCGGGCCGTACTTCAGGGTGACGACGAGCTTCTTGCCGACCTCTGCGTCTTCGACGCTGAAGTCGGTGATGTAGCCCTCGCGCTTGAGGATCTCGGCGATGTTCACCTTGATCTTCGACGACGGGAGGCTTACCTCGTCGTGAAACGCCGAGTTGGCGTTGCGCAGACGTGTCAGAAAGTCTGCGATCGGGTCAGTCATGGTCATGGTTGACCGTCAACCTTTCTCGTAGCGGTTCCCATACAGCGGTGACCTGCGATTTCTCGCATGATGCGCCGGTGGGCCTTCCACGAAGTGGATAGTTGTGCATTGTTCTCCCCCGCTGATGCCATTGGCTTTTCACCGGCACCCGCGAGCTATGAAGTTGTAAGTCCCGGGGGCACACTTCACCCAGGCAACTGGTCTAGTGTAGGGAACTCGCTGGCGAGGACCAAATCGGGCAGTCGGACGAGGAGCTGGGACGCTGTCGCACGAAGGTCCCGAATGTCGCGAGAACGCCGGTTCTGGCGGCATTTCAGGCATAGAGTCCGACCCATGCGGGAGTCTCACAGCGTGCAAGGCCCGGCGGCGCAAGCCCTACTCGACGTCGGCAACTTCTTCACTAAATGGGATGAGAGCGACGACGGTCGCGCCGTGTTCCGCGACGGTGGCCGCAAGGGCGATGTCTTCTACCGGGATCGGTGGAGCCACGACAAGATCGTCCGGTCGACGCACGGCGTCAACTGCACCGGATCGTGTTCGTGGAAGGTATACGTCAAAGACGGCATCATCACGTGGGAGACACAGGAGACCGACTATCCGTCGGTCGGTCCCGACCGCCCCGAGTACGAGCCACGCGGCTGCCCGCGCGGCGCCGCATTCTCCTGGTACACGTACTCCCCGACCCGAGTGCGGCACCCGTACGCACGGGGCGTCCTCGTCGAGATGTTCCGGGAGGCCAAGAAGAAGGTAGGCGGCGACCCGGTCCTCGCGTGGGCCGACGTCGTGAACGATCCGATGCGGCGTCGCTCCTATCAGCAGGCGCGCGGCAAGGGCGGACTGGTCCGGGTCACCTGGGACGAGGCGATCGAGATCGCCGCCGCGGCCCACGTGCACACCATCAAGACGTACGGGCCCGACCGTTGCTCCGGCTTCTCCCCGATCCCCGCGATGTCGATCGTGAGCCATTGCGTCGGCACCCGGTTCGTCCAGTTGATCGGCGGCGTCATGACGTCGTTCTACGACTGGTACGCCGACCTTCCCGTCGCGAGCCCGCAAGTGTTCGGCGACCAGACCGACGTGCCCGAGTCCGGCGACTGGTGGGACGCGTCGTACCTGATGATGTGGGGCTCCAACGTCCCGGTGACCCGCACTCCCGATGCGCACTGGATGGCCGAGGCACGGTACCGGGGCACCAAGGTCGTCACCGTCTCACCCGACTACGCCGACAACACGAAGTTCGCCGACGAATGGCTCCCCGCCCAGGCGGGCACCGACGCCGCCCTCGCCATGGCGATGGGGCACGTGATCATGCGCGAGTTCTACGTCGACGGGCAGACCCCGTTCTTCGCCGACTACTCGCGCAAGTACACCGACCTGCCGTTCCTGATCCGCCTCGACGAGCGCGACGGCACCCTCGTCGCAGGCAAGTTCGTGACAGCCGACGAACTCGACGGCGCACCGACCGACGGCCCAGACGACGCACCTGGCGCCGAGGAGCAGTGGAAACCGGTTGTCCTCGACTCGGTCACCGACACCCCCGTCGCCCCGAACGGATCGCTGGGGTTCCGGTACGCCGAATCCGGCGCAGGCAAATGGAACCTCGACCTCGGCGACGTCGTCCCCGCGCTCAGCCTCTACGACGGCGACCACGAGCCGCGCGAAGTGAGCTTCCCAGCATTCGACGCCCCCGACGGCAGCGGAAGCGTCATCGTCCGCGGTGTGCCGACCCGCCGCATCCACGGACACCTCGTCACGACGGTGTTCGACCTGATGCTCGCCCAATACGGCGTGCAACGCGACGGACTACCCGGTGTCTGGCCCACCGGCTACGACGACGCGTCCGTGCAATACACCCCCGCCTGGCAGGAGGCGATCACGTCGGTGCCCGCCGACACCGCGATCCGGGTGGCCCGCGAGTTCGCGACCAACGCCCGCGAGTCGGGCGGACGCTCGATGATCATCATGGGCGCCGGCATCTGCCAGTGGTTCCACGGCGACGCGACCTACCGCGCGATCCTCGCGATGCTGTTGTTGACCGGCAGCATGGGCCGGAACGGCGGCGGTTGGGCGCACTACGTCGGCCAGGAGAAGTGCCGTCCGATGACCGGCTGGATCTCCCTCGCCAACGGCCTCGACTGGTCGCGTCCACCGCGCACCCAGCCCGGCACCTCGTACTGGTACATGCACACCGACCAGTGGCGGGGCGACGGCTACTCGACGTCGGCGCTGGCGTCCCCGCTCTCGCAGGGCACGCTCGACCACGAGCACACCGCCGACGCGATCGCCCAGTCGGCGGCGCTCGGGTGGATGCCGTTCTATCCGCAGTTCACCGCGAATCCGCTCGATGTCGCCGACGACGCGCAGGCCGCCGTCGCCGCGGGTGACGCCCCGGACGCCGCGTCGTATGTGGCGGAGAAGTTGCGCGACGGCGGACTCACTCCCGCGATCAGCGACGTCGACGCTCCCGAGAACTGGCCGCGCACCCTGGCGCTGTGGCGGTCGAATCTGCTCGGGTCGTCGGCGAAGGGCAACGAGTACTTCCTGCGACATCTCCTCGGCACCCACCACAACGTGCTCGGTTCCGAAGACCCGCAGACGCCGCGGCCGTCGAGCGTCGCCTGGCACGACACCGCACCCGAGGGCAAGCTCGACCTGATGCTGTCGGCGGACTTCCGCATGACGAGCACGACCCTGCTCTCGGACATCGTGCTGCCCGCGGCCACCTGGTACGAGAAGCACGATCTCAGTTCCACCGACATGCATCCGTTCGTGCACGCCTTCACCCCGGCGATCGACCCGCCGTGGGAGGCCAAGAGCGACTTCGAACTGTTCCACCTGCTCGCCGAAAAGCTCTCCCACCTGGCGAAGACCCACCTGGGGACCCGCCACGACCTGGTCAGCACGCCCGTCCAGCACGACACCCCCGGTGAGACTGCGCAACCGCACGGCCGCGTCGTCGACTGGCGCGAGGAAGGCAACCCCGGAAAGCCGGGCGTCAACATGCCGACGTTCGCGGTGGTCGAACGCGACTACACGGCGATCGCCGACAAGTTGGCGACGGTCGGACCGTTGGCGGACACACTCGGTTTCACCGTCAAGAACGTCAACTACGACATCGCCTCGCAGATTCCGCGCCTGGCCGCCAAGAACGGTGTGATGCAGTCCGGTGCAGGCGCCGGCAGGCCCGCGATCGAAACCGACGAGAAGCTCGCCGAAGCGATCCTGACGTTCTCCGGGACGACGAACGGCGCGCTCGCCGTCGACGGCTTCGAGAAATTGGAGAGACGTGTCGGTAAGACGCTCGTCGACCTCGCCTCCGGCTCGGAGGAGAAGCGGATCACGTTCCCCGACACACAGGCCGGACCGGTCCCGGTGATCACCTCGCCGGAATGGTCGGGGTCGGAGACCGGCGGGCGACGGTACGCCCCGTTCACCGTCAACATCGAACGCGACAAGCCGTTCCACACGCTCACCGGACGCATGCACTTCTACCTCGACCACGACTGGATGATCGACATCGGCGAATCCCTGCCGATCTACCGGCCGCCCCTCGACATGCACCGTCTGTTCGGCGAACCGAAGCTCGGAGCCAACGGTGAGAAGGAGATCACCGTCCGCTACCTGACCCCGCACAACAAGTGGTCGATCCACTCCGAATACCAGGACAACCTGTTGATGCTGTCGCTCTCCCGCGGCGGCCCGACGTGCTGGATGTCGGCGGAGGACGCGGAGTCGATCGACGTGAAGGACAACGACTGGATCGAATGCGTCAACGCCAACGGCGTGTTCGTCGCGCGCGCCGTCGTCAGCCACCGGATGCCCGAAGGCGTCTGCTACGTGCACCACGCGCAGGAACGCACCATCGACGTCCCCAAGTCGGAGGCCACTGGCCGACGCGGCGGCATTCACAACTCGGCGACGCGACTGCTGGTCAAGCCGTCACACCTGATCGGCGGGTACGCGCAACTGTCGTACGCGTTCAACTATCTCGGTCCGACGGGAAATCAGCGGGACATGGTCTCGACAATCCGTAAACGCAGCCAGGAGGTCACGTACTGATGCGAGTCATGGCGCAGGTCGCGATGGTGATGAATCTCGACAAGTGCATCGGCTGCCACACCTGTTCGGTCACCTGTAAGCAGGCGTGGACCAACCGGGCGGGCACCGAATACGTCTGGTTCAACAATGTGGAGACACGCCCCGGGCAGGGGTATCCGCGGCAATACGAGGACCAGGAACGGTGGCGCGGCGGGTGGAAGCTCGATGGGCGAGGCCGGCTGCGATTGCGCGCGGGCGGACGGCTGCAGAAGCTGCTCACCATCTTCCACAGTCCCGTCCAGCCGACGTTGCACGACTACTACGAGCCGTGGACCTACGACTACGAGAAACTCATCAATGCTCCGCTGGGCGACGACTTCCCCGTCGCCCGACCGAAGTCGCTCATCACCGGCAAGGACACGAAGGTCACGTGGTCGGCGAACTGGGACGACAACCTCGGAGGCGGACCGGAGGCCGCCGAACTCGACCCGATCATCGCGAAGCTGCGCGCCGAGTCGGAGGCGCAGATCAAGTTCTCCTACGAGCAGACGTTCATGTTCTACCTCCCGCGGATCTGCGAGCACTGCCTCAACCCGTCGTGCATGGCCTCCTGTCCGTCTGGCGCCATCTACAAGCGGTCCGAGGACGGGATCGTCCTGGTCGACCAGGACCGGTGCCGCGGCTGGCGGCAGTGCGTCACCGGTTGCCCGTACAAGAAGATCTACTTCAACCACCGGTCCGGCAAAGCCGAGAAGTGCACGTTCTGCTATCCGCGCATCGAGGTCGGGCAACCGACGGTCTGCGCGGAGACCTGTGTGGGACGTCTGCGCTACATCGGCCTGGTCCTCTACGACGCCGACCGCGTCACCGAGGCCGCGTCCGTCGAGAACGACACCGACCTGTACGAGGCACAACTCGATCTGATGCTCGATCCGCAGGACCCGGAGGTGATTCGCCAGGCGCGCGCCGCGGGCATCACCGACGGATGGCTCGACGCGGCTCGACGCTCACCGGTGTACGCGCTGGCTAAGAAGTATCGGATCGCGCTGCCGCTGCATCCGGAGTATCGGACGATGCCGATGGTCTGGTACGTGCCGCCACTCTCGCCGATCGTCGACCTCCTCACCGAGCAGGGGCACGACGGCGAGGCGGCAGGCACGCTGTTCGGTGCGATCGACGCGCTGCGGATCCCGCTCGAATACCTCGCCGAACTGTTCACGGCAGGCGACACCGACAAGGTCGCGCACGTGCTGCGGACGTTGGCGGCGATGCGCTCGTACATGCGCGACATCAATCTGGGCCGCGAACCGGACGCGTCGATCCCGGCGTCGGTCGGCATGTCCGAGGAGACGATGTACGAGATGTACCGTCTCCTGGCGATCGCCAAATATCACGACCGATACGTCATCCCGACCGCGCACACCGAACAACACGAGCGCGCCAGCGAACTCGAGGAGCTCGCGTGTTCGCTCGACTACGACGGCGGTCCCGGAATGTACGACTCCGGCGCGTTCGGCGAGGCCAGCGGCCGGCCGACCCCGGTGTCGGTCGAGACGTTCCACGCCTTGCAGGAACGTCAGACCAGCGAGGGTGCAGCGGGAGACGCGGCACTGCGCGGGCGCACCAACCTGTTGAACTGGGACGGCAACGGTGTCCCCGACGGGCTCTACCCGGAGAGGAAGGCGTCGCAATGAGGCTGCGTCTACGGTCCGAACGATCGATCGCCGCCGACCACCGCGTCGTGCGTCTCGTCGCCTCCTGGTGCCTCGCCTACCCGGACGACGATCTCCTCAGCAAGATCGGCATGTTGCGCGCAGGCCTGGCCGAGGCGCCGCAGACCGAGGCGAGCGCCCTGCTGACGTCGTTCCTCGACCACCTGTCGGAGACCGATCCGGCGCACCTGACCCACGACTATGTCGACGTGTTCGACCTCTCCGGCAGACAGACGTTGTTCCTGACCTATTGGACCGACGGTGACACCCGGCGGCGCGGCGAGACTCTCGCCGCCATCAAACGCGTGTATCGAGACTCCGGCTTCGCCGTCAAACTGCGCGGCGAGCTGCCCGACTATCTCCCGGTGATCTTGGAGTTCGCGGCACGCGTCGACCCGGAGCGCGGCGGCACGCTCCTTGCCGAGCACCGCGGCGCCCTCGAGTTGATCCGCTTCTCGCTGCTCGACAAGGCGTCCCCGTACGCGCATGTGCTCGCCGCTGTGTGCGCGACGCTGCCGGGCGAGTCGCCGCCGGACCGTGCGTCGGCGATCGCGATGCGCGGGCACCGCCCCGAAGTGGAGTCCGTCGGACTCGAACCGTTCGACCCACGACTACTTCCCCTGCACACCGGAGCCGAGGCGGGAGCCCTACGATGAGCATCTTCCTGTGGGGCGTCCTCCCCTACCTGGCGTTGATCGCCGTGATCGGCGGGACTATCTGGCGGTACCGCTACGACAAGTTCGGGTGGACGACCCGATCGTCGGAGCTCTACGAATCTCGTCTCCTGCGCTTCGGATCGCCGCTGTTCCACTACGGGATCCTGATGGTGATCGCCGGGCATGTGATCGGACTGGTGATCCCCGAATCGTGGACGGCTGCCATCGGCATCAGCGAGACCTTCTATCACTGGGTGGCCGCCGTCGGCGGAATCATCGCCGCAGTCGCCACCCTCGTCGGCGTCTCCCTTCTGGTCTACCGGCGTCGGACCGTCGGCCCGGTGTTCATGGCGACCACCCGGAACGACAAACTCATGTACGCGGTCCTGCTGGCCGCTCTACTCGCGGGCAGCTACATCACGCTGGTCGGAATGATCGACCCGCACGGGCACGGGGTGAACTACCGCGTGACCGTCTCCCCGTGGTTCCGGTCGATCTTCGCCCTGCAGCCGGACATCTCCGCGATGGAGGCCGCGCCCCTGCGATTCCACATTCACGTCGTCATCGGCATGTGCATGTTCATCCTGGTGCCGTTCACCCGACTGGTGCACATCTTCACCGCACCGCTGCACTACCTGTTCCGCCCCTACATCGTCTACCGCAGTCGCGACGACCGGCCCGCTCCGGGCAACGCGCCGCCGCGCCGCGGCTGGTCGCCCATCGGAGTGAAGGATCGAGACTGATGACCGCACCCGGCGTTTCCGCCCCTGCCTCGGTCACCGGGCAGACCCGTAACCTCGTTCTGGCGACGGCAGCGTTCGCGATCAGCTTCTGGGCGTGGAACCTCGTCGGACCGCTCAGCAAGTACTACACCGAGACGTTAGACCTGTCGGCGAGCCAGAAATCGGTCCTCGTTGCCGTCCCCATCCTCGTCGGTTCCCTCGGGCGGATCGTGGTCGGCGTCCTCACCCCGAAGTACGGCGGACGGGTCATGTTCCCCGCGCTGCTGGTGCTGACCGCACCGTTCGTCGTCCTCATCGCCGTCGCCAGCAACCTCGGCTCGTATCCGATGATGATCGTGATCGGCTTCTTCCTCGGCATCGGCGGCACGACGTTCGCGGCGGGTATCCCGTTCGTCAACAACTGGTTCGAGCCGTCTCGGCGAGGTCTCGCGACGGGCGTGTTCGGTGCGGGCATGGGCGGCACCGCCCTGTCCGCATTCTTCACCCCTCGGTTCGTGAACTGGTTCGGGTACACCGCGACGCACATCATCATCGCGGTGGCGCTCGTCGTGGTGGCAGGCATCTGCTGGGCGTGGATGCGTGACGCGCCGTCGTTCGTGCCGAGCACCGAGCCCGGCTTCCCGAAGCTGATCAGCGCGTTGAAGCTGCCGATCACCTGGCAGATGTCGTTCCTATACGCCGCGGCGTTCGGGGGCTTCGTCGCCTTCTCCACCTACCTGCCGACCTATCTGAACGACGTCTACGAGATCACCGATCCGACGTCGGCCGGCACCAGGACGGCCGGGTTCGCAATCGCCGCGGTCATCGCCCGCCCCATCGGCGGCGCGCTGTCGGACAAGTTCGGCGCCCGGCTGATCACCGCGATCTCCTGCGGCGGCGCCGCCCTGCTCGCGGTCTGGATGATCACCAAGCCGTCGACCGGATCGGGTCTGGCCGCCGTCGACTTCATCGGCATGGCCATCATGATGGGACTCGGATCCGGTTCGGTGTTCGCCTGGGTCGCGACCGCGTCGCCCGCTGCGCGGGTCGGCGCCGTCACCGGTCTCGTCGGCGCCGCGGGCGGCCTCGGCGGATTCTTCCCGCCGCTGGTCATGGGAGCGACCTACGACGAGGCAGGCCACTCGTACACGATCGGCCTCGCACTCCTGGTCGCGTTCGCCGCAGCCGCCTGCCTGTTCACCGTGTTCGGCATCGGGCGCAGTGCCTCCGAGTCTGCGGCGGAATCGAGAGTCAAGGAACCGAGAGTGGAGAAGTCATGAGTTCGGTATCGCTGCCCGCCGTTGTCGACGAGCTGATGTCCGAGGCGCGCGAGGCGAGTTCGGGCCGGTCGGCGCGCACCGTCCGCGGCCACGCCGAGCACACGCTGCGGCACACGGTCATCGCATTGGCCGCAGGCAACGGACTGTCGGATCACGAGAGTCCGGGCGAGGCCACTCTCCAGGTGCTGCGCGGCACCGTCCGACTCACCACCGCCGACGGCGAATGGCACGGCACGGCGGGCGATCTCATCGACATCCCGAACGTGCGGCACGGGCTGATGGCAGACGAAGACTCGGCCGTGATGCTGACCGTCGCGCTGCGCGGCACCACGAGGGACGGGCGTAAACCTACACCGGACAGCGCACACACTCGCCGATAGACCAACGCAAGCCCTGAGCGGTGTAGGTCGCCCCACACTCCTCGACGCCAGGCCCCGCAAGCCCCGGGAGGCCGCCGCATAGCCGTACACCCGTCGCCCGGCCGCCGCGCTCGCCTCGACCCAGTCCCGCAGCTGGGCGGTCTTCCGGTCGAACACCGCGGCCAGCGACGCGAGTCCACTCGACTAGGTGACCCGCGCTCGATTGATCGAGGGTCGATCCCTCACAGTTCTGGAAACGCCGAAAGTAGCCAACTGCGCCGTGTCGCCCCCAGGACGGGACTGAACCTACACCGCGTAGCGCGAACACTTGTCTATAGACCGTTGCAAGGCCTGAGCGGTGTAGGGCGCCCCTGATACCGACTCATCAGCCGCGGCAAGATCACCGACGTCGAGTTCGCGCGGATTCGTCCGACCGTTCCTGATTGCCGCCGACCTGTGGCGGCTGATCAAGGTGAGTCCGAGGAGCCCCGAGGTCGCCGCGTACGGCCGCTCGGCCTGACCCTCATTCGCCGCGCGACACGTAGTACGGTCGCGGGCCCCGCCATCCGTACCTGAGGGAGAGGAGTCGCGCGAAGATCACCAGCGCCGCGCAGATCAGTCCGATCCACGGCCGATACCAGTCGAAGTACATCAGGGCGGACGTCACCACCGCGCCGACGAACGCGGGGATCGCATACAGGGGTTCGTCCGTGCGCAGGATCGCGGGCACCTGGCCGGACAGCACGTCGCGGATGATGCCGCCGCCGACGCCGGTGGTGAGCCCGAGGAGCGCGGCGGCAGGCGGCGACACTCCCCACGCGTAACCGACCGCGGTGCCGGTGAGGACGAACATTCCGAGACCTATCGCGTCGGTCACGTCGAGCGGCCAGCGCGTCAACCGCGTGGGCGGATGCCAGAAGAAGATGATCAACCCGGTGACCGCCGCCGCGGCAAGGTACTGAAGATCGGTGAATGCGGTCGGCGGCGTGTTGCCGACCAGAACGTCGCGGATGATGCCACCGCCGAGCGCGGTGCTGACAGCCAGGAACACGATGCCGACGATGTCGAGGTTCCGGCGGACGGCCAACAGTGCTCCGGACGCGGCGAACGCGATGGTGCCGATCATCTCGCCGATCTCGTGGACGAGTGACGCCGCATCGTCGATGTCGGCCGCCAGCACGACCGACTGCGCAACACTCACATCCGCCTCCGCTCGCATCGGTTCGCTCCGACTCTTCGGATTGAGCGTAGCCACCGCCGGTAGCGCGGCCGCATCCGAGACAGGGAACATCGTTCGTACATCCGCTTCGAGCCGGGGGCCTTCGAGCCTGGATCTCAGTACACTGTGATCCGTGAAGCAGCTGTCACCCGGCGAGAACCAGCCACTGCCGTCGTCGACGATCGGTGTGCAGGTCCGCTGCGCGTCGCAGGCGAACACATCGGCGATCCTGTTGACCGACAGCGGACGCGTCCGGTCCGACGCCGACTTCGTCTTCTACAACCAGCCGTCGGCGCGCGGGGTGCAGTACCGCGACGAGGGTGCGGTCGACACGATCGCCATCGACACCGGCTCCGTCGACCAGGATGTGGTGACCATCGCGATCACCGCGAGCCTCGACGGCACCGGCCCCGCATCGTTCGCGACCGCGGGCGTCCTGCAGGCGACGGTCTTCGATGCAGCCGGGACCGCGACCGCCGACTTCACTGTTCCCGGCCTGACGAGCGAGACCGCCGTCGTCTGCCTCGAGGTGTATCGCCGCGGCGACGCGTGGAAGGTCCGTGCCGTCGGACAGGGCTACGACACCGGGCTCGCCGGCCTCGCGTCCGCGTTCGGCATCTCCGTCGACGACGAGCCCGCGCAGCCGAGCGGGCCACCGATGGCCGACCCACAGCAGTGGCCGCCCACGCCGACTTCGATCCAGCAGCCGCCGTCACCGACGCCGGTGCCCAACCCCGCCGCGACCGCCAGCGTCGCGGGCCGCACCCCAGGAGGGTCCATGCAGAGCGAACTGTTCGCCCCCGCACACGCCGAAGTGCAGTCGCAGGGCATCGGCAAGCAGGGCAGCAAGATGTGCCGGGTCGGGCTCAGTGGCGAGGTCATGGCCCGCCAGGGTTCGATGGTCGCCTACCAGGGCGACCTCCGTTTCGAAGCGCTCGGCGCGGGCGGCATGGGACGGATGGTGCGTCAAGCGGTGACCGGTGAGGGGGTGCCGCTCATGAAGGTGTCCGGTCGAGGCGATCTGTTCCTCGCCGACAATGCGTCCGACGTCCACCTCATCGACCTGGACGGGTCGGACGGGCTCACCATCAACGGTGCCAACGTGCTGGCCTTCGAACCGACGCTGCAGTACAACGTCGAACGCATGCACGGCGCAGGCGCCATGAGCAATGCGGGCATGTTCAACTGCGTGTTCACCGGCCGTGGACGCATCGCGATCACGACGAACGGTTCGCCCGTCGTACTGAACGTCGCCGGCGACACTTTCGCCGATCCGCAGGCCGCCGTCGCCTGGTCCTCGAGCCTGCGGACCACGGTGAAGACCAATGACAGTTTCGGTCTCAACACACTGTTGGGTCGCAGCACCGGGGAACGGTTTACCCTGGCCTTCGGCGGACAGGGTTTCGTCGTCGTCCAACCGTCCGAGCAGCCGCCCGGCGGGTTCATCGGCGGAACCGGCGGAGGAAACGATGCAGGTGTCGGCGGCATGCTCGGAGGATTCCTCGGCCGCTGAGGCGATCGGGCTACCCGGCTCGCGCGAGTACCTCGCGCAGAGCAGACGCGAATTCTGCGGCGTCCGGTCCGCGCAGACGCGCATAGTTCAGTACGAGACCTGAGACCGCATACCGGTGCGCCTGACTGCTCAACGATCGGGTCCGCCACCCCGCTGCCTCCAGAGCGCGGACGATCTCGTCGTCGTCCCGCCCTGGCAGCAACACGCACAGGTGCAGCCCCGCTTCGACACCGGTCACCGCCAAGTCGGGACACTCTCGGCAGAGCGCGGACACCAGCCGTGAGCGTCGGTCGCTGTACACGCGGGCCGCCCTCGCGAGATGGCGATCCATCGCTCCCGATCCGATGAACTCCGCGAGCACATCGGCGGGCACCGACGACGGGCCGCGACGGTGCACGGCCAGCCATCGCTGCACACCGCGGCGCAACGTCGCAGGTGGCAGACACCACGCGACCCGGAGGTCGGGCGCGACGGATTTGGACGACGTCCCGACGTACGCCACGCTCTCCGCCCCACCGGGCAGTGTCGCGAGCGCGGGCAACGGGGCGACGCCGTAGCGGAACTCCCCGTCGTAGTCGTCCTCGATCACGAGTGAGCCGGTCGTGCGCGCCCACTCGACCAACGCCACACGACGGTCCACGCTCATCCGATACCCGAGCGGATAGTGGTGCGCTGGTGTCACGAAGACGATCGAGGGCTCGTCGCCGAGCAGGGCCGCGTCGAGGCCGTCGAGGTCTGCGGGATGCACTCGCACGGACAGTCCTTGCTCGCGCGCCATGAGCATTGCTCCGCGATAGCCGGGGTCCTCGATGTGAAACGGGGCCTGCCCGTCCGCCGCGAACGCCGCACACAGAGCCGCGACGGCCGATCGCGAGCTGTCGAACAGCATCGGGTCTGCATCGGCGATGCCTCGGTGACGCCGAAGATGCCCGGCCAGAGCCGCGCGGAGTGTCGGGCTCGGTTCCTCCCACGGATTCAATCCGGCCAGTCCTCCGACCGCAGCAGTTCGGACCGCGCTGCGCCAGGCCCGCGCGTCGACCAGCGTGGCGTCGGGGATTCCGGGCCTCAGGTCGCGGTGCGACCGACCGCGTCTCGGTTCGACGGTGAGCCCCGGACCTGCCTCGTCACGCCCGCGTGTCCTCGCCCCGGCCCGTGCCGCCTGTGTCGCCCCGCCGCTGACACGCGTGCCCGACCCGTGCGTCGAGGAGATGAAGCCCGCGGCGGCGAGTTCGTCGAACGCCCGCACCACGGTTCCTCGGGAGAGTCCGGTCTGCCGAGCCAGCACGCGAGTGGACGGCACGGCGTCGCCGTCCGTGAGCGCGCCGTCGGCGATCCGGTCGACGATTGCGTTCACCAGGTCGGCGGCACCCGCCACATCGCCGAGGACTAGAGAACCAGGACCGGGGTTGCGTGGCATGGAACCCAGAATAGTGGTCCTGCGATAATGACAGAAGTGGATCTACCATGATGGCCACTTCGCGGGTGGAATAGCCGTATGACATCGTTCCGACAGTCCGACCGCCTCCGTAATGTCCGCTACGACGTCCGCGGCCCCATCCTCACCGAGGCCATGCGCCTCGAGGCCGAGGGCCACGACGTGCTGCGCCTCAACTTGGGCAACATGCACCCGTTCGGACTCGAGGCCCGCCCCGAGATCGTCGACGCCGTCGCCGCCGGCCTCGCTCCCGCGCAGGCGTACTCGGACTCCCGCGGAATCCCCGAGGCGAGAGAGGCGGTCGCCGAGCACTATCGGCGCTGCGGCATCGACGACGTGTCTGCCGACGACGTGTTCCTCGGCAACGGGGTCAGCGAGCTCATCACGCTCACACTCCAGGCGCTGGTGAACCCGGGCGACGAGATCCTGGTGCCCGCCCCCGACTATCCGACGTGGACCGGCGCGGTGAACCTCACCGGCGGGGTACCGGTGCATTATCTGGCCGACGAGGCCAACGGATGGAATCCGTCCATCGAGGACATCGAGTCGAAGGTGACCCCGCGAACTCGCGCTCTCGTGATGATCAACCCAAACAACCCGACGGGCGCCGTCTACAGCGAGGAGACGGTCCGCGGGATCGCCGACATCGCGCGCCGCCACGACCTGATCCTGCTCAGCGACGAGATCTACGAAGAGCTCGTGTTCGGCGACGCCCGCCACCACCATGCCGCCCGCACGGCGGGCGACGACGTCCTGTGTCTGACGTTCGGCGGCTTGTCGAAGGCCTACCGGGTGTGCGGCTACCGGGCGGGATGGGTGGTCGCGACCGGACCGCTGCATCGCGCGGCCGATCTGCTCGAAGGCGTCACCCTCCTGTCCAACATGCGTGTCTGCCCGAATGTGTCCGGCCAGTACGCGATTCCCGTCGCACTCGGCGCGGGCGCACCCGGTTCTCCGCTGCCCGCCGACATCGTCGATCCCGACGGGAGCCTGGAGCGTCGACTCGCACTGACCGCCGATGCGCTCAACGCGATCCCCGGCGTCACCTGCGTCCCGCCGCGCGGTGCACTGTACTGCTTCCCTCGGATCGATCGTGAGATGTTCGGTGTGGCCGACGACGAGGCTTTCGTGCTCGACCTGCTGCACACCGAGCACATCCTGGTGACACACGGGACGGGCTTCAACTGGCCCGAGCCCGACCATTTCCGGATCGTCTGTCTCCCCGACGAACACGTCCTGACGCGGGCGGTCGCGTCGATCGGCGACTACCTCGCACGCCGCAGACGGTGAACCGTCACCGTTGCGGCGGATGCGATCACGGCCGAAGCAGGACCTTGCCCGACCGTCCCGGAGTCCCGCTGGCGTCGACCGCAGAGGCGATCTCGGCGAGCGGGAACACGCCGTCGACCGGCAGCGTGATGCGTCCGGTGGTGACGGAGTCGATGACCTCTCGCATCAGCGCCGCGCGCTTGGTCAGCGACATCTCTTGACTGACCGTGCGGCCCCAGAAGCCCTTCACCGTGAGTTCCTTGAAGATCGCCGCGTTGACCGGGATCTCCAGGAGCGCCTTCTGGCCCGCGCCGGGTGCGCTCATCGCACCGAACGAGACGAGTGTGCCGCGCAAGCCGAGCAATTCGGCGAGGTCGGTGCTCGCAGGACCGCCGATCGAATCGATCGCCGCGGCGAAGCCCGCCTCGCCGGCGAACGCCGCTGCCTTCTCTCGCCAGCCGTCCGTATCGGTGGACACGACATCGATGACGCCGGCCGCGGCGAGTTCGTCGACGGCCGCCGATCGACGGACGATGCCGACGACATTGACTCCACGAGCCTTCGCGAGCTGTGCCACCAGCCGTCCGACCATCCCGTTCGCGGTGTTCTGGATAACCCATTGGCCCGGCTCGACGTCGAGGTAGTCGAGCAGCGTCACCGCACTGAAGGGCATCGCGAACAGCTGTGCGGCCGCTTCGTCGGAAACGAGGTCGGACACCGGAAGCAGGCCGCTCGCACTCGCGACGAAGTACTCCGCCCAGGTTCCGAAGGCGGACCCGGTGGCCACGCGCTGCCCGACTTCAAGACCGCTGACACCGTCGCCGAGGGCATCGATCACGCCGACCGCCTCCGAGCCGGATCCGGCCGGCAGGCTGGGCTTGTAGCCGTAGTCGCCCTTGACCGTCCAGAGGTCGTGGTTGTGGATCGGCGCGAGCAGCGTGCGGACACGCACCTGGCCCGGGCGGGGTTCGGGAAGCGGGACGTCGCGGACGGACAGGACGGTAGCGGGATCGCCGAATTCGTCGTGTACGAGTGCGCGCATGAGTTCTCCTTGAGGTCAGTGGTCGAGCGGTGAGCGGTGGCCGAGCGTATTCGGTGGCGTCTGCGGTTCAGTCGTCAGAGACGGAGACGGCTACGTCGACGTTGCCTCGCACCGCGTTCGAGTACGGGCACACTTGATGCGCGGCGTCCGCGAGGGCCTGCGCAGCGTCGTGGTCGAGATCGGGAATGATCACCTCGAGGGCGACGGTGAGCTCGAATCCACCGGATCCGTTGGGGCCGATGCCGACCCGGGCTCCGACGCTCGAGTCACCGAGATCCACCTTCTGCGACCGGGCGACCATCTGCAGCGCCGAATGGAAACAGGCCGCATAGCCAGCAGCGAACAACTGCTCCGGGTTGGCACCCTCGCCCGAGCCGCCCATCTCCTTCGGGACGGCAAGTTGCAGATCGACGCGGGCGTCGGCGGTGCGGGTGCGCCCGTCGCGGCCTGCTCCGGTCGCGATGGCTTCAGCGGTATAGACGGCATTCATCGTTAGTTCCTAACTCGATTGGGAGGGGTTGGGTGCACTGTGGGCCTCACAGAAGCGGACCGCGAGGTCGCGGAGCAAAACTGCGTCGTCGACGGAGAGCTTGAATCCCTCGTAGACCCGCTCGCGAGCGGCGTCGACCACGGGCTGCAGTGCGTGTCCCGCCTCGGTCACGTGCACGGTGACCAGGCGTTCGTCGGACTGATCACGGCGTCGCTCGACGTACCCGCTCTTTTCGAGACGCCGGATCAGCGGCGACAGCGTGCCGCTGTCGAGGTGGAGTCGGTCGCCGAGATCACGGACAGTGACCGCATCCTCGTCCCACAGGGCGAGCAGCGTCACGTACTGGGTGTAGGTGAGTCCGAGTGCCGCGAGTTCTCCGCGGTAAGCACCCGAAGCCACCTTCGACGCCGAGTAGAGGGCGAAGCACAACTGCGATTCCAGCTTCCGATCTGCATCCACCCATTCATAGTTGCACGTAACTCGATTGTGCGCAACCAAATAGTCGCGATTAGGCCCTGGACGCCGCATCCGCGTTGCACGAAAACGCCGTCGGCCCCGCCTCCTGACAAGGGAGACGGGGCCGACAGCGTTATTGCGGTGTTCTCGGATCAGCGCAGAGAGAGGATCCGAGAAGAAGTCACCAGCTCGACTTCTGCACGCCCGGCAGTTCGCCGGCGTGAGCCATGTCGCGCAGGCACACGCGGCACAGACCGAACTTGCGGTAGACCGAGTGCGGGCGACCGCACTTGTTGCAGCGCGTGTAGGCACGCACGGCGAACTTCGGCTTCTTGTTGGCCTTGTTGACCAGCGCCTTCTTTGCCATGTCAGTTGTCCTTAGCGTTGTTGTCCTTGAACGGGAAGCCCAGCGCGCGGAGCAGCGCACGGCCTTCGTCGTCCGTGGTGGCCGAGGTGACGACGGTGATGTCCATGCCGCGCGGCCGGTCGATGTTGTCGATGTTGATCTCGTGGAACATCGACTGCTCGGTCAGGCCGAACGTGTAGTTGCCGTTGCCGTCGAACTGACGGTCGCTCAGGCCGCGGAAGTCGCGGATACGCGGGAGGGCGATCGACACGAGGCGATCGAGGAACTCCCACATGCGGTCGCCGCGCAGCGTGGTGCGGGCGCCGATCGGCATGCCCTCACGAAGCTTGAACTGGGCGATCGACTTGCGAGCGCGACGGATCTCCGGCTGCTGGCCGGTGATCAGAGCGAGATCGGCGACGGCGCCGTTGATCAGCTTCGCGTCACGCGCGGCGTCACCGACACCCATGTTCACGACGACCTTGACGACGCCCGGGATCTGCATCACGTTGGCGTAGTTGAACTCGTTGTTGAGCGTTTCCTTGATTTCCTCGCGGTAACGCTGCTTCAGCCGCGGCTGAACCTTTTCGGTTGCGGTCATGTTCAGATGTCCTTCCCGGTCTTGCGCGAGATACGGACGTTCTTGCCGGTCTCGTCATCGACGCGGTAGCCGACGCGGGTCGGGTTGCCCTCGGAGTCGACGATCATCACGTTCGAGACGTGGATCGGAGCTTCCTGGGTCACGATGCCGCCGGAGCTCGCGCCGCGCTCGTTGGCGGAGTCTGCGACGTGCTTCTTGATGCGGTTGACGCCTTCGACGAGAACGCGCTCACGCTTCGGGTAGGACTCGATGACCTTGCCCTTGGCGCCCTTGTCCTTGCCTGCGATGACGATGACAGTGTCACCCTTGTGGATCTTCATGAATCAGATCACCTCCGGTGCGAGCGACACGATCTTCATGAAGCGCTTGTCGCGAAGTTCACGGCCGACCGGGCCGAAGATGCGGGTGCCCCGCGGGTCGCTCTCGTTCTTGAGAAGCACTGCGGCGTTCTCGTCGAACTTGATGTACGAACCGTCAGGGCGTCGACGCTCCTTGGTGGTGCGAACGATGACGGCCTTGACGATCTCACCCTTTTTCACGTTTCCGCCGGGGATGGCGTCCTTGACGGTGGCGACGATGACGTCGCCAACGCCTGCATAACGACGCGCCGAACCACCGAGGACACGGATGCAAAGGACTTCCTTGGCACCGGTGTTGTCGGCGACGCGCACGCGGGATTCCTGCTGAATCACTGCTTGTCTCCTTGACCTGGATTTCTATGTCCGCCGGATTTCCGACCCGACGCACATGGTCTGCCGCCACCGAAACATGCGCCTGCCTGGCATTTCGCCGCGTGAACGGCTCCATGCCAGTGGGTTCGCATGCCGGCTCGCGGTGCACGCACCGCAGGCAACCGCTCTAGTGTAGGCGAAACGGCCGGTCAGGGACAAATTCCTAGCCACCGTCAATCACGGCCACCCTCAATCAAGGCCGCCGTCAATCAAGCCCACCGTCATCACGAGCCGCCCCGAGCGAGTCGAGTCCGATGGGGGTTCACGCGAACTCCTGCAAGCTGACCGTGCCGTCGGCGGCGACGGAGATCGTCGCCGCGACCGCACGTCCGGCGGGCAGCAGCCGGACGGTGACATCTGCGCCTGGCTCCGCCTGATCGAGCGCGGCCGTCCCCGCGGTCCACACCCTCTCGACGAGTCGGGCACGATCGTCGCCCACGACGGCGAGCGCGGGCTCGTCCGCGACGGTGGGGTCGGTGTGGTCGTCGAGGAGGAGGACGCGGACCCCACGCTTGCGCGCCGCCCATGCGGCGTCTGCCAGCGCGGGAACATCGAGTCCTGGTGCGCGGATCCGATCCCGTAGCTGGGCTTCGACGAGCCGGCAGTGCGCCAGTTGCTCGTCGTCGAGGACCTCCCCCGCCGCGATCGACTGCAGCAGCGGCCGCACACGCTCGTCCAGACGCGCCAACTGCTGGTCGCGGACGGCGCGAACGGCGAACGCCGCACTCTCCCGGCGAGCCTGTCGACGCAGCGCGAAGATCTGCTCGGCGCGCGGGCCGATCACCGTCGCGAACACCGTCATCAGGACGAGGACCCCGAGGTTGCCCGGGGTCATAATCACCAGATATTCACCGGAGTCGGCGCGGACCATCCCCGCCACCCCGATGGCCGCGGTCGAGACCACGAACGATATCCACGCGACGTCGACCCTCCCCCGCAGACACAGCAGGGCGCCGACGATCGCGGTGGCGCCCGCGCACGGCATGAGCGGTCCGCGCACCAGAGGTTCGACGGCCGCAATCACCCCGACGACGGCTGCGGTCTCGAGGACCACGACAGCGGCCGCCGACGACCGAGCCATCGGAGTGCCGCGAGCGCGCAGCGCGATTGCCCACGCCGCCCCCGTGCCGATAAACGACACCGCGTACAGGGCGGGCCACTGGAGCCCTCCCCCGCTGAGACCGAGGACGACGAACCCTGCCCAGACGATGACCGCCCCGATCATCACCTGCGGCGTCTGCAACCCGACGATCGCCGACGCGTCGTCGCGCGGACGACCCCGCCACCAGATGTCTGGCACCTGAATGTCCGGCCCGGTCACGGTCGCGCCCATCCGACCTCGACAGTCGTCCCCCGCCCGGGTGCGCTGCGCACCCGAGACCAGCCGCCCACCGAGTCCATCCGGTACCGCACGCTCGATCGCAGGCCGAGTCGGTCGGTGGCGACCCCGGTGGGATCGAATCCGATCCCGTCGTCGGCGACCACCACCGACACTCGACCGTCTGCGACGTCGATGGCGACCAAGACGTCGGCGTCGGCGCCCGCATGTGTTCGGGAGTTCCGGACCGCCTCGCCGACCGCCTCCGACAGCGCGCGGACCGTCGACGAATCGAACGACGATGCCGTCGACGTGTCGACGTGGACCACGGTCTCGACGGTCGAGTCGATCGCGGTGCGGATCCGGGCGACGAGCTCGGTGCCGGACACCTGTTCGTCGTCGCCGTCGTGGCCGGCGAGTGCGTCCAGTCGCGCCAACGCAGACGACGCGAGGTCGACGACTCTCGGGTCTCGCCGATCAGCGCCGACGGCGACGAGGGTGGAGATGACGTGGTCGTGGATCAAACCGTCGAACCGGGTGAGCTCGTCGTTACGCACGCTCGCCGCCACCAGGTCGGCGGCTTCGGACCGGGACGCGTCCAACGATGCGCCAGCACGCACAACCATCGACGTCACGTAGACGAACGCCGAGGTGAACAGCATCCCGAAGACCGCTTCGCGGGCCATCGCCCCGACGTCGACGCCGGGGCTGTGGGCGAGCGCGGTGTACGCCGCGGTGCTCTTGCACACGATGAGCACGAGGAGCGCTTCGCGTACTGGTCGGACGATGGCCACCGCGACGGCGGCCAGCCCGACGAAGTCGAGCATCCACACGGCGGGCTCCGCCGACTCGCCGACGCCGGCCAGCCCCCACACCCCGGCGGCGACCACGGCGCCGACCGGACAAGCTATCGCGGTGACGAGCGCGCGATGTTGCGGGGCCCGCGCCCACCGGACCGCGAGCAATGCCAGGCCGGGACCGAACGCGAGGATCGTGCCGACGAACGGATACCAGCCCGCGACCACTCCGTTGGCCTCGACGAGCATCGCGGGCAGCGTCACGATCAGGTAGACGACGTATCCGACGGCGATGATCGTCGACATGACGATGACGATGCGGTCGTGTTCGACCGATGGCTGGCGCCCACGACGGCGACTGGCCTCGACACCGTCCGGGGACGGCTTCGAGGCCAATCGTCTGAGTGCAGAGACAGTTGTCACGCGGCGCCTCAGCTGGTGGTCGCCGGTTTGGTCACCAGACGTCGAGCGTGGTGTATCCGTCTTGCAGGGCACGTGCCAGCAGGTGCGCTTTGGTCGGCGCGGACCGTCTGACGGCGCCGTACTTCGCGCGGATCCGCGAGATGTGGGTACTGACCGTCGACGCCGAGATGAACAGACGTGCCGCCGCATCCTCTTTCGACTCGGAGGCCAGCCACGCGAGCAGAACCTCGACTTCGCGCGAGGACAACGCGGGCCGAACCAGCGTGGGGTCGCCCGTGGCGAAGAACGGGGGCACGCCCGCGGGTCTGTGCTGTGCGGGGCTGCTGAGGGAGACGACCGGCGTCTGATTCGGTGCGATCATCGGCTCGACCTGAGTAAGGGGCTTGGGGGCAGCGGTCATGGGGGCAGCGGCCATAGGAGCAGCGGCCATAGGAGCAGCGGTCATGGGAGTCCTCCTGTGAGAAACCGACCAATGGGGTGAAACACCTACGTGCGGCATCCATCACGTCAGGCTCAAATACAACCGTACGAACACACGACAGCCCGCGGTAGACCCAGAGCTGGTGACACCGGTTATCTGAACACCGGGACTGGGGTCACTCACCCCGCGCGCGGTGCGGCATCGGCAACCACCCGTCTTCGACTGCGCGCTTGAACAGGTCGAGTTTGGTGTGGGTCGGCCGCCCGGCGTCGGCGTACTTCTGCCGGATGCGTTTGAGGTATTCGTTCACGGTGTCGGGAGCGACGCCGAGCTCCCTACCCACGCTCGTCGACGTGCCCCCGGACGCATAGAGAGTGAGCACCCGTTGCAGTTGCGGACTCAGGTCGACAGCGTCGAGATTGGGGTCGCCGTCCACGGCCGCGGCCCACTCGGTCGTGATGACGCCTTCGCCCGCCGCCGCGGCACGGACCGCGTCCAGGATCTCGTCCTCCGAGGCGGATTTCAGCACGACGCCGAGAGTGCCCGCGCGCGCCGCGGACCGCAACAGGTCCGGATGCTCGCCGGAGGTGTAGACGACGGTGCCTATCCCCCGCTGGGTGAGCCGCTCCACGTTCTCGCGCGGAGTGGTTCCGTCGTTGAGTCGGAGATCGAGGATGACGACATCGAGATCGGCGGCGGTCGTGAGGAGTTCGGTCACGGTGGCTGCCGCACAGACGAAATCAAGGTCGGCTTGAGGTTCCAGAATCCGGTCGATCCCCCACACCGGTGACGGATGGTCGTCGACCATCCCCACCCGTACTGCCGTTTGCGATTCCGTCATCACGACGTCCTTCTGCTGTTCGCCCCTGCTCCGACCACTTCATCGGAATCCTCTACCTAACGTAGTAGATACCTCGGACAATTCCTGCCTTCTCGAGTCCCCGACGGGCTTTCGTACTGCCCTCGTTCTCCTGCTCTACGCTGTCCCGATCGGTCCGTCGAATCGGCCACGAAGCCCGCCGGGCTCGCCTAGCGTCGACGACATGCCCGATTCGAGCCACCAGGTTCTCGGCACGCGAGTGTCGATGCCCGTCCATATCCGTTCCGCCCGATGCTTCGTCGCCGGGTTCACCGCGTCCGAGTCCGCAGTCCGGTCCGCCATCGCCTCGCGGGGCGACGTCGAACTGGCGCCATTGCGGGTCCGTCCCGGCCGCGCGATGTGCATGCTCGTGTTCGTCGATTACGTCGACGGCGATCTCGGCCCGTACAACGAGTTCGGGGTCTGCTTCCTCGTGCAGGACCCCGACCGTGCCGCGCCGTCGCCGCTGCGCGCGCTCGGTTCGTTGGTGAAGGGCGACGCACACGCACTCATCCACGAACTCCCGGTCGACGGCGAGTTCACGCTGGCCGCCGGCCGCGGGATCTGGGGTTTCCCCAAGGTGCTCGCCGACTTCGACGTCGACCACGATTCGGCGACGAAGACCGGTCGGGTGAGTCAGGAGGGCAAGCTCATCGTCGATCTGGCGGTCCGACGCGGGATCGGCGTCCCGGACAGTACGTCCGAAGCGGTGCTGCAGTCGTATGCGCAGTTGGACGCGGTAACCCGGCGCACCCCCTGGCGGTTGACGTCGACGACGGGCACTCGCACTCGAATCGGCGGAGCGACGCTGCGTCTCGGTGACCATCCGATGGCTGACGAACTGCGTCGACTCCAGTTGTCCCGGCACGCCCTGATGACGAGTTCGGTCGAGAACCTGTCGATGGTGTTCGAGGACGCCGTCGACATCGGCTGACCACCGGAGTCCACGGCGCGCCGGGCCGTCAGCGCGCCGGGCCGTCAGCGCGCCTGGGCGTCGCGGGCGAGGTCGGCCACGTAGGCGGCGAGGCCGGCGAGCGTCTGGCGGCCGCCCTCGATCGCACCGTGCTTGCGCACCGCCTCGTCGCGAAGCTCCTCGGTGGCGAACACCGCCCGCATCTCGACCCGAGTCGTCTGCCCGATCGGTTCGAAGGTCAACACCGACTCGAACGTGTTCGGGTCGTCGCTGTATTCGCCGTGCAGTATGGCGATCCGCTCCGGCGAGACGATCTCCGTCCACGTGATCCATTCGGGGTAGTCGGTCCCGTCAGGTCCGTGCATCACGAACTCCCACACTCCGCCTGCGCGGAATTCGAATGCCCGCGTAGTGGTCGTGAACCCGTGCGGCCCCCACCATCGCGATAGGTGACGCACCTGCGTGAACGCTTCGAACACCAGCTCTCGCGGTGCATCGATCACCCGGGAGATCACGATCTCGCGGCCGCCTGCGGACAGTGCCGCACCCGTGTCTGTCTCACTCATCGACTCGTCCTGCCTTCTTGTTGGGGTTGTTGCTGCCTTCTTGAGTTCGTGCTTCCTCTTTGAGTTCTTGCACGTAGTCGTCCAGCCGGTCGAAGCTCTGGTTCCAGAACTGCTCGAATCCACCGGCCCACTCGTGGACCGATCGCAGCCCGTGCGCATCGAGTGAGTAGAGACGCTGCTTGCCGTCCCTACGGTCCCGAACGAGGCCGACTTCACGGAGCACCCGCAGATGCTTGGACACTCCGGGTTGGGTGAGCCCCAGTTCCTCGGCGACCGCGGTCGCCGGACACTCCCCGCCCCGAAGCAGCATCAGAATGTCCCGACGCCGCACTTCGGCGATCGCGTTGAAAACGTCGGACGTCGTCGCTGCTCGAGCCATGCCAACAATATATTCCGATATGGGAAAGTATTCAAGACGAATGGACTCGCATGGTTAGCGACCTGCGAACCTTCCGCCAGAAGACCGTCATGTTAGGTTTACCTCACACGAGGAAAGGAATCTCATGACCGTCTCTCCCGCTTGGCGTCGCCCGCTCGTCGGCGTCGTCGCTCTCGCCGCAGGCGCCGCCATCGCATTGACTGGTTGCTCGTCAGACGACGACACCGCAGCAGACTCGACCGCGACGTCGTCGACGTCGGCCGAGCAGTCCGCTGAACTCGACAACGCGCAGGCCCAGACCATTCTGCGCACCGCGGTCGACCCGGCGACCCCCGAAGCGGACTTGGACGCGATCGTCGAGATCACGAACCCCGGCGTGAAGGCCGCTCTCGTCGGCTACGCCAAGGGTTCGTCGAAGGCCGGTTACACGCCGGACATCTACACCGTGAAGTCGGTGAAGGTCGACGGCGACAAGGCCACAGCCGCCGTTGCCGTGAAGTCGCCGCACGCGCCCGCCCCGGTCGACATGGACTTCGCGTACGTGAACGTCGACGGCACATGGAAGCTGTCGGCGACTGCTGTGCAGGACCTCGCCTCGCAGATGTCCGGTCACGGCCGCTAGAAGCACTCGGCCGCCAGAAGCGCTCGCCGGTCAGTCGACCGACACTCCAGAACGCCAGACGAGGACGCCGCTGCGACGCCCGGCGACCCGACGGATGATTCCGTCCGCGGTCACCACGGTGATCACCGCGACGTCCTCGCGGCCGCTCGGCAGGATCCGAGCGGTCACCACTCCCGAACTCGCCGCGGCCAATGTCGCGGCGAGTTCGGTGTGCAGCACCGTGGCGTCGTCGGCGGACAACTCCGTCCGACTGTCATCGAGGACCCGCACCGCGACGCCCGCACCGCGCGCCGCCGCCAACGACGTCTTCGTCTGCGCCGACCACCACCCGCGGCCGCGCACCGCGTCCCGCAGGTTGTGCTCCACCAGGCTCGCGCGCATCGCAGCCGCCTCGTCGAACTCCGCACCGTCGGCCACTCGCTGCAGGTAGGGGCGGACTTCGTCATCGAAACGCCGGAGTCGTTGAGCGCGTTCGGCCGCCGTCGCAACGGTCACGGCAGCCGACCGAGCCGCCTGGACTCGGCGCTCCTCCAACGCACCGGTCAACCGGAGCATCGGCCGCACCAGCGACGCCATCAGCGTGGCGGGCAGCAACGCCATCACCATGCGCACGGTGAGCTGGCCGCCTGCGACCGCGGTGCCACCGCGCTGCATCGACCAGATCACGGCGATCGCCAGAGCCGCGCCGCACACCGTCCACGCGGCGGCGGCACGCCCGCGCAACGTCAACAGTCCCGCGACGACGGCGAACACGACGAGCGGAGCGCCCGCCTGCACCCAGACGCCCGCGGCGAGCGGGGTGGCCCACCACGCCGCGGCGACGGACGCGACTCCGACGACGGCGACAGCGAGCGTGCTGCGCGACGGCAGCGGGTCCTCGTCGCCGAGGAGGACGCGGTGCGCGGCCACCGACAGTCCGAGCACGGCGACCGCCTCCAGCACCCACTGCGCCGGTGTCCTCGCGTCGCCGAACGCGGTGGCGCGCACCGCGACATAGACCACGAGCAGTCCGGTCACCGCCACGTGCAGCCGCCGGGTCCGCAGGCCGAGCATCACCGGCATGCCCACATCCGTCGTCATCTGCCCAGACCCCGTCTCCCCCGCCACACTCGGCCCCGTCCCGATCTGCCCCGTCCCGATCTGCCCCGTCCCGATCTTCGCTGTCACGCGGCGGGCAGTCATGAGCGCACCCATTCGAGGGAGACCATCGTTCCGTCGCTCGGCGAGGTACGGATGTCCGAACGGCCACCGGACAGTCCGGCCAGTCTGCCGGTGATCCCGACGGCGATCCCGGACCGGTCGGGGGCTATCGCGGCCAGGTCGAAACCGCACCCGTCGTCGACGATGCGCACCCGAATGCCCTCGGCGGCGATGTGTCCGACGACCGCCGTCGAGGCGTTCGGACCTGCGTGGGCGACGGCGTTCCCCACTGCTTCGTTCAGCGCGTCGCCCAGGATGTCCACGACGTCGTCGGGAAGGTCGACGGCATCGTCGGCGGCGTCGACCGCCACGAGCACGTCGTCGCCGAATGCGATCGCTGATTCGCGGAGTCGGACGACGGCGTCCGCGACGCTGGTCCGATGCCGCGCCGGGGCGTCCGCGACGATCCCGTCGAGCTCGTCCATGGCGATCTGCGCCTCGGCTCGACGGCGGTCGTCGGGACGTCCAGGAGTGATGTCGCGCAGCACTCCGATGACGCGGTCGCGGACGACGGCGTCCACTCGCCGACGTTCGGCTCCGCGAGCCGCCGCGGTCGCGGTCTCGACAGTCTCGGCGAGCACTGCGCCCCGGCTGCGATCGACGTTGCGCGCCATGTGCATCGCGGTGCCGAGCATGGTGAGGAACACCGCGAGCATGCCGAACGTCATCGCCTGATTGAGGTAGGCGTCCCACCCCTGTCCCCCGAAACCGATCCGCTGTTGGACCGCGGCGAGGAGGGCGAGGCCGCCGAGCGCGTAGGCGAGCGACCACCAGACGGGAAAGACGGTGGCCAACGCCAACGCCGGAAGCGCCACGTTGTTCGCCATCCAGATCGGCGGTGATCCCCCGACGTCCGACACGGCCCCCGACCACGCGGGGAACCAGAGGATGAGCATGACGACGTCGACGGCGGCGAGGAGCACGATCGTGGCCCGCAGGACGCCGATCCGCTGCGCGGCACGACCGGAGGAGGTCCCGCCCCAGAGGGCTCCGGCGAACAGGAGCACTGCGGCGACGACCACAGCAGCCACCGACACCGGTGTCCACCAGGATGCTGTCAGTTGCGCGCCTTTGCGCATCGGGATCACCGATACGCACGAGACGACGATCGTGCAGACGGCCACCGTGAGCGACGCGGCACGACGCATCCGGGACTCGTTCACGCTTCGACCGTCCGCACGACGAAGCCGTCGGCCCCCAGTTCGATCCGTCGCCGGATCGCTCCGGACACGACGACGACGGTCGCGACGGGATCCCGCCCCGCGGGCGCGATGCGGGCGACGACGTCGCCGCTCGTCAGCGTCGCCAGCTCGGATTCGAGCACCACTGCCGCCGCCTCGACCACGGCGGCCGAACGGTCCGGGCCGAGGGCGTCGAGTCCACCGTCGTCGAGGACCGCCACCGATACACCCCGACGTCGCGCATCCCAGACCGAGGCACGCACCCGTGGCACGTCCAACGCACGACCGCGGATGCCGTCGCGCAGCTTCGCTTCCATCAGTCGCGCATCGATGACGTCGTCGTCGGTCACCTCGTGCCCGTCCGCGATACGACTCAACAGCGGTCGGACGCGGTCGTCGATCCGCCGAATCCGGTCCTCGCGGTCGGCGGCGTCGTGGCGGCGGTCCTGCACGTCCTTGTCGTCGGCCCGCTGCCGACGCCCGAGGGCCCGCATCTCCGCCATCTGCGGGCCGAGTAAAACGGCGCCGCAGGTCCCGACGAACAGGATCGTCAGGCTCGCACGCGGCAGGACCGCGTTGAACCACCGTGCCGACTCGGTGAACGGGCCGAGGATCAGCCCGATTGTGATGTTCGAGGAGATCGCCGCCCACACCAAAGCAACGCGGCCTCGGAACATGAGGATCACCGCGACCACAGTGGCCGTGGCCAGCATCGGCTGGTAGGCGGCGAGACCGGGTGCGTGAGCATACGCGGCCGATCCCCATGTCGCGGCGACGCCACCGACGGTCAGGAGCGCGATCGCCCGCGCCTGGGCGTCGGTGAGCTCCGCGAATATCGTGATGCTCAGCGGGACCGCCGCGGCGACGAACAGCACGAACGCCGCACTCATGCCGATCCAGCTCACCGAGTCGAACCCGACCTCGATCCCACTGTGCACGGTGTATGCGCCAAGAGCGGCGAAGTAGATCACGACGACACCCAGGACGAGCATCCGCACGGCGGGCGGTCGCCCGAGCCGCTCACCGGCCGACGGGCTCACGGCCGCTCCCACCGCAGACGCACGCGGGTGCCGTGGCCGGGCGCGCTGAGTACGCTGCTCGACCCTCCGGGGACGGCAGCCATGCGACCGGTGATTCCGAACGAGACGCCGAGCCTGCCGGGTGGAGTCTCGTCCGGGTCATATCCGATGCCGTCGTCGGCGACGGTCACAGTGATCTCGTCGTCATGCACCACGGCGAGCACCACGCACGATGCCTCCGAGCCCGCGTGCCGGTGGAAGTTGCGGACGGCTTCGGCCGCCGAGTCCAGGAGCGCCGGGGTCGTGTCGTCGTGATAGCGGGCTGTCACCGACGCATCGACATCCGCACGGACGGCGACGTCGGCGCCCAGCCGCGCCACGGTGGTCCGAAGTCGTTGGACGAACTCTCGAGCGTCGACCGGAGCGTCCGCCTCGATCGGCTCATCCCACCAGTGGTCGAGTTCATGGAGGACCGCCGCTGCCGCGGACCTCGTCGCAGACGTCGGGTGCCCCGGCGGGAGGGCGAGCAGGAAGGCGATGATCCGGTCGTGGACGAGAGCGTCGGCGCGACGGCTCTCGATGTCGCGGATGTCCTCGCGTGCGAGGTCGCGAGCGGCCGCCACGGTCGCCGACCGGGTCTGATCGAGTCGACGGGCGAAGGCGACGCTGGTGGCGCCCATCGCCAGGTAGACCGCGCACCACGCGATCGACCACACCGACCGCAGGACCGTGTCCAGACCGTAGTCGCCCGCCGATGCGACGGCTTCGCTCAGCGCGCCGGCGACGATCAGGTTGGCGACCGCCAGGAAGGGTCGTTCGGCGAGGACCAGCGCCAGACACGCCAGCGCGGGAATGATCGTGAACCAGACGATAATCGTCGGGTCGGCGTCGCCGCTCCGAGTGGACGTCCCGTTCCATGCGACGAACCACAACGTCATGAGGACCAGGTACGCGATCGCGGCGGCGGCGGCGACGGGCAGGAGACGGTCAAGTCGGCCGCTGACTCCCACCCAGAACAGGCCGAGTCCGCTCGCCACCACGACGACCATGCTCAGCGGGAGCCACCACGATGCGGCGAGACCGCCGAACCTGGCGAACGAACTGGTGGCCGCGATCAGGTAGACGAAGTATGCGGCGCCGACGATCGCCGATCCGACCGCCTGGAGTGTCTGCAGGGACGAGCGGCCTGTCTCGGCACCGCTCACGACGGTAGCGAGCCGACGTACGAGAGGCATGTTCGGCTGATCGGTGAACACTCGCGGCGCGCTCCTCTCGATTCGGCACCTCATAATCGCATGAGGGGCTGCGCCGCAGAAACGAATCGGTCCGCCGGTCTGAATCAGACCGGCGGACCGAGGCGAAGTCAGTGCAGGGTGTGCGAGTCAGCCGACCGATCGCAGGGTCGGCGCCGCAGTCACAGCAGGTGCGGCGGCGACATCGCGGCCGAGCCAGCGAATCATCTGGTCGACGACGCGGGCGCGCTCTGCGGGTTCGAGGTCGACGAGGCTCGGCGCGGTATGAAGCAGCGCACCGGTGAGAGCGCTTTCGAGGGACATCCCGTGCGTCCCGACGATGCGTCGGTAGTCGTTGATCGCTGCTTCCAGAGCGCCGAAGGTCACGGCGTCGCCGCTATGTCGGACCGCAACCATCCAGCTGCCGGCCTCCGACCGGTCTGCCACATGCATGCAGAGATCGGCGATCCACCGATCGCGAATGCCTTGATTGGTCGTGCTCATCGCCCGATCCCTCCGTCTCACGGTGTCCCCAAAACGCCGTCACTGCCGGTAAGACGCTGTATGTCTTGCCCCTACGTCAGCGTAACTTAGGGATGACTCACCCGCTAGACTTCACTGCACACGACCAGCAAACTTGTTCATTCGATCAACTGAATCGCACGCGTTCCAGATTCTGCGACCTGGGACTATCAAAATTTTTGTCATTCGAACATGCAAATCTGTTATGGGATCGTTACGTGAAAACGGTCCGCCGAGCTCGCAGGCACTATTCGGACTTGTCGGCTTCCATCGCGTCGATGAGACTCTGCGGACGCAGATCGGTCCAGTTCTTCTCGACGTACTCCAAGCAGGCGGCGCGCGAATCCTCGCCGAACACCTTGGTCCAGCCTGCCGGTATATCGGCGAACGTCGGCCACAGCGAATGCTGGTTCTCCTCGTTCACGAGCACGTAGAAGCGGCCGTCTTCATCATCGAACGGGTTGGTCATTTCTGTCCTTTCTCCATGCACGCATTCGTGCACAATTCTCCAGTAGGTTACCGCCGCGGCGCGTCATGCACCCGCGGTGTCGCGCTCGCTCGCCGACGCGGACGCGCCGTCATCTCAGCCGGTGCAACGCAGCCTCGATCACCGGTCCGATCACCGCCAACGAGTCCTCGTCGGCCATCCCGAGATGGTGTGTGTCCACGTCGGTGCCGAGGACTCGTCCGGAGACGAACGGCCGCCACCGCGCGGCCAGGTCCGTCCCTTCCGGCTTGTCACGTACCGCAGTGAACAGGTGCAATGGCCCGTCGAACACGTCGGCCCGGTGCGTCGGAGTCATCGCATCTGAGCGCACGAAACTGTCCATCACCCGCTGCACCTGGTCCTCCGTCAACAGCCCGGTGCGGACGATCGACGTCCGCACCACGTCCGCGACGTCGTCTGCCCCCGCCGCCGAGGACTCCTCCGGAAGGTTGAACAGTTCGCGCCAACCGCCCAGCAGGTCGCCGACGACGTCCTGCGCCGACGTCTCAGACGCCTGGGCCGCGTGGTGATGGGCGGGCAGGTCATCGTCGCCCGCGGGCGCAGCATCCATCACCGCGAGGAAGTCGACCGTCTCGCCGCGGCCCTGGAGCTCGACTGCCATCGCGTGCGCGACGAGGCCGCCGAGCGACCAGCCCAGCAGGTGGTAGGGGCCGGTCGGCGACACGCGCCGGATCTCGTCGACATAGCGTTTCGCCAGGTCGGTGATCGAGGCCAGTTCCGGTTCGCCCGCGACCACCGCCGGATCCTGCAGCCCGTAGATGGGGCGGTCGGCGAGGTGCGGCGCCAGCCCGCCGTAGAACCACGCCAGGCCGCCTGCCGGATGGACACAGAACAACGGCGGTCGGCGGCCTTCGGTCCGCAGGCCGAGGAGCACCGACGCACCGGCGTCGACACCTCGCTGCTGCGCGTCGATCCGCGCCGCGAGCCCGCGGACGGTCGGGTCGTCGAACAGCCAGCCCAGCTGCGCGTCTGGGTCGAGTCGTTCGCGCACGGCGGCAAGCACCCTGGTGGCAGACAATGAGTTGCCGCCCAAACTGAAGAAGCTCGCCGTGGCCGACGTCTTCTCGATGCCGAGCACGTCGGCGAAGATGTCGGCGAGAATCGTCTCCGCGTCGCCGTCGGGTTCGACATACTCCTCGTCCGCCGCGGCGAAGTCGGGTGGCGGCAGCGCCTTGCGGTCGATCTTGCCCGCCGTGTTCAACACGATCTCGTCGATCACCGTCCAGACGGTCGGGCGCATGTACTCCGGCAACGAGTGAGCGGTCTGCGCGCGAACGTCGTCGAGGTCGACGTCCTGGCCCGGCACACCGGCGAGATAGGCGACGAGATGGTCGCCGCCACCGGGTGCCGTCGCCACCGTCGCGGCCGCGTGCATCACCGAGTCGATACCGTTGAGCACCGCTTCGATCTCACCGAGTTCGATGCGTTGGCCGCGGAGCTTCACTTGGAAGTCGGTGCGACCCAAGTACTCCAGGGCTCCACCCGCACCGTGTCGCACGAGGTCGCCGGTCCGGTACAGGCGCGAGCCTGGCATCCCGAACGGGTCGGCGACGAAACGCTCAGCTGTCAGTTCGGAACGGTCCGCGTATCCCCGCGCCACTTGGACGCCGCCGACGTACAGCTCGCCGGGTGTGCCGAGCGGGACGGGTCGGAGTCGGTCGTCGAGCACGTACGCGGTGGAGTTCCACACCGGGACGCCGATCGGGACGGTGCTGTCGTCGGCGTGCGCCGACACCACGTTCGCGAAGGTGATCTCCACTGCGGCTTCGGTCGGGCCGTACAGGTTGTAGAGCTCGGCGTGAGCAAGCGCGGACCGAGTCTGCGCGGCGACCGACGGGGGCAACGCCTCACCCGTCGTCGATACGTACTTGATGCTCGTGAGCGCGCGAACGCGTTCGGTGCCTGCGATGTCGAGGAACACGGCGAGCATGGACGGAACGAAGTGCACCATCGTCACGCCGGTCTCGGTGATGACGTCGCAGAGGTACATTGGGTCGAGATGCCCGTCGGCCTTCGCGACCACCATGCGGGCGCCGACCATGAGCGGCGCGAAGATCTCCGGGACCGAGCAGTCGAACGTGTACGGCGTCTTAAGCAGCACGGCGTCGGTGCGATCGAGAGGCATCTCGTCGAGTCCCCACCACAGCCGGTTGACGACCGCCCGGTGCGACAGAGTGACGCCCTTGGGGCGGCCCGTCGATCCGGACGTGAAAAGGGTGTACGCGGCGTTGTCGGTCCGCAGCGGCGAGATCCGGTCGCCATCGGTGACCGGGAGCGTCCGCGGGTCGCCGCGATCGACTGCGCTGTGCGCGTCGACCGACACGATCCGCACAGTGGAGCCGAGTTCGGCGATAGCGGGACTGACGTCGGCGTGCGCCGACACCAGCACGGTGTCCGCACCGGACGTGGCGAGCATGTAGTCGACACGCTCACTCGGCGCGTCGGTGTCGATCGGTACGTACGCGCCGCCTGCGGCACCGACCGCATGGATCGCCAGCACCATCTCCACCGTGCGCGGCATGCAGACGGCGACCGCCCGATCGGGTCCGACTCCCGCGTCGATCAGGTCGCGGGCCAGCGCGCTCACCCGTGCACCGAACTCCGCATAGTCGATGCTCCGCCCCTCGTACACGATGGCGGTCGCTGCGGGCGACGCCTCGATCTGCGAGTACAGCAGGTCCGGCAGGACGGACGGCGCCACGTCGTGGGAGGCTCCGACGGCCAGTCGGTCGGTCTCGCGCCGTTCATCGTCGGTCCGCAAGTCGACGTCGCCGACCGCTCGGTCCGGTGTCGCCGTCAGGTCGTCGAGCATTCGCACCAGGCGGTCGGCGAACGCGACGACCGTGGACTCGTCGAACAGGTCGGTCGCGTAAATGATCGAGCCGGCCCAGTCCTCGCCGTCGCCCGCGGTCCAGACACCGACGGTCAGGTCGACCTGTGCGACGGGAGCGCCCGGGTCGATCGGGGTCACCGTCAGCCCGGCGACGTCGAGGGAGCGAGTCCGTTCGACATCTGCCCCGCTGTCCTGGTCGAACGAGAGCTGCACCTGCATGAGCGGCGCGAACGCCTGCGACCGAGCCGGGTCCAGGCGCTCGACCAGGTATTCGAACGGGACGTCGGCGTTTGCCAGCGCGTCCAGTCCCACGCCTCGTGCTTGTCGCACCAGTTCGGTGAAGCTCATCGAACTCCGCACCTGAGTCCGCAAGACGAGCGTGTTCACGAACATGCCGATCATATCGTCGAGGACGGCCTGCCCACGGCCGCCGACATGTGTTCCGACGGCGACGTCGTCGACGGCCGCCAGGCGAGCGATCACCGCGGCGAGACCTGCGTGCACCACCATGAACGGTGTCGCATCGACACGCGCGGCGAACGTTTTGATTCGGGCCGCTACGTCTGCGGGAACGGTGAACTCGGCTTTCGCGCCCGCCATCGTCGCGACCGCAGGGCGCGGCCGGTCGGTCGGCAGGTCGAGGACATCCGGCAGTCCGGTCAACTGCGGGCCCCAGTAGTCGAGCTGTCGTCCGACCACCGAATCCGTGTCGTCGACGGAACCGAGTTCACGGTGCTGCCAGAGGGCGAAGTCGGCGAACTCGATCGGTCGAGGCTCCCACGCCGGCGGCGAGCCCGCGGCCCGGGCGCGGTAGGCGGTCACCACGTCGCGTAGCAGCGGCGCGAGCGACTGTCCGTCGCCCGCGATGTGGTGCAGCACCAGCAGGAGCGCCGTCCGGTCGCCTTGATGCATGAGACGCGCTCGGATCGGAAGGGCGGTTCGGACGTCGAACCCGGCGTGCACCGCGGCGAGCACATCGTCGAGACGGTCGACGACCGCGACGTCGAGCAGGTCGGTCAGCCGACTGATCGGCGTGATCACCTGCTGCCCGTTCCCGGTCGGGCCGGTGGCGAACATCGTGCGCAGCACCTCGTGGCGGGCGAGGACATCGGTCAGCGCGGCACGGAACGTGTCGTCGTCGAGGTCGCCGTCGATCCACACCGCGAGCGGAATGTTGTACGCGGCGGAGTCGGGTTCGAGCTGGTTGATGAACCACATCCGCTGTTGCGCGAACGACAGCGGGATGTGGGCCGGTCGCGGGACCACCGCGGTGATCGGCGCGGCGGCACGCGCGCGGCCGGCGACCGCCGCGACGAGTTCCCGCACGGTCGGCGCATCGAACACGTCGCGAACACTCACCTCGGTGTCGAGGGCTTCGGCTGCCCTCGCGGCGAGTCGGGTGGCGGCGAGCGAGTTGCCGCCGAGGTCGAAGAACGATTCGACGACGCTCACCAGGTCCTGGCCGAGGAGGTCGCCGAAGACCGATGCGACCCGGGCCTCGGCGTCGCCGACGGGCGCCACGTATTCGGTGCTCCCGAATTCCGGCCGCGGTAGTGAGCGACGGTCGACCTTTCCGGAGGCGCCCAACGGCATCGTCGCGAGCCGGACCCACGTGGTCGGTCGCATGTAGTCGGGCAGCCGCTCGGCGAGCGTCGCGGCGACGTCGGCCTCGTCGACGGTGTCCGGGGCGAGGTATCCGACGAGTTGCGGCCCGCCCGGAGCCTCTACGACGGCGGCCGCCGCGTGGACCACGCCGGGCACGGCCGCGAGGGCCGCCTCCACCTCGCCGATCTCCAGGCGCTGGCCGCGCAATTTCACCTGGAAGTCGACGCGGCCGAGGTATTCGATCTCGCCGCGGGCGTTCCAGCGGACCCGGTCGCCGGTCCGATACAGTCGCCCGCCTGCCACGTCGAACGGGTCCGCGACGAAACGTTCGGCGGTGAGGTCGGGGCGGGACGCGTAACCGCGGGCCACCTGGGGGCCACCGAGATACAGTTCGCCCGGCACCCCGACGGGCACCACTCCGAGCGCGTCGTCGAGTACGTAGGTCGTCACTCCGGGCAGCGCGCTCCCGATCGGCACCGTCGGACGATCGCCGACGATGTGGTGGGAGGTGACGTCGACTGCCGTCTCAGTCGGCCCGTACTGATTCTCCAATCGCACCGCGGGCAGCGACCGACGTACCCGAGACACGAGTTCCGCGGCGAGCGCCTCGCCGCCGGACGTGATCCGGCGCAGTGACGTGAGGGTGCTGACGCGGTCGCCGAGGACGTCACAGAACGCGGCGAGCATCGGCGGGACGAAGAAGGCGACAGTGACGCCCGTCCGACCGATCACGTGCTCGAGGGCCGTCGGGTCGCCGTGCGCGCCCGGCGCTGCCACCACGAGCGTCGCCCCGATCGCGATGGTCCCGAAGATCTCGACGACCGATATGTCGAACGTGATCGGCGCCTTGTGGAGGACGACGTCGCTGGTCGTCAACTTCCCCAGCGACGCTTCCGCCGCCAGCCGGTTGGTGATCGCCGCGTGCGAGACGGTCACGCCCTTGGGGCGGCCTGTCGATCCCGACGTGAACAGGGTGTAGGCGGCGGTGTCCGGACGGATCGGCCCCGACCGCTCCTCGTCCCGGACCGGTGCGGCGGCCTCCGCCGGCGATGAGCAGTCCACGACGACCACCGGTGCGAGACCGCGATAGCGTTCGCGCACCGATTGCGGATCACCGGAGGTCAGCACCAGCGCGACGCCCGCGGTCGCGACCATGTACCGGCAGCGGTCGTCGGGCAGGTCGGTGGTCATCGGCACGAACTGCCCTCCCGCCGCCGACACCGCGTGCAGTGCGACGATGAGCTCCACGGAGCGGTCCATCTGGACGCCGACAGCCACCTCGGGTCCGACGCCCGCATCGATGAGTGTGCGGGCCAGCGTCGACACCCGATCGACGAACTCGCCGTACGACACGGTGCGCTCGCCGAACACGATCGCCGCGCGGTCGGTCGGCACGATCGGCGCGACCATTCCCGGAACCGGCTGCGACGTCTCCTCGCGTACTCGATCAGTCACGCTGATCCACCTCCTGTACTCGGGTGTTCTCCTGGACTCGGGTGTTCAGAGCGGGCAATGTGCGCGCCGAACCGGTCGGCTCCGGTCCCCGCGACCACCGCAGTACCTGATCGCGTTCGGCGCGTGTCATCAACGGCACCGCCGAGATCAGCGTGTCCGGGTTCGTGGCGAACTCGTCGAGCATCGTGATGAAGCGGTCGCCGAACACTGTCGCGGTCGCTTCGTCGAACAGGTCGGTCGCATACACGATCCGGACCGCCCAGTCGCCGCCCCGGTTCGCCTCGACCGTCACCGACAGGTCGTAGTTCGCGGGCACGACCGGCGGTTGCACGGCCGACACCGACAGGCCTGCCACATCGGGCGCATCGCCCGACGCGGTGGTATCGGTGAGGCTCACGATCACCTGCGCGAGCGCCGCGAACGCCTCGGACCGGGTGGGCTGCACCCGCTCCACGACAGACTCGAACGGTGCGTCAGCGTGGTCGAACGCCTCCACGTCGGTGTCACGGACGTCGGCGAGCAGGTCCGCGAACCGTGTCCGCGGCCGGATCGGCGTCCGCAGGATCAGGGTGTTGACGAACATGCCGACCAACGGCTCGATCTCACTCTGCCCGCGACCGGCGATCGGGGTCGCGACCGCGACGTCGTCGGTCGCGGCCAGCCGCGACACCAGCACGGCGAGCGCCGCGTGGACGACCATGAAGGGTGTGACCCCGGACTCGGCGGCGACCGCGTCGACCCGGGCGCCGGTCGTCCGGTCGATCGGCAGCTGCACCATCGCACCGCGGTGCGACGCGACCGGCGGCCGCGGCCGGTCGGCCGACAGATCGATCACGTCCGGCGACGCCGCGAGACGCTCGGCCCAATAGTTGAGTTGGCCGCCGATCACCGAATCCGGGTCGTCAGGCGTGCCGAGTGTCTCGCGCTGCCAGATCGCGTAGTCGGCGAACTGCACCGGAAGCGGCGGGAAGGCCGGGGCCTGCCCGGCCTGCCGCGCGAGGTAGGCGGTGACGATATCGGAGATGAGCGGGCGCATCGACTCGCCGTCGCCGATCAGGTGATGCAACACCGCGAACAGAATGTGCTCGTCGGGACCCGCCTGGAGCAGACGGACCCGGAACGGCACCTGCGCCGCCACGTCGAAACCCGTGGCTGCGGCCTCTTCGACGGCGGCCATCGTGTCGACGACCTGCCAGTCCGGGGTGGCCGTCGGCGTACCAGCGTCGTGGACCAGTTGGTGCGGCTCGCCCGCCGACTGCCCGAATGTGGTCCGGAGGATCTCGTGGCGTGCCACCACGTCGTAGACCGCGCGGCGCATCGCGTCCGCGTCGAGGTCCCCGTGCAGGCGCACCCCGATCGGGATGTTGTACGCAGCGGTGCCGGGAGCGAACTGTTCGATGAACCAGATCCGCTGCTGGGCGAACGAGAGCGGGACGACGTCGGGGCGCGGCGACACCGCACGCACGGACCCGAGTGCCGGGCGGGCGTCTGCGGCGTCGATCACCGAGGCGAGTGCCGCCACGGTGTCCGCGCCGAACACGTCGCGCACCGACACCGCGGCGCCGGTCCGGTCGGACAGCTGGGCCGCATATCGCGCGGCCGACAGCGAGTCGCCGCCGAGTTCGAAGAAGCTCGCGTCGACGGACACCGCGTCGGGCTCGACGCCCAAGACTGCGGCCGCAACCTCGACGACGGCGACTTCGGTCGGGCTTGTCGGCGCCGCGAACTCGCCGGTCTCGACGACCGGCTCGGGCAGCGCCCGCTTGTCGAGTTTCCCGACGGGCGTCAACGGCAATGCGTCGAGCACAGTGACCGATCCGGGAACCATGTGCGCGGGCAGTGCTCGACTCGCGAACGCGCGCAGCTCGCCCGGATCGACTGTGCCGTCGAGCACCACGTAGGCGGCGAGCGACGTGGCGACGGATCCGCCCACGCCGACGACGACAGCCGACGCGACCGCCGGATGTCCGGCGAGTACCGCCTCGATCTCACCGAGTTCGATGCGGAGCCCACGGAGCTTGACCTGCTCGTCGGACCGGCCCGTGTACTCGAGGGTCAGCGTTCCGTGACGATCGGTCGCCCACCGCACCACGTCGCCGGTCCGGTACATGCGGGCGCCTGCCGTGCCGTACGGGTCGGCGACGAACCGTTCTGAGGTCAGGCCGGGCTTGCCCGCGTACCCGCGCGAGAGCGCGTTGCCGACGACGTACAGTTCGCCCGGTATGCCGACCGGGACCGGCCGAAGCCGGTCGTCGAGCACCATCAGATCGACTCCGACGATCGGGCCGCCGAGGTGGACCGGCTCGCCGACCTGCAACGTCGCGCTGATCGTGATGCCGATGGTCGTCTCGGTGGGACCGTACAGGTTATGCAGGTCGACGGCCGACGACCATTGGTCGACCACGGCCTGCGGCACCGCTTCACCGCCTGCGGCGACCGACGACAGACTCGGCACCCGGGCCGGATCGAGTGTCGCGAGCACCGACGGCGTCAGGAACGTGTGGGTCACACCGTGCCGAGCGATGAAGGCTTCGAGCGCGACGCCGCCGACCGCGTCGGACGGACGGTACGCGATGGTGCCCGCGTTGACCGTCGCCAGTAGGTATTCGAGCACCGAGGCGTCGAAGCTCGGCGACGCGAAGCCGAGCACGACCGGAGCCTGCTCGGCATGCAGGCGCACCGACTCCTGGCGGGCGAAGTTCGCCAGGCCCGAGTGGGTCACCGCCACCCCCTTGGGGCGTCCCGTCGAACCCGACGTGTAGATCATGTACGCCAGGTTCTCCGGCGTGATCGGAGCGAGTCGTTCGACCGAGCCGATCGGCGCGGGCGACCGACTCGCGACGTCTGCGGCTACGTCATGATCGTCGAGACGCACCCATTCGAGCGCGTCTGGCGACGACAGTCCCGAGTCGAGCGGCCCGCAGTCCGCCGTCGCCAGACCGAGCACCGCCGCCGAGTCCTCGACCATCGCTGCGACGCGATCGGCCGGATAGTCGGGGTCGATCGGCACATACGCACCGCCGGTCTTGGCGACGGCCCAGATCGCGGTCAACAACAGTGCCGAGCGGCGGATGGCCAGCGCGACGGGCCGTTCGGCTCCGACACCGCGTTCGATGAGCATCCGGGCCAGCCGGCTGGACCGCTCGTCGAGTTCGCGGTAGGTGAGCTCGACGCCGTCCGCGTCGACCACAGCGGAGCGTTCCGGAGCGCGCCGTGCCGCAGCGGTGAACATCTCCGGCAGCAGCACCGGCGGCGTGCCTGCGCCCGCGGTGGCAGGCAGGATGCCCTGGGCCTGCGCGTTCGGCACGTCGACCAACGCGAGATCGTCGAGGGTCAGGTCGTCGATCCCGCTCTCACCGTTCCCGCTCTCACCAATCACCGTGAGAATACGGCCGAGCGTGTCGACGAGGGATCGAGCACGTTCGGCCGGGACCTGGTCAGGCAGGAATTTCAACGTTAACGCGATCGACTGATCGTCGCCCGGGTGCGGTGCGGCCGACAGGGTCAACGGATAGTGCGTCGCATCCGATGCGTCCACGCCCGTCAATTGCAGGGCATCGGACGGCTGGTCGCCGTCCGCGCCCGCCGTCGCGGGGTCGAGCGGATACGACTCGTAGACGAACAGCGTGTCGAACAGCACCGGGTGCCCGGTCGCCTCGCTGATCTCCGCCAACCCGATGTGCTGGTGGCCGAGGACTCTCGTCTTCGCGGCCTGCACCGCGACGGCAGCGTCAGCGACGGACACGCCACCGCCGACGGTGACGGCTGCGGGCAGCGTGTTGATGAACAGCCCAATGGTGGCGTCGGCGCCGTCGACCTCCGCGGGGCGTCCCGCGACCGTCTCGCCGAATACGACGGTCGGCGAGTCGACGAGTCGGGACAGCAGCACCGCCCAGCCGAGTTGGAGCAGCGTGGACGTGGTGACGCCGAGTTCACGCCCGCGGGCGTGAATCCGTGCGCCCACCCCGCCGTCGAGCTCGGTGCGAACCTCGAGGGGTTCGCTATCGACCCGATGCCGATCGCCGCTGCCGACCAAGGTCGGTCCCGCCACGTCGGAGAGGACGTCGCGCCACGCCGCGCTGTCGGCCGCCGAGTCCGTGTCGCCCAGCCACCGCAGAAAACGGTGGTAACCGTCGACCGTTACCTGCGGTGCGGCATCCGCCGGACCGGCGTACGCCGACAGGATCTCCGCGAGGAGGAGCGGACCGGACCAGCCGTCGAGGACCAGGTGGTGGTTGGTGACGATCAAGCTCGACTCACCGTCTGATGCAGCCACCAGCGTGAACCGGATGAGAGGCCCCTCGGCCACGTCGAACGGGTTGCGGCGTTCGGCGGCTGCGACGGCGGCCACGTCGGCAGTCGGCTCCGCGATCTCCAGTCGGACGGTCGAGGCGTCCGGGACCACGGCGACCGGGGTGCCGGACGCGGTGCGTACGAACGTCGACCGCAGCGCGGCGTTGCGGCCGATCACTGTGGTCAGCGCGCGACGCAGACGACCGACGTCGACCTGTCCGCGCAAGCGTAGGACCGCCTGCGTGATGTACACGTCGAGCCCGTCGCCGACGATCTCGGACTGGAAGAACAGTCCGCGCTGCAGTGGCGAGAGCGGCCACAGGGCGGCGTTCGGGTTGCGGTCGACGAGGTCGTCGATCTCCGGTTGGGTCAGGCCCGCACCGGAGACGTCCATCGGGCTGGGCCCGACCTTCCCGCCCAGTTCGTCGACCCGGGCGACGAGACGCGCGAGTTCGCTCTGCCAGGTCTGCGCCAGTAGCGTCGACGTCTCGCGGTCGAGCACCGCGGCCGGGGCCGCGATCGACAGGTCGAGGCGGCGGCCCGTTTCGTCGCCGGTGACGGCGACGTCGACCGACAGTGCGTTCAACGCGGTCATCGCGCCGGACACGGACGCGGGTAGGACGGGACCGGGCACCGGCACGAGCAGGTCGGCGCCGTCGAATGCGGGTTCGACGTCGCCGCTGCGGCCCGCGCCCGCGAAGTTGAAACCGATCTCCGGCAACGGAGCGTCGGCGAGCGGCGAATCCGGACGCAGGTAGCGGCGGGCGCCGAACGACAGGCCGCCGTCGGGATGGCTGGCCCGCGATTCGCGGACGGCCTTGACCGCGTGGACCGGGTCGTCGTCGATGCCGATCGCGATCGGTTCGAGCGCGGTGAACCAGCCGACCGTGCGCGTCAAGTCCGCGCCGGGCGCGACCTGTTCCTGGCGTCCGTGGCCCTCCAGCAGCAGGTTGACGCGGCGTCGCTCATCGTCGCCGAACACCCGCTGCACCGCAGAGGCGAAGGTGGCGACGAGAACGTCGATCGGGGCTCCGCCGAACAGTGCGGGCAGCGTGGTCAATGCCGATTCGGTGAGATCGGCAGGCATCTGCCATCCGGCCGCCTCGACAGTCGCCTGTCGATCACGGACTCGATCGAGCCCGCCGGCGAGCACTCCCCCGGGCAGTCGGACGGACTCGGCGGCGGGAAGGTGCCCGAGCCAGTGCGCGTCGGTGCGGTCCGGATCGGGCGAGTCCCGCTCAGCGAGCTCGGCGAGGACGCCAGCCCAGCGCCGGGCCGATGTTCCTTCGTCGGCCAGTTCCACGTGGGCGCCCACGGTCAGCTGTGCATCAGCCGCGGCGAGGTCGGCGAGGATCGTCTGCCACGACACGATGTCGACCGCGAGGTGGTGGGCGGCGACGACGAGGCGTCCCGCTCCGGAGTCGTCCCGTACGCCGACGGCCGCGAACACGGTTCCGTGGGACGGATCGAGAGCGGCGAGTGCAGTCCGGTGTGCGTCGAGAACGGCGTCATCCCAGTCCCGGACTGAACGGTGCGTGTCGATCGCGACGAACGGCGTCGCCTCCGCCGCCCCCGAGCGGAGGGCGGGCCGACTGTCGACCGTCGAGAGCACCGCGCGGAGCATCGGGTGGACGGCGACGACCGCGTCGACCACTGCGCGGAGGTGATCGAGCTCGACGCGGGAAGGCAGGTTGACGACGACGGCCTGCGAGAAGTCGTCGGCGTCACCGGGATCGACGACGTGGTCGAGCATCCAGCGCACCATGGGCGGCACCGGGAGAATTTCGCCACTGCCGCCGCCGTCGAATTCGGGGAGCGTGAGTGGTGCGGCGTCGACGACGGCGGCGAGGGCACGCACCGTCGGGTTCTCGAAGATGTCCCGCGGGCTCACCGGATGGCCGGCGGCGCGTAACGCCGACGCCAACTGAATCGACGCGATGGAGTCGCCGCCGAGCGCGAAGAACGACTCGGTGACACTGACGCCGGCCCGCCCAAGCACGCCTGCGAACACCTGCGCGATGGACGCCTCGACCTCGTCGGCGGGTGGCACCACGCCATCGCCCTGCGTCTCGGGCGGGGCCGGCAGCGCGTTTCGGTCGAGTTTGCCGAGGACCGTGGTCGGCATTTCGTCGAGTTCGACGATCGCCGACGGCATCATGTAGCCGGGCAGCCGCGCCGCGAGGGCGCCACGGACGTCCGTCTGGTCGACGGCGAGTCCGGGCCGCGCCACGAGATAGCTGATGAGCCGGGTCCGGCCGTCGGCGCCGACCCGGTCGAGCGTCACCGCTTGTGCGACGCCGGGCTGTGCGGCGAGGACCGCGTCGATCTCACCGAGTTCGACGCGCTGACCGTTGATCTTGACTTGGAAGTCGGACCGGCCGACGTATTCGAGGTCGCCGTGCCGGGTGTAACGGACGAGGTCGCCGGTCGCGTACATCCGGGCGCCGGGCGCGGTGAAGTCGCACGCGACGAATCGCGATGCGGTGAGTCCTGCGCGGCGCAGGTAGCCGAGCGCGAGCGCGTCACCGGTCAGATACAGCTCGCCGGTCACTCCGGCGGGGACGGGACGCAGCCGTGGCCCCAACACCATCGCGGTCACGCCGGGGACTGGCAGACCGATGGTGACGGGCCGGTCGGTGGTGACCTCGCCCGCGGTGGCCCACACTGTGGTCTCGGACGGGCCGTACAGGTTGACCATCCGCCTGCCGATCGACCAGCGCGCCGCCAGGTCCGGCGGGCATGCCTCACCCGCGACAGTCACCGTCCGCACGGTCGGCACATCGTCGGGATCGAGGGTGGCGAGGACGGTCGGGGTGATCACGAGGTCGGTCACGGCCCCGCCGTCGACGACCTGCGCCAACTCATGTCCGCCGTACACGTCGGGGGGCGACACCACGAGTTCGGCTCCGCGCGCATAAGCCCAGATCATCTCGAAGAAGGCCGCGTCAAAGCTCGGCGACGCGACGTGCAGAACACGACTGTTGGCGGCGGTGCCCAGCTCCGACGTCTGCGCGGCGACGAGGTTCGCGACGCCTCGGTTCGCGACCGCGACGGCCTTCGGCAGGCCCGTCGACCCGGACGTGTAGATGAGGTACGCGAGGTCGTCGAGCATGGGCTCACGACGTCGTTCCCCGCTCTGCAGCGGCGCGGTCGCGGTGTCGTCGAGCGCACGGCGCATCTCGTCGCCGTCGATGGACAGCCATGCTCCGACGGACAACGACGGCCGGTCGGCTTCGGTGGTCAACCCGATGCGGACGTCCGCATCGGCCAACATGTGCGCGACCCGATCGGTTGCCAGGCGCGGATCCACCGGCACGTACGCGGCGCCGGTCTTGACCACAGCCCACACCGCGAGCACCGAGTCGACGCCTCGACCGATGCCGAGCGCGACGACGTCGCCGGGGCCGACGCCGCGGTCGATCAGCTGTCGTGCGAGCGCATTGCTCAGGGCTTCGAACTCACCGTAAGTCAGGCGCCGGTCGTCACACCGCACCGCGGGTGCGTCGGCGTCGAGTACGCGTCGATCCAGCAGGTCGACGAGGGTCATCGGCTGCGCCGACGCGCCGTCGCCGAGAACCGGTGCGGGGTCGGCGGCGACGGTCAGGTCGATGTCGCCGACCGGCAGGTCCGGGGTGTCGACGAAGGCCTGCAAGATGGCGGTCAGCCGCTCGGCGAACTGGGCGATCGTCGCCTCGTCGAAGAGTGCGACCGCATAGTTGAACAGGCCGGTGACCGTCGTCGAGCCGTCCGCGTCGCGTCGACGCGACCACCCGAGGGACAGGTCGACCTTCGCGGTCGCCACGTCGGAGTCGACCCAGGCGACGTCGATGTCGGCGACGCGGATCGGCTGATCCTGGCCGGTGGACTGGCCAGCGGTGTGATCGGTGGACTGATAGGTCAAGCCGATCTGGAACAGCGGAGACACAGACAGGTCGCGTGCTCCGGCGACCGCGTCGACGAGCTCTTCGAACGGCAGGTCGGTCCGCGAGAGGGCTGCGACGTCGATGTCGCGGATGTCGGCCAGCACGGTTGCGGAGTCGGCGCCGAGATCGACCTCAGTGCGGAGCACCACCGTGTTGACGAACATGCCGATCAGCTCATCGAGTTCGGCCGCTCCTCGTCCGGCGACGGCGGCGCCGACCGCGATGTCGGTCTCGCCGGACAGGCGTGCGGCGAGCACACTCAACGCGGCGTGCACCACCATGAACTCGGTCAGCTGGTGTGCGCGCGCGATGCGGGCGATCCCGGACGCGAGATCGTCGGGGACGGCGAACTCGTAGTCGGCGCCACGCGCGTCGCGGATCGCCGGTCGGGGCCGGTCGGTCGGCAGCGTGAGCGCCTCCGGCGCTCCGGCGAGGCGGTTCCGCCAATAGGCGAGCTGGCTGCCGACCACCGAAAGGGGGTCGTCGACGCTGCCCAGATGACGACGCTGCCACAGCGCGTAGTCGGCGATCTGAACGGTGAGGTCGCCCAGTTCGGGTGCGACGCCGCGGGCGCGGGCCTCGTAGCCGGCGAGCAGCGCAGCGACCAGCGGGCGTAGGGACTCACCGTCGCCCGCGATGTGGTGGATGACGATCGCCAATGTGTACGCGGTCGCGTTCTCGCGGAGCAGGACCGCACGGACCGGCCACCCGCTGGCCACGTCGAAACCGTCGGTGACCGCGCTGCGGAGCACCCCGGGATCGCTGGTCGTCGTCCAGTCGAGCCGTGATCGGACGTCGGCGGCGTCGGCGATCACCTGGTGCGGGACACCGTCGGGATCCGCCGGGAAGACAGTACGCAACACCTCGTGGCGGACGACGACGTCGGCGACCGCTGCGGCGACGGCCTCGGCGTCGACCGGCCCGGACAGCGACAGAACGATCGGCACGTTGTACGCGCTCGCCGAGGTGTCGAACTGGTTGATGAACCACATCCGCTGCTGGGCGAACGACAGCGGGAGCCGGTCCGGCCGCGGCGTGACGGCGCGGATCGGCGGGACGACGGCCGCCGCATCCGACGAGCGCGCGTGCGCCACGAGTTCGCGGACGGTCGGCGACTCGAACAGGTCGCGGACCGCTATGTCGACGCCGAGTGCGTCGCCGACTCGCGCCGCGACCCGCGCCGCGCTCAGCGAGTTGCCGCCGACGTCGAAGAACGACGCGGTCGCCGACACGCGGTCGACTCCCAGCACGTTCGCGACGATGCCGGCGACGATACGTTCGGTGTCATCGGCGGGCGCGACGTATTCGTCGGCTTCGAACTGCGGTTCGGGCAGGGCTCGACGGTCGATCTTGCCCGCGGCGTTCAACGGCAGCTCGTCGAGGAGCATCCACCCGCCGGGCCGCATGAACGTCGGCAACGTGTCGACTGCGTGCTGTTTGAGCGTGGCCAGGTCGAGCGCGGCGCCCGACACGTACGCGACGAGTTGCTGACCGGCGGGCGTGTCGACGACCGCGGCCGCGACGTTCGCGACACCGGGGTGGCGGGCGAGGACTCCCTCGACCTCGCCCAGTTCGATGCGCTGGCCACGCAGCTTCACCTGGAAGTCGGCTCGTCCGATGTACTCGAGTTCGCCGAGACGGTTCCACCGCGCCAGGTCGCCGGTCCGATACATGCGCATGCCGGACTCGATGAACGGATCGGCGACAAATCGGTCGACCGTCAGTCCTGGCCGGGCCTCGTAGCCGCGAGCCACCCGCACGCCGCCGTGATACAACTCACCGACCACGCCCACGGGCACGGGTTTCAGGCGTTCGTCGAGAACGTACGAGGAAGTGTCGGCGACGGGCGCCCCTAGCGGGATCGTCCCTTCCGCGCCGACCACGCGATGTACCACCGAGTAGATCGTGGTTTCGGTCGGCCCATACAGGTTGAACAGCCAGACGTGCGGCAGTCGTTCGTGGACGGCGGCGGCCAGCCCTGGCGACAGTGCTTCGCCGCCGACGCCGAGCGCACGGAGCGCGTCCAGTCCGGCCAGCTCCTCGTCGGTCGCGAGATCAAGCATGGCGGCCAGCAACGACGGAACCAAGACCACGGAGGTGACGCGTTCGCGGCGGATCACCTCAAGCATGTAGCGCGGGTCGCGTTCCCCGTCCGGACGGAGCATCACCGAACGACCACCGTCCGCGACGGGCCGGAGGAAATCGATGACTGACGGGTCGAACGTGATCGCCAACGCGAACAGGACCGAGTCCTCCGGCCCGAAGCCGAACCGCCGGAAGTCGTCGTCGACCATGGTCCGCAGCGCTCCGTGCGAGACGGTGACGCCCTTCGGCAGGCCCGTCGACCCGGAGGTGAAGACCGTGTACACCGATGTCTCGGGACGGATCGGTCCGAGTCGTTCGGCTTGCCTCAACGGCTCGACGCCGGTCGGCGGCAACGGACGGTCGGCGTCGAGCCTGATCAGGTGCAGCGCCGCGAACTCGACGTCCGACAAGATGGGCAGATCCGTCGGCTGGTCGGTGAGGACGACGACGGCGCCCGACGTCCGCAGCAGGTACGCGATGCGTTCGGACGGAGCCTGCGGATCGATCGGCACGTAGCGCCCGCCCGCGTCGAGGACCGCGTGGAAGGCGATCGCCAACTCGATCGAGCGCGGCATGCACACGGCCACCGCGACTTCGGGCCCCACACCCGCGGCGATGAGGTCGCGCGCCGCGAGGGTCACTCGCTCATGCAGTTCTCGGTAGCTCAGGGTGCGGTCGCCGAGGGTGAGTGCGGGTGCGTCCGGGGTGCGTGCCGAATGGTCGGTGAGCATCTCGGACACGATGGCGTCCTCGTCGACGCCGGCCAGAGCAGCGCGTGCGCTGTCGGTCCCCGCCAGCGCGGCCAGTCGGCCGCGCTCGGTCTCGAGCAGCAGGTCGGCGTCGCCGACAGCGGCTGCCGGGCTACCGGTCAACTCGTCGAGGACCCGCACGAATCGGGCGACGATCCGGGCCACGGTCGACGGGTCGAACAGGTCACTCGCGTAGATGATCGACGCTTCCCACGCCTGGTCGGGGGCGGGTGCCACGGCGAACGTCAGATCGACCTTCGCCGGGATGCGGTCCGGTTCGACAGCGTCGACACGGAGGCCTGCGATGTCGGCGACCGGGCTGTCCGCGGCGGCGAGTGCCCCGCCCGCCAGCTCGATCATCGAGGCTCGTTCGAAGGTCAGGGCGATCTGCGACAGCGGCGCGAAAGCCTCCGAGCGTACCGGGTCGACCCGATCGACGACCACTTCGAACGGCACGTCGGCGTGGGCGAACGCCTCCAGGTCGATCTCCCGGATTCGGCCGACGAGAGCCGCGAACGACTCGGTCGAATCGACCCGGCTGCGGAGCACGAGGGTGTTGACGAACATGCCGACGAGATCGTCGAGCGACTGCTGTCCGCGGCCTGCGACGGGGGTCGACACGGTGACATCGCCTTCGCCTGACGCGCGTGCGATCAGGACTGCGAGGGCTGCCTGCACGACCATGAACTCGGTGGCTCCGGCGGCCGCGGCGAGAGCAGTAACCTGGGCGGCGACCGACGCGGGGATCTCGAATCGGTGGGCGGCACCACGCTGGGAGGCGACGGCGGGCCGCGGTCGGTCGGTCGGCAGATCCACGACGTCTGGGGCGCCTGCCAGACGTTCCTGCCAGTAGGCCAATTGACGCCCGATCTCCGACTCCGGGTCGTCGACGGTGCCGAGTTCGCGGTGCTGCCACAGCGCGTAGTCGGCGAACTGCAGGTCGAGTTCGGGCACTGTCCACGCCTCGCTCGCACGGCGTGCGGTGTACGCGGAGACGAGGTCCGTGACGAACGGCCTCATCGATTCACCGTCGAATGCGATGTGGTGCAGCACCACCAGCAGTACGTGGTGGTCGGGGCCGCTCGCGAGGAGGCGTGCACGCACCGGCCAGTCGACGGTGACGTCGAAGCCTGTGGTCGCGGCGGCGGTGAGCGCGTCCGGATCGGACACGGTCGCCCAGTCGAGGGTCGAGGAGACCTCGGCCGCGTCGCCGACCTCTTGGTAGGGCACGCCGTCACGGTGTGGGAAGCACGTGCGCAGTACCTCGTGTCGTGTGACGACGTCGATGAGCGCTCCGTGCAGCGCGTCGACGTCCAACTCGCCGCGCAAACGCAGCGTGAGGGGCACGTTGTAGGCCGGCGACTGCGCGTCGTAGCGGTTGATGAACCACATACGCTGCTGCGCGAACGACAGCGGGACGTCGGCGGGACGGACCGCGTCCGCGACGATCGGCGCCGCCCCGCGTGCGGTGGCCGCCATCGCGCGTGCAGCGAGCGCCCGCACCGTTGGGGCCTCGAATACGTCGCGGACCGTCACGGTGGTGTCGAGCGCCGCACCGACCCTCGCGGCGAGGCGTGTCGCCGACAACGAATCGCCGCCGACCTCGAAGAAGCTGTCGGTGGCTCCGACCCGGTCGATGTCCAGGAGGTCGGCGAAGATGTCCGCGACCCGGGTCTCGACGTCGTCGGCGGGCGCCACGTAGTCCTCGGAGGCGTCGATGGCGATCTCGGGCAGCGCCGCGCGGTCTAGTTTGCCGACCGGAGTCAGCGGCATCTCGTCGAGAATCATGACGCCCGCGGGCACCATGTAACCCGGCAGGTGGTCGGCTAGGTGTTCGCGCAGTCGCGCAGGCGTCGCCGACGCACCATCGGTGAGCACGACGTACGCGTGCAGGCGTGTCACCTGGGCGCCTTCGGTCACCGCAGTCACCGCGGCCATCCGAACCTCCGGATGTCCGTCGAGCACGTGCTCGATGTCGCCGAGTTCGAGTCGCTGGCCGCGGAGTTTCACCTGGAAGTCACTGCGCCCCATGTGTTCGAGGACCAGGTGTCCCTTATCGTCCCCGGCGATCCACCGCACGAGGTCGCCGGTGCGGTACATGCGGGCGCCGGGCACACCGAACGGGCAGGCGACGAACGTGCCTGCGGTCTGGCCCGCGCGGTGCCGGTAACCGCGCGCGAGCGACGGGCCGAGGATGTACAGTTCGCCGACGGCCCCGACCGGGACGCCGGACAGCGTGTTGTCGAGGACGACCATGCCGGTGCCGGGGAGCGGGCCGCCGATGTCCATCGGGGCGTCGAGGGTCTTCGCAGAGCTCGCTGAAACCACCATGGTGGTCTCGCTGGGCCCGTACACGTTGTGGAACCGTGCGTGGGGAGCCCACCGGTTCCGTAGTTCGCTCGGCACGTTCTCGCCGCCGGTGCACACCATCTGCAGCGGGGTCCGCTCGGGCCGGAGAGTCTCGGTCACACGGGTGGTCAGGAACGCGTGTCTGATGTCGCGGCTGGTCAGGAATTCTTCGAGTTCGACGCCGCCGACGGCCGACGGCGGCCGGATGTGGAGGGTGCCGCCGACGGCGAGAGCCAGAAGCAGCTCGAGGACGGACGCGTCGAAGCTCGGCGACGCGAACGACAGCACGGTGCCGCCGTCGGCGACGTCGAGCGCCGCCGCGTGTGCAGCCGCATAGGGCGCGATCCCTCGGCCGGTGACTTCGACGCCCTTCGGGACGCCGGTCGAACCGGACGTGTAGATGACGTATGCGACGGCGTCGAGGAAGCGGCGACCGGCGGTCTCGCCCTCGGTCAACGCGTCGGTGCAGTACCCGTCGAGGCCGTTGCACGACAGGTCGTCGATGTCCGTCCAGGTGAAGTCGGCGCCGGCCGGCGGCTGCGCCCCACCCGCGGACAGTCCCAGGTTCGCGCCGGAGTCGGCGAGCATGAACGCGATGCGGTCCGCCGGGTACTCGGTGTCGACCGGCAGGAAGCCTGCACCGGCCTTGGCGACCGCCCACATGCAGACGTGCAGATCGAGCGAACGGCCGATCGCGAGCGCGACGATGTCGTCGGCCCCGACGCCGCGGTCGATGAGCCAGCGGGCGAGAGCGTTCGATGCGCGGTCGAGTTCGGCGTAGGTCAGCGACTCGCCGGTGTCGTCGACGACCGCGGTCCGCTCGGGCCAGCGCGCGGCGGCGGCCGTCACGAGTTCTGCCAGTGTCGCCTGCGGTACGAGCGGCGGCAAGTCGACGGCGAGCAGCCGGTCGCGGTCGGTGTCGCTGAGGATCCTCACGGCACCCAACGGCATCCGGGGGTCGGTGGAGAACTGGTGCAGGACGGTGCGGAGTCCGTCGGCGACCGCTTCCGCCAGCCCCGGCGGCACCAGGTCGGGACGGTGCTTGATGGTCAACGACAGGTCATTGCCGTGGCTGGCCGCGGCCACGCTGACCGGGTAGTGCGTCGCGTCGGACGTCTGGACCGACGCGACGGACAGGCCCGCGAGGTCACCCGCGGCCGCGAGCGAGGCCGCATCCACCGGATACGACTCGTACACGACGAGCGAGTCGAACAGGACGGGCTCACCGAGCGCCGCCGAGATCTCCGGCAGACCGATGTACTGGTAGTCGAGGGTGGCCAGCTTCGCGTCAGCGAGTCTGGTCAACGCGTCGGCCACCGACTCCGCATCGTCGAGTTCCACCTGGACGGGCAGCGTGTTGATGAACAGACCGACCATGCGCTCGATACCGTCGACCTCCGGGGGACGACCGGACACGGTCTCGCCGAAGACGACCGTGTGCTGCCCTGTGTAGCGGCCGAGGACGACGGCCCACGCCAATTGCAGGATCGTGGACACGGTGCTGCCGCTGGTCCGCGCCAACGATTCCAGGGCGCCGAACTCAGCTGGGCCCAGCATGGCGCGGTGGTCGACGGACACACGCTGCCCCTCCGGGCGGACGCCGGTGGAGATCAGGGATGCGCCGTGGAATCCGGTGAGGGCCCGCGTCCACGCGGCGATCCCCTTCTCCCGGTCCTGGCGGGCCAGCCACCGCAGGTAGGTGTCGAAGTCGGCGCCGCCCAACTGGTCGGTGTCCACGCCCGCGTAGGCGCCGAACAGTTCGGCGAGCAGGATCGGTCCGGACCAGCCGTCGAGAACGATGTGATGGTTCGTGACGATCAGCGTCGCGGTGTCCTCGAACCGGACCAGGGCGAAGCGGATCGCGCCCGGACTGCTCAGATCGAAGTGATCGGCAGCGGCGCGTGCCGCGATCTCGTCTACCGCGACGGCGCGCTCCGCGGGGTCGGCGAGTCCGCTCATGTCGAACTCGTCCCACTCCGGGGTGGCGTCAGGCGAGATCACTGCGACCGCGGTGCCGTCGGGCGTCCGTACGAACGCGGCACGCAGTATCGCTCGCTGCGCCAGGACGGTGGAGGCTGCGGCCTGCAGTCGGGACGCATCCACCGGCCCGTCCAAGTCGATGCGCACCTGCGAGGCGTAGAAGTCAACGGGGTCTGGGCCCTCGGTCGCCGAGGCACCGGCCTGCGCGATGTCGGATTCGAACAGCAGTCCGGCCTGCAGCGGGGTCAGTCGCCACACATCCCACCCGGCGAACTGCTCGTCCAGAATGTCCACTTCGTCTTGCGACAGCTCGACTCCGGGAATGTCCGACGGCGTTCGACCGATCGGCCGATCGGAGGCGAGCACGTCGGCGACGCCACGCAACTCCTCCATCCACAACCGGCAGATGTCGTCGACGTCGGCGGCGTCGACGATCGTGGGCAGGTGGCTGAGGTCCGCGTCGACGAGGTAACCGGTCTCCTGGTCACGGACGGACACGTTGACTGCGAGGCCTGCGACGGGAACGAGCCCGCCCGCCATCGATCCGGGAAGCCGGTGCGTCTCGGGCGCAGGCGCGAACGGCGGCAGGGACGCCGGATCTGAGACTGTGAGATCGCTGTCGGCGGTCCGCGTCACGCCCAGGTAGTTGAAGGCTATCTCGGGCAGTGCGGCGGTCCGCAGCACGCGAAGGTCGGATGTGACGGCGCCGTTGGGGATCTCGCCCCACCGCAGCGCGCCGAACCCGACGCCGTTGTCCGCGGCAGTCGCCAATTCTTCCTTGACGGTCTTGACCGCGGCGATGCGTGACGTCGTTCCCGTGGGCACGCGGACCGCCGACACCGCGGTGAACCAGCCGACTGTCCGACCCAGGTCGGCGCCCGGCGCGATCTGTTCGGCCCGGCCGTGGCCTTCGATGAGGATCGGCACGCCGTCGACGTCCCCGCTCATCGGATCGGCCCACTGTGCGAGTGCGCGACCGAGGGTCGCGATCAGCACGTCCTGCGCGGTGCCGCCGAACGCGGCCGGGGCGTCCTCGACGATCGTCTGCGCCAGATCTGCGTCGATCTGCAACAGATGCGATGTCAGGTCGCGCTCACGGTCGACGTTCGGGTCGACCAGACGGCGCAGGATCGGGCGCCGCGTGACTGCCTCGACGCCGCCGAGACGGTCGGCCCACAGCGCGGCCTCGTCGAGTCGCGCGACGGGCTGTTCGGCGATGGCGGTGTTCCAGCGGCGGACCGATGTGGCCTCCCCCGCCACCTCGATCGGTGTGCCCGTGCTCGCCTGCGCCCACGCGGTGGCGAGGTCGCCGATGATGATCGACCACGACACGGTGTCGACGGCGAGATGGTGCGCGGCGACGACGATGCGTCCGGCCGACGGCACGGTGACCGCGGAGAACATCCGCCCGGCCGCGGGATCGAGTAGAGACACCGCGTGCCGGTGTGCGCCGTCGACATCGGCGGCTCCGACGACCACCTGCTGGTCGGCGTCGAACTCGGCGTCGCCCGCCCGCACGATGTCCGTGTCCTGCTCACGGTGCAGGCGCGCGGTCAGCATCGGGTGTGCGCCCGCGACGGCCGCGAACGTCGCCCGGACCTGCTCCGGGTCGGCGTCCGAAGCGAGGACGAGGACGGCCGCCTGCGAATAGTCGGCGAGGTCGGCGACCGCGGGTGCACGGTCGAGGAGCCACCGCATGACCGGCGTCAACGGAGTGTCTCCGACACCACCGCCGGGAAGTTCGCGTAGGACGTCCGAGGATGCCTCGCGTGCCGCGAGGGCCAGAGCTCGCGCGGTGCGGTGCTCGAAAATATCACGAGGCCGAAGGTCGAAACCGTTGGCGCGCAATGCGGCCGACAACGAGATCGAGACGATGGAGTCGCCGCCGAGCTCGAAGAACGAGTCGGTGGCCGACACCTCGTCGATGCCGAGCAGCGACGCGATGATCTCGGCGATGCGGGTCTCGCGTTCACCGACCGGCGCGACGAATGCGGTGTGTCCGGTGAGGACGGGCGCGGGCAGCGCGTCCCGGTCGAGTTTGCCCATCGCGGTGCGGGGAAGCTCGTCGAGGACCATGATCGCCGACGGAACCATGTAGTCGGCGAGGTGCTCGCGCAGGTTGCGTTCAACCGCCTCCACATCGATACCGCTGCCGTCGACACCCACCACGTAGGACGCGAGGACGGTGCGGCCCGCCGGGCCGGGCGCCCCGACGGTCACCGCCTGCGCGATGGCGGGTAGCGAGCGGAGCGCCGCGTCGATCTCGGCGAGCTCGACGCGCTGGCCGCGCACCTTGACCTGGAAGTCAGTGCGTCCGGCGAACTCGAGGTCAGCGTCCGCCGTCCAGCGGACGAGGTCACCGGTCCGGTACATGCGTGCCCCCGGCCGTCCGTACGGGTCGGCGACGAAACGGTCTGCGGTGAGGTCGGGACGGTGTAGGTAGCCGCGTGCCAGGCCGGGCGACGCGATGTACATCTCGCCGACGACTCCGATCGGCACAGGCTGCAGTCGGGCGTCGAGGACGAGGATCTCCACGTCGTTGATCGGACGGCCGATGGTGACCGGGCGTCCGGTCTGCAGCGGAGCCGACGTCGCCCAGATCGTCGTCTCGGTCGGGCCGTACAGGTTGATCATGGTGCGCCCGGGCGCCCATCGGTCCACCAGTTCGGGCGGACATGCCTCGCCTGCGGTCGTCAGGCGACGCAGGTGGGTGGCGCGCCCCTCGGGGACGGTTGCGAGGGCGGTCGGGGTGATGACCACGTCGGTGACGCGGTGGCGCTCGATCAAATCGGCGAGGTCGGCACCGCCGTACACGTCGGCGGGCGAGACGACGAGGGGGACGCTCGCGGCGTGCGCCCAGAACATCTCGAAGAACGCGGCGTCGAAGCTCGGCGACGCGACGTGCAGGACACGCGCGTCCGGGTCGTCGCCGGTCACCGCCCGCTGGGCCGCGGCCAGCGCGGCGAGGCCACGGTGCGGTACGGCGACCGCTTTGGGACGTCCGGTGGATCCGGACGTGTAGATGACGTAGACGAGGTCGTCGAGTCGCGGTGCGCGGCGCAGCTCGGTGGTGTCGACCGGGTCGACGGACAACTCGGCGAGTTGGGCGGTCACCGTCGGGTCGTCGAGTGCGATCCACTCGCACGAGGCGGCGGCGGGGCCGAGGTCATCGACGGTCAGGCCGAGGCGGACATCGGAGTCCGCGAGCATGTAGTCGATGCGGTCGGCGGGCAGACGCGGGTCGATCGGCAGATACGCCGCGCCCGTCGCGAGGACCGCCCACACTGCGAGGACGGACTCCCGCGACCGCGGGATGCATACGGCGACTACGTCGCCGGGCCCGATGCCTGCGGCGAGCAGCCATCGCGCCAACCGGTTCGTCACGGCGGCTGCTGCGGCGTTGTCGAGTTCGCCTGCCTCGTCGATGATCGCCGGAGCGTACGGCGACACGCTCCTTTGAGCGAGCAGGTCGACCAACGTCTCCGGTCCGGGCGCTCTCGACCCGGTCGCGGGGACCAGGTCGCCGCGCTGTGCCGGGCTGAGGAGACCGATGTCGCCGACCGGTGTGCTGCCGACGGTCGCGACGGCGGTCAACACCTGGAGCCAGGTGTCGGCGAAACGCTGCGCTGTCGACCGGTCGAACAATGCCGTCGCGAAGCTCATCTCGCCGGCGAGCACGACGCCGCCGTCGGTATTCCGACTCTCGATCACACCGAACTCGAGGTCGAACCGCGACATCGGGACCGCCAAGTCCTCGCCACGCACCCGCAGGCCCGCGACCGTCTGTTCCGCGTCGAATGCGGCGTCGCGCCGCTGATAGGTCATACCGACCTGGAACAGCGGGGCGTACGCGGTGGAGCGTTCGGGGGCGAGGACGTCCACCAACTGCTCGAACGGTAGGTCGGCGTGCGCGAACGCGTCGAGGTCCGCCCGTCGGAGTTCGTCGAGGAGTTCGGCCGCCGTAGCCTCGGGGCGGACCCGGGTGCGAAGCACCAAGGTGTTGACGAACATGCCGACCAGATCGTCGATCTCGGGACGGCCACGGCCGGCGATCGCGACACCGATCGAGACGTCGTCGGTCGACGCCAGACGTGCCATCGCGACCGCGACGGCCAGGTGCACCACCATGAACGGGGTCGCTCCCCGACGTGCTGCGAAGTCGACGACCGCGTCGGCCACCGACTGTGGGACGGTCAACGCAACCCGGTCGCCGGACTGGTCGACGACCGCGGGACGGCGGCGGTCGGCGGGCAGCGCGAGTGTCTCCGGCGCACCCGCGAGCTGCTCACGCCAATACGAGGCCTGCTGGGCCGCCAACGAGTCGGCGGTGTCCAGGTCGCCGAGGCGCTCGCGGTGCCAGTGCGCGAAGTCCGCGTACTGGATCTGTAGGGGATCGAGACCGAACGGCTGCCCGGTGACCCGTGCCGCGTACGCGGCCATCAGGTCGCGGGCCAGCAGGGGCACCGACTGTCCGTCGAATGCGATGTGGTGGACGACCATCAGCAACGTGTGGCGTTCGGGTTGCTCGACGATCCCCACACGCACCGGTAAGTCGGCTGTGACGTCGAAGCCGACCAGCGCGGCGGCCTGCGCGTCGGCGAGTTGATCATGTCGCACCCACGTCACGCGCGCCGACGCGTCCGCGACATCGAGCACCCGCTGATACGGCTCGGACGATCCCGAACGCGTCGGGAAGAGCGTGCGCAGCACCTCGTGCCGTTCGAGGACGTCGGACACCGCGGCGCGCAGCGCACCGTGATCGAGCGGACCGTCCAGATGCAGCACCATGGGGATGTTGTACGCGGCTGACGAGGTGTCGAACTGGTTGATGAACCACAGCCGTTGCTGAGCGGGCGACAACGGCGGGAAAGCGCCCCGCTCCGACGGCGCAGCGATGACCGCCTGCGCCGACCCGTCGACACGCTCGGCGAGGTCGCGCGGTGACGGGGCGTCGAACAGGTCACGGATCGACGGCCCCGAACCAAGAGCGTCGTCGATCCGCGCGACGACTCGGGTCGCCGACAGCGAGTCGCCGCCGATGTCGAAGAACGACGCGGTCGCCGAGACTTCCGGCACGTCGAGGACGTCGGCGAAGATCGCCGCGATCGTCTTCTCGACGACGCCAGTCGGGGCGACGAACTCCTGCGCGACGAACTCCGGTGCGGGCAACGCCCGGCGGTCGAGTTTTCCGGCCGTGTTCAGCGGGATCGACTCGAGCACGGTCCACACGGTCGGCACCATGTACTCCGGGAGGGCACCCTCCGCGAATCGCCGCACCTCGTCGACGACCACCTCGTGGCCGGGCGCCGCCGCCAGATATCCGGCGAGCTGCTGTCCGCCGCCGGGTGCGACGGCGACGACGACCGCGGCGTGCGTGACGTCCGGCGCACCGGAGAGCACCGATTCGATCTCGCCGAGCTCGATCCGTTGCCCGTGCAACTTGACCTGGAAGTCGGCACGCCCGATGTAGTCGAGTTCGCCTCTCTGGTTCGCACGAACGAGGTCGCCGGTGCGGTACAGCCGCTCTCCGGGCGCGCCGAACGGGTCGGCGACGAATCGTTCCGCTGTCAGGTCGGGTCGGTCGGCGTACCCGCGCGCGAGTTGCACGCCACCCAGATAGAGCTCGCCGACGACGTCGGGCCCGACGGGGTGGAGCCGGTCGTCGAGCACGTATGCGGTCGAGTTCCACATTGGACGGCCGATGGGAACCGAGACGGGGAGCTCGACGGCTGGATTGAACGTCACCTCATGGTAGGTGATCTCGACCGCGGCCTCAGTCGGCCCGTAGAGGTTGTACAGGCGGGTGTCGGGCAGCGCCGCGCGCACCTGGCCGGCGACGGTGGCGGGCAGGGCCTCGCCGGTCGTCGAGATGATTCGGAGACTGTCGAGCGCAGTGAGCCGGTCGTCGCCGAGCACGTCGACGAAGACGGACAGGACTGACGGCACGAAGTGCACCATCGTCGCGCCGGTCTCGGTGATCAGCCTCGCCATGTACACCGGTTCCAGGTGTCCGCCCGGGCGGGCGATGACGACGCGCGCGCCCGCCATCAGCGGCGCGAACAGTTCCGGGACCGAGCAGTCGAACGTGAACGGCGTCTTGAGCACCACGCGGTCGGCCGGCAGCACGTCGAGCCCCCACCGCAGCCGATTCATCACGGCTTCGTGGCTCAGCGTCACGCCCTTGGGCCTGCCCGTCGAGCCGGACGTGAACAGGGTGTACAACGCCGAGTCCGGCGTGATCGTGCCCCGCCGTTCGGCAGCGGCGACCGGAGCCACCGGGTCGGCAGGCAGTTCCGTGGAAGAGTCCACCGCGATCGTTGTCACGCCGTCGACGTCGTCAAGCACGATCGACGATCCACCCGCCGTCGCGGCGGGCACGAGCGCGACCGTCACACCTGCGGTGTCCACCATGTACTGGACGCGCTCGGCCGGTGTGTCCGCGTCGACCGGAACGTACTGGCCACCCGCGGTGATGATCGCGTGGATCGCGACGACGAGGTCGATCGACCGTGGGATCGCGACCGCGACCGCTGTCTCCGCGCGAACTCCTGCGGCGATCAGCTCGCGTGCCAGCAGTGCCACCCGGGCGCCGAGTTCGCGGTAGTCGACGTGCCTGCCCTCGAACACGAGCGCCACCGCGTCCGGGGTGCGCTCCGCCTGTCGGGCGAGCGCGTCGCCGACGAGTTCGGGCTGCAGGCCGATGGCATCACCAGCCGCGAGGGCGACGACAGCTGCGCGGTCGTCTTCATCGAGGACCTCGACGTCGCCAACGGTCAGTGCGGGCTCGGTCAACAGCCCGTGCGCCACTCGCATGAACACGTCGATGAAGCCGCGGATCCGCTCCGCGTCGAACAGGTCGGTCGCGTACTCGATGACGCCGGACAGCGCACCGTGCCGGTCCGACGTCCCGTCCTGCAGGAAGGTGATCGCGAGGTCGTATTCGGTGAGGTCCCGATACTGTTCCATCCGTTCGACGCCGACACCCGGCAGCGACAGTTCGGCTCCGCGGGTGTCCTGCAGGACGAGGAGCACCTGGAACAGCGGGGCGTGCGCAGTGCTCCGGACCGGATCGAGGTCGTCGACGACCAGGTCGAACGGGATGTCCGCGTTGGCGAACGCGGCGAGGTCGTCGGTGCGGACCTGAGAGAGGAGTGCCGCCAGGTCGGCGGCCGGATCGATCTCCGTCCGCAGCACCAGCGTGTTGACGAACATGCCGATCAGATCGTCGAGCGCTGCGTCGGTCCGCCCGCCGAACGGCGTGCCGATCGTCAGATCGCGGGCCCCGGCCAGACGGGACAGCGCCACCGCCCACAGCGCGTGCACCACCATGAAGACGGACGCGTTGTGCTCGTGTGCGGCCTCGTCGATCTGCCGGGCGAGGTCGGCGTCGACGTCGAAGGTGACCGATCCCGCCGACTTCCCGAGAACGTGTGGGCGCGGACGGTCGCTGGGCAGCGCGAGGACCTCGTCGACGCCGGCGAGCCGGCCGCGCCAGAACTGCAGCTGCTGGGCCGCGATCGAGCTCGGGTCGGACGGGTCGCCGACGACCGCGGTCTGCCAGGTCGAATAGTCGGCGTACTGGACGGGCAGCTCCGACCACGACGGCGGATGCCCTTCGGCGCGAGCCGCGTACGCGGTCATGAGGTCTCGCGCCAAAGGCGTCAGCGATGCGCCGTCGACGATGATGTGGTGTGCGACGAGGACAAAGACGTGGTCGCGCAGACCGACGCCACTGTCCTGGAGACTGTCACCGTCTTGGATCCGGAACAGTCGTGCGCGCAACGGCGGCGCCGATCGCAGATCGAAGCCCGTGCCGAACAGTTCGGCAAGCGTGTGGTCGAGACCTGGTTCGGCGACCGCCGCGGGCACCGCGATCTGCACATCGGGCCGGTGACCGTCGTCGATGCCGCATACGACCTGCTCAGGCACGCCGTCGACGGCTGGGAACCGGGTCCGTAAGGACTCGTGGCGGCCGATCAGATCGTGCACCGCGGCGTCGAGGGCGACCGGGTCGAGGTCGCCGCGAAGTCGGAGCACGAGCGGAACGTTGTACGCCGAACTGCCCGGATCGAACTCGGCGAGGAACCACATGCGTCGCTGTTCCAGTGCCAGCGGGATCGGCCCACCAACGTCCGCGCGGCGCCGCAGCTGCGGCCGATCGCCGCGGGTTCGTCTGTTCAGGAGTACGCACAGCCCACGGACCGACGGCGCATCGAACACGTCGCGCACGCCGACGTGCACATCGAGTGCGCGCCCGACCCGTGCCGCGATCTGCGTCGCCGCCAACGAGTTGCCGCCGAGGTCGAACATCGACTCGGTGACGCTCGGATCGTCGATGCCGAGGACCTCGGCGAAGATCTCGGCGACGGCGGTCTCCTCGGCGCCTTCCGGCGCCGCGTACTCGTCGACCGATCCGGCCAGGACCGGTTCGGGCAACGCTCGACGGTCCAACTTTCCGTTCACCGTCAACGGCAGCCTGTCGAGGATCACGACTACGTCCGGCACCATGTACGACGGCACGTGGAGCGATGCGGTGTGCCGAACCGCAGCCGGGTCCGCCGCCGGTCCGTCAGCGGCCTCGACCACGTATCCGACGAGCAGTTCCATGCCCGGACCGTCGGCGTCACCTGCAGTTCTCGTCTTGACCGCCGCGGCGGCCGCCGACACACCGTCCGCGGCGAGGAGCGCAGCCTCGACCTCGCCGAGTTCGATACGGAATCCGCGCAGCTTGACCTGGGCGTCTCCGCGTCCCAGATACTCGAGATTGCCTGCGTTCCAGACCCCGAGGTCGCCACTGCGGTACATGCGGGTGCCGCCGTCGCCTGCGAACGGATCGGCGACGAAGCGTCCCGCGCTCAAACCGGGTCTGCCGAGGTAGCCGCGGGTCACCTGTGTGCCGCTCACATAGATCTCGCCGGGCACACCGTCCGGGACGGGCCGTAGGCGCGCATCCAACAGGTGGATCGTCAGATCGGGCAGACCGACGCCGACGTCCGACGCCGCGGTCGCTTCGACGAGGTCGCGGTCGAGGGCCCGAAACGTCGAGTGGACTGTCGTCTCGGTGATGCCGTACATGTTGACCAGGATCGGACCGCCGCCCTCGCCCGCCTCACTGCGGTCGGCGTACCACCGACGTACCTGGTGGAAGTCGAGGGCTTCGCCCGCGAAGATCATGTATCGGACCGACGGCGACAACCGTCCGACGTTCGGCCGCACCGATGCCGACAACTGGTAGTACGCCGACGGCGTCTGCGAGACGACGGTCACCTGTTCTTTCGAGAGGAGTACGGCGAACTCGTCCGGGCTGCGGGTCGTGACGTAATCAACGACCACCAGGCGACCGCCGAACAGCAGTGCGCCCCACATCTCGAACACCGACACGTCGAACGCATACGAGTGGAACATCGTCCACACGTCGGTCTCGTCGACGTCGTACTCCTGTGCCGCGGCGGCCATCAGTGCCACGGCGTTCCGATGCTCGACGACGACGCCCTTGGGTCGGCCGGTGGAACCCGAGGTGTAGATCATGTACGCGGCGGAAGCAGGGTCGATCACGTTCGGCAGGTGGTGGGCGATCCCGTCGAATCCGGCGGCCGAGAGTTCGCCTATGCTCGCGCGGTCGGCTCCAAGGAAGCTCAATCGGTCGAGATCGGTGGGCTCTGCGATTACGAGAGCAGGATCGGCGTCTTCGACGACGAACGTCAGCCGGTCCTCTGGGTGAGCGGTGTCGAGCGGCAGGTACGCCGCGCCTACTTTGAGGACCCCCAAGACGGCGACGAGGACGTCGACTGTCCGATCCAGCGCCAGACCGACGACGTCTCCCGCGCTCACTCCTCGCGCAGCGAGCCCCGCCGCCAACTCGTCGGATCGACGGTCCAGCTCTTGATACGAGAGGACGCGCCCCGCAGTGTCGCACACCGCGACGCGATCCGCGTGCAAGTGGGCCGCCGAACGGAACAGGCCGGCCAGCGATGCCCAGTCGACGGTGCCGGCCAACGCGCACGCACGCTCACGGATCTCCTCGACGACCCGGCCGACAGCGTTCGCGACCTCAGCGGGCGAACCGGCGGCACCGAGTGTCCCCGCGACGGCTGCGCTTACCGCAGCCTCCGGGTCGAGTCCCTGAGCTGCGAATATCTGCGCGGTCGTGGCGACCTGAGCATCAAGCGCGGCGAACGACACGGGCCCGGCGGCCCCGGTGAACGCCTCGGCCTGCGGCGCGATCGCCGAACCGACTCCTACCAGCTGAGGTGTCGACGGCCGGTCCCCCCACATCCGTTGGAGGGTCGCTGCCACCGCGTCACCCGACACTGAATAACCACCGCCTTCTACTCGACTCCACTAGGAGAGCCCAGTATCGATCCCCGTCTTCCCCTCGTATAGTCCCCGCTGTCCGTCTCGGTGTTACGTGTTTCCCTGTAGTTCCCGGTCACGACTGTAGTTCCCGGTCACGACAGTCCACCGCGTTGCGACGGATCGCCGCGAGCACGTCACCGAATGCGTCCGGCCCGGCCGCAGCCAACGTCGGCAGCGCGCTCATCAGCGCCATGGTGAGCGCGGTGTCGCGATCCGGCACTACCGCGGCCATCGCCGTCAGTGTCTGCTGAAGCTGGCCGAACGTCAATTCCGTGCCGTCGTGGGCCACCGCGACCGCATCGCGTGCGGCTTCGGCCGCAGTGGCGATCACATCGGGAAGCGCAACCAACGCATCATCCCCGTCGACATCTTCGTCGACAGCCTGTTCGTCGGCCAGATGGATGTCGACGTCGCCGACCTCGACGCTCGGCTGATTCGCGAACGCGTCGAGGACCCGCGAGAACCGGTCAGCGAGTCGTTGGATCCGTTCCCGGTCGAACAGATCCGTCGCGAATACGAACCGTCCTTCGAGGTGGCTCGACGAGTCACTCGGCGGGCGCAACGTGAGTTGCAGGTCCACTTGGGCTCCGACGGTGTCCGGGTCACGTCCGGATACGCGCAGGCCGGTCAGTTCCAGGTTCGGAAACGTGAAGTTCTGGAACGACAGCATCACCTGGAAGATCGGGTTGTGCGCGCCGGACGGCGAGTCCAGCAGTCGCCCGACGACGGACTCGAACGGAACGTCTGCGTGTGCGAAGTCGTCGAGACTGTCGGTGTGCACCCGACCGACCAGCGTCGACAACGACTCGTCCGCCCGGATGCGGGTGCGCAGCGGAACCGAGTTGACGAACATGCCGACGACGTCGTCGAACGCCTGCTCGGACCGTCCGGCATACGGCGTGCCGATCACGATGTCCGGCTCACCGGTCATCCGGTGCAGCAGTACCGCGAACGCCGCCTGCAGCACGACGAACAGGGTCGACCCCTGCTCTCTGGCCACTGCGTCGAGCCGCGCCGCGACCTCCGGATCCACCTGGAACGCCACCTGGTCGCCTGCGAACGTCGGGGTCCGTGGGCGGCGGCGATCACCGGGAATCTCCAAGAGTTCCGGAACTCCGGCGAGCCGGGCCTCCCAGTAGTCGAGATGGCGCTCCTGAGCGCTCCGCCCATCGTCGCCAACCTCCTGCAGACGAGCCGTCTGCCATGCCGCATAGTCGGCGTACTGCACGTCCAGCGGCAGCCATTGCGGTGCCCCGCCGAGTCGACGCGCTTCGTAGGCGACCATCAGGTCGCGGGCGAGCGGCACCATCGACGAGCCGTCCGCACTGATGTGATGGACGACGAACACCAGCACATAGTCGGCTGAGACATCGCTACCGTCGGTCTCGGATACCGGGAACAGGGTCAACCGCAGAGGCGGAGCCGACGCCAGATCGAACCCCCGGGTGGCTTCGGCCTCGATGGCGTCGACGATTGAGCCCTCGGGTTCGGACACCGTCAACCGCACGCCTGCGACCGCGTCGTCGACGGACAGGATCTGTTGCACCGGCACTCCGTCCACACCGGGGTAGACGGTCCGCAGCGACTCATGTCGAGCGAGCACATCGGTGAGCGCCTCCCGCAGATGGGATGTGTCGAGACGACCGCTCAATTCGAGGACGAGTCCGATGTTGTATGCCGACGAATCGGGGTCGGTCTGGTTCAACAGCCACATACCGCGTTGGGCGGCCGACACCGGCAGCGCCGACGTTCGATCGGCCAGCACCGGGATTTGTCTGCCTGCGGCCGAGCTCGCTGCCTTCGGCAGTCGGTCCACCGCGGCCGCCAGATCGACGACGGACGGCGCTTCGAACACGTCGCGCACCGTGAACGACACGTCGAACGCCACTGCCAGCCTCGAGGCCAGCTTCGTCGCCGACAGCGAGTTGCCGCCCACGTCGAAGAACGACTCGGCGGCACTGACCTGGTCGACGCCCAGCACCGATGCCATCAGCTCGGCGACCGCGGACTCCGTCGCACCCGTCGGCAGCACGAGGTCGTCGCGGTCCGCGAAGTCGATGGCGGGCAGGGCCCGACGGTCCACCTTCCCGATCGGCGTCACCGGCAGCGACGGCAGAACCACGATCGTCTGCGGAACCAGATACTTCGGCAGCCTCGCACGCGCGAACTCCATCAGGCTGCGCGTCGAAACCACGTGGTCGTCGGCTGCGGCATAGGTCACCAGGACCTGGTCGCCGCCGGGCCCGGGGACTCCGAGACTGACCGCAGCACCGACGTCCGGGTGGGACGCCAGCACCGCATCGACTTCGCCGGGTTCGATTCGCAGACCCCGGATCTTCAACTGGAAGTCCGTCCGTCCGTGATAGACGAGGGCGTCCGAAGCCGTCCGTGTGACCCGGTCGCCGGTTCGATACATGCGCTGCCCCGGCGCGAAGGGGTGCGCAACGAAGCTGCGTGCGGTCAACCCGGGGCGGTTCAGGTACCCCAGGCCGGTCTGGTCGCCGGCCAGATACAGCTCGCCGGGCACGCCGACCGGCGTGGGACGCAATGCGCCGTCCAGTACGAGCGCTTCGACGCCTGGGAGCGGCGCCCCGATCGTCAGCGGTTCGCCCGCGGTCCGCGGACCGTCGACACTGACCCACACCGTCGCTTCGGTGGGCCCGTAGAGGTTGAAGAATCCGCCGGGCCCTCGACGTGCGTCGGCCCACCGGTCAGCCAGTCCGACCGGGCACGCCTCGCCGCCGCTGAGCACGGTAGTCAACGTCGGCACATCGTCGGGTTCGACGGTCGCGAGCACCGACGGCGTGAGCAGAGCGTGCGTGACGCGGGCCGCATTGATCAACGACGACAAGGGCTCGGACGCGTACACGTCTGATGGTGCCACCACCAGTTCCGCGCCTGTCGAGAAGCCCAGCACCAACTCCAGCACCGACGCGTCGAAGCTCGGGGACGATACGTGGAGCACGCGGGTCGACGGTCCGGCCGTGAACATCATCGCCAGGTTCTGCGCGAGCCCGGCCAGACCGCGGTGGCCGATGGCCGTCGCCTTCGGCCGCCCGGTGGAGCCCGAGGTGAATATCAGGTAGGCGGTGTCGTCGAGGCGGACCGGACGGAGCCGATCGGCGTCGCTGAGCGCATCACTCGATCGCGCGGCGATCGACCGTTCGACGTCGGGATCGGACAATTCGATCCACGTCGGTCCGGTCGGGGCGACGCCGCTTCCCGCAAGGCGAATCCCGAGGCGGGCGCCCGCGTCGACGATCATCTCTTCCTGCCGGGCTACGGGTTGGGTCGGATCGATGAGGACGAATCCCGCGCCGGACTTGATCACCGCGAGGGTCGCCCGCACCGACTGGTGTGATCGCCCGATCGCGACGGCGACGATGTCGCCGGGACCGGCGCCTCGAACGATCAGTTCCCGCGCCAGCGCATTGGTCTGGACGGCCAACTCGCCGTACGTCCACGTCTCTGATCCCGATACCGCCGTTTCCGTTGCTGCCGTGCTCGGTGTCGCTGTGACGGCCGGCGCGTCGGCGCCGGCTTGGCGGGCACCGTCGTCGAGGAGTTCGGGGAAAGTACGCGTCGCGATCGACGTCGCGGGCGCCTGCATCGGATCGACGAGATCCAGTGCACCGACCCGGTGGTCGGGGCCCGCGGTCATGCCGCGCAGCACGTGCAGGAACGACTCGGTCAGTTGCGCTACCCGTTCGCGGTCGAACAGGTCTGTCGCGAAACCGAAGTCGGCGCTGATCGTGCGGCGCCCGTCGGCGCGCGTGGACACGCTGAACGACACCTCGAGGTCGGTCTTGACCACGGGGAGTCGCAGGGCGCGGACCGCTCCGGCGTCCGCTCTCGACAACGGATCGTCATGCCATGTCATCGCGACCTGGTAGATCGGTGTGTATGCGAGCGACCGGTTCGGCGCGAGAGCTTCCACCACGTCCTCGAACGGCAGGTCCGCGTGATCGAGGGCCGCACCGAATGCGCGGCGGCCTGCGGCGAGCAATTCACCGACTGTGAGCTCCGGCGTCGGTCGAGCTCGCAGCACCACCGTGTTGACGAACATTCCGACGAGACGGTCGAGTTCGGGTGCGCCACGCCCGTGTACCGCGACCCCGACGGGTACGTCGTCGGATCCAGCCAACCGCCCGAGCACCACGGACATCGCCGCGTGCACGACGAGGAAGCTCGTCGTACCGGTCCGTTCCGCGAGAGCCTGCACGGCGTCGGCCACGTCCGAGGGCACGGTCATGGTGACGGCGTCGCCGCGACCGGAGGCGACTCGCGGACGTGGACGGTCGGTCGGCAGGTCGAGGAGTTCGGGTACTCCGGACAGCTCGGTCCGCCAGAACGCGAGGTCGCGGCCTGCCGTGGACACCGGGTCTGCCATGTCGCCGAGCGCCGCTATCCGGGCCAGCGCGTGGTCGGCGTACTGCGGTGTCAACGGTTCCCATCCGGGCGACTGCCCGTCCCGCCGAGCCGTGTACGCCCGCGTCAGGTCGTGCATCAGCGGGGCCAGCGATGCCCCGTCGCCTGCGATGTGGTGCAGAACGATCAGCAGAGTGTCGGTGTGGTCGTCCCGGAACAGCACTGCGCGCAACGGCGTCGCCGTGGTCAGGTCGAACCCACGCGAGGCGTGCGCGACCAGCGCAGTCTCGAGTTCGTCTGCCTGCGCCGGGACCGGGCCGACAAGGATGTCACCGGGCACGTCGGACGTCGCCAGGATGTGCTGGACCGGACGCCCGTCATCGGACACCGGGTGGATCGTGCGGAGGGGTTCGTGACGGTCGATGACGTCGCCGAACGCCGCGCGCAGCGCGTCTACGTCCACGGGATCGTCGAACGTGACCACACCGGCCATGTTGTACGTCGCGGCGCCCGGCTCCATTCGGTTGATCAGCCAGAGCCTCGACTGCGACGGTGACAACGGGACCTCGTCCGGGCGCACGAGCCGCCCCGCACGACCTCCGGTGTCCGAGCCCGAGGTCGAGTCCGAGCCCGAGTCACTGTGCGCGGCCAGGTCGGCGAGCGTGCCGCCGTCGAAGATGTCGGCGAGGCGCAGTTCCATCCCGACGGTCCGCGCCCGGGACACGAGGCGGGCCGCGGTCAACGAGTCCCCGCCGAGCCCGAAGAGATGCTCGGTCATGCTCGGCGTCTGGTCGAGTCCGAGGAGTTCGGCGACCAGGTCGGCGAGGCGATGCTCGTCGGCGGTCCGTGGCGCCACGTGCTCGTCCGCCGATGCGGACAGGACCGGCTCCGGCAGCGCTGCCCGATCCAGCTTCCCGTTGTCGGTGACCGGAAACTCGTCCATGACGACGACGGCGGCGGGCACCATGTGCGACGGGAGCTCGCGACGGCATGTCACCAGCACGTCGTCGTCGGTCACATTTCCACCGTCGGTGGGCCGGACGTACGCGACCACCATCGGGATCCCGGTGGGGCCGGACCGGACCGACACGACCGCCGACTCGATCATCGGATGGTCTCGGACGGTGCTCTCGATCTCGCCGAGCTCGACCCGCTGTCCGCGAATCTTGACTTGGAAGTCCGTACGACCGTGATAGCGAAGCTCGCCGTCGCTCCCCCAACTCACGAGGTCGCCGGTGCGGTACATACGGGTGCCCGCATCGCCGAACGGAGCAGCCACAAACCGTTCCGCCGACAGGTCGGGCCTGCCCACATAGCCGGTCGCCAATTGGGGTCCGGCCAGATAGAGCTCGCCCGCGACTCCCACCGGGACCGGACGCAGGGTCTCGTCGAGAACGAGCACGTCCGTGTCTGGGACCGGTCGCCCGATCGGCACCTCGTCGACATCGCCGTCGACGACGTACTCGGTCACGTCGATAGCCGCCTCCGTCGGACCGTACAGGTTGACTAGGCGCACCGACCATTGGCGAGTCACGACCTGCGCCAGGGTCGGGCTCAACGCCTCGCCGGAGGTGAACACGGTGTCGACGTGGGCCGCCAACTGTTCGCCGGAGTCGACGAACACTTCGAGCATCGACGGGACGAAGTGCATCGTGGTGACGCGCGACTCGTCAACGAGACGGGCCAGGTAGGCGGGATCCCGGTGGCCGTCGGGGGCGGCGATCACCATGCGCGCGCCGCTGATCAGCGGCCACACCAGTTCCCACACTGACACGTCGAAGGTGTACGGAGTCTTGTACAGGACGGCGTCACCGCTGCCGATCCGATGGCCGCGCTGCATCCACTCGAGCCGTCGGCGCAGCGCCGAATGCGTCACCTCGACGCCCTTGGGCGTACCCGTCGACCCTGACGTGAAGATCACGTACACGGGGACGTCAACCCGGGCGGGGTGGACGCCGACGGGCGCAGCCGGTCGGTCGGTCGCCTCCAGGTAATCGTCGTCGACGACGACCACCGGTCGAGCCGTGTCGAGGATCGCCCTCCGTCGGGTGGCTGGCAAGCCCGGATCGAGCGGAACATATGCCGCACCGATCAGGAGGGTCGCGTGGATGGCGACCACCTGCGCGATGCCTCGGTCCAGGCTCACCGCGACGCGGTCGCCCAGAGCGACGCCGTCGGCGGCCAACCGTCCGGCCAGGCTCCGTCGCTGCGCGTCGAACTCCTCGTACGTCATCGTGCGACCGGCGAAATCGAGGGCTACGGCCTCCGGTTGTTCGGCGACCCGCTCCGCGATCAAGTCGAGGATCGTCGTCGCCTCATCGAATGATTCGAGTGCCGGTCCGCGCCCTCTCTCGACGAGTTCGGTCTGCTCGCCGGGCGCCACCAGTTCCACGTCGATCACCCGGCGGTCGATGTCGTCCAACGCTCGGGTCAGAAATCTGACGAACCGCTGCACATGGGACCGCAGGTCGCTCGGTTCGTACAGATTCGGATTGCCGTGGAGGTCGACCGCCAACTGTTCACCCGGCGCCGCCTGATACAGGTTGATGCGGAGGTCTTCGAGAATGCCGGACGAGAGAATGTGATAGCTCGTCTGCGCGCGGTCGACTTCGATCGGCGTGTCGAAGAACATCATGTTGACGACCGGGCCGAACGACGCACTGTTGCCCGCGCCCAACCCTGCGTCGACGCGGATGTCCTCGAACCGGTAGCGCTGATGGCGGAGGGCTCCGGTCAGATCGACCTGCAACGCTCGCGCCAGTGATCGCATCGTAGACTGGGAGATATCTCGCGCCCGCACCGGCAGCATGTTCGACAGCATGCCGCCGGAATTCTTGACCTTGGCGGTCGACCGTCCGGTGACCGGCAGGCTCAGGACCACGTCGTCAGTGCCCGCCATTCGCCCCAGGAATGCGGAGAACGCGGCGACGAGCAGGACTGCCACCGAACAGCCAGCGTCTTTCGCGACCGACTCCAACCGGGCCTGCGTCTGCGCGTCCAGTCGCTCCCCCGCCACCACGTTCTGCGGTGACAGTGGCGCCACCCTGTCGCGCCCAGACAAGCTCACTCGTTCCGGCAGGTCGGCGACCTGCTCGACCCAGTAGGCCCGGTCTCGCTCGCGTCGGGAGCTCTCGGTGTACGCCTGATCGTCGGCGACCAGACCTGCGAGATCCAGACGGCGGGTCGGCGTGTACTCGTCACCGGTCCGGGCGGCGTTGTATCGGCGCACCGCCGACAGAAGACTGGTCAAGGCGGAGAAGCCATCGAAGACGATGTGGTGTCCGCGCATGTAGAGCAGCGTGTGGTCGTCGGCGACTCGAATGAGAGCGGCGACCGCGAGAGGATCGACCAGCACGTCCATCTGACGTTGGTAGTCCGCGGTCATCCAGTCCAGAGCCGCCTGGAACGGTGCGGCCTCGCCTCGCATGTCGATCCGTGCGACTTCGAAGCCGGATTCGTGGTCGACCCGTTGCTTCGGCACCCCGTCGACCTCGACGAGGGTGGTGCAGGGCGACTCGAAATCGACGGCTGCTTCTGCCGTGCACGCCTCAAGGAGGTCGTGATCGATCGGGGCGTCGACGGCCCGAATGCTCAGGTAGTGCGCGATGATCACCGAATAGTCGGCTGAGAGACTCTCTGCGAACCACATGCCCCGCTGTGCGGCCGTCAGAGGCAACAGTTCGTCCTGGCCTCCGAGAGCAACAACGTGTGTCACCTGGTCACTCCATCCAACTAAGCATCGCTATGCTCCGAATTTCTCATTCGTCCGCGCTTCTCCTCACTCATGCACCGCACATCGGCGTCTAGTACATCGCGTTACACGACGTACATATCTGTAACCGAAGGGGCGGCGGGCACATGCAGTCGCAAGTTCAGAGTATTACCCGGCACCGCACCTTTCGTCTGGAATCATCTAGTTGTCGCGGCCCTGCGATATCCACGCAAAGCGGGGTATACACTGCACCCCACGAAAACTACGGTCCATATCATGACTTTGATAAAAGCCTCCAGCACTGGCCCCCCGACTGCAAATCCTCGCATCAACTCGATTGCCGGCGTCATGGGCTGGTTGGCGACTATCGGCTGCAGCCATCCGGGATAGGCGTCGATCGGCGAGAACCCCGAGTTGAAGAACATCAGGAGATTCGTCAAAAGTCCGAGGTATTGGACGAGCGGAGCGCCGGGCGGTGAATTCACCGCGATCGCCAGCACGAAGACTGCGTACGCACCGCCGAACACCAAGGGTATCGCGAGGAGACCGAGCGCCCCGAGTAGACCCTGCTCGAACCGGAAGCCCATCACATAGCCGACAAGCAGCAGTTCCAGAGTCAGCACAAGGATGCGGATGATCTCGGCGACCACCCGGGACGTGAGGTCGGCGGCGCGGTTGATCGGCAGCACGTACAGTCGCGCGAGCAGACCCGTCGACCGTTCCTTGTTCAGGCGGACCGCAGACACGACCGAACCGCCCATCGCTCCGATCAGGATCATCAACGGGACCGTCCCGTACAGGCTGTCCTGCCCGGTCGCCGACCCGACCGCGTCGCCGAGCACCACCTTGACCAGCACCATCGAGATGGCGGGCACGATGAACGACTGCAGGACTGTCGGCACGTCCCGCACATACACGAGCAGTTGTCGCCAGGTGAGTACGCGCGATGCGTCGAACCAGGCGCGCACCGACACCTCGCGCGGCCGTGCAGGCACCGCATCGGATCGAATCATCGTCATCGCCGCGCCCCCCGAACGCCGACCGTCAACAAGGCAACCGCGACGACGGCGATCCCGACACACCACCAGACGGTCGGCGCCGCCACCGACCACGTCAACGACTCCGGCGAATCCGCTACCCGCAGCACGTCGACGAACTGCGACACAGGCTGGTTGCGAGCGAACCCGCGAATCCACTCGGGGAAACGTTCTTCGGGCGAGAATCCGGTCGAGACCAGGCCGAGGATCATCATTGGCAGGCCGAGGAGCTGACTCGTGGCTTCCGGGCTGCTCGCGACTCCACCTGCACCGTCCGACAGCAGCGCGAGCAGGATTCCGATGCCCAGCGCGATTGCGAACAGCGACACGGTGCCGCCGACACCACCGGACGGGCGCCAGCCGATTATCAGGCAGGCCACCGCCGCACAGATCAACGAAATGATCAAGAGTGCGGCATTCGTCGCAAGGCGCGCAAGAGGCGGAACACTCCTCGGCATTGGCAGAATCCGGAATCTGGCACTGATCCCGTCGCTCACATCGAATGCCGATCGCATCGCAGCGGACGTGGCCGCGAAACTAATGGACAAGAGAATGATGATCGGTGTGAGGAATGTGCCGTAATCCATCCCCGGAACGGTGTCCATGATCTTCCGAAGCGGAACGTAAAAGCACACGGCCAGGAAGACTGGGGCGATGAATGCGAAGGCGAACTCCCCGTTGCGGAGAACCTTGACCAGCCCGCGAGCGGTCAGCGTCCACCACTGGCGAATCGCACGGACGCCATTCGACACGTCGACCTCGCCCGGGATCGTCTGAGCCCCGGCCTCCTGCCCTCCGACGAGCTGCGTCACTCGGCGTCGTCCTCGTCGTCGAGCCGCGAGTTGGCCGTCGTCTTGTCGGTCAGAGCCAGGAAGACCTCGTCCAACGACGGACGACGCAGCACGATGTCGGCCAGTGGAATCTTGGCAGCCTCGGTCCGACGGATCACTTCCGCGAGCGTCTGCGGGCCGTCCGGAGCGGGCACCGACACCGCACCGGCTTCGTCCGACGCGGTGTCGTCCACCGCCGAACCGTCCGATGCCTGGCCGTCGAGCATGTCTTCGAGTCGCGCGCGCAGCCGAGGGAGGTACGCCGGGTGGGCGGGCGTCACTTCGCAGTACGCCGCCCCGGTCGCAGCCTTCAGTTCGTCAGACGTGCCTTCTGCGATCACTCGCCCGCCGTCGATGACCACGATGTTGTCGGACAGCCGATCGGCTTCTTCCAGGTACTGAGTGGTGAGAAGGATCGTCACACCCGAGTCCCGCAGTTGCTCGACCACCGTCCACACGTCCTGACGGCTCCGAGGGTCGAGGCCGGTCGTCGGCTCGTCGAGGAACACGACCTCGGGCCGGGTGACGAGACCGCACGCGATGTCGATGCGGCGGCGCATGCCGCCGGAGTACTTGCCGACGCGGCGACCCGCAGCCTCAGTGAGACCGAACTCGGCGAGCAGTTCGTCGGCGCGCACGGCGGCCCGCTTCTTCGGCAGACCGAGCAGTCGCCCGAACAGAATGAGGTTCTCGCGCCCGGTCAGCGCTTCGTCGAGCGCGGCGAACTGTCCGGTCAGCATGATGTCACCGCGCACGGCCGACGCGGCCTCGACGATGTCGTGTCCGGCGACTACGGCTTCGCCGCCGTCGGGGGCGAGCAACGTGCACAGCATGTTCACTGTGGTGGTCTTGCCTGCACCGTTCGGGCCGAGGAGCGCGACGATCGTGCCTTTCGGAACGACGAACGACACGTCGTCGACCGCGGTGAAGTCGCCGAAGGTCTTCCGCAGATGCGACACGGTGATCGCAGCTTCGGCGGGAGGCCCATCCGGCGCGTTCACCGGGGTCAACGACGGAAAGGTGATCGTCTCAGCGGCGGCGTTCTCGACGTCTTCCGGGGACCGCAGCGGCTCCGGCGACGCCGTGGTCATCACATCCCAGGACGCGTGCCTCGGCGCGCGCGGCCGAGCACGGTCCACGCGAGGCTCGGTCGACTGGGGTAGTTCGCGCTTCCGGCGGCGCAGCACGGGCGCTGACGGCCCGACTGCGCGTTCAATCTGGGTCGGCGCATCGCGTGCCGTCGCATCGTCTGGTTCCGCAGCAGTGCGAGGCGACGAGGTATCGACTGCGGCGACGCCCCGGGCGTCGACTGCGGCCATGCCCTGGGCGTCGGCCGGGGTCCCGCCTAGCTCGTCCCGCCAGGCGCGCAGCTCTTTGAGAACCGGATCGTCCTCCGGGACCCAAGGCATCGTGTCCGCCAAAGCGTCGCGGGGAGGCTGCCGACGCGGACGGATGTGCTCATGCGGATCCGTACCGTGCTCCATGCATGCCTTCCTCGAACAATTCCATTACATCGCCCGAAAGAGAGTATCGTCCGGTGCCGCGGCAGCGTTTCACAATCTCTTCGGCGAGACAGAGCCGTGACCGTCTCGACCGTCCGTGATCAGTGCGCGCTCCCGCTCCAGCGGCCGGAGCAAACGGTACGGACGCCACGTGCCCTCTGCGTCGTCCCACGGGCGCATGATGAGCCAGAGCACCGTCGCCATCGCGAACCGGAACGGCAGGTCTGCCCTCATCCGGCGTAACAGCCGACGGTCTCCCCTCGCTTTGGCAGTCCGGACACCGCCGGTGAGGTAGTGCCGGTTTCGAATCGGCGAGAACCGGAGCTGTCGTCCCGACGTATCGACCACCGCCCCGGGGACAAGGCGGCACCGCACTCCCTGTTCGACGAGCGCCAACGACAGGTCCAAGTCGTCCCACACGTCGTGCGCTCGGGTCAGTTTGGATTCGACGAGGCTCCAGCATTCACGGCGCAGTGCCATGTTCGCGCCTGCGAGCGAATCGATGTCCTTTCCGCCTGCGAACTTCTCAGCAGCTCTGGTCTGCATCTTCAGCAGCCTCTCGCGGGCCGGACCGTCCGAGAGCATGACGAGACCGGTCATCGCGCCGTACTCGCGGTTAGCGGGGTCGTCGAAGAAGCCCAGCACGTGTTCGGCCCAGGCGGGGTCGGCCTGGCTGTCTGCATCGATGCGGGCCACCACGTCGCCTGTGGCTGCCGACATGCCTGCAGACACTGCTTCCACAACGCCCGGTGTGGGTTCGGGGAGCAGACGGATCCGACGTTCACTGTCGGTCGAGTATCGCCGGATGTACTCGACCACGATCTCGGCGGTGCCATCGGTCGACGCGTTGTCGACGACGACGATCTCATCCACCGGTCTCGTCTGGTTCAGCAGGTGGTCCAGACACCTGCCGATGGCGTCTTCCTCGTTGAATGCGGGTATGACCACGGACAGAGTCGTCATTCCACTCCTCGTCATCGACGGCGGGCGCTTCAGCTCACTCTAACGACTATGTCATCCGTTCAGGGGACGCACTTCCCTACCCACAAAACAAGAACGCCCCTCCCGGAATCCCGGGAGGGGCTTTCTATGTGGTTCACCGTCAGGCGACGAGAAGCCTACTTGGCCTTCTCGAGCACCTCGACCAGGCGCCAGCGCTTGGTGGCCGACATCGGTCGGGTCTCCATGATGCGAACGCGGTCGCCGACGCCGGCGGTCTCGTTCTCATCGTGCGCCTTGACCTTGCTGGTCGTGCGGATGATCTTGCCGTAGAGCGGGTGGCTCTTACGATCTTCCAGCTCGACCGTGACGGTCTTGGTCATCTTGTCACTGACGACGTAACCGATCCGCTCCTTGCGGCGGTTGCGCTCTTCGACGTTCACGTTCTGGTCCTCACTCATGCGTCTTCACCTTCCGGTCCGGACGCCAGGCCCAGCTCGCGCTCACGCATAACGGTGTAGACGCGAGCGATCTCACGACGCACGGTGCGCAGGCGACGGTTGTTGTCGAGCTGGCCGGTTGCCATCTGGAAGCGAAGGTTGAACAACTCTTCCTTCGACTCCTTGAGGCGGTCGACCAGATCGGTGTCACTGAGCTCGCGGAGCTCAGACGCAGCGATTCCGAGTGCCATCAGAACTGCTCCTCTCTGGTCACGATCCGGGTCTTCATGGGGAGCTTGTGCTGTGCGCGACGCAGGGCCTCGCGAGCGGTCTCCTCATTGGGGTAGGTCATCTCGAACAGCACGCGGCCCGGCTTCACCGGGGCCACCCACCACTCGGGCGAACCCTTACCGGAACCCATGCGGGTCTCGGCAGGCTTCTTCGTGATCGGCCGGTCCGGGAAGATGTTGATCCAGACCTTGCCGCCACGCTTGATGTGGCGGTTGATCGCGATACGAGCGGACTCGATCTGACGGTTGGTGATGTAAGCACCCTCCAGGGCCTGGATACCGTAGTCGCCGAAGGTGACCTTGGTTCCGCCCGACGCCTGACCCTTCAGGCTGGGGTGGTGCTGCTTGCGGTGCTTGACCCGACGAGGGATCAACATGGGCTAGCCCTCCTGCTTCTCTGCCTGCGCAGGCGCAGACGCCTCTGCAGCCGCACCCTCGGCAGCCGCGCTGCGGCCCGCGTCGGTTCCGGTCGCGGTGGTGCCCGAGGCACCGCTGCGACGCGGACGGCTGGGACGACGCGGACGACGGTCTTCTGCCGGAGCGGCCGCAGCCAGCTCGCGACGACCACCGACGACGTCACCCTTGTAGATCCAGACCTTCACGCCGATCCGGCCGAAGGTCGTCTTGGCCTCGTAGAGTCCGTAATCGATGTCGGCACGCAGCGTATGCAGCGGGACGCGACCTTCGCGGTAGAACTCCTTGCGGCTCATCTCAGCTCCGCCGAGACGGCCCGAGCACTGGACACGGATGCCCTTGACGCCCGGCTGGCGCATGGCCGACTGGATGGCCTTACGCATCGCGCGGCGGAACGCCACACGGTTGGACAGCTGCTCGGCGACGCCCTGAGCAACGAGCTGGGCGTCGGCCTCGGGGTTCTTGACCTCGAGGATGTTCAGCTGAACCTGCTTGCCGGTGAGCTTCTCCAGGTCGCCGCGGATGCGATCGGCTTCGGCGCCGCGGCGGCCGATGACGATGCCCGGACGAGCGGTGTGGATGTCGACGCGAACACGGTCACGGGTGCGCTCGATCTCCACCTTGGAGATGCCTGCGCGCTCGAGGCCGGTGCTCAGCAGTTTGCGGATGGCGACGTCTTCCTTGACGTACTCCGCGTACTGCTTGTCGGCGTACCAACGCGAGCTCCAGTCGGTGGTGATACCGAGGCGGAAGCCATGCGGGTTGATCTTCTGGCCCACGGTTCAGGCTCCCTTCTTCTTCTGCTGGCGCGAACGAGCACGTCCGCCGTTCTCCGCTGCAGCTGCAACGACCACGGTGATGTGGCTGGTGCGCTTGCGGATGCGGAACGCACGGCCCTGGGCGCGCGGCTGGAAGCGCTTCAAGGTCGGCCCCTCGTCGGCGTAAGCCTCCGAGATGACCAGGGTGCGACGATCCTGACCCTGGTTGTTCTCTGCGTTGGCGATCGCGCTGGCGAGCACCTTGTATACGGGCTCGCTGGCCGACTGCGGGGCGAACCGCAGAATGTCCAGGGCCTCGTCCACGTTCTTGCCGCGGACCAGGTCGAGGACGCGGCGAGCCTTCATCGGGGTGACGCGAACGAACTTCGCGGTCGCCCGTGCGGTCTGCACTGCGTTGTCAGTTTCAGTAGTCATGGTTTACCGGCGCTTCGCTTTCCGGTCATCCTTGATGTGACCCTTGAAGGTTCGGGTGGGTGCGAACTCGCCGAGCTTGTGCCCCACCATGGAATCCGACACGAACACCGGCACGTGCTTGCGACCGTCGTGGACGGCGAACGTGTGACCGATGAAGTCAGGCGTGATGGTCGAGCGGCGCGACCAGGTCTTGATGACCTGCTTGGTGCCCTTCTCGTTCTGAACGTCCACCTTCTTCAGGAGGTGGTCGTCGACGAACGGGCCCTTCTTCAGGCTGCGTGGCATTTTTTACCTCCTCCTATTATCGCTTGTTCTTGCCGGTACGACGGCGGCGGACGATCAGCTTGTCGCTGGGCTTGTTCTTGCGGGTGCGGCCTTCCGGCTGACCCCACGGGCTGACCGGGTGGCGACCACCGGAGGTCTTGCCCTCGCCGCCACCGTGCGGGTGGTCGACCGGGTTCATGACGACACCGCGGACGGTCGGGCGCTTGCCCTTCCAACGCATGCGGCCGGCCTTGCCCCAGTTGATGTTGCTCTGCTCGGCGTTGCCGACCTCGCCGACGGTTGCGCGGCAGCGCACGTCGACGCGACGGATCTCACCGGACGGCATACGCAGCGTGGCGTAGGGGCCTTCCTTGCCGAGGAGCTGGATCGACGCACCGGCCGAGCGTGCCATCTTGGCGCCACCGCCCGGACGCAGTTCCACGTTGTGGATCTGGGTACCGGTCGGGATGTTGCGCAGCGGCAGGTTGTTGCCCGGCTTGATGTCGGCGTTCGGACCCGACTCGACGATGTCGCCCTGCTTCAGGTTCTTCGGCGCGATGATGTAGCGCTTCTCGCCGTCGACGAAGTGGAGCAGTGCGATCCGAGCCGTACGGTTCGGGTCGTACTCGATGTGAGCGACCTTGGCGTTGATGCCGTCCTTGTCGTTACGACGGAAGTCGATCAGACGGTAGGCACGCTTGTGGCCGCCACCCTTGTGACGAGTGGTGATGCGACCGTGGGCGTTGCGGCCACCGCTGGAAGACAGCGGGCGGACCAGCGACTTCTCGGGGTGCGAACGAGTGACCTCGGAGAAGTCGGCACCGCTCGAGCCGCGGCGACCCGGGGTCGTCGGCTTGTACTTACGAATTGCCATGAGTGTTAGTCCCTATCCTTCTCGCGGGCGGTCAGCTGACCGCTCCCCCGAAGATCTCGATGGGCTTGCTGTCAGCGGACAGCGTCACGATGGCGCGCTTGGTGTTCTTGCGCTTGCCGTAACCGAAGCGGGTGCGCTTGCGCTTGCCCTGACGGTTCGCGGTGTTGACGCTGGAGACCTTGACGTCGAAGATCGCCTCGATCGCGATCTTGATCTGGGTCTTGTTCGAATCCGGGTGCACCAGGAAGGTGTACACGTTGTCTTCGATCAGCCCGTAGGCCTTCTCCGAGATCACCGGCGCCAGGATGATGTCACGCGGATCTGCGTGCGTAGCCATTCCTAGGCCTCCTTCTTGTTCAGCTCGATGAAGACGTTCAGGGTCTCGACGCTGAACACGACCTCATCGGAATCGAGGATGTCGTACGTGTTGAGCTGATCAGCGGTGATGCCCAGCACGCCCGGCAGGTTCGCGATGCTCTTCCAGCCGGCCTCGTCTTCACGGGTGAGGACGACCAGGAACTTGCGACGGTCGCTCAGCAGTTCCAGGAACTTGCGGGCGGCCTTGGTCGACGGGGTCTGGCCCGCGACGAGCTCGGTCACGACGTGGATGCGCTCGCTGCGAGCACGGTCCGACAGGGCGCCACGAAGAGCGGCGACCTTCATCTTCTTGTTGACCTTCTGCGAGTAGTCACGCGGCTGCGGACCGTGAACGGTGCCGCCGCCGACGAACTGCGGTGCGCGGGTCGAACCCTGACGGGCGCGACCGGTGCCCTTCTGGCGGTACGGCTTGGCGCCGCCGCCGGCGACCAGTCCGCGCGTCTTGGTCGAGTGCGTGCCCTGACGGCCTGCGGCCTGCTGGGCGACGACGACCTGGTGCATCAGCGCGATGTTCGCGGTCTTGTCGAAAAGCTCAGCCGGCAGGTCGACGGTTCCGTTGACGGAGCCGTCGGCCGCGCGGACGTCGAGCGTCAGCTTGGTTGCGGTTTCGGTGCTCACTTGTTGCCACCCTTCACTGCCTCGCGGACCACCACGACGCCGCCCTTGCGGCCGGGGATCGCGCCCTTGATCAACAGGAGACCGGCGTCGGCGTCGACCTTGTGAACCGTCAGGTTCTGCGTGGTCACCTTGTCGTTACCCATACGGCCTGCCATGCGCATGCCCTTGAACACGCGGCCCGGAGTCGCACAGCCGCCGATGGAGCCCGGCGAACGGTGGACGCGGTGCGTACCGTGGCTCGCGCCCAGACCGGCGAAGCCGTGACGCTTCATGACGCCGGCGAAGCCCTTGCCCTTGGAGGTGCCGGTCACGTCGACCTTGACACCGTCGGTGAACAGATCGGCTCCGAGTTCCTGGCCGACCTCGAACTCCGAGATGTCGTTGACACGAAGCTCGGTGAGGTGGCGGCGCGGGGTCACTCCGGCCTTGGCGAACTGGCCAGCGACCGGCTTGTTCACCTTGCGGGGGTCGATGGCGCCGTAGGCGAGCTGGACTGCCGTGTAGCCGTCACGCTCCGCAGTGCGGAGCTGGGTGACGACGTTGGAGCCGGTCGCGATGACGGTCACCGGGACGACCCGGTTGTTCTCGTCGAAGACCTGGGTCATGCCGAGCTTGGTGCCCAGGATGCCCTTGGTTGCATTCTGCTTGCTCATTTAATCCGATCCTCCGTCACTGAATGTTGACGTCGACGCTGGCAGGCAGGTCGATGCGCATAAGGGCATCGACCGTCTTGGGCGTCGGGTCGAGGATGTCGATGAGTCGTTTGTGAGTGCGCATCTCGAAGTGTTCGCGGCTGTCCTTGTACTTATGTGGCGAACGGATGACGCAGTACACGTTCTTTTCGGTGGGCAACGGCACCGGGCCGACCACACGTGCACCCGTGCGGGTCACGGTCTCCACGATCTTGCGCGCCGAAGCGTCGATCGCTTCGTGGTCGTAGGCCTTGAGCCTGATGCGGATCTTCTGTCCCGCCACGCTGTGTCCTCTTCCGTCTGATTGTCTCTCGACAGCAGAACACCGCGTGAACCCACACCCGCGCATGCACGGGCGGCAACTGAGCCACATGACCAACCCCGTGAGATCGGGCGATCGACGCTGTTCTTCTGTCGTTGTACGGTGCCGAACTCTCGTCCGGCTGCCGGCTCTCGCCGACTCGCCTCCGGTACCCCGCGGTCGGGCGTGTCGTGTCCGTGTCGATCAGCAAATCGCACGCGTTACACACCTGGCCCGCGGTTGCGGCCCTAGAAGTTGTGAGCCTCCGAACTGGAGGCAACCTGAACAGTATGCAGCACCTGGTCGGTGATCTCAAATCGTTTCACGAGGTCCGCTGCGGTGACCTTCGTCTCGCTGCCGTAGCACGGCGTCGGCGACGGTCTCGCCACGTCTGCGCAGCCGACCGTATTTGTGCAGTCCGTCGAACTCACCGACGAGCCGGCACCGCCAATCGAAGTCGAACCGGTAGGTTTCGCCGGCGATTCGGCGCTCACACTGCAGCGTCGGCGATGCGAGCTTGGCTTCGATCATCTGGGCGCGGGCCGCAGCAAGTCGCCCGCCCGCACCGCCGCCGCCGAGAGCATCGCGTCCGTCCAGTCCGCGTCGAGCGCCGTCGCGCGTCGAATCAAGCCGAACCGGTCCACCGGCAACAATCGTGCGCCCGCCATGACATCCCCTTCGATGACAGTCCCGATGACGCCTTCATCGTCGAACAGGTGCCTCCACAACGCGAATGCGTTACCCACAAAGCGTCACCGCATCCTCACCTACCTCCCCGCCCCCTCAATCTCTCCTCGCCGCCTCGGCCCAGGCTGCTAGGACAGATTGAGACTGCGCGAGCGCAGGTGACGCCGTGGGACGGTTACCATCGAGCCATGAGTGACACTTCCGGTAACAGTAAGAGTCCGACGTACGCGCTCCGTCGCAGGCTGCCGCAGAACAAGATCGGCGACGCGCTGTTCTCGCTCGGCATGGTCGCGCGAGTCCCCTACTTCGGCACCATCCTGCCGTTCGTCGAAGAGATGGAGCCCGGATACTGCCGGGTGACCGCCCCCAAGTGGTTCGGCGTACACAATCACATCGGCACCTTCCACGCGATCGCGGCGTGCAACCTCGCGGAAACCGCGATGGGCATGCTGATGGAGGCCACCGTGCCGACGACGCACCGGTGGATCCCGAAGGGGATGAACACGCAGTACCTGACAAAGGCCAACACCCGGCTCACCGCGCACGCCGAACTCGCCGAACCGGTCGACTTCGACGCGATCACCGAGGGCACCGACGTCGTCGTGTCCATCCGCATCCTCGACCGCGAAAGCACCGAAGTGGTCCACTGCGACATCACGACCTGGGTGACGCCCGCTTAGGATGAGCGCATGAATGCACTCGGCCGTCACCGTCTCGTCCCCTCGCGAACGGTCCGCGCGGCCGCGTTCGGCTGCATCGTCGCCGCCGGAGCCCTCCTCGTCGGAGCCTGCGGAACAGACGGCACGCCGGTGTCCGACGGTTCGACCCCGTCCGCCGACACCTCCGCCGACACCTCAGCGTCGAGCACACCGTCCACCGGAGCGCCCGTGATGGCAGGCGGGGCGTTCCGCGTCACCGCCGCGGCCGGTCAGCCGAAAGTCGTGGTCACCATCATCGAAGACCTCGCCTGCCCGGCGTGCCAACAGTTCGAGAGCCTGACCGGAACGACCCTCGACGGTTACGCGGCCGACCCGGAGATCGCGATCGACTACCAGATCATCTCCTTCCTGGACCGCGTCTCCCCCGACCGCTACTCGTCGCGCGCAGCCAACGCGTCGTACTGCGTGTGGCATGCGGGCGACGGATCGGCCACGAGTCAGGCGCGGTGGCGGGGATTCCAGCACACGATGTTCGGACGGCAGCCCGACGAGGGCGGCCCGGGCCTCGGCGACGACGAGATCATCGCCATCGCCGCCGAGTCCGATGTGCCCGACGTCGCCGATTGCATCACCAGCGGCCAGTACAGCGACGCCGTGGCCGCCACGACCGACGCCGTGACCAACGGCTCCGATTTCGAAGGCACTCCGACCGTCCTGGTGAACGGCGAGAAGGTCACGGCACGATCGGCGTCGGAGCTGAAAGCCGCGGTCGACGCCGCTCGACGCTGATCGACCGACCGGGGTCGGACGACCCGGACAGGCTGGATGCTCAGAGGTGTCTGTCATACATCTCTCAGGGTGAAACCAGTACTCTTGCACCCGAGTACGCTTCGTCGCGCACCTAACGGTCGTCGAGCCGGGCGCGGCACCACCTGCGAAGGATGAACTGTGACCCAGAATCGTCGAACCGTCGTCGACCCGCGACAGGCAGAGCGCCGCCGCTCCCTCATATTCAAGATCGGTGCGGCCGTGGTGCTGATCGCGGTAGCCGCGGGCATAGCGATCTGGGCGGTGAACAGCAACAGCGAAGACTCGAGCACCGGCGCCTCCGCCACCCCGACCGTCGTCACCGAGGACGGCTTCATCCGGGTGTCGGCCGCGCCAAAGGGCACCGAGCCCAAGGCCGTGGTGTCGCTCGTCGAAGACTTCCAGTGCCCCGCCTGCCAGGCGTTCGAGACCAGGCACGGCGCGACGCTCCAGGAGCTCGCGAAGAACCCGAACGTCGCGGTCGACTACAAGCCGATCATCTTCCTCGATCGCGGCGGCCAGACCGAGTTCTCGGCGAACACGTCCAACGCGTCGATGTGCGTCGCCGAAGCGACCGGCAAGACCGGCGACATGTCGGTCTGGCTCAAGTTCCACAACCTCCTCTTCGCGAACCAGCAGCAGGAGGGCGGCCCCGGCCCGAGCGATGACCAGCTGCGTAAGTTCGCCGAGGAAGCGGGCGCGGCCGGCGTCTCCCAATGCATCAAGGACGACCAGTTCGGCGACTGGCTGTCCGACCAGAGCTCCAGCACCATGCAGGACTCCGGCTTCCAGGGCACTCCGTGGGTCCGCCTCAACGGCGAGACCATCGACGCGATGAACATGTCGACCCAGCAGCTCACGGACGCCGTCAACGGCGCCGCGAAGTAGCCGACGATGACCGAGCAGGACGTCGCCGACGCATCCGAGCCAGACGGCCTCGGCCCAGCGGCCGAACCTGTCGCCGCGTCCGCCGACGAATGGAACGGTCGTGCGCTGACCGAGCCGCGCGCGACGTCGCCGATCGCGGCGTGGGTGCTCCTGATCACTGGCATCCTCGGACTGACCGCGGCCGCGATGCTCACGATCGAACGCATCGAACTGCTGATCAACCCCGAAGCCAGCCTCTCGTGCAACTTCAACCCGATCATCTCGTGCGGATCGGTCATGGTCACCGAGCAGGGTCGTTTCTTCGGGTTCCCCAACCCCATCCTCGGCCTCCCCGCGTTCGCGGTGGTCATCGTGACCGCGGTCCTCGCGATCGGCCGGGTACGGCTCCCCCGCTGGTACTGGATCGGGCTGTCGATCGGCACCGCCCTGGGCTGGGTGTTCGTCCACTACCTGATCTTCCAGAGCATCTACCGCATCGGCGCCCTCTGCCCGTACTGCATGGTGGTTTGGGCCATTACCCCGCTGATCCTGGTGCTCAGCGTCTCGCGCGCCCTGCCCGACAACAGGATCGGCCGGTCGATCCGTGAATGGATGGGCGTCCTGCTGCCCGTCTGGTACGCCGCGGTGATCGCCGCGGGCGGCGTCGAGTTCTGGGACTACTGGCGGACCCTGTTCTGACGGTCCTCTCCGCGCGAGCGACCGACATCAGATTCGAGAAGCGACCAGCACGGCGAGCATCACGATGCTCGCATGCGGCCCGCTGTGCAGCGGGCCGGGCAGGATCGAGCCGTCGACCACCCGTAGACCGCGCCACCCCTGCACGCGGCCGTCGGCATCGGTCGCCTCGCCTGCCGGTAACGATCCCCACGCGTGCTGGGACAGGCCGATCACCGGATCCACCCGCACGGACCCCGGTTCGACGAGGTCGGCGAACGTGCGGCCCTCGAGCATGTCGACCACCCGCCGGACACCGCGCGACATCCTCTCCGACGACGCCGCGTCCGGCACGCCCAGATCGATCGATTCGCCGTCGACGACACCCGAGGTGCCCGCCCTGTCGGCGACACCGATCGGCGCCCCGGTCGGCTCCAGCGAGGTGAACGCCGCGAAGTCGTCTCCGTACGCCCTGATCTCCAGCCCGTCGACGTGCAGCACAGTCTGCAGCAATGCGGGAGCTCGCAGCGCCGTCCGCGGCGTGAATCGCACGATCCGTTCGGCGTGCTCGTGGACCGGCAGCGGACCGACCAGCGGTGCGACGAGTCGCGCGGTGCCGAGCGTGCCCGCGCAGACGATCACTTCGCCTGCCTCGATCAGTTCCCCGGTCGCCACGCGGACTCCGACCACCTCGTCCCCGGACGTCTCCAGCGCGACGACGTCGACGCCGGGTCGGATCGTCAACCCGGGCCGGCCCGCCGCCGCAGACAGAACGTGCCCGGCGGTCCACCGGGCGCCGTCGACGCGGTTGCTCCACACCCGGTTCAGCCCGTCGCTCGGCCACGGCCCGGTGTTCACGGGCCCACCGCACGCGGCCTCGAACGTACGCGCCAGCACGCCGAGTTCGTCGTCGGCGAACGGGGTCGCCCGCATCGACGCGGCGGCGGCATCGAACGCGGAGTCGATCTCGTCACCGCTCCACGGCCACGACCGGTAGTCGTCGCGGTGTCCGCGGAGGAAATAGGCGCCGTTGATCGCCGACGACCCGCCGACCCCGCTGCCCCGCACCACCGGCCTGCCGCCGCGTTCGACGATCGGCGTCGCCCGGTCGGGCGAATCGATGGGCAGACGGTCGAGCGGAGCCGCGAACGGTCCGCCGGGCCCGCGTTCGAGCACAATCACTGCACGCGACGGGTCTCGCGACAGCCGTTCGGCGATCACGCATCCGGCCGACCCCGCCCCGACGATCACCACGTCGGCGCTCACCGGGCGGGAATCCGCCGGGCGGAGATTCGCCGGGTGGGGAGTCACCGAGTCACCGGGAGATCACTGGGCGCAGCGCACCGACATCGCGACGTTTCAGCGCACCCTGCCACAGCCCTGCCCCGTACGCGAGGTCGTCGAGGCGGCGGTAGGCGGCGTAGTGCAGTGGGCTCATCACCGGAGCCTCCGGGTCGACGAGTTGAAAGCGCACCCACATCGCGACCGCTTCGGCAACCGCGACCCACGGCAACCAGCGACGGAAGCGACGGCTGCACGCGAACGCGAGCAACGACACGGGCCAGTAGTGCCGCAGCACCGCCGCACACGCCTGCAGCAGACCGAAACCGACGGCGCGCGCCGTGTTCTGGGCGGCAATCGCCCGTGCCCGTGGGACGTCGCCGAGCAGCCGGCGCGTCCGCCGGTACACGAACGCGAGGATCACCGCGGCGACCAGCGCGCCCCACCGGCTGCGCATCATCAACCCGATGACCGCTGCGGCCAGCGGCACCGTCGTGACGACCGGCGCAGCCAGCGCACCGTGCCGGAGCGCCAGCTCCGCACCGCCCGTCCCATAGAATCGTCGCCGATTCAGCATGGCGCGCAACGTCTCTCGATGGTCATGGCCGACCGACGCAATGGGGTCGTACCGGATTCGCCAGCCGTGCTCGTGGGTCCGCCAGCACAGGTCGACGTCCTCGGCGACGCGCAGCGACTCGTCGAAGCCAAGGAATGCGTCACGGCGGATCACCATTGCTGCGCTCGGCACGTACGCGATGGGGCTGCCCGGGGCGACGAGAGCTTCCCGCGGCCCCATGTCGAGCGAGGAGAAGCGGTTGGCGTATTCGGCGACGGCCGACGAATCCGATAGTTGCGCACCGCTGTAGACCATGCCGAGACCAACGATCCGCGGTGCGACGATCGCTACCGTGGGGTCCGCGAAATGGCCGAGCAGCATCGTCAGCCACCCGCTCTCCGGGACGGTGTCCGAGTCGAGGAACGCGACGAACTCAGTGTCGGCCGCTGCGGTTCCCGCGTTTCGGGCCGCGGCCGGCCCCCGATTGTCGTCGAATCTGATCGACCGGACTCCGGCAGGCACACGGATCGGCTCGTCGGAGGCGTCGTCGACGACGATCACTTCGACGTCGCCGAGCGCGCTGAGCAGGCGGTCGATCCCGGCCTGATTGCCGTGCACCGGAATCACCACGGTCACATCGGAGACGTCGGGCCCGGACATGGGACGCGGGTGAGCGATGCCCGCATCGAGCAGTCGGCGCGCGAGAACTTGAGTTCCGTTGTCGTGTACTGCGATCCGGCCGTCGCCCGACGTCATTCCCAACGCCGGGTCGGACAGTTTCATCACCCGCAACGGCGAACCGCCGACGAGGTGGCGCAGGTTTCCGCCGCGCGCGCACCGCGGATCGATCTGCACTTGGAATCCGGCCGGTAGCGTCGTCGTCGCCGGGCCTGCCGTGCCTGCGTTCACGCGAGCCGCCCGTCGTCGCGCACGGTCCACGCCTGCAATGACGTCGCGAGTGCGCTCGCGCCCGCCGCGCGCATCGCCGCGCCGCGGGCAGCGTCGGCGGACGTCGGATCCCCGAGGACCCCGTTCGGGCTGACCGCGGCGACACCGCCGGAACGCAGCCCGTCCATCAGCTGGGCGACCGGCGTCGTGACGCCAGCCTCGACCGCGTCGACGCGCACCGCGCCCGGGCTCATCGACAGCAGCAGCGACGTCTCGGTGTCTCCTGCGTGCGCGTCGGCGTCCGCGAAAGCGCACGGCCACCACGCCGCGTCGCGTCCCTCGTATCGGAGGAGTGCGACGGCGGCGGCCAGCGCGAGCGCATTGCCGCCGTGCCCGTTCACGAACACGACGCGGGCGGCCCATCGGCACACGCTCCGGCCGTACTCGACGATCAGCCGTTCGAGCACGTCTGCGCCGATCGACACCGTCCCGGGGAATCCCTCGTGTTCACCGGATGCGCCGTAGGCGATGGTCGGCGCGAGGAGGACGTCGCCGTCGGCCACCGATTCGACTGCGCGGCAGGCGATGTCGGTGGCGATCCGACCGTCGGTGTCGACGGGCAGATGCGGTCCATGCTGTTCGACGGCCCCGACCGGTACGACGATCGTCAGATCTCTGTCGATCAAGTCGCTCCACACCCGGGCCCCCAATTCGAGCGCAGGGGTCATTCCAGTAACCCTACCGACGTGTCCGCCGTCGCCATAGGCCCGTCGACGTTTCCTCATAGCCCAGCCCGCAGCTGATACACCGATGCGGTGTGTGTAATGCTGAGTCGGAGTAGGTGATTCAGCACACGTCCGATTCGCAGAGGAATTCTCATGTCTACGTCGACCGATCGCGCCCCGTCGGGCCGTTCCGGCCCCCTGGCCTCCATCCGTGTCATCGAGTTCGCGGGCATCGGCCCGGGACCGCACGCCGCGATGCTTCTCGCCGATCTCGGCGCCGACGTGATCCGCGTCCAGCGCCCCGGTGACCTGCCGGATCCGAACCGCAAGGCCGATGCCATGCTGCGCGGCCGTCGCGTCGTCGAAGCGAACTTGAAGAACCCGTCCGACCGCGAGACGATCTTGAACCTCGTCGGGAAGGCCGACGTCGTCCTCGAAGGCTTCCGTCCGGGCGTCATGGAGCGTCTCGGATTCGGTCCGGACGATCTCGCGAAGGTCAACGACAGGCTGATCTACGGCCGGATGACCGGCTGGGGCCAGGACGGTCCGCGCTCCGAGCTCGCCGGACACGACATGAACTACATCTCGCTGACCGGCATGCTGCACGCGATCGGGCGCAGGGATGAGCGTCCGACCCCGCCGTTGAACCTCGTCGGTGACTTCGGCGGCGGTTCGATGTTCCTCGTGATGGGTGTCCTCGCGGCGCTCGTCGAACGCAGCGTCTCCGGCAAGGGCGAGGTCATCGACGCCGCGATGGTCGACGGCGCGTCGGCACTCGGCCAGATGATGTGGGCGTTCCGTGGCACCGGCCTGTGGCAGGACGCACGCGGGGTCAATCTCCTCGACACGGGTGCCCCCTACTACGAAGTCTACGAATGTTCGGACGGCAAATGGATGGCAGTCGGTGCCATCGAACCGCAGTTCTACGCGGAACTACTCAACGGCCTCGGCTTGGACCCGGAAGCGATTCCGGGCCAGAACGACTTCGCCAAGTGGGGCGAGCTGAAGCAAATCTTCACCGACGTGTTCAAAACGAAGACGCGCGACGAGTGGACCGTGATCTTCGAGGGCACCGACGCGTGCACATCGCCGATCCTGGACTGGCAGGAAGCGCCGAACGATCCCCATCTGGCCGCCCGCGGCACCCTGGTGGACATCGACGGCGTGACCCAGGCACAGGTGGCGCCCCGCTTCTCCCGCTCGGCAACCGTCACGCCGGAGCCGCCCGCCCGCACCGCCACCGATCCCGCCGCGCTCTGGCAGGACTGACTTCCGCCTAGCTGACCTCAAGTTCCCCGCTCAGGGTCGACATCGGCTTGTGCGCGCATGCCGCCGCTGAGCGGGGAACTTGAGGCCACTCGGTCAATCCAGGTGATCGGCGAGCCGCCGTAGCCATCGACTCAGCAGGGCGGTCTCGGCTTCCCCCAACACCTCCGGCACCCCTGATGCGAGGGAGGCCACTCGACGGACGTCATCACTCGACGCACTACCGCCACCCTCTCCAGTAATGCCTGCAATCGTCGCCTCCCGCATCGCAACCGACAGCTCCGGATCCGACTCGGCAAGAATGATCCCGCGCAGGGTCACGCCGATGTTCGCCGCCAGGATGTGCGCCGCCGCCTGCTCCGGCGATACTGCCAGCCTGCCCTCCGCCGCGGCCCGTGCGGTCAGCTTCATCAGCAGCATCGTCGGCTTCGATTGGGCCGCAGGCGAATAGCCCGGCCTCACCTTGCCGTACATGAGCGTGTAAAACCCGGGGTTCTCCAGCCCGAAACGGACGTGCGCGTCCCAACCGTCGCGGATGTCCGCGATGGGATCTCCGCTGGATTCCTGACCTCGCTTCGCCTCGAGATACAACTCGAACCCGTGCTCGACGACGGCGTCGATCAATCCCTGCTTGCTGCCGAAGAAGTGATAGAGCGTCGGCATGCGCACCCCGACCCGGTCGCAGACGTCCCGGAGGGAGAAGTCCTCGCCCGGCGAGGCCGCGATCAACTCCGCGGCAGCCTCCATCAACTGCGCGCGTGTATCGCTCTTCGCTACCTCGGGCACACCGCTACACTAATCATGTATCGTTGATACAGTTCTACATATCGACGACACATTGGAGGAACCATGACCGTGTACCCACTCGAAGGACGCAAGATCCTCGTCGCCGGCGGAGGAAAGAATCTCGGCGGACTCATCAGCCGTCAAGCGGCCTCCGCCGGCGCCGACGTCGCCATCCACTACAACAGCGAAGGCTCGCGGCCCGAAGCCGAAGCGACCCTCGCAGCAGTGCAGGCCGCCGGTCGCACCGGCACCCTACTGACCGGTGACCTGACCGACCCAGACACCGTCGCTCGGGTCTTCGATGACGCAGTCGCCGCGCTGGGCGGGCTCGACGTCGCCGTCAACACCGTCGGCAAAGTGCTCCGCAAGCCGATCGCCGAGACCACCGAGTCCGAGTACGACGGCATGTTCGATGTCAACGCGAAGTCCGCCTACTTCTTCATCAAGGAAGCCGGGCGCACGTTGCACGACGGCGGCAAGATCATCACCATCGTCACCGCTCTGCTCGCCGCCTTCACGGACGGCTACTCGACGTACGCGGGCGGAAAGAGCCCCGTCGAACACTTCACCCGGGCCGCAGCCAAGGAGTATGCACCGCGCGGCATCTCGGTGACGGCGATCGCCCCCGGCCCGATGGACACTCCATTCTTCTACGGCCAGGAGACGCCCGAGCGCGTCGAGTTCCACAAGTCGCAGGCCATGGGCAACCAGCTGACCCAGATCGAGGACATCGCCCCCATCGTCAGCTTCCTGGCAACGGACGGCTGGTGGATCACCGGCCAGACGATCTTCGCCAACGGCGGCTACACGACCCGCTGATCATCTGCCGAACTACGAAAGGACGAGCATGACTACACCGATCCCCGTCCCAGTCACCGATTTCATCGACGCGGTCAATCGCCATGACGAACAAGGATTCCTGAACGCCTTCGCCGACGACGGATTCGTCGACGACTGGGGCCGCGTCTTCACCGGGCGCGACGAGATCAAAGCGTGGAGTGACAAGGAGTTCATCGGAGCCACGGGGACGATGACCGTGACCGACACGCACGTCGATGGCTCGGTTGTCACCGTCGTCGCCGACTGGCGCAGCACCCACGCGAACGGACTGTCGACGTTCGTCTTCGACGTCGCGGGCAACCGGCTGGCCTCGATGACAATCCGCGAAGGCTGACCGGCAGCGGGGCCGCTCAGACCTTGGACGAGCCCATGTCGATCTGGAACTCGGCCCCGGTGACGGCCTTGGCGGTCGCCAGGTAGATGACTGCGTCGCTGAGGTCGTCGACGCTGGCGACCGGGTAGTGATCCATCATCGACGGGAAGTGCCGACCCCAGGTCTCGAAGGCTTCGAAGGCCGACTTGTCTTCGACGCCCATCGGGGTGTTGACGGCGTACGGGTGCACCGAGTTGACACGGATATGCTTGTCGCCCAGCTCTTTTGCGACGGCCTGCGCGAGCCCACGCAGACCGAACTTCGACGACGCGTACCCGACCTGTGCGGGCATCGCCTTGAGTCCGGCGCACGACGAGATCACCGTGATGCTGCCGCCGTTGCGGGCTTCGAGCATCGCGGGGATGGACGCCTTGAGCGTCTTCCAGGTGCCGACCAGGTTGACGTCGATGAGGTCAGTGAACTGCTCTTCGGTCTGCTCCCACGACAGGCCCCACGACAGAATGCCCGCATTCGCGACGACGTGGTCGAGGCGCCCGAATTGTTCGACGCCGTCGGCGACGAGTTCCTGCTGGAAGGCCAGGTCGCGAGTGTCGCCCCGGCGGGCCAAGACCTTGCCGCCCTCCAGTTCGACGAGCTTGATCGTCTCGGCGAGATCGTCGGCCGTCGCCGGCGGGTACGTCGTGTGGTCAGCGACGCGATCGGCGATGTCCATCCCGATGATCGCCGCACCTTCACGCGCGAATCGGATCGCATGATTGCGCCCCTGACCTCGTGCGATGCCCGTGATGTACACGACCTGACCGTCGAACCGTCCCATTGGCGTACGCCTTCCCGAATCACTCAGCAGATGGGTAAACTGTAACACGTTCTAGTTCGGGTGATCGGGTTCCGCTCCCGAACCCGCGTACAGCGCACCCAGCGCCATCGCGGTCAACAACTCGCGCAGCGCCGGCTCGGGATACCGCGGCAGTCGGGGCGACGAGTTGAGGAGACCGAAGCCCGCATGGACACGTACCCGCGCCTCGTCCCGGGCGAGGCCGTCCCCCACCGCGTCGACGAGGACGTCCACCCAGCGCTCGACGTACCGACGCTGCAGCGAACGGACGGTCCGGTTGGCGTCGGGCGTCATCGACGTGAGATCACGGTCCTGCACGGTGATCAGGTCGGGCTTGGTGACGAGGACGTCGATGTGGAATTCGATGAGCCGCACCAGGACGGCGGCGGGCTCACCGCCTGCGGCGACGACCCTCTCACCACCCTCGTGCAGCCGCTCACTGATGTCCAGCAGCATCTGGTCGAGGAGATCGATCTTCGATTTGAAGTGTCGGTACATCGCGGGGCCGCTGACGCCCGCCTCCGCACCGATGTCCTCCAACCGGACGGCGGCGAATCCGCTTCGCGCCATCTGTCGCGCGGCCGCGGAGATCAGCTCGGCCCGTCGTGCGGCTTTGGCCTGCGAACGACGCGTCCCCGGCACCGCATCGGGTTCAGCACGCTCGGGCACCGCCGCTCCTCGCCGGATCGTAAGGGATCGTCGAGGTGAACTCTATCCCGGCGTCGGCGTCACTCCGCGTACACCACCCTGGTCCGCAGCACGATGTCCTGGAGCGATCGCCTGCGCGGCGACAGCGCGACCCACGCCAACCCGAAGGGGAACACCGTGCAGAACACGGCGCGCACCAGAAGCCAGTGCACCCGCACGCGGCCGCCTTTCGAATTCGCGACGCGCAACCCGAGCACCGCGTGGCCCACTGAGCGATCGGTGACGGACCAGCACACGAACAGGTAGGCGGCCGATGCGACGAAGAAGCCGGTCGCGGTGAAGATCCACGGAACGGTCGGGAAGCTGAAGTCGCGCACGTCGACGGCGAACATGACGAACGCGATTGTGAGATAGCTGCCGCTCATCAGCACGAGGACCACGACGAGGTCGACGCCTGCCGCCAGTGACCGGCTGACGATGCCCGCATCGCGCACCGGTACCGGCGCTTGCCGGTCATTCATCGCGTGTCTTCCGCCGGAGCATCCGTCCCACGAGGTTCTCGACGGCGTCGTCGGCGCGTTCGCTCCCGCCGCGGACGTCGGTGATCATCTCCGTGGTCACCGTGGTGCTCGCACCGCGCACCATGGACGAAATGTCGACACCGTCGAGAAGAGCGTCGACGTCCACCCGGTCGAGCAGCGCATCCAAGTCGAGGTCGGCGAGCAGCGCGTCCAAGTCGAGTCGGGCGAGGAGCCTGGGCAGGTCAACGGAGTCCAGGACAGCGTTCAGGTCGACAGTCTCGAGGAGCGCGTTCAGGTCCACAGTCTCGAGGAGCATGTTCAGATCGATCTTCTCGATCACCGCATTGACGTCGAGGGTTGCGACGATCCGGTTCAGGTCGACACCGGTCAATAGAACCCCGGTCAGATCGATCTCCTCGGTGAGATAGGTGAGCGCTTCGGACAGGACGAAGCGGATCGTCTTGCCCGGCAACGCGACCGCCCGCCCCACGGTCTCCGCGATCAGGCTCTGGATCATTGACTGATCATGCCAGAAATGCACGACGCCCCGATCGGCTTGCGGCCGATCGGGGCGTCGTGGCGTGCGTTCGGGTGAACGCGATCCTCGTTACCGAATCACAGGGCTTCGAAGAGTTCGCGTGCGAGTCGAGCGGTCTCGCTCGGGGTCTTGCCGACCTTCACGCCTGCGGCTTCGAGAGCTTCCTTCTTCGCCTGCGCGGTGCCGGCGCTGCCGGACACGATCGCGCCCGCGTGACCCATCGTCTTGCCTTCGGGGGCGGTGAAGCCCGCGACGTAGCCGACGACCGGCTTGGAGACGTTCGCCTTGATGTACTCGGCCGCACGCTCTTCGGCATCGCCGCCGATCTCACCGATCATGACGATCAGCTTCGTCTCGGGGTCGGCCTCGAACGCCTCGATGGCGTCGATGTGCGTGGTGCCGATGACCGGGTCGCCGCCGATACCGATGGCGGTCGAGAAGCCGAGGTCACGCAGCTCGTACATCATCTGGTAGGTGAGGGTGCCCGACTTGGAGACCAGGCCGATGGGGCCCTTGTCGGTGATGTTGTTCGGCGTGATGCCGACCAGCGCCTCACCCGGGGTGATGACACCCGGGCAGTTCGGACCGATGATGCGGGTCTTGGCGCCCTTCTCCACGTTGTAGGCCCAGGCGTACGCCGAGTCCTGCACCGGGATGCCCTCGGTGATCACCACGAGCAGCGGGATCTCGGCGTCGATGGCTTCGATGATCGCATCCTTGGAGAACGCGGGCGGAACGAAGGCGATCGACGTGTCGGCGCCGGTGGACTCCATGGCTTCGGCGACGGAGCCGAAGACAGGCAGCTCGACGTCGTTGCCGTCAGCGTCCACGTGCGACACGGTGGTGCCTGCCTTGCGGGCGTTGACGCCGCCGACGACGTTGGTGCCGGCCTTGAGCATCAGCGCGGTGTGCTTGGTGCCCTCGCCGCCGGTGATGCCCTGGACGATGACCTTGTTGTTCTTGTTCAGGTAGATCGACATGTTTTCCGGCTCCTACTTGCTCGCCAGCTCGGCGGCCTTGTCGGCGCCGGCGTCCATGGTCTCCGCCAGGGTCACCAGCGGGTGGTTGGCGTCGGCCAGGATCTTGCGACCCTCTTCGACCTTGTTGCCGTCCAGGCGGACGACGAGCGGCTTGCTCGCGCCGTCGCCCAACTTCTCGAGGGCGCCCACGATGCCGTTGGCGACCGCGTCGCACGCGGTGATGCCACCGAAGACGTTCACGAAGACACTCTTGACCTGCTCGTCACCGAGGATGACGTCCAGGCCCGCGGCCATGACGTCGGCCGATGCGCCGCCGCCGATGTCGAGGAAGTTGGCGGGCTTCACGCCGCCGTGGTTCTCGCCTGCGTATGCGACGACGTCCAGCGTCGACATGACCAGACCCGCACCGTTGCCGATGATGCCGACCTGTCCGTCGAGCTTGACGTAGTTGAGGTCGTTCTCCTTGGCCTTGAGCTCAAGGGGATCGGTCGCTTCCTTGTCGGCGAACTCGGCGTGGCCGGGCTGACGGAAGTCGGCGTTCTCGTCGAGGGTCACCTTGCCGTCGAGGGCGAGGATCTCGTCATTGGGGGTGCGGACCAGCGGGTTGACCTCGACCAGGCTGGCGTCTTCGTTGACAAAGACTTCCCACAGCTTCTGGATGGTCACGGCTGCTGCGTCGAGGACCTCGGCGGGCAGGTGGCCTGCCTCAGCGATCTGACGCGCGAACGCCAGGTCGACGCCCTTGACCGCGTCGACGGCGATGCGGGCCAGTCGGTCCGGCTTCGTCGCGGCGACCTCTTCGATCTCCATGCCGCCTTCCACCGAGCACATGGCCAGGTAGGTGCGGTTGGACCGATCGAGCAGGAACGAGATGTAGTACTCCTCGGCGATGTCGCTGGCTTCCGCGACGAGAAGTCGCTTGACGACGTGGCCCTTGATATCGAGCCCGAGGATGTTTTCAGCGTGTGTCTGTGCGTCATCGGGGGTCGCGGCGTACTTGACGCCACCCGCCTTGCCACGTCCGCCGACCTTGACCTGCGCCTTGATCATGACGGGCTTGCCGATTTCCTCGGCGATCGCCCGTGCATCAGCTGCAGTATCGGTCACCCGACCCGGTGTGGTGGGTACCCCATGCTTGGCGAACAGTTCCTTCGCCTGGTATTCGAAGAGATCCATTCAGCTCACCATCTGAAGTAAGTTTCGTCCGCTTCGGTGTAACGCGGACCATAACGGACTGTAATCCTGTTGCCCGCGTCGCTTCGCACTCGGTGCGAACCTTGTGCCCCATCTCACTCAGTCCTCGCCCAAGGTGGACTTCAGGCGGACTGTTGGTTACCGTCAACTGGGTTGGTAACAGGATGGTCACAGAGACCAGGCACGATACGAGGTGAGTAGACGGTGGCAGCAGGTAGCGCTTTGCGCTCGGAGAACCCCACCGCTCCCGTCGTCGAAGAACCCGCCACCCTCGACATTCCGCTTCCGTCCCGCAGCCTCCGGCTCGGGCTCGGCGCCACCCCGTGCAACGACGCGGTGTCCACCACCGAGATCCCCGTCGCCGACGGCGACATTCCGACGCCCACCGCTTCGGTGACCACGACGACGTCGCATCCCGAACCTCGCGGTCGCCACCGCCTCCGGGCGCCGTCCTCCGCGTTGAAAGCGCGCACCGCACTGGTCGCGATGGCCGCAGGCGCGGGCGCGTTCGCACTCTCCGGCTCGGGCGCGCAGCAGTCGACGCCGGCCGCCGAACCGCCCGCCCCCGATGTGACGCTCGCCGCGTCGGGCACCGGCACAGACCTCGGTCCCGGCATCGCCGCGTCGACCCCCGAATCAGACATGAGCGTCTTCGACGATCAGCTTCCGCAGGGCGCGAAGCTCGCCAAGGCGAAGGCCGCCGCCCGCGAAGCGAAGCTCAGGCCCGAAGTGATGAGCCCGATCCCGTTGGGCGTCTACGACCTGACGTCGGCGTTCGCGCCGCGATGGGGCGCCTTCCACGGGGGCATCGACTTGGCCGCGCCGCTCGGCACCCCGATCCACGCGGCGACCGACGGCGTCGTCGTCGAGGCGGGCCCGGCGTCAGGGTACGGCAACTGGGTGCAGATCAAGGCTCCGGACGGCACGATCACGATGTACGGCCACATGTCGTCATCGGGTGTGCACGTCTCGAAGGGCCAGCACGTCACCGCGGGCGATACGATCGCCGTCGTCGGCAGCGAAGGCTTCTCCACCGGACCGCACGTCCACTTCGAGGTGTGGAAGGACGGCAAGATGAAGATCGATCCCGCCGTCTGGCTCGCCGCGAAGGGCGTCCGCCTGTCCGCCCTCCACGGCTGACCCGCCGCACACCGGCCGGCCACACACCCTCAACCCTGTTGCCGCAGCCTCAATTCTCTCGTCGCAGCCTCAATGCGTCTTAGCAAGCTAAGCTCAGGCGGCTAAGATGCATTGAGGCTGCAACAACGTAGGCGAGTGTGCGGAAATCGAGCGCTGAGCGCCCTACAACTTCTCGCCCGGCAGACCGCCGGCGGTCATCAGTGTGACCCGTCCGACGGAGCCGCCGAAGTCGAACGTGATCCGCTCGGTGATTCCACTGCCCTCCTTCGCGACGGCCTTGCCCATCCCGAACTTGGGGTGGTTCATGCGGTCCCCGATGTCGTAGTGCACGGCCTTGCTGCGGGCACGTGTGGGATCGGGCGAGCCGAACGACGACCTGCGATTCCCCGAGTCCCCGAAGCCTGAACTGCCGAAGCCGGAACCACTGCTCGACGAGTAGCCGAACGCACCCCGTGACTCCCGCGGTGCGCGACGCGGCTCGGTGCGTCGCCAATCGATGAGGTGTTGCGGGATCTCTTGCAGGAAACGCGATTCCGGGTTCGACACTGGTTGCCCCCAGGAGGCTCTGGACATCGCGCGCGTCAGATAGAGGCGCTGCCGGGCTCGGGTGATCCCGACGTAGGCGAGTCGTCGTTCCTCGCTGAGCTCGTTCGGGTCGCCGAGCGCGCGCATGTGCGGGAAGTGTCCGTCCTCCCAGCCGGTGACGAACACGACCGGGAACTCAAGCCCCTTCGCGGTGTGCAGCGTCATCATGGTGACGACACCGTCGCCTTCGTCGGGCACCTGGTCGGCGTCGGCGACGAGGGACACCTTCTCCAGGAAGGCGGCAAGCGAACCGGGTTCGGGCTCGCCCTCCTCCGCGGGAGCGGGCGCGTCCGGGTCGATGTCGGTTTCGTCGTCGGCTTCGGCGCGCTGCGCGGCCTCCAGACTGAAGTCGCGGGCGACGGCGACGAGTTCGTTGATGTTGTCCAGTCGGGCGCCGTCCTGCGGGTCGTTGGACGCTTCGAGTTCACTGCGATACCCGGACCGGTCGATGATCGCGTCGACGAGGTCGCCGATGTCGGCGCCCTCGGTGGTCGCGTCGGCGACCGCTTCGTCCGCTGCGCCGCCGACCGCACCGAACGACATGAGGAAGTCGTTGCGGAGCCCTTCGATGAGCTCGACGAATGCCGTGATCTGTTTGACGGCGCGTGTATTGAGCAGTGCGACGCGGTTCTCCGTGGCGTCGAGCAGGCCTTGATAGAAGCTGACGCCGAGGTTCTCCGCGTGGACCGCCACGCACGCTTCGGCACGGTCGCCGATGCCGCGTCGCGGAGTGTTGAGGATCCGGCGCAGGCTCACCTGGTCATCGGGGTTGGAGACCACACGCAGGTAGGCGACGATGTCGCGCACCTCTTTGCGTTCGTAGAATTTGGTCCCGCCGACCACCTTGTACGGCATGCCGTGCCGCACGAAGACTTCTTCCAGTGCGCGCGAACCCGTGTTGGTTCGGTAGAAGACGGCGACGTCGGCGTAGGTGTGGCTCGCCGAACCACCGATCGAGTAGTCGACGAGCTGCTCGATCTCCTTGGCGATGAACGCGGCCTCCTCGCGGTCGGAGTCCGCGACGTACCCGGTGATGAGTTCGCCGTCGCCGGAGTCGGTCCACAGGCGCTTGTCGCGACGCCCCGTGTTACGGGAGATGACGGCGTTGGCCGCCGACAGGATGGTCTGCGTGGACCGGTAGTTCTGTTCGAGGAGGATCGTCTCGGCGTTCGGGTAGTCGCGTTCGAACTCTTCGATGTTGCGGATCGTCGCGCCACGGAAGGCATAGATCGACTGGTCGGCGTCGCCGACAACGCATAGTTCGGACGGTGCGACCGCCCCTCCGGGGCTATCCGATGCGGTCGGCTCGTCGCCGACGAGTTCGCGGACGAGGACGTACTGGGCGTGGTTGGTGTCCTGGTACTCGTCGATCAGCACGTGGCGGAAGCGGCGACGATAGTATTCGGCGACCTCCGGATGCCGCTGCAGCAGCGACACCGTCTCGCCGATCAAGTCGTCGAAGTCGAAGGCGTTAGCCGAGGCGAGGCGACGCTGGTACTCGGCGTAGATCTCGGCGATCGTCTGCGCCGTCGGATCAGGCTGGTCGCCTGCCGAGGCCTGCGCGGCGGCCTCGTCGGGCTCGACGAGCTCGTTCTTGTGGTTGGAGATCACGGTGCCGACGCCGCGCGGACTGAACTTCTTCGCGTCGAGCCCGAGGTCGCGGATCACCATGCCGAGGAGCCGACGAGAGTCGTCGGCGTCGTAGATCGAGAAGTTCGAGTTGCGGCTGCCCAGCAGTCCAGACTGCGCGCGGAGAATTCGGACGCACGTCGAGTGGAACGTGGACACCCACATGTAGGCGGCCCGCGGACCGACCAGGTCGATGACGCGTTCGCGCATCTCGGCCGCCGCTTTGTTGGTGAACGTGATCGCCAGGATCTGGCCGGGCGTCACATCCCGTTCGGCGAGCAGAAACGCGATGCGGCGCGTGAGCACCGCGGTCTTCCCCGAACCCGCACCCGCCACAATCAACAGCGGCACACCCTGGTGGAGGACGGCCGCGCGCTGCTGCGGGTTGAGCCCGTCGAGCAGCTCTCGACCGCGGTCGGTGAGTTCGGCGGCAGCTGGCCCGGGCGCAGGAGAGTTCGAGGAGTTCATCGCCTAGCCAGGCTACCCGCGAGGTCCGACAAGTCCCTCTCGACGGTCGCCTCGCGATAGTCTGAGCACGACCTCGGCTCGGGGAAGGAGTAATCGTGCCCGATCCTCTGCCGACCGCCCAGGAACGGCTGGCCGCCGATCGCAGGTTGATGAGAGCGGCGTCCGTGATCTGCGTCGTCCTTCTCCTGTGGCTGGTGATCGGTCTGTTCCGCCACCCCGCCTCGACCTGGATCGAACGCATCATCGTCGGTGGGCTCGCCTCCTGCTTCGGTGTACTCGTCATCGGGACGATGGGATTCCGGAAGCAGCTTCCCGCCCTCGATCGGACTCCCCGACCGGCTCGGGTGATCGGCCGCGACCACTTCAACACCGAACCCGAGCCGGAGAGCGAGATCGCACCGTACGTGCTCGTCCGCGTCGCGTTCGACGTCGACGGGCAGGAGGTCGAGGCGCTGATCGCGGACCTCGTCGTAGCGCCGTCACTCGACGATTTCGTCGACGGTTCGGTGTGGCAGATCTACGCCTTCGCCGCTGCGGACACGCTGACCAAGGACGACGACGGCTGGTGTCGCGTCGTACTCACCGAAGCGCACGACGACGTCGTCCGATCCGGCTACGATCTCGGCAGACACAGTCAGCATGATGAGCCCGGCACCGGCTCCGACCTGCTGTTGCGCCGCTTCGCGGAGAGTTAGTCCCGAGCGACTACGGCGCCAGTCCGGCCATGACCGCGTTCCCGACCCGGCCCTCACCCGTGTGCAGGTGCAGTCCGGGCGTGACCGGACGGATCTGCACGCCGTCGCCGTGCCCGGTCAACTGCGCATACACCACGTGCAGACCCGACTGGACAGGTATCTGCAACGGATCGCCTCCGTCAAGCCGCACTTCGATCTCGCCGTCGCGGTCCGCGCAATAGCTGATCTGCAAGGTCCACTGGAGGTCGAGGAGCGGCCCGTCGAGCGCCAACCGCTCCGGTCCCGCGATGCCCGGCCTGCGGCACGAGCCCGCACTTGGCTCGATTGTCCGTGCTCGCGTGACCGCCCCCTGCGTCGCCTTACCGGTCGGGTCGAGGACGACGAGGTCGTCGGTGTACGACCCGAACTCCGGCCGTTCGGGGAGGCGCCCGAAGATCCGACTGATCTGGTTGTCCGGGTAGGCCACCGGGAGCAGCACCTCCAACGGGACCGCCTGGTCGAACATGGTGCGCCCCGCGTTGTCCTTCATCGCCTGGCGCGCGTTCGCGAGATAGTCGGCGGTGGGGTCCTCGCGCCACGACGTCGAGTACGCGCTCGTGGCGATCATCGACGAAACGACCAGCAGCACTGCTCCGACGGCCACCGCGATCGTCGGACGCCGATCGGGTTCGGATGCGGCGGCGTGCGTTCCGCTGGCGCTCGGAGCTGCCGCAATCAATGCGAACGCGATGGTGAACACGAGCGCGGTATCGGGCAGATACCTCATCGTCTGCGCGAGTTCGAGCGAGGTGAACTCGCCGGACCGAGTCCACAGGACGGGGGCCTGCGCGAGCACTGCGTAGAGCGCGGCGCACACCCAGACGGCGACGGCACCGCGCGTCGCGCGCACCGTCGACACGACGAGTACCGCGATGATCACCCAACCGAGCACGATCATCCAGACAGGCGCGAGACCCATCGGCGGCGACGGCACCCACCTCTCCCAATTCCACGGCCCGCCCGCAAATGACGGGACGATCGCGTTGTTGATGCTCCGCCACACCAGGTGCGCCGTCTGCGAGAACGAATGGCTGCCCTCCGTCGCGGTGGTGGTCGCGAAGAACAGGACGGCCCACGCCACGAACACCGTCCCGAGGATCGCCCACAAGTTGCGCGCCCGGGTAAACGTCACCGTCAACGCTGACGTCCGATAGTCGGTGTCGGGATGCTCGAATCGGTTGGTCCGCCGGCGCGTCGCGAGCAGTGCCGCGACGAATGCGACGGGGAGTATCAGCAGCGACTTCTCGAAGAACGTGAGCGCGATCACGAAGGCGGCCACCGCGCAGACGACGAGCCGGGTCCGGCGAGCGTCGGACACGTCGTCGCGCACCAACAGGATCGCGTTGCCGACGACGTACGCGAGCGCTGCCTGCATCGGCAGGGTGTTCAGGCCCGCCGCCCACCACACATACGCACTGATCGTCATCGGGACGAAGAGATAGAACGCGAACGCTGCGAGCGCCGCCACGCCCGCACGCGGCGTGATGATCCGGATCATCCGCCACACCGCGAGGGACGCGATCGCCTGCAGCACGACGAGGGTCGCCGCGGGCAGCCACCATTGGACGGGCGCGATCACCGTCGACACTCCGGCCACCAGGAACGCTCCCGGCATGAAGTGCCCGTCGTGGCTGCTGCCGAGGTAGTCCCAGCTGAGGATCGGATCGCTCGACGCCTGCGAGATGAGAACGAGATCGTCCCAGTAGAAGTTGCCGCGAGCGACGAGCCACGCGCGTACGACGAGTTGCGCGACGAGGAGGGCTCCGGCGATGGGGACGACGGCGGCTGCAGGGACGACAGCGGCGGGGACGAGCGTGCGGGCGTGCGGCATTCCAGCATTGTCGCGCACCCCGCGCGCCGTGGTGCCGGTCCCACGCCGGTCTCGCGACACGCGGCGGTCGACGCGTGGCAAAATCGATAGACGTGACTGAGCCAACCGACCCGGCGAACCGGGACCTGGGAATCGACGGCCTGAGCGCCGACGTCGCCGACCTCCCCGACGACATCGACACCCTGCGCTTGGAGATCGACCGGATGGACGCGGTCATCCTGGCCGCGATCCAGCGGCGCAGCGCCGTCTCGAAGAAGATCGGCGCGTACCGGATGGCGACCGGCGGGCCCCGGCTGGTGCACAGCCGCGAGGTCAAGGTTCTCGACCGCTTCTCGGCCCTCGGTTCGGAGGGGCACACCCTCGCGATGCTGCTGCTGCGTCTGGGACGCGGACCGCTCGGCCGCTGACTAGTACAGTCAGCGTCCCCGCTGGTCGCGATACCAGCGGACCAGTGCGTCGGTCGACGAATCGTGCGACGCCGCGGGCGCCGAGTCGTCGGTGAGGCCCTCGACGAGGGCGTTCGCCTTCTCCTTGCCGAGCTCGACGCCCCACTGGTCGAAGGGGTCGATGCCCCAGATCGTCGCTTTGACGAACGTGATGTGCTCGTAGAGCGCGATGAGCTGGCCGAGGACTGCCGGGGTGAGCCGTGGCGCGAGGACCGTCGTCGACGGCCGGTTCCCCGGCATCACCTTGTGCGGGATGCGGTCGGCGGGCACGCCTTCGGCGGCGAGGTCGTCTGCGGGCTTCCCGAACGCCAGCACCTCGGTCTGTGCGAAGAAGTTCGCCATCAGGATGTCGTGCATCGAACCGCCGGAGGCGCCGTCGAGGTCGTCGGTCGGCCGAGCGAACCCGATGAAGTCAGCGGGCACCAGCCACGTGCCCTGGTGCAGGAGCTGATAGAACGCGTGCTGTCCGTTGGTGCCGGGCTCGCCCCAGTAGACGGTGCCGGTCGGGGTGGTGACCGGTCGTCCGCCCGCGGTCACCGACTTGCCGTTCGACTCCATCGTCAACTGTTGCAGATACGCGGGGAATCGGGCGAGATCCTGCGCGTACGGCAGGACCGCCTGCGACTGTGCTTGGAAGAAGTTCGAGTACCAGATGCCGATCATGCCGAGCAGGACCGGCGCATTGCGTTCGAGCGGCTGCGTCGCGAAATGCTCGTCGACGGTGTGGAAGCCGTCGAGGAACTCGGCGAACCGTTCCCGGCCGACGGCGATCATCAGGCTCAGGCCGATCGCCGAGTCGACCGAGTAGCGGCCGCCGACCCACCCCCAGAACCCGAACATGTTAGCGGTGTCGATACCGAACTTCGCGACCTCGTCGGCATTGGTGCTGACGGCGACGAAATGCTTGGCGACGACGTCGGCGGCACCGTCGTCGACGCCGAGGCCGGCGAGCAGCCAGCGTCGCGCGGCGACGGCGTTGGTGATGGTCTCCAACGTGGTGAACGTCTTCGAAGCGACGACGACGACCGTCGTCTCTGGGTTCAGATCGTCGAGAGTGGACACCACGTCGACCGGGTCGATGTTGGAGACGAAGTGGCAGTGCAGGCCGTCCTGCCGATAGTGGCGGAGCGCTTCGTAGGCCATCGCGGGCCCGAGATCGCTGCCGCCGATCCCGATGTTGACGATGTCGGTGATCGGCTTGCCGGTGTGCCCGACCCAGTCGCCGCTGCGGACCCGGTCGGCGAAGTCGCCCATCGCGTCGAGGACGGCGTGCACGTCGGACACCACGTCCTGGCCGTCGACGACGAGTTCCGCGTCGCGCGGCAGACGCAGCGCGGTGTGGAGGGCGGCCCGATCCTCGGACGTGTTGACGTGCTCGCCCGCGAGCATGGCGTCGCGCCGGTCTTCCAGGCCCGCTTCGCGTGCCAGACTCAACAGCAGTTCGATCGTCTCGCCGGTGACGAGGTGCTTCGAGTAGTCGATGTGCAGGTCGCCCGCATCCACCACGAGCGTCGAACCGCGCTCGGGGTCCATGGCGAACAGTTCACGAAGATGCAGTGCGTAGACGTGCGGGTAGTGGGCGGCGAGCGCGTGCCACGACACAGTCGCTGTTATGTCGTATTCGCCGGTGGCATCGGTACGGGAGCCCAACATGCTTCAACCCTATGTTGTCGCACGGCAATTCGCCGTTCGACGGGGTCAGATGAGGCGTGCGCTGATCGCGTCAGGGAGATACCGCAGCGCCCACGAGATCGGCGTCCACGGCCATCCGGGGACGGCGGCGCGCGCGGGCTCGGCTTCGATGGCTTTGACCATCGCCGCGACACCCGCATCGGTGTCGGTCATCATCGATGTCTTGACGCCCCGGTTGATGTCGGTCGCGATGTAGCCGGGCAGCAGCACGGTGACGACGATGCCGGTGCCTTTCAGTTCCGCCTGCAGTCCCTGGCCGAGCGTGGCCAAGCCGGCCTTGGACGCCGAGTACGCGGCCTGCGCCTTGGGGAGCCCGCGGACGGCGCTCATGGAACTGACCAGGACGAGGTGGCCGCTGCCCTGTGCGCGGAAGATCGCCAGCGCGGCCTCGATCTGGGTGAGGGCGCCGACGAGGTTGGTCTGGACGGTCTCGATGTTGGCGGCGGCCTTCCCCGTCCCGATCGGCGCGCCCTTGCCCAGTCCGGCGTTGACGATCACCCGGTCGACGCCGCCGAGTTCGTCGGCGAGCTTCCCGAATGCGACGGGGACTGCGTCGACGTCGGTCACGTCGAGCTGTGCGACAGCGACTTTCCGCGCGGTCGGCTCGAGTTCGGCGGCGAGCGATTCGAGTCGGTCGAGCCGCCGGGCGGCGAGCCCGAGACTGCGTCCGCGGGCCGCGAACTGACGCGCCATGCCCTCGCCGAGTCCTGAGCTGGCACCGGTGATGATGATCTTGTCGCGCGACATGCCAGCGAATATACCTGCGCGGGTTGCCAGATCGTGATGCGACGATCTTCGCGGTATCACTTCATTCCGACGATCTTCGCCTGTACAACTGATTGGGACCGTATTATCCCCTCCCCCGGTAGAGGACCGAACGCGATGCGACGAATCACCCGCACTATCACGACCCTCGCGCTCAGCGCCGCGATGGCCGCGGCAGCACTGACCGCCGTCGTCACACCGCCACCCGCACAGGCGTCGGGCGCGTGCAGCAACTCCGGCACGGGCATCCCGCTCCCGTTCGACTTCGGATCGCTCGGCTTCCCGCGCGGCGGCGCCGCGCAAGGTCCGCAGAAGCCGCTGCCGCACTTCGACAACGGACGCACCAAGACGATCTCCTGGGTCACCGGACCGCTCAGCCGCAACAAGACGTTCACGCGGTTCGGCATCTCCGGCACCGACGTCGGCGTCGCGTGGGACAACGGGCGAGGCCAGACGCTGATGGCGTTCGGCGACACGTTCGGGAACTGCCTGCGGCAGGACCGCGGATGGCGCAACAACACGTTGCTGCGGTCGACGGACACGAATCTGGAGAACGGTCTCACCCTGCAGCGTCGCGGATACGCGGGGCCGATGTTCGGCGCCTTCGGGTTCAGCGGTATCGAGAAGACGAAGATCCCGACCGCGGGCATTTCGATCGGCGGCAAGCAGTACGTCAACTACATGTCGGTCCGCGCGTGGGGACCGCCGAGCCGCTGGTTCACGAACTATTCGGCGACCGCCGTGTCGTCGAACAACGGGCGCAGCTGGTTCACGCCGCAGAGCACGATCCGGGTGAACGCAGGCGTCGACGTGGCACTGCCCGCCGGGTGGCCGTCGGTGAACCACGTGAACCCGCTGTTCCAGCAGAGCGCCTACCTGAAGGGCGTCGGTGACGACGCAGGCTGGGTCTACCAGTACGGCACGCCGAACGGCCGGTTCGGCGCGGCGCACATCGCGAGGTTCCGCCCGGGCGACATCCTCGATCCGGGCAAGTACCAGTATTGGACCGGTACCCGCTGGGCGGGTGGCGCGGCTCGGCCCGCGGCGATCGTCCGCGGCCCGGTGACCGAACTGTCGGTGGCGTGGAGCCCGTACCTGAACAAGTACGTGATGCTCGACAGCCCGAACGGCGTCAAGTTGCGCACCGCGAACCACCCGCAGGGGCCGTGGAGCGCGGGGCGACGGATCGCTCCGTCGAGTCTCGAGTTGTACGCGCCGATGATGCTGCCGTCGTCGCCCGCGTTGCGCGGTACGGGACCGGAACTGTACTTCAACGCTTCCCGGTGGGACGACTACAACGTCGCCCTGATCCGCACCAAGGTGCGCTGACCAGCAGCACCCGAACAACACCGAACACCGCCAGCCCCCAAACCAACACCGCTCAGCGCGCACATCGGCCTCTAGCCGGTCGCATCGCCTGAGCGGTGTTGGTTTGCGATGTCCGCACCGCTGCTCGAGCGGTATCGGGCCTCCTACTTCAACAGCCGCGACATCCTACGGTCGGCGAGAACCTTCCCGCCGGTCTGACAGGTAGGGCAATACTGGAACGAGCGGTCGGTGTACGACACCTCGCGAACCGTGTCGCCGCACACCGGGCAGGGCAGCCCGGTCCGGGCGTGGACGCGCAGCCCCGTCCGCTTCTCCGATTTCATGGTCGCGACCTCGCGGCTCTCGAGTCGCTGCACAGCCTCGGTAAGGACGGTCCGCGTCGTCTCGTAGAGGTTGTCGATCTGGTCGTCGTCCAGGGTCTTGGCGGACGCGAACGGGGAGAGTCTCGCCGTGTGCAGGATCTCGTCGGAGTAGGCGTTCCCAACACCGCTGATGGTGCGTTGGTCGGTGAGGACGGTCTTGAGGCGCGACGTCGTCGCACCCAGGATCGCAGCGAACTCGTCGCGGGAGACGGCGAGGACATCGGGCCCGAGGGTCGCGATGCGTTCGACATCGGACGGGTCGCGAACGATCCACGCGGCGAGCCGCTTCTGGGTGCCTGCCTCGGTCACGTCGAAGCCTTCACCGGGCAGTCCGCAGTGCACGCGCAGCGCGATGGGACTCTTCCCGCCGGGCCGGGGCGGCGTCTGCGACAGGGTGTTGCTCCATCGGACCCATCCGGCGCGCGAGAGGTGGATCACCAGGTCTATCTCCGGGTCGCTCGCGCCCGGACCGCTGTCGGGGCCGGGGACGGTGCGGATCACCAAGTATTTCCCGATGCGGTCGACGGCGCTCACGGTGCGCCCAGGCAGGTCCGTGTACTGCGGGTCGGCAGTCTTGAGGACCGACAGTGATGCGACGTCCACGCGACGAATCGGCAGACCCGCGGTGCGCGAGTCGAGGTATGCGGCGATCGCTGAGACCTCGGGAAGTTCCGGCATGTATCCAGTGTGGACCGGTATCGGCGGCATGTCTTGCACCCGATGTGATTTGGTAGACGGATGCCCGTCCGCCTCTCCGATGCCGACCTCGCCGCCCGTCTCGCCGAGGGTGCGGGTGAGATCTTGAACGGCATCCGCCACCGCGATCTACTCGACGGCCGTGTCGTCGGCGATGTCGGAGACATGCTCGCGCAGGCGTGGATCTCGACTGTGTTGCGCGTGCACCGCCCGCACGACGCGGTGCTCTCGGAGGAGGCTGAGGACGTCGGCGACCGGTCGACGACGAGTCGTGTCTGGATCATCGACCCGTTGGACGGCACCAACGAGTTTTCGTTGGGTACCGACAACTGGGCGGTGCATGTCGCGCTCGCCGTCGACGGCGACCCCGAGGTGGCTGCGGTGTCGTTGCCCGCGCAGGGCGAATTGTTCCGCAGCGACACGGTCGACGAGGTGACGGGGCCGCTCACCGGTCGGCTCGCCGTCTCGCGGTACGGGCATTCGTACCATTCGGCCGCCGTCGCCGACCGTCTGCGGATGGGTGCGGTGCAGATCGGTTCGGCCGGTGCGAAGGCGATGGCCGTGGTCCGCGGCGACGTCGACGCGTACGTGCATTCCGGTGGCCAGTACGAGTGGGACAACTGCGCTCCGGTCGGCGTGGCGCTCGCCGCGGGCCTGCACTGCAGCCGGATCGACGGCCGCCCGATCACCTACAACAATCCGCAGCCCTACATGCCGGACTTCGTCATCTGCCGCAGCGAGATCGCCGACGCCGTCCTCGACGCCCTGTCCACTCCCTGGTAGCTCGGAGCTCGAGACCCTATCCGCGGCCCTTCTGCAGCAGGTAGATGTCCATGATCCAGCCGAGTTCTTCGCGGACTCGCGCACGTTTGGCGGCGATCTCATCGGCCACGTCGGCGACGCGGCCGCTGACGAGGATCTCGTGCTCGGTGCCGAGGCAGGCGCCCCAGTAGACGGTGTCGTCGGGGTCCGCGGTCTCGCGGAAGGCGAGTGACGAGTCGAGCATGACGATCTGGTTCTGGTCGGCGCCGTCCGGTGTGGACGAGAGTCGTCGGCCGGTAGTGGTGAGGATCGGTTCGCCGACCGCGTGCGCGACGATCCCGTGCGCAGCGGTGAGCGCCGATGCGCTCGTGACGCCGGGGACGACGTCGACGGACAGCGGACGCCGGCGCGCGAGGGCGTCGGTCAGACGCAGCGTCGAATCGTAGAGCGCCGGGTCGCCCCAGACGAGGAACGCCGCGGTCCCGCCGTCGGGCAAGTGCGCGGTGAGGGCGGCGTCGATGGCGTCGACTCGGGCGGCGTGCCAGCGGCGCACTTCGGCCGCGTAGTCGGCGGGGTCGCGGTCGCGCGGCGGATCCGGCACGGCGACGACGGTGTGCCCGGGCGCAGCATGTGCGTCGAGCATCTGCTGCCGCACACCGGTCAGCTCGGAGGTGCGGTCGCCTTTGTCGAGGATCAGGAACACGTCCGTCGCGGCGATGGCGTCGACAGCGTCGAGCGTGATCTGGCGCGGCCCTCCGGGGCCTATTCCGATGACGCGGAGGACTACCGGCTTCACGGACGGATCTTCGCGAGGCCGTGGATGCGCGCGGTGAGGTCGAGTACCAGCTGACGCGGCGCGACCCGTTGCAGCGCGAACACGACCGGCGCACGGTTTCCTCTGGCGTAGAACGGTTTCGGCTGTTCCGAGAGCGCAGCCTGCACGACGGTTTTCGCCATCGCGGTGCTCGAGATGCCCTTGGCTTCGTTGGCGCGGGTGGCTGCGGCGACCGTCTCGTACTCGGCGCGATACGGCGAGTCGTCACCGATGTGGATGGTACGTCGCTCCCCTATGCCGGTCGCGATGGTGCCGGGTTCGACGGTCACGACGCGGATCCCGTAGGGCGCGACTTCTCGACGCAACGCCATCGCGTACCCCTTGAGCGCGGCTTTGGTAGCGGCGTAGTTGGTGCGGAAGGCGACGGGGAAGCTCGCGAGCATCGAGCCGACCATCACGACGGTGCCGCGGCCTCGTTCCCGCATGCCGGGAAGGACGGCCTTGGTGAGTGCGACGGGACCGAACACGTTGACGGCGAACAGGTGCTCGACGGCGTCCATCGGGGTGTCTTCGAAGGCGCCTGCCGCACTCTCTCCCGCGTTGTTGATGAGAATGTCGACGGCGCCGACTTCGGCGGCACATGCGGCGGCCGAGGCGTAGTCGGCGTTGTCGAGCCGCACATAGGTGACGCCCGCGATCGGGTCTTCGACGGTGGCCGGATTGCGGCTCGTGCCGTACACGCGGTGGCCGGCAGCGACAATCTGCCGTGCCACGTCCGCGCCGATTCCGCTGCTGGCGCCGGTCACGAGAACCGTGAGTGCGCCCGATGTCTGTGCAGTCATGGCGTCTACCGTATCCGGGGATCGCACGCGGGTGGCACGACCATCCGCGGCCGAACTTGTGCTCCCGGCAGGATTCGAACCTGCGACACCCGCTTTAGGAGAGCGGTGCTCTATCCCCTGAGCTACGAGAGCAGGCGGCCGTGGTGGGGATTCGGCCGTCGCGAGAAGTCTACGACAGCGTGCAGGCGACGCCCGCACCGCCGTCCGCTCGAATCAATCCCGCATCAGGCAGAAAAACCCGTTGACCGGAGTCGGCCGTCCCCGTACGTTTCTACGTCGCGAACGCGCCGTCGCCGCCTTACCCAGCGAGAAGGCCTCGTCTGGGCTATTTTCTTGAGGGGAGGTAGGCCCGCCATGGCGATTCAAGCGATCGATGCGATACCTGTGATAGTCCGCAACGCCGACAACGCTGTGCTGCACCGTCGGCCGTTCCGCGACGTCGTCGCCAACCTCCTCGAGAACAAGATGTGGATGGTCGAGCGCTTCGACCCGCCGATCATCGCCCACTCGGTCTCGATGCAGGTCGAAGTCCCCCGCGAAGTGATCCTGCGCGAATACGTGTACCGCCCGTACGTCGAACGCGAGCACACCACTCGCGAGAAGGTGCTACGGCGCGACAAACACCTCTGTGCCTACTGCGGCGAACACGCGCAGACGTGGGACCACGTGATGCCGCAGTCACGCGGCGGCGGCAACACCTGGGTGAACTGTGTCGCCGCGTGCGGCCCGTGCAACTGGGCCAAAGGCGATCGGACCCCTGAAGAAGCGGGCATCCGCCTGCTGTGGGAGCCATACCGCCCTACTTGGGCATAACTTTCTGGGGCATAACTTTCTGGGGCATAACTTTCTGGGGCGGTGATCGACGCGCAGTCAACCGGTCCGTCGCCGCTCGTCGAGGTCGTCACCCGTCTGACGACGCTGATGTGCGTAAAGGGCTGATGCCCTGCACCGCTGAGATCAGTCGTCTCATCGCTCCGCTCCGGCAAATAGCCGAAACGGGGCAGTGAGCGTACTGATCTCAGCACCACCGGCGGTCGAACGCCGGTCTACACCGACGCCTTCCGGGTGATCTGAACCATCAGATAGATCAACGCGAGACCACCGACGCCCGCAGTGACGACACCCACCGGCAGACCGGCGGGCAGGACGGTGCGGCAGAGTACTTCGCCGCCGATCACCAGCACCGAACCCATCAGCCCCGACGTGATCGCACCGGGGATCTCGGCACGCGCCAGGCGCACCGCGACCTGCGGCGCGAGGAGCGCGACGAACGCGATCGGGCCCGCAGCCGACACCGCGACCGCAGCCAGGACGACCGCCGTCACGAAGACAACGCCCGTCACCGCACTGGTGCGGACGCCGAGGCTGCGGCTCACCTCGTCGCCCAGACTGATGATCGCGAGGTTCCGCGCATTGGCGGCGATGATCACCAACGCGACCGCGACGACGGCGACCAGCGGCCACACTTTGCTCCACGTCGCCCCGGACACCGAGCCGACGATCCACAGTTGCGCCTGCTGCACCTGATTGACCTCGGCACGCGTCAACAGATACGCGATGAACGCCTGCATGCCCGCGGTCATCGCGACACCGACGAGGACCAGCCGGATCGGATCGATGCCGCGCCGCCACGTCATCAAGAACATCGCGAGTGCGGTCAACAGCCCGCCGAGAAGCGCGGCCACCGTCAACCCGAGGTCGGCGAGCCACGACGCCCACGTCGCACCGAACGTGATGACGACGACAGCCCCCGCGCTGGCCCCCGAGGTGATGCCCAGCATGTCTGCGGTAGCGAGCGGATTGCGCAGCGTGACCTGTGTCAATGCGCCCGACGCGCCGAGCGCGAACCCGACGAGGAGACTCACGAGACCGATCGGGAGCTGCGAGTCGAAGACGACGACGTTCTCGAACTTGGTGCCGCCGCCGAGCAGGATCCGCCCGACGTCGATCGGCGTCATCGGCAACGAACTGGTGCCGATACTCACTGCGAACAGCACGAGGGCGACGGCGGCGAGCACCACGCCGAGACCCGCAGCCCACGGGTTGACGACGAACTGCACACTGCCCGCCCGCACGATCGTGCGGCGGGCCCGCGGAGCGTCGAGCGGGCGTTCGACGGCGACCGGCTCATCGCCGGAATGCTTCGTGAGGTCCATCAGACGGCCACCAGCTTCTTCGCCTGGACCAGAACGATGAAGAACGGGGCGCCGATCGCCGCGAGAATGATGCCCGCCTGGACTTCGCCCGGACGTGCTATGACGCGGCCGACCACGTCGCTGCCGACCAGCAACAGTCCGCCGATCAACGCCGAATACGGGACGATCCACCGATAGTCGGGGCCCGTGATGAACCGCGCGATATGCGGAGCCACCAGGCCGAGGAACACGATCGGGCCGCACGCCGCGGTCGCCGCGCCGACGAGCAACGTGATCCCGATGATCCCGATGATGCGAGCCTGCCGGACCCGAGTGCCCAACGCGTGCGCGATGTCGTCGCCCAGCGACAGGATGTTCAAGAAGAATCCGCTCGCCACCGCGAGGACCATGCCCGGGACGATGAACGGCAACGTCGCGACGATGACGTCCCAGCCGCGCCCCTCCGTCGAACCGACCTGCCAGAAACGCCACGCGTCCAACGACGCGGTGTCGATCAGGACGATCGCCGACGTGATCGCCATCAACAGCACCGACAGACCCGTACCCGCGAGAATCAACGTCAACGGGTTCGCACCCTTGCCCGCCGACGCGATCAGGAACATCAGACTCGACGCGACCAACGCACCGACCAGCCCGAACGCCATGTACTGGATCGGCGTCGTGATGCCGATGACGTAGACGCCCACGACCACCGTGCACGCGGCGCCCGCGTTGACGCCCAGCAGACCCGGATCGGCCATCGGGTTACGCGTGTGCCCCTGAGTCAGCGCTCCCGCGGCGCCGATCGCGGCGCCTGCGACGAGACCGAGCACGGTCCGCGGGATCCGCAGACCGTGCACGATGCCGGAGATGTCAGTGCCGTCCTCGTTCCAGAGGATGTGCCAGACATCTCCGACCGGGATCGCCCGCGAACCGAAAGCGATCGACGCCACCGCCGCCGCGACCAGAGCTGCCAGGAGCAACAGCAGTCCGCCGAGTCTCTGTGGCGTCTTTCCCAACGTGTACGAACCTTGTCTATCGGTGAGCGCGCGATGGTTGGCGTGTCTCGCCTTCGCGTCGACCAGCAGACGACGCTACTTCGCGTCGGACGCGGCCTGCAGAGCCGGCTTCATGTGGTCGAAGGCGTACGGGATCGAGTTCGGCGACGGCTCGTTGAGACCGGTGATCTCGAGTGTCGACAGCATCGCGACCGCGCCGGTCTTCACCGAGGTCAGGTTCTTGTAGCCGGGTAGGCCTTCGACCCGCTCCTGCAGCTTCGGCGTCTGGCTAGCGGCGACGAGGAGATCGGAGTCGAGGAGGTTGACGTTCTCGGTACTGATCTGGAAACGCGGCTGCCCCGTCTTGGTCGACTCGCGGATCGCCGTCGGCGACATCTTCAGACCGAGCTGCGAGAACAGCTTGGCCGATCCGTCGGACTCGTCTCCGAGAACCGAGATCTGGTCCGAGCCGTAGAGGTACGCGAACGAGTAGGTCTTGCCCTTGAGACCGGGAAATTCGTCGGCGAGCGCCTTGATCTTGGCGTCGACGCCGCCGATGATCTCCTTGGCCTTCTCCGGCTGGTGCAAGATGGTGCCCATCAGAGTCACCATGTCCTGCCAGGGATCGACCTGTTGACCGCTGATCTTGTCGATCGTCGGAGCCATCGCCTCGAGCTTGTCGAAGCCTTCGGCCATGGACGCGAAGCCGGGAGCCAGGATCAGGTCGGGTTCGAGCTTGGCGACCGATCCGACGACGTCGTCGTTCGGGTTCACCAATACCGAGTCGTTGAGCTTGTCACCGAACCACGGAGCCTTCTTCCCGGTCTGGACCTCTTGCGCGTCGTAGTACCCGACGGGTGTGACACCGAACGACAACGCGACGTCGGTCCACTGTCCGCCGAGCGTCACGATGCGTGTCGGCGTATCCGGGATGTCGACCGTGCGGCCGTCGGGCAGATTGATCTTGACGGGCGCGGCATCCGCGTCGTCCGGCGACGAGCATCCGCCGATGACGAGTGCGACGACTGCGACGATGATGAGAACGAGACTCGACTTCAGCCTGGTCATCGGGATTCTCCTACTCTAGGGACGCCTCGAGAGACGACCGATTCGATGGGTCAGACCGTGCACTTGAGCATCGCGTATTCGGCGATGGTGCAGACGCTCGTGTTGGACAGCTTCCATTTGTTGTCCGTCCACACCCAGCTCAGATCGAGGTAGCGCGAGCCGTTACCGACCAGCGACATCTGCAGGCGAGCGTTCAGGGTGGTACCGTTCTGGGTGATCGGCCCGACGACTTTGTAGCTGAATCCGGCTCCGCTGACCTTCAGCATCTGAGCCACGGCGTTCACCGAACCGACAGCCTGCTGACCGCCCTGGAGTTCATCGGCACGGGTGGCGTTCGACGCGCCGGTGTTCATGATGGTCTTGACCTTGGTGTTGAGCTGTCCCGCGGTCAACGGTGCGGGCGTCGACGACTGCGGCTGTGTCGGAGCGTTCTGACCTGCGTCGCCCGTCTGCGGTGCGGTGCCGGTGCCCTGGGTGCCCTGAGTGCCCGTCCCGGTGCCCGCGTCACCATTGCTCTCGGGGACGTTCTCCGTCGGCGCGCCGGCGATCGGCGTGCCGGCCGCCTGGTCGCCGGTGTTCTGCGGGGTGGTGACCCCGTTGGGCGTCTGCGTGCCCTGAGCGTTGCCGAGGTTAACAACCGTCGGCTGAGCGGCCGCCGTGTCGGTCCCGAACTTGTCCGACGTGGCGAGCCCGACGACACCGATGGTGACGATTAGCGCCGAGATGACGGCCGCGATGCCCGCAGACGCCAGGATGGTTGGGACGTTGACCTTCGAGCCCGACGATCCCTCGGATTGGGCGGAACGCTCCGGCTGCGTGTACTCCCCTGGCTGGGCGTACTCCCCCGGCTGCGCGTAGGGCTCGTCAGCGTACGGCTGCTCCCCGAACGAGTCTCCCTGCGACATGTGCGTCTCCATTCATCGTCGAGGCACCGAAAGCCCCGCTCGCATAATATAGGTCAGGCTAACCTGAATCTCAGGTAACATTCAAACCCGACCTGTCGGATTCGAGCAATACGATCCGCGTCACATGTCGGCCGCGGTCGCACGACTGGGATGTCACGTGATGGATCCCGCGAACCGTCGGTAGCCGACGACGTCGGGGCGCATCGACGCCGCGACGAGTTCCCAGAGCACCTCGTCGGTGCCGCCGCCCACGCGGGCGAGCTTCATATCCCGCCACCACCGTGCGAGCGGCGTCTCGTCGGTGAGGAATCCCGAACCGCCGAACAGGTGCATGCACTCGGAGACCACCTCCTCCCCCAGCCGCGCCGCGGACACCTTCATAGCTGCAGCGGTTCGCAGGTCCATCTTGCGGCCCGCCGCGATTCCATCGAGCGCGTACCGGAGCATGTCGACACGCGACTGCAGGTCAGCGACGCGCAGCCGCAATGCCTGGTGCTCGAACAAGGTCTTGCCGAACTGGGTGCGATCGTTCATCCGCGCGAGCGTCACGCCGATCACGGTGTCGCACGACGACGCCACCTGCGCCGCGATCGACAGTCGCTCGTGCGCGAGACCCCAGCTGACAGCGGCGAGCCCGGTTCCGGCCCGCGCGATCAGATGGTCGGTCGGCACGACGGTGTCGATGCTGACGGCTGCGGTGTCCAGGGGTCCCGCGCTGGCCTTGCGATAGGGCGGTTCGACGACGACCTGGGACGTCGGGACGAGCACGAGCGCCACATTCCCGTGCGTGCTGTCCGGCCCGTGCGTGCTGTTCGGGTCGTGCGTGCTGTTCGGGTCGTGCTCGACGCTGCGGGCCACCACCAGGATGTAGTCGGCGATCGGCGAGAGCGACACGAACTTCTTACGTCCGACGACGCGCAGTCCGTCGTCGCCGGTGCGGACGGTCGTCTCGACGATCTGAAGATCCGATCCGCCGGAGGACTCCGAGGCGGCCAGACACAGCACGGACTCCCCGCGAATTGCTTCTTCGGCGACCCGGCTCAATGTCTGCGATCGTCCGCCGAAACGGCGAAGCACCGCGATCGCCGAATCGTGCAGGCTCACACCGACACTGATCCCGGCCGACCCCTGACGGCCGAGGCTGCTGCCCAGGGCGAACAGTTTCGCCAGATCCGGCTTCTTGTCGTCGCCCCACTTGTGGGTGAAGACGCCCGCGGCGCCGAGCTTCTCCAGAAGCTTGCGTGGGAAGCGCTCCGCGGTCTCGGCTTCCTCGACCCACGATCGGATCTCGTCGTCGAAGACGTCGTCGAGGAGCGAGCGATACTCGTCGAGCGGCATCGTCATGACAGGGCTCCCGCGGTCACCATCTGCTTGGTCTCGAGTCGACGCAGCTTGCCCGACGTCGTGCGCGGCACGGTGCCGGGATCGAGCAGGATCACGTCGGCGGGGACGATGCCGCATTCGGAGGCGACCGCCGAGACGACCGCCGACCGGGTCGCGACACGGTCCGAACCGCGGTACTCGGCGACCACGACGAGCCCCGGTCGCGACGAGTCCTCGTCGCGCGCCATCGCGACCACACCGCCGCGTTTGACGCCGTCGACCGACGCCGCGGCTCGCTCCACCTCGACGGGGAACAGGTTCCGTCCGGCGACGATCACGATCTCTTTCGCGCGCCCACAGATCACGAGACGTCCGTCGAGGAGGTAGCCGAGGTCGCCGGTGTCGAACCATTCGTCCTCGCCGAGCTGCGGGTGGCCGAGGTAGCCGCTCATCATCGACGTACCGCGGATCTCGACGCGGCCGACCTCCCGGTCATCGATCAGCGGAACATCGACGTTGGGTTCGACGATGCGGATCTCCATGCCGTCCAACGGCTTTCCGAGCACCGCGTAGCGGCGACGCCGGGGTTCAGAGCCGTCGCCGGGCGGCGTGACGGTCACCTCGTCGTAGGCCGCGCCTTCGCCGGTCGCGGGCATGGTGACCGCGCAGGTCGACTCGGCCATGCCGTACGCGGGCGCCGCTGCGGCCGGGTCGAACCCGAAGCGTTCGGTCTCGGCGAGGAACTTGTCGAAGGCATCCGGGTCGATGGGCTCGCCACCGCTGATCGCGACGCGCAGGTTGCTCAGGTCAGCCGACTGCAGGAGCCGCCCGTAGCGGCCCAGGATGTCGTAGGCGAAGTTGGGCGCCGCAGTGACGGTCGCTTTGGTCTCGGTGAGCCATTCCAACCATTTGAACGGTGCGGCCGCGAACGCTGAGTTGGGCACGATGTACGTCTGGAATCCCGCCCCCATGCCCGCAAGCAGAAAGGTCAGGCCCATGTCGTGATAGAGCGGAAGCCAACTGAATCCGATGTCTCGACTGTGGTGCATGCCGAGACGGGCGACGAGTTCGCCGGTGTTGGTGTGGACCGAGGACTCCGGCAGCGCGGCCGTCTTCGGGTCGCCGGTGGAACCCGCGGTGCCCTGAAGGACGGCCGGCGCGTCGGGGCCCGCGACGACCGGGACGAACCCGGCGGTGTCGGCTCCGACCCCGTACTCGCGGGCCGGAGCCAGGTGCAGGTCGCCGTCGACGGCCGTGAGGAGATCGAACTGCGGGCCGTCGCCGAGGACCGTCCCGACGCCGATGCCCGCGAACCGCGTGTACGTGGCCTGCGCCCACCGATTCTCGTCGGCACCTCGGATCGGACCGGGCAGGATCGCCACGGCTGCGCCCGCGAGCCAGGCACCCTGGATCGCGGCGATCAGGTCGACGGTCGGGTCGCCGATCAAGCCGACGTGTTCGACCTGCCCCTCATCGCCCCGCGCCGCGACGAGGGTCGCGGCGATCTCGACGGCGCGAGCGTGCACGTCGCGCCAGGTGCGGGTCTCCCACGCACCCGTCTCAGAGTCGAGGACGGACAGCGACCGGTCGCTGGTGAGCATGGCCCTGCTGAACGGTGCGGTGAACGCGCTGGGCGTTCCGGTCTCGTCGATCACAGTCGTCGGCGTCATAGCGCTTCTTTCGTCGAACCCATCGAGAGGGGGCGTGTGCGAAGTCGGCGATCAGCCTGGCGATCGCCTCGGGGTCTTTCAGGTGCGGATGGTGTCCGTGGCCGGCGAGCAGGCGCGTCTGGACCGGCCCCGACGCGTGTTCGGCGACGGCGTCGAGGTGGATCGAAGTGCCGTACTCGTCGTCGACTCCTTGGACGACGAGCAGCGGGACGTCGATCCGCGGCAGCAAATCGGTGAGGTCGAGCGAGGCGAACTCCTCGGACAGCCACACGCCAGACCATCGCGCGAACAGACCGTCGGGATCGTCGTGGAACATCGCCAGCGACGGACGGACCTGCTCGTCGAAGCGGGCCGCGGTGGCGCGGATCCCGGTCAACGTCGTGTCCTCGACGACGAGGTGGGGCGCGATGAGCACGGCGGCCCGCACCGGGTGTGTGCCGGCGTTGACGACCGCGATCGACGCACCGTCGCTGTGCCCGACGAGGAACGGTGTGTCGATGCCGAGCGCGTCGAGCACTTCCGGGAGGACGTCGGTCCCCTCGCGGTGCAGGTAGTCGGCGCCCTGCGGACCGTCGCCGGCCGAACCGCCGTACCCGTGGCGCGAGTAGACGAGCGCACGCATCCCGGTGGCGTCGCTGACCAGCGACGGGAGCCGCCCCCACTGGCCGGCCGATCCGAGTCCCTCGTGCAGGAACACCAGGGTCGGCAAGTCGGGGTCGCCGTCGAGCAACACGTATTCGAGGTCACCGAGCGGGTGCGGCAGAGTCGGCATCGCGCGTCACCACCCGTGGTTGGAGACGTCGAACATGTTGGCGCCCAACGTCGACTTGCCGACGTAGTCGAGGCAGTCGGCGGGTTTCGCGGGCATGATCGAGCAGAACTGGACTTCCCGGAGCAGTCGCTGCAGCGGTTGGTCGGCGGCCATCGCCGCCGATCCGACGAGGGCGACGGCCTGCGCGGCCAGCGACTGCGCGGTCTCGCCCAGGTGATGCTTGGCCGCGTACACGGTCGCGTTGGTCGCCTGATCCGAGCGCCGGTCGACGACGCCGCGCGCAGCAGCCGTCGTCAGTGCTCGGGTCGCCTGCAGCGCGACCGTCATCGCGCCGAGACGTTGGACGTCGGCGGCCTGGCTCCGTCGTCGCTCGTCGGCGCCGAGTCGTTGCGCCGCGAAGTCGACGATCGCCTCCGACAGGCCCAGATAGGCCCCGAGGTAGCCAGCCGCCATCCAGTGCGGGTCACGGACGGCTTTGAACAGCGACATCCCCTCGACCCCGAGGAACAACCGGTCGGCGTGAATCCTGGTGTCGGCCAGGAACATCTGTGCAGTCGACGTGCCGCGGAGCGCGGTACCCGCCCATTCCGTCGAGAAGGAGACGCCCGGATCACCGGCGCTCACCACGAAGTGCGACACCTCGACGTCGGAGTCGTCGTCGTGGGGCCGTGCGGTCACCACATAGTGGTCGGCGACTCCGGAGAGCGACACGAACGACTTGTGTCCGTCGAGGACGTAGCCGTCGCCGTCGCGGCGGTAGACGGTCGAGATGCCGCGCAGGCGCGCGCCGGTCGCCGGCTCGGACGCCGCCGATGCGAACATCGTGCGGCCTACCACGACCTGGTCGATCACCCAGTCGCGGAAGGCGACACCGGTCGATCCGAGAGCGTCGACGTCGGCTTCGAACAGGGATCCGATCGCGACGTTGTGCATGTTGAAGCCGAGCGCGATCGCACCGTTGGCGGCGGCGAGTTCGGCGAGAAGCCGTGTGTAGTCGGCGAAGTCGAGGCCGAGCCCGCCGTTCTCGATCGGGATCATCGCGGCGAGCAGTCCGGACTCCCGGATCAGGTCGTAGGCCTCCTGTGGCGGCGTCTCGCCCCGATCGATCGGATCGGCGAGTTCGGTCAGGCGCGGCGTGATCGACGCGGCGAGGTCCAGCGCGGCGTCGACCGGGTGTACAGCGATCGTCATGTCAGTTCTCCACCGGAAGTCCGAGGTCACGGGCGATGGACACCCGCAACAGGTCGTTGGTGCCCGCATAGATGGATGCCGCGATCGCACTCGTCATGTTGATTCCGTATCCCGAATCGGCGATCACCGAGCGTGCGCCGAACAGCGGCGCGGCAGCCGTCTCGAACGCGAGTAGGTCCTGCGCGCAGGAGATCTTGACCTGTGCCGCGTCCGTCGACAGCGCGCTCAGCGGGGTGGCGCCCTCGTCGATGCGGCGTGCCATGTCGTAGACGAGGGCGCGGACACGGTAGCGGATGGTCGCGAGGTCCGAGACGCGCGACGCGACAAGCGGGTTCGAGCCGAGACTCCGGCCGAACTGCTCCCGATCACGCAGCCACCCGACGACCCGTTCGATCGTGGCGTGCATGCCGCCGAGTGCGTAACTCATCAGCAACGCGCGCTCCCACGTCGTCGTGCTCGACAGGAAGGCGAGCCCTGATCCTTCCGCAGCCACCAGGTCAGCATCGGCCACGGCGACGCCGTCGAAGTCGACGGCACCCATCGGCACTTCGGTGAGCGCGACCTTGGCGAACGGCTCGGAACGGACGACGCCCGCTCGACCCGAGGGGATCAGGAACGCGCTCAGCGCGAACGGGTGACGCGCCTCGTCGGTGCGCGCGAACGTCAGGATCAGATCGGCTTCGGGCGCGGCGGTCACATACGCCTTGCGGCCGTCGAGCCGGTACCCGCTGTCGGTGACCGTGGCCGCGGTCCGCATGGACAGCGGGTCGGAGCCGCCGGTCTCCTCGGTGAGCGCGTGGCACAGGACGAGCGAGCCGTCGATGAGACCGTCGACGTAGGGAGCGAGCGGGTTGCGCGCCGACGACGCCAGCGGCCACTGGATGCCGAAGATCTGCGACGTGAACGCATAGCAGAGGCCGGCGGGAACGCCTGCGCGGCCGAGTCCTTCGATCACCGCGACCGCGTTGGTGACTATGCCGTCGCCGGTCGCACCGCGCAGCGAGTCGGCCATGACAGCCGAGACCGACGGGAGGGCCAGCAAGGCGCGCCACGCGTCCCGGAACCTCATGTCGGCCAAGGCCGCGGCGATGTCGGCGGCCTCCGCCTCTACAGCTGCAGGTACATCGGCTGGGGGCACAGCGGCTGGGGAGGCCTCGACTAGACGAGGCACCGCCGTCATCAGACGCGCTCCGCGAGCACGGCGGTCACCGCGGTGTGCAGCGTGGTCGGCGTGCGGAAGTTGCGAGCGACGACCATGTCTTCGGGAAGTTTCCGACCGAGCCGCTTCTCGAGTTCGGCGACGATGTTCACCAGGGTGAGCGAGTCGAGCATGCCGGTGATCAGCATCTGCGTGTCCGCATCGATCGGCTCGGCCTTGCCGTGCCTGCGGACGATCGCCTCCGACACCACCTCGCACACGTCGTCGATGGCGAGCTGTCCGAGATCGTCCTGCGTCATGAGTGTGCCTCCTGCTGGTTGGTGAGCATGTCCGCTGCGAGTTCTTCCAAGCGGGGCCGGTCGACCTTGCCGCGACGGTTCGTCGGCAACGGGGAGTGCGCGACGACCCGGTCGGGCTGCGAATAGGTTGGCAGCCGTTCTCGCAGAGCGTGCTCGACGGTGTCGAGCACAGTGGTCGGCGACGTCGCATCGACGTCGACGAAGAGGGTGAGGTATTGGTCGGCGCCGGTGGCGACGGCGGCCGCCCCGTGTGTGGCACCGGCTTCGGCGGCGATCGCCTCGATCCCGGACAGGTCAATGCGATAGCCGCGACGTTTGATCTGGCGGTCGACGCGACCGACGAGAACCAGGCGACCGTCATCGTCGCGGTACGCGCGGTCGCCGGTCCGGTAAGCGCGTCTGCACTTCCCGTCGCCGAAGACGACGTCGACGGCGGGATCGAAGACGACTCCGTCGACGACGTAGCCGGTCAGCAACGTGGGACCGGCTACGACGAGCTCGGCGTCGACGATCTCGACGAGCACCCCGTCGACGGCCTCGCCGATGGGCACCGGCGTCCCGGGCCGCCACTGCCGGACATCTTGCGCGGTGCACACGTTGGTCTCGGTTGGCCCGTACCAGTTGAGTACTCGGGCGTCGGGGAATGCGGCGAGAAGGTCGGTCAGCGCGGCCACCGGATACGGTTCGCCCGCGAACATGATGGTCGCCAGCGCGGGCAGCGTCGCCGACCGTCCGCCTGCCGCGACGATCCCCTTCATCAGGGTCGGGACCGCGTAGACGGCGGTGATCCGTTGTTCGGCGAGCCAGTCGACGGTGTCCGCGGGGAACGGCTTCAACCAGTCCGGGAGGATGACGGCCGTAGCTCCGGCGACCGCCGTGGCGAAGACGTCGAACGTGCTGAGGTCGAAGGTCAGGGCGGCCTGGGCAGCCACCCGGTCCTCGAAGGTCAGGCCGGCGGATCGGGCGGCCCACCGCGCGAAGTGCGCGACGGCCTCACCCGAGAGGAGCACCCCCTTTGGGACGCCGGTGCTGCCCGACGTGAACAGCAGGTAGCCGCCCTCGAGGCGGGACGGCGACGCGTCGCGAACGACCACGGCGAGCCCCTCCCCGACGTCGACGGACGACGGTTCGCCGCTGCGCACCAGCAGATGCGAGATGCCCGCCTGCTCCAGGAGCGCGCGGACGCGTTCGGACGGATCGTTGACGTCCAGGGGTGCGACGACGGCTCCGGTGGCGATGACGGCGTGGATCGCGATGAGGGCGGAAGGCGAACGCGGCACGTGAACGGCGACGGCACGGCCGGGGCCGATACCCGCTTCACGGAGGCGCCCGGCGAGATCGGCGACCCGTGTCCCCAATTCACGGTAGGTGATGCGCTCCGCTTCGGTGGCGATCGCGCAGCGTTCGGGATGGTCGGCCACGGCGGCGCCGAGGATCGTCGCGAGTTCACTGACCGTCGAAGAAGTCGAGAGGGTGTCCATGTGCGTCTCAGCCGAGATGGGCGCGGAGCGCGTTCTTGTCCATCTTGCCGAGCGGCGTCAACGGCATCTCGTCGATGATCCGCACGACATCGGGCGCCTTATAGGCGGACAGGCCGACCGACTCGGTGAACGTCTGGAGGTCCCGACGCGTCAGCTCGGGGGCGCCGTCGTCGATGACGACGAAGGCCACCGACCGCTCGCCGAGCGTCTCGTCGGGTTCGCCGAGGATCGCCAGCGCTCGGATGTCGGGGTGTTCGAGCAGCGCACCCTCGACCTCGGTCGCGGCGATCTTCTCGCCGCCGCGGTTGATCTGGTCCTTGATGCGGCCGGAGACGATGAGGTGCCCGCTGTCGAGTCGGCGGACGAGGTCGCCGGTGCAGTAGAAGCCGTCGGCGGTGATGGCCTTCGCCGTCTGTTCCGGAGCGTCGAAGTAGCCGCGCAGCGTGTACGGGCCGCGGACGGTCAGTTCGCCGATCTCGCCGTTCGGGACCACGACGCCCTCGGCGTCGATCACGCGGATCTCGTCGTACTCGGAAACCGGGACGCCCTGGGTGGTGGCGAGAAGTTCGGGGTCGTCGTCGAGGTGGGTGGCGCAGAACAGTCCCTCGGACATGCCGAGGATCTGCTGGAGCGTCGCATCGAACTCGTCGATGATGCGGCGGGCCTCGTAGTCGGCCAGACGTGCCGAACCGATCTCGATGATCTTCAGGGAGCTGAGGTCGTTCTCGGTGAACTCTCGCTCGTCGAGCCACATCGGCGCGAGCTGCGGGTTGATCGCGGTCATGGTGACCTTCTCGCGTTCGATCAGCTCGAAGCACACCGCTGGATCCTGGTTCGGTGCGAGGACCACGGTGCCACCGACGCGGAACGTCGACAGGATGCCCGGGCAGTTCCAGGTGTAGTTGAACGCGATCGGCAGGATCGCGAGGTACACGCTGTCGGCGTCGAGACGGCTCCGGTCCCCCGCGACCCGCGAGTTGTACGCGTAGTCGTCGTGCGTTCGCCCGATGAGCTTGGGCATGCCCGTCGTTCCGCCGGACAGCAGGAGCAGGGCGATGTCCGACGGGTCCGCCGGGTCGCCCAGCCCACCGTCGTTGAGCCCCCCGTCGTCGTTGAGGCCCCTGTCGTCGCCCAGCCCCCTGTCGTCGCCCAGTCCCCTGTCGTCGTTGACGTACAGCGAGTCGAAGGTGTGGAAGCGGTCGTCGGCGGCGTGGTCGCCGAGATCACCGGCGATGATCACCGAGGTCATGGACTCCACTTCGTCGGCCACCTGGCTCGCGAGGGCACGGTGGTCGAAGCGGGCGAACTCGTCGGTGGTGATGTACGCGACGGCCCGAGTCGCGCCGGCGAGGTAGCTGACCTCGAGGTGGCGGTGTCCGGGCTGGGTGTGGACGGGCACCGCGCCGAGACGCTGCAACGCGAACCAGCCGATGACGAACTCGGCCGAGTTCGGCAACTGGAGGAGCACGGCGTCGCCCCGGCCGACGCCGATGTTCCGCAGGCCGTGCGCGAGACGCGTCGCACGCGTCGCGAGGTCGCGGTAGGTGAACCGGCGGTCGCCGTCGACCACCGCCGTCGACTCCCCGTAGAGGTCGGCCCACTCGTCGAGGCGAGTGCTGAAGGTCTTGCCCTCCCACAGCCCGAGATCGCGGTAGCGCTGGGCGAAGTCAGCGGGCCAGTCCGGAATCAGGCTCCGGATCGTAGCGGTCTGCGCGTGATCGTCGACAGTGGTCATCGGTCAGCCTTTCTGCGTGAGAGGGAGCGTGAAGTCGGGTTGCCACCCAGCCCGACCCCGAATGAGGGAATGAGGCTAGCCTAAACTTAGCATCTCGATCGAAGTCAGGTTAGGGTGGCCTCATGGGTAAAGGTTTCAGCGGGCTCGTCTTGAAAGCGATGGGCGGCAGCGACTACGTCCTGACCGTGACATCCACGCAGAAGATCACGGACGAGTACGTGCGCCTCGGCTTCACCGGCGGCGGACTGCTGGCCGACCATCCGATTCATCCGACCCAGTGGGTCCGACTCTGGATCCCGGACGGCGACGACGTAGCGCAGCGCGGCTACACCCTGTGCGACCCGAATGCCGACGCCGACACCTTCGACGTGGAGTTCGCGATCCACAACGGCCCGGCGGCCCGGTGGGCGCTCGCCGCGGAGCCCGGCGACGAGATCGCCGCGACCGTGATGGGATCCAAGTTCGAGATCCCCACCGTCACGCCAAGCGAGTACCTGATCTTCGGCGACACCGCGTCGCTCCCCGCGATCAATTCGCTGCTCGACGCGATCGGCGGCGTACCCGCGCGCGTCTGGATCGAATGGCAGTACCCGTCCGACCAGAGCCTCCCGCTCCGCGCGACCCCGACGACCGACGTCACCTGGGTCGAGCGCGTCAACGACGGCCAACTCCTCCGCGAAGCCGCCGACCAGCTCACCCCGGCCCCCGGCGCCTTCGCGTGGGTCGCCTGCGATGCGATGACCACTCGGTCGGTGACCAAGTCTCTCCGCGGCCACGGCATCGACAAGGCCTCGATCAAGGGCCGCGCCTACTGGAAGTAGGCCGTACAGCTAGGCGCCAGCCGCGGGCACGGTCGCGCTGGGCGACGAAGTCGGCGTAACGCCCCTCCCGGGACGCGAGCTCGGCATGCGTTCCGCGGTCGACCACTGTGCCGTCGTCGACCACCACGATCTGGTCGGCGTGCGCGACCGTCGACAACTTGTGGGCCACCACCACGACCGTCTTGCCCTGCGTCAACTCGCGCAGGCCGTGCACCACCACCGCCTCGTTGTGCGGATCCAACGCACTCGTCGCCTCGTCGAGCAGCACGATCGGCGCATCCTTGAGGAGCGCTCGAGCGATCGACACCCGCTGGCGTTCACCACCGGACAGGTTCGCGCCGCGCTCGCCGACCATCGTCTCCCACCCCTGCGGCAGCCGTTCGACGATCTCGTCGACGGCGGCGACCCGCGCAGCCCGGCGGACGTCCTCGTCGGACGCGTCCGGCCGACCGATCCGAATGTTCTCCTCGATAGTCTGATTGAAGAGGTAGACGTCTTGGAAGACCGGCGACACCTGCGCCATCAGATCCTCCAACGACATGTCGGCGACGTCGACGCCACCGATCCGGACCGCTCCCCCGTCCGCCGGGTAGAACCGAGCCGCCAGCCGCAGCAATGTCGTCTTGCCCGATCCGCTCGGCCCGACGATCGCCGTCGTCGTACCCGCCGGAACCGTGAACGAGACGTCGCACGCCACCCGGACGCCGGGCTGATACCCGAACGAGACGCCGTCGAAAGAGAGCGAGTTGTCTACCGGCACCGCACTCTGCGCCGGGTCACGGAGTTCGGGCGCGGCCAACAGATCGTGGACGCGGTCGACCGCCGCGCTCGCACGGCGCGTGGACGTCGACACCTGCGCGAGCGCAGACACCGGATCGATGAACCGCGACGCCACCACGATCAAGCCGACCGCCGTCGCGGCGGCGAAGTCGCCGTCGGTCGCCCACACCGCGACCGCGTACACGAGCGCGACGAACACGATCTGCACGACGATCGCGAAAGCAGCCAGCCCGGGCACGCTCGCCGCGATCAATCCGCCCGACGCACGACGATGCCGGGCCAGCGCCGACTCCAACGCACGGTTACGCTCGCCGACCGCGCCGAACGCGCGCAGGACCGGCTGAGCGGTGGTGAACTCGAGGACACCAGCGTCCACCTCGGCGGCACTCGCGTGCAGCCGGTCGTCGGCGCTCCGGTACGAGCGACCCGCCAGCTTGTCGACCGCAGCCATGACGGGCAGCGAGACGAGCATGATGACTCCGAGGCGCCAGTCGATGAACAGGACGCCGATCCCGATGCCGATCGGGACGACGACGCCGGTCACCATCACTGCGAGCAGATGGGCGAAGAACTCGACGATCTCGCGGACGTCCGCCACCACCGTGCGTGTGATCGACGCGGTGGTGCGACCGGAGAACCAGCCGAGCGGCAAGGCCGCAAGATGATCGCCGAGACGATGCGAGACACCGCGCAGCATGCCGACGCCCAGTTTCAATCCGAGCAGTGACTGGAAGTAGCCTGCGACCGCCGCGACGACGACCACGCCGGCCATCACGGCGAGCCACACCCCGGCCGCGCCGGTGTCACCGTCGAACAGCGACTCGAGCAGCGGGATGAGCAGGACGAAGGCCGCGGCCTGCGCGACACCGTAGATCAGCGTCGCCACCAGGTGAAACGGAATCAGATGCTGCCGGTCGGCGGGGACCAGCTCGAAAGCTCTGCGGATCATCGGGGGACCTCCTGCTCGTCGGCGAGAGTCGCCATCGCGTTCTCATTGGACTGCCACAGTCGTCGGTACAGGCCGCCGGAAGCCACCAGCGCGTCGTGGACGCCGCGTTCGACGACGGCTCCGGCGTCGAGCACCACGATCTGGTCGACGTCGGTGATGGTGTGCAGACGGTGCGCGATCACCAGGACCGTGCGGTCGGCGATCACCGACGCGAGCGCGTCCTGCACAGCGGCCTCCGACTCGGGGTCGGCGAAAGCGGTCGCCTCGTCGAGCACCAGGACCCGGCTGTCTGCGAGCAGCGTGCGCGCGATGGACAGGCGTTGCGCCTCGCCGCCGGAGAAGTTCACGTCGGAGCCGATCACCGAGTCGTAGCCGCGCGGGAGTTCGACGATCCGATCGTGGATCTGCGCGAGCCGCGCCGCATCCTCGAGGTCGACGGGGCTCGCGTCCGGTCGCGCCAGACGGAGATTGTCGGCGACGGTGCCCGCGATCAAGTGCACGTCCTGGAAGACGAATCCGACGATCGAGTACAGGTCGGCGAGCGGCATGGCCGCGATGTCGCGGCCGTCGATCGTGATCGTGCCCGCGTCGACGTCGTGGAACCGCGCGAGGAGACGCGCGAGCGTCGTCTTGCCGGAGCCGCTCGGGCCGACGAGTGCGGTGACGGTGCCCGGTTCGAGCGTCAGATCGATGCCGTGGAGCACCGGAGTGTCGACGTGGTATCCGAACGTGACGTCGTGGAAGCGAACAGCCCCGGCGACGTCGACGACACCGGAGCTCGCCGCGGTCTGCGCGAGTTCGGGCAGTGCTTCGAGCTCGGTGATCCGGCGCGCGGCGGCCGCCCCTTGGCGGAGCGACTGCCCGGCGTACGCGAAGCCGAGGAACCCTGCCCCCAGTCCGACGCCGACGAGCAGGAACGGAATGAGGTCGAGCGGGTCGATCCAGTCGAGGGTGGTCATGCCGACGGCGGCGGCGGTCACGACGAGCGTCGAGAAGACGGGTGCCAACAGCATGTCGGCCATCGCCTGGAGCCGTGTCATCGGTGTCTTCCACGCGTCGAGCGCGTCGGCGTAACCGTCGACGGCTGCGGAGAACGCCGCGGACGCCTTGCGCGTCTGACCGAACGCGCGGATAACGGCGATGCCGTCGACGAACTCGACCGCGGTGCTGTCGACGGCGCGCTGGCCCGCGGTGAAACCGCCGAGCAGCCGGGTGAACTCCGGACTGGTCATGGCCTTCAGTGCGAACGCATACCCGATCACGGGGATCAGAGTGACGAGCGCCAGCCGCCAGTCGGCGACGAACAGGTACACGAGGATGACCAGTGGCGTCACCATCGCGTTCACGTACTCCAGCCGGACGTGGGCGATCAGATAGTGCAGCGCTTCGACGTCGTCGGACAGCAGCCGTTTGACGTCGCCGGATGTCCGGGCGCTGAACCACCCCAGGGGCAGCCTGCTCGCCTTCGCCGCGAGACGACGACGCAGCGTGAGCTGGAAGCCTGCGTCGACTCGGTGCGTCCAGACGAGTCCGATGATCTGCAGGAACCCGCGGAGGACGGCCACCACGAAGGCGGCGACGACGAGAGCGGTGACGGTGCCGGTGTCGGTGTCGTCGCGCAGGAGTTGCCTGCAGACCTCGACGACGAGAATGAATGGCACCACCGAGGCGACGGCCGACATCGCGACGAGGATCGAGGCGAGTGAGATCGCCGAGCTGACCGGGGCCAGCAGATCCTTGGCCGCGATCTTGTCTCGTTTCGCCTGGGCGCGCAGGGCGACTTGGTCGGGAATCCGCGCGCCGGACGCGCTCGTCAGATTCCAGCCGTCGCCCTGTTCGACGGTCTCGGCCATCTCAAGTCTCCTGTCGGTCACGAGGTGTGCGATACCGCGCGAACCGGTGACGTCCGCGCACCCCCTGACCGTATAGGGAGACGCATCCGTTAGCCTAACCTAAGTGATGTAGCCTAACCTAAGTAATCGCCCGATACCGTGCTCCGAACGTGCATTCCACGCACGCCCCGGAGGCGGTTCCTCTACCGAAGTGGGGCCGATGAGTTCTTCTCCCGTGTCGATCCGGCACCTGTCGTCCACCAGGATCGACGCCGATCGCGATGCACCGCTCGTGCACACCTGGCTGACCCATCCGAAGTCGAAGTACTGGGACATGCTGTCGTCGTCTGTCGACGAGGTCCACGCCTTTCTCGACGAGACGATGCGCGCAGCCGACGGCACCGACTACGGTCTGCGCATCGGTCGCACCGACGGCCGTGACGAGTTCATGTTCGAGCTGTACGACCCGTTGACCAGCGAACTCGCCGAGCCCGACACCGGGTACGTGCACGCCGACGGCGATATCGGCATGCACCTGCTGGTGGCGCCGGCCGACCGACCGATATCCGGATTCACCGGCGAAGTGATGCTGCACATCATGCGCACCGCCTTCTTCGACGTCGGCACTGCGCGCGTCGTCGTCGAGCCGGACGAGCGCAACGTCGACGTGCAGGCGCTCAACGCCGCCGTCGGATTCGAGGTGGCGGGCGACTACCCGGTGGGGAACAAGACCGGCCGCCTGAGCTACTGCACACGTGCGGACTTCGTCCGCGTCACCGACAACGGCACGAGGGTCGACATCGGCAAACGGGCGGCCGTCCGATGAGTGCTTCTCCCGACACCGGCATCGCCGCGCGCTCACTGCGCGAGGTCTACGACCGCCGGATCGCGGCCAAGGTGATCGCCGAGTTCTGTCATGAACGCGCTCTCGCGCCGTTGGAGACGGGCCCCGGCCAGTTCATCCTCTTCTCCGATGACCGCCGGACCGAGTACGCGTTCACCGCCGACCTCCTGTCGCTCGACAGCTGGGCAGTCGACGAGACGTCGGTGCGTCGCACCCGCGCCGGGCGCGACCTGCCGGTGAGCTCGGTCGAACTGGTCGTCGATCTGCACGAGCAACTCGGCATCACCCGTGAGAAGCTGCCCGAATATCTCGAAGAACTCGTGCACACGGTCGCGATCGGCGCGGACCGGTCCGACGACCGACGCATCAGCGCCGCCGACCTCGCCACGGCCGACTTCCAGACCATCGAGCGCACGATGACCGAAGGCCACCCGTGCTTCGTCGCCAACGCGGGCCGACTCGGCTTCAGCGCGCACGACGTGGTGGCGTACGCCCCAGAATCGGGCGGTCGCTACCACCTCATCTGGGTCGCCGCGCTCCGCGACGACTGCGACTTCGCGTCGATGAGCGACGTCTCCTACGACGACCTGCTCCGTCACGAACTCGGTGGCGAGACCCTCGAGAAGTTCTCCGACGTCCTGCTGTTCCACGGACTCGATCCGAACGACTACACCTATCTGCCGGTGCACCCGTGGCAGTGGACGGAGAAGGCCGCGCGCCTGTACGCGGACGATATCGCGCGGCAGCGGCTGGTGATCCTCGGTCCGTCGCCGGACCGATACCAGCCGCAGCAGTCGATCCGAACCCAGTTCAACGCGTCGACCCCCACGCGCCACTACGTGAAGACGGCGCTGTCGATCGTCAACATGGGATTCACTCGCGGCATGTCGGCCGACTACATGCGCACCACCCCGCTCATCAACGACTGGGTCCGCACTCGTGTCGGCGACGACGAGTACCTGCGCGTGCTCGGCTTCGAGATGCTGTACGAGGTGGCGGCGGTCGGCTACCGCAACCGGATGTTCACCGCGATCACCGAGCCGGGTTCGGAGTACCGCAAGGTGTTGTCGGCACTGTGGCGCCAGAGCCCAGTCCCCCGCGTCACCGACGACGAGCAGCTCGCCACGATGGCCGCCCTGCTGCACATCGACCATCTCGGCGCACCGCTGGTCGGCGCGTTCATCGACCGGTCCGGGCTGGCCGCCGACGAGTGGCTCGCCCGATACCTGCGCGCCTACCTGCACCCGATCGCGTATCTGCTCTACCGGTACGAGCTCAAATTCTCTCCACACGGCGAGAACCTGATCCTCGTCCTGCGCGACGGCGTCCCGATCCGCGCAATCCTCAAGGACATCGGCGAGGAGGTCTGCATCTTCGATGAGCCCGCTGACCTCCCCGAGTCGTGCCGACGCGCGCTGACCGTCGAACCCGACGCCATCAGAAACCTCGGCGTCCTCTCTGACGTGTTCGACGACTTCCTGCGGCCGCTCGCCGCGATCATGCACCGCCACGGGCTACTCGACGATGCGCGGTTCTGGGCAGTGGTCGCCGACAGCGTGCGTGCATTCGTCGCCGACCATCCCGACCTGTCCGATCGCTTCGCGGCGTGGGACCTGTTCGCGCCGACGTTCCCCGCCGTCCATCTGAACGGACTGCAGCTCGGTGACAACCGTCGGATGGTGAACGCGGGCGACTCGTACGGCTCCATCCTCGACGCCGACCACCGACTGACCAACCCGATCGCCGATCCACTCGCCGATCCACCCGCCGATCCTCAAGGGGCTCACCGTGTCTGATGACTTCAACCGTTTCGCGACGCCAGGCGTCGGATGGTCGGACGTCGGTGCGTCCCTGACCCGGATGGCGACGGCCGTCGCCGGACGCCACCACGGATCGCCCCTCCCCTACGGCGCCCCGGGCGACATGCTCGGCGCCGTCGCAGCGGTGCTCGGTCCTCAGCGCCTCCCCGACGACGGCATCGGCGAGGACGACGCGCTGACGAGGGTCGCCGAGCTCGTCGCCGTCTACGGCCTGGATCTGACGCACCGGCTCACCGCCGCGCACCTACAACCGCCACCGTTGACGGTGTCGGTCGCGGCAGACGCGCTCGCGAGCGCCACGAACGCGTCGCTCGACACCTACGACTCCGGCCCCGCGACTCTTGCGATCGAGAAGTGGACGATCGCGGCGCTCGCCCGCCTCGCCGGGTTCGGCCCCTCCGCGGGCGGCGTCTTCGGGCCGGGCGGATCGTTCTCGAACCTTCTCGCCATGCTGATCGCCCGTGACCACGCCGCCGCCAAACTCCGTATCGACACCAGGCATCACGGTGTCGCCGGGCTGACGCGTCCGGTGGTGTTCTGCTCGCGGATCGCGCACTTCTCGATCAACCGCGCGTGCGCCACCCTCGGTCTCGGTGAGGCCGCCGTCGTCGCCGTCGACGTCGACGAGGACCATCGGATGATCCCCGCCGCGCTCGACGCCGCGCTCGCCTCCACTGACGGGACGCCGGTCGCGATCGTCGCGACGGCTGGCACGACCGACTTCGGGACCGTCGACCCGCTTCCGGAGATCGCCGACATCGCCGCGCGGCACGACGTGTGGTTGCACGTCGACGCTGCCTACGGATTCGGGTCGTTGTTCTCCGACCGCCTCGCGCACCTCGTGCACGGCATCGACCGGGCCGACTCGGTGACCCTCGACCTGCACAAGATCGGCTGGCAGCCCGCGGCGGCGAGCTTGCTGCTCCTGCGCGACGAGAATCTCTTCGCGGCCCTCAACCGGAACGTCGCGTACCTCAACCCGGAGGACGACGAGGAGGCCGGCTTCGGCGGTCTCCTCGGCCACACCCTCCAGACCACGCGCCGACCCGACGTCCTGAAGGTCTTGACCACATTCCTGGCCTACGGACGTTCGGGACTCGGCGAGATGCTCGAGGCATGCCACGACGTCGCCCGGCACGCCCAAGCCCGCATCGTCGCCGAACCGCAGCTCGAACTGGTCGCGTCGGTCACCTTGACGACTGTCGTGTTCCGGTACCGCTGCCAGGACCTCGACGCGGTGAACGCCGAACTCCGGCGTCGCCTGATCAGCTCGGGGACCGCGTTGATCGGTCGGACCCGTGTGCAGATCGCCGGTGACGCCGAGCCGTCGACGTGCCTCAAACTCACCCTGCTCAACCCGACGGCCACCGGGACGGACATCGACGAGCTCTTCGACGAGCTCCTGCGCCACGCTCTCGAAGTGGAGTCGGAGAGCACGATCGACGGGCCCGGGTACGCGACCACAGAGAAGGTGCGCGCGCATGAGTGACCCCACCCCCGTCGATGTTCTGCCCGTCGATGTTCTAGCCGTCGACGTGTTGGCCATCGGCTGCGGCCCGTTCAACCTCGGTCTGGCCGCGATGGCCGCCACCGCCGACGACGTCGACGTCCTCGTCGTCGATTCGGTCGACGAGTTCCGCTGGCATCCCGGTCTCCTGTTCGAGGAGGCCACCCTGCAGGTCAGCTTCCTGTCCGACCTGGTGACCCTCGTCGACCCGACACATCCGATGTCGTTCCTGGCGTACCTCGCCGACGTCGACCGGCTGTACCCGTTCCTCGTGCGCGAACAGTTCTTCCCGACCCGCCGGGAGTACGAGGCATACCTGTTGTGGGTCGTCGGCAAGCTCGACTCGCTCCGGTTCGGCACCACGGTGGACGAAGTCCGCTGGGACGACGACGCGCACCGTTTCGACGTGCTCGTCACCTCGGGCGGGGCACAGTCGGTGATCCACGCCGGCCACGTCGTCGTCGGCGTCGGAACCGAGCCGTCGGTCCCCGCTGCGATGGACTCGGATGCGGCGGGCGTGCTGCACAGCAGCGAGTACCTGTACCGGCGAGACGACGCGCACGCCGCGGACGCGGTGACCGTGATCGGGTCCGGCCAGTCCGGCGCCGAGATCGTCGTCGACCTGCTCGAAGCGAACCTCGACGGAGGGCCCGCGGTCACGTGGTGGACTCGCACGCCATGGTTCGCGCCGCTCGACTTCACCAAACTGTCGTTGGAGATGACGACGCCCGCGTACATGGACTACTTCCACTCCCTGCCCGAGGCGACGCGCGATCGCGTGCGCGACGGCCACTGGCAGTTCCACAAGGGCATCTCCACCGACACCCTCGACCGGATCCACGACCTGCTGTATCGGCGTCAATTGCACGACGGGCTCGCTCCGGTCGAACTCCGCAACGGTGTCGTGGTCGAAGGACTCGACAGCGGCGGCGGACGCTTCACGGTCCGCGGCCGGCACCTCGACTCCGGCGACACGCTCGCCCACGACGCCGACCTCGTCGTCACGGCCACCGGCTACCGCGAACGGGCACAACCGTTTCTGGCACCGATCGAATCCCGGCTGCACCGTGATTCGCAGGGGCGCCGGGAGATCGCGGCGAACCATTCGGTCGTCGCCGACGGCCCCCTCGGTGACCGCGTGTTCGTCGTGAACGCCGAGATGCACGCCCACGGCGTCTCCGCACCGAATCTGGATATCGGCGCCGTCCGCAACGCTCGCATCCTCAACACCGTCGCCCGCCGCGAGGTGTACCGGCTGCCCCAGAAGACGGCGTTCACGAGTTTCGCCGCCGCCCAGACCTGACGGCTTCCGCCGCGTGAGCGGGGCCGGACCCGCTCGACCGACACACAGACCACCTGCAGAAGACTCACAGACCACCTGAAGACTCACAAGGAGTTGACGTGATTTCCCTCGAACAGATCCGCGCCGACGTCGCATCGCTGCTGGACGTAGATCCCGAGACGATCAGCGACACCGACGACCTGGTCCGTCACGGCATGCATTCGCTGCTCGTGATCAAGCTGACGAGCACGTGGCGTCGCGCCGGGCACCGGGTGCGCAGTTCGCAGCTCGCCGAGAATCCGACGATCGAGGCGTGGGCGGCGCTGTTGGGCGCCCACACGGTGACCCCCGAACCCGCACCCGCTCCGGTGCCCGCGACGCAGGACGACGACCCGGAGTTCTCGCTGGCCACCATGCAGCACGCGTACTGGGTGGGGCGGCAGGACGGTCAGGCGCTCGGTGGTGTCGCCGCCCACCTGTTCGCCGAGTTCGACGGGGAGGGCGTCGACGCCGCTCGGCTCGAGCGCGCAGTCGGACACGTCGTCGACCGTCACGAGATGCTCCGGGCCGCGTTCGGCGACACCGGTAAGCAGCGGATCCTCGACGCTCCGCCGACCCCGGTGTTCAGCGTCGTCGACCTGCGCGACGGCGTGGACGTGGACGCGCAGACCGAGCGCACCCGCGACCGGATGAGCCATCAGCTGTTGGACACCGCGGCGGGCAGTGTGGTCGAGTTCGTCTTGACGCTGCTGCCGGAGGGCCGTCACCGGCTGCACCTGGACGTCGACATGCTTGCCGCCGACGCGATGAGCTATCGCCGGGTCCTCGACGATCTCGCGACCGCATACGAGACCGACGCCGCCCTGCCGTCGACGGATTACACGTTCCGCGAATACCTCGCCGCCCGCGGCGACCACATCTCGGCCGACGAGTACGAGGGCGCCCGTGAGTGGTGGGCCGCCAAGGAGCCGACGCTGCCGGACACTCCGACGCTCCCGACGATCCCGGAGGACCGCCGTGCCGAACCCGATCGCAGTGTCCGCTACCACCACCAGTTGAACGCGCAGGAGAAGGACCGCCTGTACGCGGTGGCCTACGACAACGGCATTACACCCGCCGTCACGTTCGCGGCAGTGTTCTCCGAGGTCATCGCCCGCTGGTCGACCCACCAGCGTTTCCTACTGAACGTCCCGTTGTTCAACCGGGAACCGACACACGCCAATATCGACCAGGTGGTCGGCGACTTCACGAACTCGGTGCTGATCGACGCGGACGCCTCCCACACCGAGTCGATGATCGACCGCGGCCGCAGGCTGCAGCGCGAACTGCACGACTGCGCGGGCCACGCCGCGTACGAGGGCCTCGACGTCCTCCGTGACCTGGGTCGCCTCCGCGGAGCGCCCGTTACGCCGTCGCTGGTGTTCACGTCCGGTCTGGGCTTCGGCGAACTGTTCTCCGACCGCGTCCGCACCCTGTTCGGCGAGCCGGTGTGGATCCTCTCCCAGGGCCCGCAGGTCGACCTGGACGCACAGGTCGTCGAGCTCGACGGCGGTCTGCTCGTCAACTGGGACGTGCGCCGCGACGCACTGCCCGACGGCGTGATGGACGCGATGTTCGCCGAGTTTCGCGCGATCCTGACCGGCCTCGTCGCCGAGGACGCCGACTGGAACGACACGCTGTCGATCGCGCTCCCGAGCGCACAACGCGACGTCCGGGACACGGTCACCTCGACCGCGGCAGTCAGCGAACCGCGCACTCTGCACGGCGCGTTCTTCGACGTGGCCGCCCGCGAACCCGAGCGCGTCGCGCTGGTGACCGCGGACGGCCGCGAACTCTCCTACGGCGATGTCGCCGCGCAGGCCCGCGCGATCGCCGGTGCACTCGCCTCAGACGGCGTGGTCGGAGGCGACACCGTCGCGGTGATCGTGCCGAAGGGACACGCCCAGGTGATCTCGGTGCTCGGCGTCCTCGCCGCCGGGGCCGCCTACCTCCCAATCGGAGTCGACCAGCCCGCGGCACGCCGCGATCGGATCCTCGCGCGCGGCGACGTGAAGGCCGTCGTCATCGGTGACGAAACGGACGCCTCTCCGAGCGAGCCGAAGCCCATCTCGTTCGCCACCGCGCTCGCCGCGGACCCGATCGACGACGTTCGTGCTGGCGACCCGGCAGGTCTCGCGTACGTGCTGTTCACCTCCGGGTCGACGGGCGAGCCGAAGGGTGTGGAGGTGAGCCATCGGGCCGCGGCGAACACACTCGACGCGATCGCCCACGAGTTCGGTCTCCGCGCCGACGACCGCACCATCGGTCTGTCTGCCCTTGAGTTCGACCTGTCGGTGTTCGACGTGTTCAGCCCGCTGTCGCTCGGTGGAGCCCTCGTCTGCATCGACGCCGGGCGGACCCGCGACGCACAAGCGTGGGCGGCGCAGATCGCGGCGCATCGCGTCACCGTCCTCAACGCGGCGCCCGGCCTGATCGGCATGCTGCTCGACACCGCGTCGAACGACCAGCTGGCGAGCCTGCGCACGGTGATCACCGGCGGCGACCGCGTCGACGCCGAACTGGGGCGTCGTGCGCGCGCCGCCGTCCCGGGACTGCGCTTCGCCGGCCTCGGTGGTACCACCGAGACGGCCATCCACTCGACGGTGTTCGAAGTGACCGACGAGTTCCCAGCCGACTGGGACACCGTCCCGTACGGCCGCCCGATGGCGGGCTCGGCGTGCCGAGTCGTCAACGAGCGCGGCGAGGATGCCCCCGACTGGGTGACCGGCGAACTCTGGATCGGTGGCGCCGGTGTCGCCGACGGCTACCGCGGGGACCCCGAACGCAGTGCCGACCGGTTCGTCACCGTCGACGGGATCCGCTGGTACCGGACGGGCGACCTGGCCCGCTACCGTCCCGACGGGACCATCGAGTTCCTCGGGCGCGCCGACCATCAGGTCAAGATCCGCGGCTACCGCGTGGAACTCGGCGAGGTCGAGTCGGCCGCACGCAGCGTCGACGGCGTCGGTGACGCGGTCGCCGCGCTGATCGGCGGACGGCTCAGTCTCGCGGCGACCGGCGAACACGGTGGCGCCGCGCCCGACCCGGACGTGGTGACCGAATCGCTGAGCGGGCTGCTGCCCGACTACATGGTCCCCGAGATCGTCCTCGCCGTCGACGAGGTCCCGCTGACCGCCAACGGCAAGGTCGATCGGGCGTCGATCCGCGGCACCCTGCAGCGGGCCGTCGCAGGCACCACGCCGGGCGAATACGTCGCGCCCTGCAACGCCGTCGAGGCAGCCGTCGCATACATCGCCGAGCAGGTGCTGGGCGTCGATCGCCTCGGAGTGAGCACCGACTTCTTCGACGCGGGCGCCAACTCGATCCTGGCGACGACATTCGTCGCGAACGTGCGCAGCCTGCTCGCCGTGGAAGGCGTCGGGATCACTGCGGTCTTCAAGGCGCGGACCGTTCGCGGGTTCGCCGCGCTCCTGGCCGACCGCGAGCCGGTCCCCGGCCAGCTCGCCCAGGTCGCCGAGATCTTCCTGGAGGTGGCGGGCGTCGAGGCGCCCGCGGGCGATCTGGTCGGAGCGTCGAACTGATGCCGACTCTCGACGAGTTGCAGGCGGCGATGGCCGCCCGACTGTCTGATGCCGGGATCACCGTCGAATCGGGTGTCCCGACGCGACGCGACCCCGAGCGGGCGCGGCTGTCGTTCAGCCAGCGTCTGGTGTGGGCCCATCAGCAGCGGGTCCCCGACAGCACCGCGAACAACATCTGCCTCACCTTTACCTATACCGGTGATGTCGACGCCGACGCGCTCGGACGCGCGCTGCTCGCGGTAGTGCAGCGGCACGAGGTCCTGCGGACGACCTATCACCCCGGTGAGGACGGCGGCGAACCGTTTCAGCGGATCCACGCCAGTTTCCCTCCGCCGGTGGTGACCGTCGACCTCGGCGACGCGGCCGACCCGGACGAGCGTCTTCGACGTCTCGTCGAGGACGCCGCGACCGAGGTATTCGATCTGGCGACCGAGTCGTCTATTCGGTTGACGTTCGTGACGCTGCCGCCCGCCGACGGACAGAAGCGGCTGGCGGTGGTGATCGCGATGCAGCACATCGTCTGGGACGGTATGACGTTGCCCGCGATGGCACGCGACGTCGCGCGCTTCTACACGGCAGCTCGCGAGGCTCCGGACCAGGAGTTGACGGTGGACGCGTTGTCGCCGCAGATCGCCGACTTCGCCGACTGGGAACGCGACCGCTTCGACGACACCGACCATTCGACGGACGTCGCATTCTGGGAGGACCAGTTCCGCGGCGACGCCGCGACCGCGTCGCTCCCCTACGACCGGCGGCCGGAGAATCCGTCAGAGGTGAGCGCCCGCGCGGACCGAACACTGAGCCCGGCCGCGGAGAAGGGCTTGCGCGCGTTGGCCGCAGAACTTCGGATGCCGCCGTTCTCGGTGTTCCTCGCCGCCTACTACCTGGCGCTGCGCCAGATGTCGGGGCGCGACGATCTGCTGATCGGCAGCACCGTCGCGAACCGCGAGGAGCACGGCGCCCAAGCCTTGATCGGCAACTTCAGCAATTCGATCGCCCTGCGCATCCGTGGCCGAGCCGACGACACGTTCGGCGATCTCGTGCGGCGGGTGCGCGCGGTGACCGATGCGGCGTTCGAGCATCGAACGTTCCCGTTCGACGAGATCATCGAGATCGCGCGCCAGGTCACCGGTGACGAGAACGCGTACCCCTTCGACTCGCTGGTGCTGTTCCTCGACCAGAAGATCGACGGCATACATATCCCCGACACGACGATGACGTGGGAGCTCGCCGACAAGGGGCGCGTCGCCCTGCCGTTGACTGTCGAGGCGTTCATGCACCCCGATCGCACCGAGGTGCAGATCGGCTATCAGGTCGACCTGTTTGACGCGTCCACCATCGACCGGCTGCACGGCCTGATCGACGACGTGCTCGGCACGGCGGCGGTCTCGACGCCGTCTGCCGCAGCGACGGTCACTGCCCACTGACATCGGCCCGCGAACATCTCGGCCCCGCCACGCTCCACTACCCGACACCTCCACCAGTCCGACGAAAGACCGTTCCAGCATGAGCACTGTCCTCCGTGACGCCCACGGCATTCCCCACATCCGCGCCGCGTCCGCCCGGGAGGCGATCTTCACCCAGGGGTACACCACAGGTGTCGACCGCGCATGGCAGGTCGAGTTCCTGCGTCTGCGCGCCGAGGGTCGGACAGCGGAGGTGTTCGGGCCGGCCGGCGTCGGCTGGGACGAGTTCGCCCGGCGGGCCCAGATCGATCGGGCGGCCCGACGGATCCACGACGCGTCGTCCGACCGCACGCGGACGCTGTTGCGGGCGTACGCCGACGGCGTCAACCGGTCGCACGCCGACGCGTACGCCGTCGAGCTGACCGAGTTCGATCACGAGCCGACCGCGTGGAGTCCGTGGACGCCGATCGCGATCTTCATCGTCCAGCATCTGATGTTCGGTCGGTTCGCGACCAAGCTGTGGCGGCTGCACGCACGGCGGGTGCTCGGCGCCGACGCGCTGGCGTTGCTCAACACCGAGGCAGGCGAACCCTCGCACGACCGTGTCCCCGCGATGCCGTCCGCGGAGTTCATGGACGAGCTGCTTCGCCACATCCCGCTGACCGCGCCCGACCCAGACGACGATGTGCCCGACCCCGACGTGCCCGAGCCCGACGTGCCTGCGCTCGGTGACGCGATCTCCGGCAGCAACGCGTGGGGGGTCGCCGCGGCGGGCACCGACACCGGCGCACCGTTGATCGCGGGCGACCCACACCGGTTCATCGAGATCCCCGGCGTCTACCAGCAGTATCACCTGGCGTGTGACGAGTTCGACGTCGTCGGACTCTCGTTCGCGGGCGTCCCCGGCCTCCCCCACTTCGCACACGCGTCGTCGGTGGCGTGGGGCATCACCAATGCGATGGCCGACTACCAAGACGTCTATGTCGAGAAGCTGCGACGAGTCGGCGAGTCGATCGTCGCGGCTACCTCCGACGGCGACGCACCGTGCGAGGTGTGGATCGAACAAGTCCGAGTGCGCGGCGGCGACCCAGTCGATGTGGAGATCATCGCGACCGCCAACGGTTCGGTGATCGTCGGCGGCGCGGACGACCGGTGGGCGATGAGCCTGCGGACGCCGATGCTCTCCGACGCGGCGTCGACGTTCGACGCGGTCCTCGATCTCTTGTTCGCGTCGTCGATCGACGACGTCGAACAGGCGTTGACGAACTGGGTGGAGCCACCCAACCGGATCGTCATCGGCGACTCGTCCGGCGGCCTGCGCCACCACACGGTCGGCCGGTACCCGGTCCGCGCCGACGAGAACTACTGGCTGCCGGTGCCCGGGTGGGACGAGCGGTACACCTGGCAGGGGTACGCCGCGACGTCGCTGAGCGGCTACGACGCCGACGTGCCGACCCACGCCGTGATCGCGAACCAGCGGATCGCCGAATGCCCGCCGATGCAACCGATCACCACCGAGTGCGCTCCGGACGCGCGCGCGAAGCGAATCGACGCCCTGCTCTCCGACGATGTTCCGGTGTCGGTGGACGGCTGCGCCGACATCCACCGCGACGTCGCGAACGGGCACGTCCGCGGGCTCATCGGCCTGGTGTCCGGACTGCGCGATCTGAGCGACGACGCGTCCAGACTTCAGTCGCGTCTGGCCTCGTGGGACGGTGCGATGCACCCCGACAGCGTCGACGCGTATCTGTTCGCCGAGTTCCGCAGCAGGTTCGTCACCGCGATCACCGCCGACGACGCGCTGGCCCCGCTCGGCGAGCCGAACGGTTTTCCGCTGTGGATGACCCCCTACTTCGTGGCCGGGACACGAATCGCCGCAGGCCTCGACGCGGCAATCGCGGGAGCACCACGAATCGGTGTGGATGTGCAGGCCATCGCCGTGCGAGTTCTCGAAGAGCTAGCGGTCGACACCGGGGGCGACACTGGGGGCACCGCGACCGCGTGGGGCGACGTCCACGTGCTCGCCCCGTTTCACGGCATGGACTTCGCAGGCGTCACCGCGTCGTATCCGGAATTGTCCGCGTTGATGCGGCCCGAGCAGGTGCCGCTCGGCGGCGACGCCGAATGCGTGCTCGCGAACGCGAGCGCCGTCGGCTTCTCCCACGTGTGCCGTCTCGGCTCGGTTGCCCGGTACGTGTGGGACGTCGCCGACCGGGACGCCAGCCGATGGATCGTCCCGCTCGGCGTGAGCGGCGACCCGTCGTCCGACCATTTTCAAGACCAGACACGGGTGTGGGCGCGCGGCGACCTCATCGGGGTGGTCTCCGATTGGGATGTCCTCGCCCGTACCGCTGCAGCAGAGGAGATCTCGTGAGCATTCTGAACGACACCCAACGCGAACTGATGCGTCGACGGTTGGCCGCGGCAGGCATCGACGCACCGGTCGAAGACACCGCGTCTGCACCGTCGGAGCCGGCGGCTGCCGACGGTACGCTCGGTATCGCCGAACGCCGGATGTGGAAGATCTACGAGATCGACCCGACGTCCGACTCGCACAACTTCGCGGTGCATCTGACGTTCGGTGCGCCGTACACGCTCGAGCGACTCGTCGAGTCGATGGCGAAGCTCATCGCCTCGTCCGCGGTCGTCGGATCGGTGATCGACGTGACCGACGACGGACCGCGCCGTCGCCCTGCGCCACGCGTTGGCCGGTGGACGGTGCCCGGACGGGTATGGGAGTTCGGTGACATCGCCGCCGACGTCGGCGCCTCCGCGCGGGTCGTCGCACAGGCGCCGTTCGAGTTGACGCGCGAACAACCGTGGCGGGTCCGGGTGCGGGCGCTCGACGACGGCACGGTCTCGGTGATCCTGGTGATCCACCACATCGGCGGCGACGAGACGATCCTGCCGCCGGTACTGACCGCTCTCGTGTCCGGAAGGGCCGCCTCGTGGTCGGGCGGCGGCACCGCCGTCGACCCGTCGACACGCACCGGCGTCCACGCCGATGCCGCAGTACGCCATGCCCAGTCCACGTGGGCCGCCGACGGGGTCCGCTATCCGCTGTCGGGGGAACTGCCGTCGACCACTCCGGAGGAGAGTTGGGTGTCGGTGATGGGTGAGGGCCGCGGCGCGCTCCTGCACCGCCGGCTGCCCGACGAGGTGGTCGCACGTCTGATCGGGTTCGCCCGCACAGTCGACGCGACACCGAACTCACTGTTCGTCGCGGTGTCGGCGCTCACCGTCTACGCGGTGACCGGCACGACCGACTTCGTGATCCTGGTGCCCGCCGACAATCGCGCACCAGCCGAGACCGTCGACCGCGTCGGCTACAGCGGCAACATCGTGCCGATGCGGTTCACGTTCGACCCGGCCGCGACGGTCGGCGACGCGGTCCGGTCCGCCGTCGCGACGGTGTTCGAGTCGATGGAGCATTCATCGGTCGACTACGGCACGATCCTGACGGCCCTGCGTGGGTCCGGTGGACGATTCCCCGTCGCCGAGATCATGACGCTGGTCAAGAACGCTCCGTTGCGCGGCGTCCCGGTCCCCGACGATGCTCGTGTCACGTGTGAGACGGTCTTCAAGGACGTCGTCCACTATCCGCTGAGCATCTCGTTCGAGTTCGACGAGCACGACGCGGTGCATCTGGAACTCGAGTACCGGACCGACGTCCTCGACGGCGCCTACGCCGAGCAGGTCGCCGACGTGGTGGACACACTGACCTCACGACTCCCCGACTCCGCCGACGTCCCTCTCGCACAGTTCGTCGGCTGACGGCCGCGCAGTAAACGCGGCCCAGTTCACATCTGGGCGGCTCGCGGCGGGTCCGCGCCGGGACGCGAGACGGTGACCGCAGCTGCTTTCGCCGCGAAACCGAGGACGTCGGCCCACGCATCGGCGGACATCGACGCGATCCCGGCGACAGTCAGGTCGTGTTCGAGATCGAGTCGCGCGACGACGGCGCCGACGACGGTGTCGCCCGCGCCGATGGTGTCGACGACCTCCGCCGCCACCCCGGGCACGCGCACCACACCGGCAGGCGTGATCGCCGCGATACCGTCACCGCCGAGCGTCACGACGACGGCTTCGACCCCGGCGTCCACCCACGCGAGCAGAGTCGGCGCGACGTCGTCGAAGGTCGAAGCCTCGGGACGATCGGTGAGCCAGGCGATGTCGTCGATCGAGGCTTTCACGATCGTGGTGTGCGCCAGGCGTTCGGCGAACCTGGCGCGGTACGCGGCGGGGTCGTCGACGAGGGCGGCTCGGATGTTGGGATCGACCACCGTGACGCGTCCGGCGGCTGCTTCGCGCGCGAGCACCGCGTCGTACACGGAGGCCCCGGGTTCGAGCACCATCGACACCGTGCCGAACACGACGGCGCGCACCTCGTCGGGGAGCGCACCTGGATCGGTGATGAGCCGGTCGGCGGTGCCGTCGACGTAGAACCCGTACTGGACCGCGCCCGGGTCCGAGGTGTCCGCGACCGCGAGGGTCGTCAGTTCGTCTCCGCGTTGCAGGAGCCCGAGGTCGACGCCCTCGGCACGTAGTCGCGCCACCAGCGAGTCACCGAAACCGTCGGTCGATATCCGTGACAGGAAACCGGTCCGGGCCCCGAGTCGCGCCGCCGCGATCGCCGCGTTGAACGGACCGCCGCCCAACGCGGGCCGCAACGCGGGCGCCCCGTCGTCTGCCATCACTGGGACCAGGTCCACCAGCGCTTCGCCACCGACCACAATCATGTCTCGACCACCTCCGGACTCCACCGTCTCACGTCGCGGGGTTCGGGGCCGCAGCATCCGGCCGACGGGACGCGACGTGCAGCCTCATGCAGAGGCGGACGCGATCACTTCGGTCAGCACCTCGACGAAACGTGCGGGGTACCCCGGCAGGGCGTCGGGGTCGGCGACGATGCCCAGCGTCGTCCGGGTCCCGAGGATCAGGCCGGTCACCGAGAACGAGTAGCCGATCAACGGCGACAGCGCGGTCAATTCGGCGATGTCGCGCCCCAGCACCGCGTGCACGCGAGTGAACCCAGGGTTGATGCCGATGTGGATGTCTGGGCTCATCCGCTTCATGGACTCGGCGACGATCGTGCGCATGTCCGACCACTCGATCGGCGGAGCGCCGTCGACAGCGGCCAACGCGAGGCCTAACCGTCCCTCGTCAATGAGGGCCAACTCCGAACGGGCATGCGCGATCTGACTGGCGAGGTCGGCGTCGTCGCCCGGCAGGTTGAGCAGGGACACTGCGACGGCGTTGCCGGTGTGCCGAAACGCCGGGTCGAGGGTCACGGGCAACGTGACCCGGATGTTCGACGACTGCGGACCGTCAGAGGCAGGCGGCGCGATGCTTACGGCGCGCCCGATCGCCGCGATGAGGAACTCGTGGACCGACGCGTCGTGCGCGCGGGCGGCCCGTCGAAGGGCACGGGTCGACGCCGAGAACACCGCGGTCTCGCGGCGCCCGTGCCCGGTGAGCGTCGGCCACGCGCGGCCTTCCGCACCGTCCATCCACTGCTTCTCGAACGCCGCCCGAGCCGTCGCCAGCACGTCCTCGTCGGGATCGCCGACTCGGAACCGAGGGCTGGTGGCGAAGCGGTCGAAACTCGCCAGGTCGTCGTCCGACCCGTCGGCGAGCAGCGCCGAGAACGCCGCACCGGCGATACCGTCCGACAGACTGTGGTGGACCTTGAGCAGGACGTGCTGCGTGTCCGGCGAGGTCAACAGGGTCAGGTGCCAGTACGGTCGCGGCTGCGGCAACGGCTGTTCGAGGAGAGTGGCCACCGGCACCGCCACGTCCCCGTCGAAGTGCACCTCGGTGACGTGAGCGGGTACGTCGACGACGTCGGCGACCACGATCTCGGGGGCCTCGTCGCGTCCGCCCCGCACACCGACGTGGAACAGTTCGTACCGTCCGACACGGTCGGCCACCCGCTGACGCACGGCGTCGAGCGTCAACGGTTCGCCGCCGGCCAGGGTCAGCAGCATTCCCCAGTGGGCGGGTGCGCCCGGGCCGTCCGAATGCAGATAGGTGAAGTCTGAAGGACCGAATTCGGCGACAGACGGTTCGGCGGCAGCAGTCACTGCGTGACGCCCAACTTGGCGCGGATCGCTTCTTCGAGGTCGCCGACGGTCTTGGCGTCGTAGATCTCGCGCTCGGCGAGCTTCACGCCGAGCTTCTCCTCGATCGCGACGACACCGATGGCGAACGCCACCGAATCCATGCCGAGATCGTCGATCAGCGACGACTCCTCGGTGACACCGTCGAGCGACAGGTCGAGATCCTCGTCGAGGATCTCCTTCAGCGACTCCCGTACCCGGTCAGACATTGACTACTCCTTCTGGTTGGTTCAGCCCAGTGTGGTTCAGCGCAGTGTGGTTCAGCGCAGTGTGGTTCAGCGACCTTCGGACGCGCGCCGGTATCCGCGCACGGCCAACGGTCCGAAGACGGCGAGCAGACCGATGGTCCACACGATGGTCGCGGTGAGCGGCCCGGCGACGGGACCACCCTCGGTCAAGCTGCGGATCGCGTCGATCGCCGGGCTCATCGGCTGATTGCGGACCACCGGCTGCAGCCAGCCCGGATACTCGGAGATCGGCGCGAAACCGCTGTTGAAGAACAGCAGGAACAGGAAGACGCCGCCGAGGAACTGCACCGACTGCGTACCCGATGCGACCGTCGCGAGCGCGATGACGGGGGCGGCGACGCCGACAGCGAAGATCATCGGCACCACCCATGCGCCGAGAGCCGGCAGTACACCCTGCTCGAAACCGAACCCCATCGTCATCGCGACGAGGAACAGCACGACGGTCGCCAACCCCGTCCGGACGGCTTCCGCGGTGAGACGGCCCGCGATGAATCCCGATCGCGACACGGGGAGCGTCCACATGCGCGCAAGCAGTCCGCTGTCCCGTTCGTGGATCAGCGACATCGCGGTCGCGATGGTCCCGTACAGCGCTCCGACGAGTGCGACGAGTCCGGTGTTGCCGAAGATGCTGTCGCCGGAACCGAGTGCGGTCACCGACTTGCCGAACACGAGTTGGAACATCAGCAGCATGAACGTCGGGAACGCCAACGACTGCACGACGATGCCGGGGTCGCGACTCCACGACCTCAACAGCGTGCCGGTGTGGACGGCGATCTGCGCGAGCGGGCCGACCGCACGTCGCGGCGGCCAGATCTGTGCGGTGGTCATCGGGCCGCCTGTCTCCGCGCGACGGCGGCGACCGCGAGCGCGCCCGCGGCCAGCAGACCCACCGCCCACCAGATCACGGCCGTCGGATTGAGGTCGGCACCGGTCGAGAGGGCGCGGAGCGCATCGGAGAACACCGACAGCGGCTGGTTCCGCACGAAGGGTTGGATCCAGCCGGGGAAGCTCTCGGCGGGGACCAGACCGGTCGACGCCATGACGAGGATCAGCTGCGGGATCATCAGGACGCTCGCGACCGCGACGGAACTCGCGGCGACCGAGCCTGCGGCATCGGTGAGCAGGCTCAACGCCAGCCCGAAGAGGACGACCAGGACGAGGAATCCGATCGTGTCGGCGGCATCGCCGTGGAAACGGAAACCGAGGCTGAATCCGACGATCAGACCGCCGCACACCGCCAGGCACATGCGGACGACAACCCACACCATGCGACCGAGAATCGGTGAGACACGCGGGATCGGCAGGCTCATCAGTCGTTCGCGCACACCGGCGCGGGCGTCGGCGCCCGCCACCTCGGTCGCGGCGATCGCGGTGAAGATTCCGGTCTGCAGGAAGATGATCGGGGTCAGGAACTGGGCGTAGTCGCCGCCCGCTGCTTCGAACCGCCGGTGCAGCGGCACATAGAAGCAGAGGAAGAAGACGACGGGGCTCAATGTCGCGAACATCGCGTCGCCGGTCCGGAAGCCGGTGGCCACCTTCTGACGAGCGAGTGCCGCGGTCGCCGACAGCAGTCCGACGGACCGGCGTCGGACGGCGGCTTCGGGAGCCGACGGCACGGTCGGGGCGAGGGTCGCGGTCATCCGGCGTCGACCCCGGTCATCTGCAAGAACACTTCGTCGAGCGACGGTTGGCGCAGACCGATGTCGACGACGTCGATGTGCGCGGTGTCCAAGCGGGCGATGACGTCTCGGACGGCCGACATGCCGTCCGCGGCGCGGACCACGATCCGCGGGTGGGTCGCGGTGGACGCGTCGTCATGTTCGATGACGTCCAGATCAGTCAGCGCGGCGAGAGCGGGTTCGACGTCGGACCGTTGCACCAGGCTCAGTTCGCACACGGCGGCGCCTGCCTGCTGTTTGAGGGTGCCCGGAGTGCCCGACGCCACGACCTTCCCACCGTTGAGCATGACGATGTTGTCGGCGAGACGGTCAGCCTCTTCGAGGTACTGGGTGGTCAGCAGGACGGTGATGCCTTCGGCGCGGAGCCCGGCGACGGTGTCCCACACCGCCGCTCGGCTGCGCGGGTCGAGTCCTGTCGTCGGCTCGTCGAGGAACAGCACCTCCGGTCGCGTGATGAGTGCGCTTGCGATGTCGACACGTCGGCGCATGCCTCCCGACAGCGCGCCGACGCGGCGGGAGCGGACATCGGCGAGGTCGAACTGGTCGACCAGATCGTCGATGCGGCTAGCCAACGCCGCACCGCGCAGACCGGTGAGGCGACCGAAGACCGACAGGTTCTCGGCGGCGGTCAGGCTGTCGTCCATCGACGCGTACTGCCCGGTGAGCGAGATCAGTTCGCGGACTCGCCCGGCTTCGGCGACCACGTCGTGTCCCGCGATCCGCGCGCTCCCCGCGGTGGGACGCTGCAGCGTCGACAGCAGCGTGACCGTGGTCGTCTTCCCGCTTCCGTTCGGTCCGAGGAGGCCGAGGATCTCACCGTGCGGCACCTCGAACGAGATCCCGTCGAGAGCGGTGACACTCCCGTACGTCTTGGTCAGATTCTCCACAGAGATCGCAACGGGCGCTGACATGCGTCCTCCCCTTCGTGGGCGGTTCTCGACACCAGCAGATCACTGGAACATAGGTGAGCCTAACCAATTCGTGGCGGGTTGGCTACGGCGGGTGCTCGCGCAATCACCTAAACGATCTGCGTACTTCGACGCATCCGCGGTGCCGCCAACTCTCACCCTGTTCGCCTTAGCCGCGCGCATGTCCACGCCGGCAGGTCAACGACTGGGCTCGCCTCAACGAATGGGATGCCGATCCAGTTCACGCCGTCTCCGGCGCAGCTGCGCCGATCAGCCGAAGATCTCGGTGAACTTCTGCAACGACGTGTGCACATCGCCTTTCACCGCGAGGGCCGCCGCCTTGCCGACCGGGCCCATCAGCGGGAGGCCGCCGAGGTCGATGAGGAAGCTGATCGTCGAACCGGCACCGTCGGGCTTGACTGCCAGGTTCAGCTTCGCTTTGACACCGCCCTTGCCGGTACCCTCCAGGACGACTTCCCTGGGCCGATCGAACTTTTCGATCTCCCACGTGAACCGGACGCGGGTACCTTTCGCTTTGATCACCGACGACAACGTGGTGCCTTCGGCGAGCTCGTGTGCGGCGGGAAGCCGGCTGCGCCACCCGTCGTGCAACACCAGCCACTCCTCGTAGCGGGACAGGTCGGCGGCCGCCGCGAAGGTATCCTCGGGCGACAGATCGACATGAATGGAGTCACTCGTCTTGGCCATGGTCACCGAGCCTAGCGTCTGCGCACAGGCCCGCGGACTCCTCGGTCGCATTCTCACGTCGCACGGCGTGTCCGCGGTGATCACCGAGGTCGAGGCATACGACGGCCCGCATGATCCGGCGTCGCACGCGTACACGCGGACCCCCAGATCAGAGACGATGTACGGGCCGCCGATGCGCCTCTACGTCTACCGGATCCACGGCCATCACTGCGCGAACATCGTGACCAGCCCCGAAGGCGAAGGGTCGGCGGTACTGATCCGGGCCGGCCGCATCGTCGACGGCCTCGACCTCGCCCGGCAACGACGCGCACCCAGGATCGACGACAAACGCAGGGTCGGCGACGAGTCTTTAGGCCGCGGGCCCGGCAACCTCGCCAAAGCGCTCGGCATCACCATGGCCGACCTGCGCACCGACGTCACAGCCCTGGGCGGCGTCCACCTCGGGGAGCGCGCTCAGAATCCCGAAACGATCGTCGCCGGGCCGCGTGTCGGCGTCCGGCTCGCCGCCGACGAACCGTGGCGGTTCTGGATCGGCGACGAACCGTCCGTGTCCGCGTACCGCCGCCACCCGAAAGCCGGCCGCCAGACTCGCAGCTAGTGGCCAAAACAGCTAGTCCGCCGATCCGGACCACATGGTGGAACAGATCGACGGACTACAAGATTCGCCGGACGAGTCTTACTTGCCTTCCGGCCTGTTCTCGCCGGGCTGGTTCTGGCCGGGCTTGTTCTCGTCAGCCCGCTTCTCGTCAGCACCGACTGCCTTGCGGGCCGCGTCCTGCGCCTTGTCGACCTGCGAAGCGAACTTGTTGCCGGTCGCCTTGTCGACGGCGTCGCCACCCTTCTCGATGAGGTCCGGGTTCGACTTCAGCGCACTCTTTGCCTTGTCAACGATTCCTTTGAGATCCATGGACGAAATTATAGTCACGCATTCAGCGACTCCGCCGACCGACGGCGGTCCACTACTGCGGAGAGCACACGACTGGACACCTCGACGGCAGCGCAACCGACCACCGCGCACACCCCGGCGACGGCCATCATCCCGGCGTTCGACGAATCGAGATGGAACATCCGCTGGCTAAACGGCACCGTGAAGATCAGCACGTACGCGATCACCGACACTGCCACGAGCACGAGTTTCCACCATGTGTACGGGCGCGCGACCACGGCCAGGACGTACACCGCGATCGCGATCATCGTCGCCAACGCCGCCGTGGCGGCCTGCGTCTGCTGGGCGCCGATCGCCTGCGATGCGCCCGCGACCGCCGCGACCGTGTCCGACGGCGCCAACAGCACGTCGCCGGTGTAGCTCGCCAACGCACCCGAATAGTCGCGGTTGACGAACATGAAGCAGACGAACGTCGCCAGGCCGATGATGATGCCGTTCGGAATCGCCTGGGTCAGCACGCGACGGACGAACCCGGTCTTCGCCCGCTCGTTGTTCGGCGCGAGCGACAGGATGAACGCCGGGATGCCGATCGTGAACCACGCCGAGATCGTCACATGGATCGGCTGGAACGGGTAGCTGACGGGATCCCAGCCGAACGCCCTCGCCAACAGTCCGGTGATGCCGATGAGGAGTGCCAACAGCACCGCGTACACAGTTTTTGTGAGGAACAGGTTCGAGACGCGTTCGATGTTGCCGATGACGCGTCGACCCTCGCCCACGACGTACGGGAGCGTCGCGAACTTGTTGTCCAACAACACGATCTGGGCGACGGACCGGGCTGCCGACGAACCGGACCCCATCGCGACGCCGATGTCGGCGTCCTTGAGTGCGAGGACGTCGTTGACGCCGTCACCGGTCATCGCGACCGTGTGCCCCTCCCCCTGCAACGACGCGACCATGGCACGCTTCTGGTCTGGTCGGACACGGCCGAACGCGTCGGCGTGGTCGATCACCTGGGCGAGCTCGCGCTCCTGCGTCGGGAGCTTCCGCGCGTCGACGGCGGACTCCGGGTCGCCGAGGCCCAGCGATGCGGCGACCGCGCCGACGGACAGCGCGTTGTCACCGGAGATCACCTTGACGGCGACGTTCTGTGAATCGAAATATTCGATGGTGTCGCGGGCGTCGGGACGCACCCGCTGCTCCAAGACGATCAACCCGACCGGGGTGATCGCGCCGGGCAGCGTGGAGCCGGCCGCCGGTTCGGAATCGACGAGCGTCGCGCACGTCGCGACGAGCAGGATCCGCAGCCCGGTCGAACCGAGTTCCTGCGCTGCCAGCGCGATCTCCGACTCCGGGTCGAGAAGCACGTCGGGTGCGCCGATCAACCAGTTGCCGCGGTCGACGCCGTCACCGTCGACGAACGAGATTCCGGAGAACTTGTTGGCCGAACTGAACGGCAGGATCGCCGACGTCGACCAACCGGGCGCCTCCGGATACGCCTCAGCCAACGCCTGGATGCTGGCGTTGGGGCGGGGGTCTGCCGCCGCCAGCGCAGCCATCGCGGTCTGCACCTGGATCGGATCGAAGGCGTCGTCGACCACGCGGATCTCCGACAGGCGCATGCCGTTCTCGGTGAGCGTCCCCGTCTTGTCGGTGCACACGACGTCCACTCGCGCGAGGCCCTCGATCGCCGGGAGCTCGTTTACCAGGCACTGCCGCTGGCCGAGCCGGACCACACCGACCGCGAACGCGATCGACGTCATCAGGACCAGACCTTCGGGCACCATCGGCACCAGCGCGGCCACCATGCCGAGCAACGCGGTCCGGAGTCCGTTCTCACTGATGAACAGCTGGTTGACGATCGTCAGGATGCCTGCGGGGATCAACAGCCAGGTGATGACCTTGAGGATCTTGTCGATGCCCGCCCGCAGCTCCGACGAGACGAGCGTGAACTTGCTGGCCTCAGCGGCGAGCTTGGCCGCGTAGGCGTCCGGGCCGACCTTCGTCGCCCGGTAGGCGCCCGAACCGGAGACGACGAAGCTTCCCGACATGATCTCGTCGCCGAGCGACTTGTCGACAGCGTCGGCCTCACCGGTCAGCAGCGACTCGTCGATGTCGAGTGCTTCGGATTCGACGGTCTCGCCGTCGACCACGACCTGGTCGCCCGGACCCAGCTCAATGATGTCGCCGACGACGACCTCGTCGGGCGCGATCTCCTGCGCTGCTCCGTCTCGGCGCACGATCGGCTTGGTCTGGCCGACGATCGCCAACCGGTCGAGAGTCCGCTTGGCTCGGATCTCCTGAATGATGCCGATACCGCTGTTCGCGATGATCAACAAGCCGAACAGCCCGTTGATGAACGACCCGGTGAACGCCACGATCGCGAACAACACACCGAGGATCGCGTTGATGCGGGTGAAGACGTTGGCCTTCACGATGTCGGCGACGCTGCGACCCGACTTGTCCGGCATCGTGTTGACCTGCCCGGCGGCCGTCCGTTCGGCGACCTCCGCCGAGGTCAGGCCGGGCAACCGGTCCATCGTCATGCTCATACGTGTCGCTCCCACCACGTCGGATCGTCTATCGCGGTTCCGACACGGTCGACCGCGTCGAGGGTGGAACCGGGTCGGGGCACGCACACGTCGATCCCCGCCGCTTCCGCCGCGGGCAGCAGCCGCCGGACAGGATCGCCCCACGAATGCCGCGCAAGGTTGAAAGTACCCCAGTGGATCGGGATCAGGAGACTGGCGCGCTCACCCCCGTTCACCAGATCATGAACGGTCACAGCCTCTTCCGGGTTGAGGTGGATGTCGGGCCACAACGGGTCGTACGCCCCGATCGCGATGAGCGTCGCGTCGAACGCACCGTGCTGCTCACCGACTTCCCGGTACCCGTCGGTGAAGCCGGTATCGCCCGAGAAGAAGAACGAGTGCGACGGTCCGCTCACAGCCCAGCTCGCCCACAGCGTCTCGTTCCGAGTAAACCCTCGACCCGAGAAATGGCGGGCCGGGTACGCGTCGAACGTGATTCGGGTGTCGCGCACGGAGACGGTGACGCTCCCGTGCCAGTCGGCGGTGCGGATCTTCTCGGCACCGATGCCCCAGTGGCGCAGGTGGGCGTCGACGCCGATCGGTGCGACGAACATCGCGTCCGGCTGCATCCGCGCGATCGTCGTGACCGTGCCGGTGTCGAGGTGGTCGTAGTGGTCATGGCTGAGCAGGACCACGTCGACGGCGGGCAGCGCCGCCGCCGTGATCGGGACGTCGTGCATCCGCTTGGGCCCCACCAGTTGCGACGGCGAGCATCGGGCACTCAGCACCGGGTCGAGGAGCACACGCACACCGTCGACGTCGACGATCGCGCTCGCATGCCCGAGCCAAGTGATCGAGAGCTCTGCAGGTACGGGCGCCACGACGGGGCGCAGCACCGGAATCACTCCGCTCGGCGCACCGGGGCGGCGCAGCATGTCGACGAACACGCCGGGGCCCGGAGCGCCCTCCGCGACCGCGGCGGGCTCCCGGTTGGCGAAGACGCCGCCCGAACGATTCGGCGATCCCGCGGTGGCCTCCGCGATCGCAGCGGTCGACGCGCCCATCGCGCGCAACGGTCCAGGAATCACAGTCACCGATCCAGAATATGGTCTCGGGGCGTCGGCGCGCTCCGCGTGGCAGCGGAGAGAAGATGACTTCGGCACTTATTTTCGGCGTACGGCCGAAAATAAGTGCCGAAGTCCTTTCACCGACCCGACGATCCTGTGTCATGATGATCACACAAGTTGATCGATCGATCTACTTCCTAGAAGGAGAGGCTGCACCCGATGCCGACGAGCACGTATGAGCCCGATTGGGCCGCCGTCGACGACGCCGTCCGCCGGGCCGGGCTCGACTCCCCCGTTCTGGCGCTCGACCTCGACGCGCTCGAAGCCAACATCAACGATCTGCGCCGTCGCGCGAACGGCGTCCCGATCCGCGTCGCGTCGAAGTCACTGCGGGTGCGTTCGATGATCGACCATGTCCTCGAACGCGACGGCTTCGCCGGAGTCTTAGCTTACGACGTCGCCGAAGCGCACTGGTTGGCGACCGAGTCGGGTGTCGGCGACGTCCTGCTCGGCTATCCGACCTGCCGCCGCGAAGCGCTCGCAGCCCTCCTCGCCGACGAGACCGCGTGTACGCGAGTGACCCTCCTCGTCGACGACCGGGCCCAACTCGACGTCATCGACTCGGTGACCCCGCCCGGCAAGCGTCCGACAGTCCGCATCGCCATCGACCTCGATGCGTCACTCCGCGTCGCAGGCGACCGCGTCCACCTCGGCGTCCGTCGGTCGCCCATCCACTCCGTCGGGCAGGCGACCGCTCTCGCCCGAGCGGTGCAGGCCCGCGACGGGTTCCGCCTGGTCGGCGTCATGTCGTACGAGGCGCAGGTCGCCGGGGTCGGGAACGGGGTCGACGGCAAGACCGCCATGAACACCGCTGTACGCGCGATGCAGGCGGTGTCGATGCGTGAGCTCCGACATCGGCGAGGCGACGTCGTCGCGGCGTTGCGGCACATCGCCGACCTCGAGATCGTCAACGCAGGCGGCACCGGATCACTCGAGGAGACGGCGAAGGACACGTCGGTCACCGACATCGCCGCAGGATCCGGGCTGTTCGGCGGGCACCTGTTCGACAACTACCGCCACTTTCGTCCCGCCCCGGCGATGGCCTTCGGCCTCGACGTGCTGCGACGGCCCGCTGACGGAATCGTCACGTGCGGCAGCGGCGGATGGATCGCGTCCGGGCCGCCCGCCCTCGACCGTCTACCGAAACCGGTGTGGCCGGCAGGCCTGGAGTACGTGGGCACCGAGTCGGCAGGCGAAGTGCAGACTCCGCTCGCAGGCGAAGCTGCCGACGAGTTGTCGATCGGCGACCGAGTATGGTTCCGCCACACCAAGTCCGGCGAGGTCTGCGAACGATCCGAGCGGGTGGCGCTGATTCGGCGAGACGCGGCGGGCGTCGCCGACGTCGTGGACGTGGTCCCGACCTATCGAGGCGAAGGGAAGTGCTTCGGATGACTGGAATCTGGACTAACTGGGGCGGCACCGTCTCGTACACGCCAGCCGAGGTGATCACGCCGCGGACCGTCGACGAGCTGGCCGATGCGGTCCGCGGGGCGGTCGGACGCGGCGACACGGTGAAACCGGTCGGCGCGGGCCACAGCTTCACACCGATCGCCGTCGCACCCGGGATCCAGGTGAACCTGTCGGGACTGCGCGGCATCCGAGCCGTCGACCTGGACCGCAGGCGAGTGACGCTCGCCGCGGGGACCCACCTGCACGAGATCCCGGCGATCCTGGAACCACTCGGACTGGCGATGCAGAATCTCGGGGACATCGATCGGCAGACCATCGCCGGGGCGACGTCGACAGGCACCCACGGGACGGGAGCCCGGTTCGGCGGGATCTCCACGCAGATCCGTGGGGTACAACTCGTCGACGGCACCGGCACGATCCGCGACATCGGCGAAGACGACCCGGACCTGAAGGCGGCTGCCCTCGGTCTCGGCGCGCTCGGTGTACTCACCGAGATCACCCTGCAGTGCGTCGACGCGTTCGCCGTCCGCGCCGTCGAAGGGCCCGGAGACGTCGACGACGTCGTCGACGGGTTCCTCGACCGGGTCGCCGAATTCGACCACTACGAGTTCTACTGGTTCCCGCACACGCGCGCGACGCTCACCAAGTCGAACAGCAGGCTGCCCGCGGACACTCCGTCCGACGGTCCGAGCCCGCTGCGCCGGTACATCGACGACGAACTGCTGGCCAACCGCACTCTCGGAGCGCTGACGGCTGCGGGGTCACGGGTGCCGCGGCTGGTCCCGGTCTTCAACCAGGTGGTCGGCCGCGCGTTGTCGGCGCGCACCTACACCGACCGGTCGGACAAGGTGTTCGTCTCCGATCGCGACGTCCGTTTCCGCGAGATGGAGTACGCGCTCCCGCTCGCCGAGGTGCCGGACGCACTACGCGAGGTCCGGTCGGTGATCGAAGGTCGCCACCGCGTCAGCTTCCCGATCGAAGTGCGGTCTGCAGCCGCCGACGATCTCATGCTGTCGACGGCGAGCGGCCGCACGTCCGGCTACATCGCCGTTCACCGCTACCACCGCGACGCCCCCGCCTCGGTGCGGGACTACTTCCGCGACGTCGAAGCGATCATGACGGCCCACGGCGGTCGCCCGCACTGGGGCAAGCTGCATACACGCGACGCCGACTACTTCCGCGAGGTGTATCCGCAGTTCGGCGCGTTCCTCGCCGTGCGGGACCGCTTCGATCCGCAGCGTGTGTTCACGAACCCGTACCTGGAAACCGTCCTGGGTTCGTGACGCTTATTTGCCCTGGAAGACCGGCGGTCGCTTCTCATCGCGGGCGGCGCGAGCCTCTTTCGCGTCGTCACTCATCCATGCGGCGATCATCGCGTCGTGCCGGTCCTTCGGCGCCTCGTCGCGCGCGCCGTCGCCGGTGAAGACCATCTTGTAGTGGCGGAGCGTCAGCGGTGCGTAACCGGCGATGGTGGCGGCCCAGTGCTGCGCGTCGGCGAGGTCGCCGATCTTGTTGGCGAAGCCGAGATCGTAGGCGCGGTCCGCCGAGAGCGGCTCACAGCCGATCAGGATGCCGCGCGCGGGACCGCCGCCGACGAGCGACACGAGACGCCGGATCGTCCATTCGTCCAGGGCGACGCCGATCTTCGCCGCCGGGATGCCTGCGACGGCTCCGGGAGCGATCACCCGCAGGTCCGCGGCCATAGCCAACTGGAGGCCGCCGCCGAGCGCCGGACCGTTGACGGCGGCGATCACCGGAATCGGTGTCGACTCGATCTGCTCGATCACCTCGACGAGCCGTTCGGGGAACGCCGGGTCGTACACCGGCCCCGACAGGTCGGCGCCCGCGCTGAACACCGAACCACGCCCGGTCAGGACGATGACGCGCGCGCCCGCGTCGACGGCGTCAGTGAATGCCTGCGACAGGTCGCGCAGCATGTCGTAGTCGAGGGCGTTGCGCTTGGCCTCGCGGGCCAGCTCGATGGTGGTCACTGGGCCAGCTGTGCTGCTCACGATCATGGGTGGCAGGATACCGAGGCCCGCGGACGCCCGCTCAGTCGGCGAGTGGATTCGGCGTGTCCATCGTTCCCCACCGGACGGCGAGACCGTCGAGCAGCAGATCGAGACCGAGCCGGTAGTCGTCGTCGACACCATCCTCTGCCTCGTCGGCGGGACCACCGATGTAGCCGCCGGAGAGCATCAGAGGCGCGAGGTACGGCAACCGCTCGACGGTGACCACTTCCCCGAGTTCGGCGAAGGCCTCGGCGCCGAACTCGACGTCTTCCTGCCCCGCCAGGTCCCGTTCGAGGCCGGCGAACGACGCCACGTACGACGAGAGCGCGAGGACCACCGAAATCTGTTCTCCACCGCCGAGGCCGAGTTCGCTGAGGGCGCGCATCCCCCGGTCGGCGATGTACATCGACACAGGCATCAACACTGACGTCGGCCCCCGCGGAACGTCGAGCATCCATGGATGCTCGCGATACATGTCCCGGAGAAGGTCGGCCCACGCGCGCAGATCCTCGCGCCAGCCCGCCGCGGGCACCTCGGCTGCCGACGTCGGTAGCAGCGACTCCGAGCCGATCATGAGCAGGAGCAGTTCGTCCTTGTTGGCAACGTACCGGTACAGAGACATGGTGGTGAACCCAAGCTCTTTGGCGACCCTGGCCATGGTGACCGCCGCGATGCCCTCCGCGTCGGCGATCGCGATCGCCTGGGTGACGATCTGCTCGTGCGAGAGTCCGCGTCGCGGCCCGTTCTGCGACGGCACATACGTCCCCCACGCGATCGCGACCGGTCTGGGTAGTCCACTCTCGGTCTTCTCCGTCATGCCCCCACCCTATGTCCGACCGACAACTCTGTGTACATGACCCACTGTGTATGTCATACTCTGTATATGTCCTACACAGATGCTCCGATCATTCAGCTCACCGACCTCACCAAGCGCTATGGCGACCACCCCGTGCTGACCGGCCTGTCCCTGACAGTGGCACCGGGCATCCACGCACTCCTCGGGCCGAACGGCGCCGGGAAGACCACGCTCATCGACATCCTCACCACACTCCGGCCCCACGACGACGGCGCCGCGACCGTCCTCGGCCTTGACCTGACCACGGCCGGAGCCGACATCCGCCGCCGAATCAGCGTGACGGGCCAGTTCGCGACCGTCGACGAAGTCCTCACCGGGCGGGAGAACCTGATCATGATGGCGCGACTCCTCGGACTGTCGTCCCGCGCCGCCCGCAGCCGGGCAGACGAACTCCTCGATCGCTTCGATCTCGCCGCCGCCGCAGATCGACGCGCCTCCACGTATTCCGGCGGCATGCGACGACGCCTCGACCTCGCCGTCAGCCTCATCTGGCCGCCCGAGATCCTCTTCCTCGACGAGCCGACCACCGGACTCGACGCGCACAGCAGGCTGGCGTTGTGGCAGCAGATCCGCGAACTCGCCGAGCACGGCACGAACGTCTTCCTCACCACCCAGTACCTGGAGGAGGCTGACGCGCTCGCCGACGAGATCTCGGTGCTCGACCACGGCCGGATCGTCGCGCGCGGTAGCGCAGCCGAACTCAAGGAGCGAGTCGGCGGCGCAATGCTCACCCTGCTCGACGACGGCGTCGTCATCGACGAGATCCCCACGGACGGGTCGGCGCGCGACCTCGCACGTCTGACCGCCGCCGTCGCCGTCGACCGACCGGGGCTCGTCGTCGAACTGCGGCGCCCGACCCTCGACGACGCCTTCCTTCAACTCACCGGTCACATCGGTGGTCCCGCCACGACACCGGAGGCAGCGTGATGACCACCCCGGCCCCGGGCGTGAGCACCCTCACCGCCTCGCGCATCCTCATCGGCCGATCGGTCCGCCACAGCGTCCGCGACATCGACGCGATGATCATGGCGGTGATGCTGCCCGTGATGCTCATGCTGCTGTTCGTCTTCGTCTTCGGCGGCGCGATCTCCGACACCGGCAGCTACCTCGACTACGTGGTACCCGGCATCGTGCTGACGTGCGCCGGGTTCGGTGCGGCGAGTACGGGGGTGTCGGTCAGCCAGGACATGACATCGGGCGCCATCGACCGGTTGCGCACCATGCCGGTGTCCGCGGCGACCGTTCTCGTCGGCCACACGGTGGCGAGCGTCCTCCGCAACCTGGTCGCGACCGGCGTCGTCATCCTCGTCGCCGTCGCCCTCGGGTTCCGCCCCCACGCGAACATCGTCGACGCCGTCGGCGCGCTCGGCCTCATCGCGCTGTACATCCTGGCTATCACGTCGGTATTCGCGATGCTCGGACTGGTCGCGGGATCGGCCGAAGCCGCCAGCGGCTACGGATTTGTCATCCTGTTCCTGCCGTACGCGTCCAGCGCATTCGTCCCCATCGACTCGATGCCCGGATGGCTCCAGGCGTTCGCGGCGCACCAGCCGGCGACCCCGGTGATCGAAGCGACTCGAGCGCTTCTGGCCGGCCAGGCGCCCGGGGGCGATGCGGTCATCGCCGTCGTCTGGTGCGTCGGGATCATCGCGGTCGCGGCCGCGCTGACCGCCTGGGTGTTCCCGCGCCGCACCGCGCGGTGAGCGCGAACTCGCAGACGACGCGACGCCCGGAACCATCGGTTCCGGGCGTCGCGTCGGTCAGTCTCAGGCGCCGAGCAGGTCGATCACGAAGATCAGCGTCTTACCCGAGAGGCGGTGTCCCGCCCCTTCGGGGCCGTAGGCGAGCTCCGGCGGCACGACGAGGCGGCGGCGGCCGCCGACCTTCATGCCGGGGATGCCCTCCTGCCATCCGGGGATCAACGCCTCGAGCGGGAAGTTCGCGCTCTGGCCGCGGTCCCACGACGAGTCGAACTCTTCGCCGGTCTCGAACTCGACGCCAACGTAGTGCACGTCGACCATCCCGCCGCGCTGGGCTTCGGCGCCGTCGCCGACGACCAGATCGGTGATCTGGAGTTCGGTCGGGGCCGGCCCCTCGGGGAATTCGACTTCGGGTTTGGTGTTGTCAGCCATGATTCTAACGATCTCCCATCGACACGAAGTCGCGCTCGGTGTAACCGGTGTACAGCTGGCGCGGACGGCCGATCTTGGTGGTCGGGTCGGCGTGCATCTCGCGCCAGTGCGCGATCCAACCGGGCAGACGGCCCAGCGCGAAGAGCACGGTGAACATGCGCGTCGGGAAACCCATCGCGCGGTAGATGACGCCGGTGTAGAAGTCGACGTTCGGGTAGAGCTTGCGCTCGATGAAGTAGTCGTCGCTGAGCGCGACTTCTTCCAGCCCCTTCGCGATGTCGAGGAGCTCGTCTTCGACGCCGAGCGAGGCGAGGATCTGATCGGCGGTCTTCTTCACGATCGCGGCACGCGGATCGTAGTTCTTGTAGACGCGGTGACCGAAGCCCATGAGCTTCACACCGTCTTCCTTGTTCTTCACCTTGGTCATGAAGGCCTTGGTGTCGCCGCCCGACGCGCGGATCTCGTCGAGCATCTCCAGGACGGCCTGGTTGGCTCCGCCGTGCAGCGGGCCCCAGAGTGCGTTGATGCCGCCCGAGATCGACGTGAATAGGTTGGCCTGCGACGAACCGACGAGGCGGACCGTCGACGTCGAGCAGTTCTGCTCGTGGTCGGCATGCAGGATGAACAGCATGTCGAGCGCCTTGGCGATCTCGGGATTCACCTCGTACGGCTCGGCGGGGAAGCCGAAGGTCATGCGCAGGAAGTTCTCGACGAGGCTCAGCGAGTTGTCCGGGTACAGGAACGGCTGACCCTGCGACTTCTTGTACGCGTAGGCGGCGATCGTCGGGAGCTTCGCGAGGAGTCGGATGGTCGCGAGCTCGACCTGCTCGGGATCCTTCGGATCGAGGGAGTCCTGGTAGTAGGCGCTCAGTGCGTTGACGGCGCTCGAAACCACCGGCATCGGATGTGCGTTGCGCGGGAACCCGTCGAAGAAACGCTTGAGGTCCTCGTGCAGCAGCGTGTGGCGCTGGATGCGCGTGGTGAAGTCCTCGAGCTCACTCGGGGTCGGCAGCTCGCCGTAGATCAGCAGGTAGCTGACCTCGATGAACGTCGACCGCTCGGCGAGCTGGTCGATCGGGATGCCGCGGTAGCGCAGGATGCCCGCGTCGCCGTCGATGTAGGTGATCGACGACTTGGTCGACGCGGTGTTCACGAAACCGCCGTCGAACGTCGTCAGGCCGGTCGTCGACAGGAACGAGCCGAGTGCGACCGAGTCGCTGCCCTCCGATGCCTTCAGTATAGGAAGATCGATCTTTCCACCGGGGTAGGTGAAAGTACCGGTCTGCTGATCGGCGGCGCCATTCTCCACGGACACACAAACCCCTTAGCAATCGCGGGTGAGCAGTTGTTGGTTACAACTTAGTCGGCTTTCGACTCGGCCGCCCACTGAGGGTCCCCCGGGGATCACCACGGGTTTGCTCACAGGGAAGCCTGCGACTTCTCTCGTCGCCCGCTCAGCTTACTCATATCCCGATACCGTGAGTTCATGCGCGAGCACCCGGCGGGAGACGACGCTCTCCTCCTCGACTTCAGCGGACATGACGACCCCGCATCCGCGGCGGCGCACGCCGCGACGGCGTTGCGGAGGGCTGCGGACGACGGCCGACTGATTGTCGCTGATGTGGTGGCTGGAGCCGAAACGGTTCTGGTGGAAGCGCTTCCGGGCACCGGCGTGAACGAGTTGGGGGTTCGTCGCGTCGTGCACGACTTAGCGGCGGGCCACCGGAGGGCCGACGACCCGGCGTCGAACTCGGGCGATCCAGTGGTCATCGCGACGGCGTACGACGGGCCCGACCTCGCCGCCGCCGCATCGATCGCCTGCTGTTCGGTCGACGACCTGATCCGAGCGCACACAGCGGTGCTCTGGCGGGTTCAGTTCATGGGGTTCGCCCCCGGGTTCGGGTACCTGATCCCCGACGGTTCGAGTGAGATATCTGACATCGAGCTGCTCGCCCAAGTCGGGCGACGCGGCCAATCCCGACCCGCCGTCCCGTCCGGATCGGTCGCGGCCGCGGCCGGCTACAGCGCCGTCTATCCACGCGAGAGCCCAGGCGGATGGCATCTCCTCGGTCGCACGACCCGCCGGATGTGGGACTCGTCTGCGGTCCCGCCGGCGATCCTCTCGACGGGTTCGACCGTTCGTTTCGAGCAGGTGCGCGCATGACCGGCCCGCACGCCGAGTTCGAGGTCGCCTCGACGGGGCTCCTCGCGACGGTGCAGGACCTCGGCCGGCCGGGGCACGCACACCTGGGCGTGCCCCGTTCGGGCGGCGCCGACCTGGAGTCGTTCGCGCTCGCCAACCGGCTCGTCGGCAATCTCGAGGACGCCGCGTGCGTCGAGGTGACGCTCGGCGGCTTCTCGGCTCGGCTCCACGGGACCGCTCTCGTTGCCGTCGCCGGGCCGACCACCGTCGTGCGGGTCGACGGGCGCGAGGTCGGCAGCCATTCGGCGATCGCGCTCAAGAACGGCCAGACGTTGTCGGTGACGGCTCCACGCCGCGGCTGCCGCAACTACGTGTCGGTCCGTGGCGGGTTCGCCGTGGCCGCTGAACTCGGCTCACGATCAACCGACACGCTGTCCGGTCTGGGGCCTGCGCCCCTCGCGGTCGGCGACGAGCTGCCTGTCGGCACACTGTCGTCGACGTGGCCCGCGGTGATGCTCGCGCCGCCCGCTCCGTGCCCGGCGTCGCCAACTGTCACGCTGACCGTTCGCCTCGGTCCACGCGCCGACCGCCTCGTCGCTCCGGATTCGCTGACCGCCGGGGCATGGGTGGTTAATCCGGCGAGCAATCGGATCGGCGTGCGCGTGGATCGCCCCATCGACAGCACCGAACCTGTTGTGGCACAACGTGATCTGCCGGAGATCGCGTCCGAGGGTGTGCCGCTCGGCGGGGTGCAGATTCCACCGAGTGGACAGCCGGTGATGTTCCTCGCTGACCATCCGGTGACCGGCGGTTACCCGGTCGTCGCGGTCCTGACGCCGTCGTCACTGCACCTCGCGGCACAGCTCGTCGCCGGCGACCGTGTGCGGTTCGACCTCGGGTGAGCCATTGCCTTTAGGATGAGACGCATCTAGAGTTTCGTCTCATGACGGACGTGCTGCCCTTCCAAGCGACCGACCCCGATACACAGACCCTGCCATCACTCGGGCCCGACTCGGTGACCTGGCGGTACTTCGGTGACTGGCGCGGCATGCTGATGGGCCTGTGGTCGGGGTCGATGCAGAACATGCATCCGAAGCTGGCTGCGGGCGTCTGGGACCACTCCGACTTCTTCGGCGAGCGCTGGGAACGTCTGATGCGCTCGCTGTATCCGATCTCGGGCGTCGTCTTCGACCAGACACCGGAGACCGGCCGAGAGGTCCGTGACTATCACCTGACGATCAAGGGCACGATGAACGACGGGCGGCGTTACCACGCACTCGACCCGGATGTCTTCTACTGGGCGCACGCAACGTTCTGGTACGGGAACATCCGGTGCGCGGAGGCGTTCGGCCCGCCCATCTCGGAAGCCGACAAGCGCGCCCTGTTCGAGGAGTCGCGCAACTGGTACGCCGCGTACGGAATCAGCATGCGCCCGTGCCCGGACACGTACGAGGAGTTCTTGGAGTACTGGGATCACATGTGCCGCAGGGTGCTCCGTGACCACGATGCGGTGCGAACCGTCCTCGACATCACGTCGCTGCCCGCCCCGCCGTGGGCGCAGCCGTGGATGCCGAACTGGGTGTGGAAACGGCAGGTGAGGGTGGTCCAGCGCCTGTTCATGTGGATCACGACCGGCCTCTACGACGAGCCGATCCGCGAGATGATGGGTCTGACGTGGACCAATAAGGACGAACGGCGGTTCCGGCGGTTCGGCACGGCTGTCGACCGGACCCTGCGTCTGCTGCCTGCCCGCTACCGCCGCCACCCGCGCGCCCGTGACGCCGACGACCGGGTCAGCGGCCGCGTCGCGCCTGGGGCTCCCCTCTTGGAGACACCGACCCGCAACCTGCCGACCGGCGCCGAGCGCGACAACCCGATCCACTACTGCCCCGTCCACGCGGGTCGCCGCGCCAACCTCCCATGGCAGAGCAACGAGGTAAACGACTGAGCCGACCGGATTTCGAACCCGATCACGCCTTCCGTTCGCGCACGATCACCCGGTACCGCCAGAACGCAGGCACCGCGAGGGCGGCGAGAACGGTTCCGATCACGGTAAGGACGCCGCCCCCGGCGACGGTCGCGGCCGTGCCCGCGACTGCGGCGGACCCACCGTGCGCGACGTCGGCGATGCGCGGACCACCGGCGACGATGACGGTGAAGACCCCCTGCAAGCGGCCGCGGACATCGTCGTTGGCGGCAGACTGCAGCATCGTCTGCCGGAAGGCGGCCGACGCCATGTCGGCGGCGCCGCCGACCATCAACGCAACCACGACCAGCGGCAGGACCGGGAGCGGCGAACCATTCGCGAACAGCAGCAACACACCAGACACCGTGATCGCCAGACCCCACACGACAATGCAGATGATCACCGCGCGTCCCTGCCGCTGCACTCGCGACACCCAACCCGACAGCACCCCACCGACGACGGCGCCGAGCGGAATCGCGATGAACAGCAACGCGAACGCGACACCGCCGTCGGTCGGTCCACCGAAGTCCTCGTGCGCCATCTGCGGGAACAGCGCGCGCGGCATGCCGAAGATCATCGCGATGAGATCGACGACGAACGACATCAACAGCACTGGCTGCGTCTTCAAATAGACGAGGCCGTCGATCACCGACTTGAGGCCCGGCGTCGTCGGCCTGACCCCCTCGGGCAGTTCCGGCGGCAGCGACGGCAACGCGATCACCGCCCACAGTGTGGCGAGCAGACAGATCGAGTCCACGAGGTAGAGCAGCGAGAAGCCGAGCACCGGGATCAACGCGCCGCCGACCAGCGGGCCGGCGATCGCACCAGCCTGCATCACGGTCATGTTCAACGAGTTCGCCGCCGGGAGATCCTCCTGCTCCAGGATCCGCGGGAGGACGGCGGTACGCGTCGGCTGGTTGACGGCGAAGAACGCCTGCTGCAGCGAGAACACGCCCAACAGGATCCACACATTGTTCCAGCCCGCCGCCGCCTGCGCCCAGAACAGCACGCCCGTCGCGATCAGCCCGAAGGTGGTGACGAGCAGGATGCGGCGGCGGTCGAACGTGTCGGCGAGCGCCCCGCCCCACAGACCGAAGACCACGAGCGGCACGAGACCGAACACTCCGGTCAACCCGACGTACGCCGAACTCCCGGTCATCGCGTAGATCTGCGCGGGCACCGCGACCACCGTCAACTGCGCGCCGATGACGGTGACGATGTTCGCCCACCACAGGCGACTGAAGTTCTTGTTCTTCAGCGGCGTGGTGTCGGCGAGGAGTCGAGCCACTACGGTTGCAGCCGGTCGACGCGCCACGAATCGCCGTCACGCACCGCACGCACCCGGTTGTGGAGGCGGTCGGCGCGTCCCTGCCAGAATTCGACGACCTCCGGCTCGATCCGGTAGCCGCCCCAGTCCGCCGGGATCGGGACGGGCCGGTCGGCGCCGAGGTCGGCGGCGACTCCGGCGGCCTTGGCCTCCAACGCCGCGCGCGACACGATGGGACGAGACTGGTCGGACGCCGACGCCGATACCTGCGATCCGCGCGGACGCGAACTCCAGTACGCGGCTGTCTCCGCGGCGCTCACCTTGACCACGCGTCCCCGGACGTGCACCTGCCGCTCCATCGCGATCCATGGAAACGTCGCCGACGCATACGGATTCGTCGCGAGCGCACGCCCTTTGTCGGAGCCGTATCCGGTGAAGAAGACGATTCCGTCGTCGCTCACGCCTTTACAGAGGACTGTCCGGGTGGCCGGTCGACCGTCCGCGTCGACCGTGCCCACGATCATCGCGTTCGGTTCGGTGACGCCCGCGGTGATCGCGTCAGCGAGCCAGGCGTCGAACAGGGCGCGCCACGGCGGATCGCCGGTCAACCACGCCACGTCGAGGTTCTCGGCGACACCGTCGCGGCCCGTCGCGTCGGCCGCTCCGTACCCGACTCGCATGTTCTGCAATTCGACCTGCCCGTTCACGAGAACTGATGGTATTCCTGACGCTAGACCGTCGGACAGACGGCCGAGGTGATGTAGTCGGCGATCTGTGCGTGCGACATGTGCCGCGCGGGCGACAGGAGCTCCGCGTAGATCGCGCTCACCATGAACTCGACGGCCGTCGACGGGTCGGGGTGCAGATGCGCGGCGAGCGGCGACGGCGCGATGTGGCTCAGCGTCCGGTCGGTCACGATGTCGACGAGCGTGGGCTGTGAGCCCGAGCGGATCAGCCACGGCAGCAGCCTGCTCGCGTCGATCCGCAGCGCGGCGACCAGCGGCTCGTTGCGCGCGTTGTAGTCGAGCACTTCGCGGACCAGCATGTGCACCGTCTCGCGTGGTTGATCGGCGAACCGGAGGCGTCCGAGGAGCATCTGTTCGAGCCGGTCGAGTTCGTCGGCCACGAGAGCTCCGATTAGTTCCTCCCGCGAGGAGTATCTGCGGTAGACGGTGGCCCGGCCGATGCCGGCCTCCCGAGCGACCGCGGCCAACGTGAGTGCGTCGAGCCCCACCCGCTGCACCACGCGCCGCGTCGCTGCCAACACCTCATCGCTCGCGGACATGCCTCGAACTGTATCGCGATGCCAGTGAGACAACTATTGATATGCATGAGTCATAAGTGAGACACTTTACCCCATGACTGTCTCATCATCTTCGGGTCCTGACACCGGCACGTCCCCCTGGGACTCGCAGCCCCACGAGTTCGACTACCACGCCGATCTCGTCGACGGTGCGATCCCGGAACGGCTGCACGGGGCGCTCTATCGGATCGGCCCCGGTCGATTCGAGGTCGGAAGCCATCCGGTCGGGCACATCTTCGACGGTGACGGCATGGTCTCGAAGTTCGACATCGGCGCGGGCGGGGTGCATTTCCGGAACCGATACGTGCGTACCAAGGCGTTCGCGCGGGCGAACAGCACGTCGCGCCCACCGAAGGGATTCGGCACTCAGCGCGTCGGCGGCGCGCTGGCCAACGCACTGCGGTTCCCGGAGAACCTGGCGAACACCAACGTGCTCGTGCACGACGACTCGCTGTACGCCCTGTGGGAGGGCGGTCGTCCGCACCGCCTGGACCTCGAGACCCTCGCCACCCTCGGCGTCGAGTCGTTCGACGGCGCCCTCAAACGCCTCGGCGCGTTCTCCGCCCATCCGAAGACCGATCCGCGCACCGGCGAGGTGTTCAACTTCGGCCTCGACTTCTTCCCGCGGCCGATGATCCGCTGCTATCGCCTCACCGCGGGCGGGACGCTCGACGGTGTGGCCACGGTGCCGATACCCAAACTCGGCTTCGTCCACGACTTCGCGCTCACCGAGCGGCACCTGGTCTTCGTGCTCGGGCCGCTCGTCGTGAAACGGCCGATCCCGGTGGCCCTGGGCCTCCGCCCGTTCGACGACGCGCTCTCCTACGAGCCCGACCTCGGCACGTCGATCGTCCTCGTGCCGCGCGACGGCGGCGCCGCCACCACGATCGAGTACGACCCGCTGTTCCACTTCCACGTCACCAACGCGTACGACACCGCGAGCAAGACGGTCGTCGAACTCGTCGTCCACGACGGGGACGGCGGCTGGTCGGCGTGGAACGGGCACCTGCACGACTTCCGCAACCATCCCGGCCCCGCGTTCGGTGGGACGCTCACCAGGCTCACGATCAACCGGGCCGCGCGCGCCGTCGTACGCGAGCCGCTCAGCGATCTCGGCGGAGAGTTCCCGCAGATCGACCAGCGCCGGACCGCGGCCGAGCACCGCTTCACCTATCTCGCGCAGGCGTCCCAGACCGGCGGGAACCCGGATTCGATCACCTCGATCGACCATTCCACCGGCCGCGAGGATCGCTACCGATCCAGCGGCGACGACACCGTCTGCGAACCGTTGTTCGTCGCCGATCCGGCCGAGTCGGCCGAGGGCGCGGGATGGCTGCTGACCGTCGAGCACCGGCCTGCCGCGGCGTCGTCGGCGCTGCTCGTCTTGCGCGCCGGCCGTCCGAACGAGGGGCCGGTGGCCACGATCGGACTCGACCACCACATCCCGATGACGTTCCACGGCGCGTTCCGGCCCGACTGGCGATAGACCGCCGCCGTGTCGAGCGACGTGAACCGGTTCGATGACCGGGCAGAAGTCTCCCGTCAGTGGTCGAGATGACCCGATACTCGGGTCGAGTGTCCATATACGGGAGAGTATTGCCCGGCGGCCGGGGCATCGGACCGATCTGTTCTGTTCATACCGCAGCCTCCGGATGCTCATCGAACCGAATCGGTTCGGGGCGACCCGACGTTCTACGATGCTCACCATGACCGAGAACGCCGCGATCACCATCCCCGCCGACCTCCTTCCCGCCGACGGCCGCTTCGGCTGCGGACCGTCGAAGGTCCGTCCCGAGCAGTTGCAGTCGCTGGTCGACACCGGCGCATCGGTGTTCGGCACCAGTCACCGCCAGGCGCCCGTCAAGAACGTCGTCGGCGCGATCCGCAGCGGCCTGACCGACCTGTTCTCGCTGCCCGACGGCTACGAGGTGGTGCTCTCCAACGGTGGCACCACCGCGTTCTGGGATGCCGCGGCGTTCGGACTCGTCCGTGAGCGCGTCCTCAACCTGACGTACGGCGAGTTCTCGTCCAAGTTCGCGACCGTCACCAAGAAGACCCCCTTCTTGGCCGACCCGAAGGTCATCTCGACCGACCCCGGCACCGCGCCCGATCCGGCCGCGATCACCGCGGCCGACGTCGCGGGCGGCGACGGACCCGCCGTCGACCTCATCGGCTGGGCGCAGAACGAGACGTCGACCGGTGTGGCCGTCCCGGTGCTCCGCCCCGAGGCCGCGGGCGACGCCTTGGTCGCCATCGACGCCACGTCGGGTGCGGGCGGGCTGCCCGTCGACATCTCGCAGACCGACGTCTACTACTTCGCTCCGCAGAAGTCGTTCGCGTCCGACGGCGGTCTGTGGATTGCCATCATGAGCCCGGCGGCGCTCGCGCGCGTCGACGAGATCAAGGCGTCGGACCGCTGGTGCCCGGAGTTCCTGTCGTTGCCGACCGCCGTCGACAACAGCGCCAAGAACCAGACGTACAACACGCCTGCGGTCGGCTCGCTGCTGCTGCTCGCGAACCAGATCGAGTGGATGAACTCCAACGGCGGCCTCGACTTCTGCACCGGCCGCACCGCCGAGTCGAGCAGCATCCTCTACTCGTGGGCGCAGACCAGCGACTACGCGTCGCCGTTCGCCGACGAAGCGCACCGTAGCCAGGTGGTCGGCACCATCGACTTCGCCGACTCGGTCGACGCGGCAGCCGTTGCGAAGACGCTGCGCGCCAACGGTGTCGTCGACACCGAGCCGTACCGCAAGCTCGGCCGCAACCAACTGCGCATCGGCATGTTCCCGGCCATCGATCCGGCGGACGTCCAGAAGCTGACCGAGTGCATCGACTACGTGGTCGGCAAACTCTGATCTAGCCTGCGACAGCGCCGGTAGACGATGGACACGCGGAGAACTCCGCGTGTCCGTCACTCGTCTGACCGGGCGGTGACTTACGCTGGAACAGGTATCCGCGTACGTCAGGACGCAGAGGAGGATCGATCGAGTGCGAAAGTTGAAGGCGCTGCGCGTCGATCCGGACGGGACGGTCATCTGTGTCGACACCGACTCCGGCGACCACTTCGCGCTGGCGGTCGACGACGTGTTGCGCGAGGCCGTCACACCGGCGGTCCCGACCCCCGAAGTCCCGACCGCGCCGGACATCATGTTGAGCCCGCGTGAGATTCAAGCCCGTGTCCGCGCCGGAGCGACAGTCGACGAACTCGCCGACGTGACCGGCGAACGCCCGGAGAAGATCTATCGGTTCGCCCATCCCGTACTCCTGGAACGCGTGCGAGCGGCCGAGTTGGCGCGCGCATCGCACCCGGCCGGGATCGACGGACCAAGCCTGAACACGCTCGGCGAACTCGTCTCCGAATGCCTGGCGCTGCGCGGCAACACCTCGGCCGAGGCATCGTGGGACGCGTGGCGCCCCGACGACGGCCGGTGGGTGGTCCAGATCGGGTGGACCAGCAACGGCCGCGAAGAGTTCGCGCACTGGCGGTTCACTCCCGGATCGCACGGCGGTAGCACCGAGCCGCTGGATGATCTCGCTGTGGAACTGACCGAACCCGAACTGGCCCGCGCATCCCGTCGCTCGGTCATGTCTGTGGTGCCGACGGCTCCCGAGCCGCCGCAGCACGAGGTCCTGCCCGACGGCCACGAGCAGGTCACGGTGAACGCGGACCAGATCATCGAACAGCAGTCGTCGTCTCCACTGGAATTGGAGTTCGAGGACGACCCGTCCGCCGAGCGCAGCGGTCGGGACCAACAACAGCACGGGCAGGGCCCTCGGCATCGCAGCGGAAAACGTGCGACGCCGAGCGTCCCAGCCTGGGAGGACGTCCTACTGGGCGTCCGTAGTCACCCCGGAGAGTAATTGTTCGCCCACACCACCACATTGTGGTTCGTCGCCTGCCCGGACCCCGCCGAACAGCTTCGACGGGGGTCGGTCGCCGACCCGGACCGCACCGACGACCTGATGCGTCGCGCCTACGTCGACGACGTCCCGTCCGCGACCGCAGTCACGAACCTGTCGACGCTGGCCGATGCCGACGACGATGAGGTGTACGCCGCGCACTTCGGTGACGTCGCGGTGTTGGCGGGCCGATCGTTGGCGACGGTGACGCCCGACGAGATCACCACGTTCGTGACCGGGCTGGAACCGGGTTGGACGGTTCTGCTGCTGTCGTTGGACCCGACGTCCAACACCGGGGTGTTCGCACGCTGGGAGGACGGACGGCTGCAGCGTGCGTTCGCGGCGTCGCCCGACACGATCCACTCCGACCACGGCGTCCCGTTCCCGTTCGAGAGTCCGTTCTGGGCGGGTGAGCGTCCGCTGCAGTACCTGCCCGGCGCCGAAGCCGATCCACTCGATCTGCCGTTCCATCCCGCAGAGCTGGCCGAGGAGGCGAACCGTCAGTGGCTCGGCTTCCGGTTCACCCCGCCGACGGCCGACGGCGACACCGAGCTGACCCGCATCCAGGTGTTCTCGTACCGCATCCTGTCCGAGGGTGCGGAGGCGACCCCCGCGTCCCAGGTGAAGCCGCTGCCGACGCCAGTGCCTGCACCGTCGGCCGCCGACGAACCTGCAGATGTCCCGGCGGAACTCGCAGGCGTCCCCGCGGGCGCCTCGGCTGAGCTCACCGACGCGGAGGTGACGATGCCGCTCGCCGTCTCGACACCGCCCGGATCAGATCCGGAGCCGAAGGCGCCCGGCCCGATCTCGCGGTACTTCGGTTTCCGCGGGCGCCTGTAACCAGCCCGGTAATCAGCGGCCCTATAATCGGCGGCCCTTTGATCAGCGGCTCAGTGATCAGCGGCTCAGTGCTTCATAGAACGCGACCGCAGCGGCCGTCGCGACGTTGAGGGAATCGGTGCCCCGGCTCATCGGGATGTGCGCGCGAACGTCGCAGGAGCGCATCGTGTGCTCCTTCAGGCCGGGCCCCTCGGCGCCGACGAGGAACGCCAGCTTCTCGCCCTGCACGGCTTGCCGCAACGGCACACTGCCCTCCCCCGGTGTCAGGGCGATCGTGCGGAAGCCGTCGCCGCGCAGCCGCTCCAGATCGCCGGCCCAGTCATCCGACTTGGCGAACGGCACGAGCAGCGCGTGCCCCATCGAGACACGGACGCAGCGCCGGTACAGCGGGTCCGCGCAGCCGGGCCCGAAGATCACCGCGTCGACGCCGAGGCCTGCGGCATTGCGGAAGACGCTGCCGATGTTCTCGTGGTCGTTGACGCCTTCCAGGACCGCGACAGTCCGCGCCGAGGAAATCGCCGCGGCCACAGTCAGCGCCTGCGGGCGACGCGCAGCGGAGAGCACGCCGCGGTTGAGGTGGAAGCCGATCACCTCGGCCATCACCTCCTTGGACGCACGATAGAACGGAATTCCGCCCGCGCCCTCGACCACGTCGCCGGACAGTTCGGCGAGGCGACGGTCCACCCCGAACAGCGCGTGCGGCGAGAACCGCGATGCGATCATCCGTTGGACGACGAGGACGCCTTCGGCGATCACCAGGGCCTTGCCGACGCTGCCGCCCGGCAGCGCCGGAAGGTCGGGTCGACGGTCCACGGAGTTGAGATCACGGAAGTCGTCGACCCGCTCGTCGGCGGGATCGGTGATGTCGATGACCTCGACGGTTAGACGCTGGCTCACCTGCAATACGGTGGCACACCTGAGCCACCAGACCCAAAATGGCAGAGTGGACACCGTGGACAACCTGACGATGACGCACGCGAGCGACGCCGATTGGCCCGAGATCATCGACTTGGACGCCCGCGCGTTCGCTCTGCCGAGCCCGCTCCCCCGCGACGAGATCACCGAGTTCCGCGCCAAGGTCCCCGATGAGGCGACCTACCTGATCCGCGACACCGGGACGGTCGAGGGGTCGTCGACGATCGTCGCGTTCTCGCTGTACTACGACCTGCCGTTGACCCTCCCCGGCGGCGCTGTCGCGTCGACCGCGGGTCTGTCGTGGGTCTCCGTGTCGGCGACACATCGCAGGCGTGGGCTGCTGCGCCGGATGATCGACGGCCAGTTCGCCGACTGGCGCGCCAACGGACATCCGCTGGCGCTCCTGACCGCGACCGAGGGCACGATCTACGAACGGTTCGGATTCGGTCCCGCCGCGTTCGCGCACCGGGTCAGCGTCACGCCGTCGGCAGCGACGTTCCGAACGCCTGCCCCCGACGACTCGCGCGTGCGCTATGGCACACCCGAAGAGGTCGAGACACATGTGCCCGCCGTCCACGCGCGGTGGGCGGCGGCGCGCGGCGGGGCGATCGGACGGCCCGACGCCTGGTGGCCGTCGTTACTGGCGGATCGAAGTTTCCGCCGGAACTCGCAGACATCCGGACTGCACTACCTGCTGCACCCGGACGGATACGCCGCGTACCGGATCGACGCCCGCGACCGGACCGCACTCGTCGACGACCTCGTCGCCGTGACGTCGCAGGCGCACGACGACCTGTGGCGTGTGCTGACGAGCCTCGACCTGATCTCGTCGGTCAATGCGTCGATCCCGGTGGACGATTCGCTCCCGCACCTGCTGACCGATGCGCGCGCGGTTGAGCTCCAGGCGCGGCCGGACACGCTGTGGGTGTCGATCCTCGACGTCGTCGACGCGTTGTCGCTGCGTACGTACTCCGAGGACGGAACACTCGTCATCGAGGTCGCCGACGCCTACTCCGACCGTGCGGGCCGCTACCGGCTAAGCGTCGTCGACGGTTCCGCCGACATATCGCGCACCGACGACAAGCCCAACGCGAGCATGGACATCTCCGTGCTGTCGAGCCTCTATCTCGGAGGCTCCGCCGCACGCGGGTTCGCCGAAGCCGGACGAATCGACATCGACTCCGCCGACTCCCTCACCCTCCTGGCCCGCATGTTCGACGTCGAGCACGCCCCGTTCGCAGGCACCTTCTTCTAGGTGTTGTCTGCCCGCGCTACGAGTTGATCAGCGTCTCGATGGGGCCACGAGCGAAGTAGACGATGAACAGGACGGCGACGACCCAGAGCAGCGGGTGGACCTTCTTGATGTCGCCGCGCGCGGTCTGCAGCACCACCCAGGCGATGAAACCGACGCCGATACCGTTGGCGATCGAGTAGGTGAACGGCATGACGACGATCGTCAGGAACGCGGGCAGCGCATAGTCGAAGCGGCCGAAGTCGATCTCGCGGACCTGCCCCATCATCAGCGCGCCGACGACGATGAGCGCCGGCGCGACGGCTTCCATCGGAACGATCGTGTACAGCGGGGTGAAGAACATCGCCGCCAGGAACAACACGCCGCTCACCACATTTGCGAGGCCGGTGCGGGCGCCTTCGGCGATACCCGACGACGATTCGACGAACACCGTGTTCGACGACGACGACGCGGCACCGCCGACGACGGCTCCGACACCTTCGACGGCCAGCGCCTTACCGATGCCCGGCAGGTTGCCGTCCTTGTCGGTGAGACCGGCTTCCTTTCCGAGACCGGTCATCGTGCCCATCGCGTCGAAGAAATTCGACAGTACGAGAGTGAACAGGAACACGCACGCGATCAGGATGCTGACATGCTCGAACGCTCCGGTGAACGCACCGAACAGGTCGACCTCGCCGACCAGCGACAGGTCGGGCAGACCGCCGACGCCGTCGGGCATACCGGGCACATTCATCGCCCATCCGCCTTTGTCGCCGGAATCCAGGTCGAGGACGGCTTCGACGATGATCGACACGATCGTCATGATCACGATGCCCAGGAGCAGACCGCCGGGCACCTTCCGCACGACGAGCACGCCCATCACGAGGACACCGATGCAGAACAGCAGAGTCGGGACGGTCGCGATCGAGCCGTCGATGCCGAGTTGGACGGGCGGTCCGCTCTCGGCGCCGTGCGTGACGAAGCCCGCGTTGGCGAGGCCGACGAGCGCGATGAACGCACCGATGCCAGCGGCGATCGCCGCCTTCAACTCGTTGGGGACCGCGTTGAACACCGCGGTCCGCACCCCGGTGAGACCGAGGATCACGATGACGATGCCGTCGAGCACCACCAGTCCCATCGCGGCCGGCCAGCTCATCTGCGGGGCGATCGTCACCGCGAGGAGACTGTTGATGCCCAAGCCTGCGGCGAACGCGAACGGAAAGTTCGCGACGACGCCGAACAGCACCGACATGATGCCTGCGACGAGCGCCGTCACCGCGGTCACCTGGTTGGGGTCCAGCGCGTGACCGAAGGCGTCGACGTTGGTGTCGGTGGCCGCGTTGCCGCCGATGATGATCGGGTTCAACACGACGATGTACGCCATCGCGAAGAAGGTGACGAGGCCGCCGCGGACCTCGCGTGAGAGCGTCGACCCTCGTTCGGAGATCTTGAAGTAGCGGTCCAACACGCCGGTCGTCTTCCCAGCGGGATCGGTCATCGGTTCACCCTTCGCACATGCACGCTCGATCCGATGCGCGGTCAGCGCACCACGGGAGAAAAGCTACCCTGAACCCATGACCGATGAGACACCGATCCCGGAGCTCCCCGCCCGACTCCGCGCTCCGGAACCGGTGATCGTCGTCGGAATGCTCGCCTGGCTCGTCGCGACGATCGTCGTGTGGGCAGCCGATCTGGGCGGCGAGCGAGCGTTGACGGTGTGCTGGGTCGGCCTGCTGGTCGGCGTGGCGGGGACCATCCTGGTGCTCGCCCAGAGGGCAGCGGTACGCCGTGGATCACGCGGTGCTCAAGAAGGGCTCGACTGAGTCTTCCCGGTGCGGCGTGCGGCACGCGCGGCTTGCCGGCGACGCGAGGACTGCACGTGCACGGCCACGCACAACGTGACCCAGATCGCCCCGAACAGCCATCCGAACAACACGTCGCTCAGCCAGTGCACGCCCAGGTAGACCCGGCTGAATCCGATGAGCGCCACCAGCACCGGGCCGACCACCAGCCACCCGGCGCGTTCGCGGACGCGCGGATACAACCGGTGCACGATGATCACCGCCAGCCCGTAGACGACGAGGCTGAGCATCGAGTGACCGGACGGGAACGAATAGCCGCCGATCTCGATGAGCCGGTCGTCCACCGGTGGTCTGTCGCGGGCGAAGATCACCTTCAGCAACGACATCAACGCCCACCCGGACAGCGATCCGGCGACGATCATCGCCGCGAAGTCGATGCGGCCGGCCATCCAGGCGAGGACGGCGACCCCGATCACGACGAGCGTCAAGGTGAGGGTGTCGCCCCACACGGTGATGAACTGCATGAACGAGGTCCATGGCTCGCCTCGGTGCGACAGGATCCAGTCGGTCACCGTGTCGTCGACGCCGAACGGTTTCATCGTCGTCGAGCCCCTACTTCGCGAGCGAGCGCCCGATGACGAGGCGTTGGATCTGGTTGGTGCCTTCGAAGATCTGCATGATCTTCGCTTCGCGCATGAACCGCTCCACCCGGAAGTCTCGCGTGTAGCCGTTGCCGCCGAGCACCTGCACGGCGTCGGTCGTGACCTTCATCGCGGCGTCGGTCGCGACGAGTTTCGCGGTCGCCGCGGCGCGCGAGTAGTCGCGGCCCGCGTCGCGTCGCCGGGCGGCGTCGAGATAGGTGGCACGCGCCGAGTCGACGGCCGCAGCCATGTCGGCCAGCAGGAACGAGAGCCCCTGGTGGTCGATGATCGCCTTGCCGAACGTCTCGCGTTCCTTCGCGTAGTCGACGGCGGCGTCAAGCGCCGCCTGCGCGAGTCCCGTCGCGCACGCCGCGATGCCGAGCCTGCCCGAGTCGAGTGCCGAGAACGCGATCTGCAGGCCCTGCCCCTGAGCGCCGAGAAGTCGGTCGGCTCCGACGAAGGCGTCGCTGTACGACGCGGCAGTCGTCGGCACCGCGTGCAACCCCATCTTCTCCTCCGGCCGGCCGAACTCGAGTCCGTCGGTGTCGCGCGGGACCAGCAGGCAGGAGATCCCTTTGGCACCCTCGCCGGTCCGCACGAAGGCGTTGTAGACGTCGGCGATGCCGCCGTGGGTGATCCACGACTTGGTTCCGGTCACCGAGTATCCGCCGTCGACGGCCTTCGCGCGGCAGGCCACCGCGGCGGCGTCCGATCCGGCCTGCGGCTCGGACAGGCTGTACGCGCCGATCAGCCGACCGTTCAACAGATCGGGCAGCCACCGCTGTTTCTGCTCGTCGGTGCCGTACGTGAACAGCGGGAAGCACGCGAGTCCGTGAACGCTGACAGCCACGGCGACCGACGCCCACCGGCTCGACAGTTCTTCCAGGACTTGCAGATACACCTCGTAGGGCTGACCGCCGCCGTCGTATTCCTCCGGATACGGCAGGCCGAGCAGGCCCGCCTCGCCCAACGCCCCGAACACGCCCTCGGGGTAGGTCTCGGCCTTCTCGTGGCCGTCGACGATCGGCTCGAGCAGCCGATCGCCGACATCGCGCACCAGGTCGATGAGGTCATGGGCCTCGTCGGACGGCAGCAGACGGTCAACCGGCATGTCTCAACCTCTTCTGTGGGGCAAGTCGTCTCGGAGTTGCCACTCATCGGGGCGGCAAGTCGTGTCGCGTCAACCGTACCGAGTCCGGTCAGGGCCCGACGCTCACGTGCACGGTACCCGCGTCGTCCACCCAGTGCGGCACGTCGACGCGGTGCTCGACCCCGCCCTCTTCCGGCCCACCGTCGTCCTGCCCACCCTCGTCCTGCCCACCCGTGTCCTGCCCACCCGTGTCCTGCCCACCCCTGTCCCCACCGTCGTCGACGACCACCGCGACAGTGAGCGGGCGGTGCGCGACGACGCGCCCGGCCAGTGCTCGGCCCGTGGCCGCGGCCCACGCGACGATCTCGGCGGAGTCGGCGTCGACGGTCACCCCGTCACTGACGGGGCCGCCCCGACACACGTGAGACGCGAGGTCCGCGTCGAGGACATCCGCGAGGATCTCGGCGTCCGCGGCGTCGACGGTCGGTCCGGACAGGACGGCCCGGTCCGCGGGCACACCGAGCGCCCACCACGAGCGATCGACGACGATCGGTCTGTCGGTCACGGTGCCCGCGAGCGTCCGAGCCCGGTCGATCGGGTCCAGTGCGGCGACGTCGACGCGACCCGACCTGACGGCGGCGACGAGGGCGGCGTGCGCGCGGGCCGCAACCCCGGGTGTCACGGCGCGGCCGGGGTCGCCGAGTCGATCGAGCCAGAAGTGCGCGTCGTCGGTGTCGTCCGGCCCGCAATACGCTTGCGCCCCGCCGTACTGTTCGACCCCGCCGACGAACAGCGGCGACGCGGCGGCCGGCACATCGTCGGCGGGGTCGAAGAGACCCGCGAACCGAGTGTCGTCGACGGATCGCAGGTTCCGCAGCGGTGTCGCGTCGATCTCGGCGTAGCGGCGCAGCCACCATCGTGTGTAGCCGGTCGCGAGCAACCCGGCGGTCGCCTCGTCGGCGAGCAGGGCCAGCGCGTCACGCCACCGGCCCGGGTCGACCAGATCGAGGTCGCGGACCGCGTCGACGGTCTCCGGAGGCACGTCGTGGGTGTCCCACCACTGTTCTTCGTCGGGCAGATCGTGGTCGGGCCCGGTCGCCAGATCGTCGTGGACGACGGCGAACCCCCAGCCGACACCCAACGCGCGCAACGCCTTCGACCCGTAGCGGTCGACGACTGACTGGTCGAGGGTGCCGAACGGCGAGTCGGCGACGAGCACCGCGCGCAGTGGAGCGTCGGGCAGCAGGAGCTCGTCGGCCGGCCAGTCCTCGCCGTCGTCGGCGCGCAGTTCGAGCGCACCGAGACCCGAGGCGTCGTCGAGGTCACCGAGGACGATCAAGTCCAGGACCGCCGCCGACAACTCCTCGTGGGTGTCCGCGGTGTCGATCGCCGCGCGCAGCGCCGGGTCGGCGAGCGCGTCGGCGACCCCGCAGTGTTCCAGACCGAGCCGGTCGAGCAGTGGGTCGTATGCGTCGGGATGCACGAGCGGCAGCCAGTCCGGGGGCTGCACCCGGCCGGTCGCGTGCACGAGTTCGTCGAGGACGAACAAACCGCGCGCGCCTCGATGCGTCCGACCGTCTGCGCGCGGGATCGGCAGCGCGCCGAGCTCGGCCGCGTCGTCGCCGGTCTGCACGAGCACCGCGAGCTCGGCGTACAGACTCCGCCACCACGACGGCTCCCGCTGCACGGCGGACAGTTCGTCGGCGAGGTCGGCGAGACCGATCTGTCGGGCCCCTGACCGGACGAGGGCCGCCGCACCCGCCGGGTGGGAGAGGTCGGGATGCGCGAGCGGGTCGAGGACATCGGCCAGAACCGAGCCGAGACCGTCGGACAGTCCGGGCAGCACCCACGCACGTTCGGGGGCGAGCGCGTCTCCGCCCGCCGTCGCCGCCCACCGCGCGACCCGCAGATCGGCGAGGACCTGCTCGTGCAGCCGTGCGGCGGTCCGTCCCGCGGGGAGGGTCGGCCGCGGGATCAGGTGGTGCCGCTGATCGATCGGCGCCAGCGCGACGAGCTCGGTATAGCCTGCGGCGGCCGACGAGACGTCCGCGTCGGGGTGCACATCTCGACGGTCCGGCGTCAACGGAAGGTGGGTGATGACGCGTGCGGGCAGCGCGAGCCGGACGGCGGTCGCGGTGGGACTGCGCAGGACGTCGCCGTCGACCGGAACGATGCGACCGTCCGCGTCCAGTCGCGTCGGGACCATCCACCTGGTCGATCCGGCGCGCGCGACCAGCCATCGCGCGAGGGCCTCGCCGTTCCGGACGATGTCGATCCGGTCACCGTCCGTCTGCCTCTGGAATGACTCGCCGCCGACATCGATCCGGCTCAGCGCGGGCAGTTCGAGCAGCAAATCCGGCACCTGTTCGGCGAATCCGGCGTACAGGGTCGCCGCGGCGGCGCCCGCATCGACCGACACCTGGGTGGTGAAACCCGCCGGCGGCACCGCGTCGGACGGCCAGGCGAGGCGTTGGGCAGGCACCTCGTCTGAGCCGATCTCGGCGGCGCTGCGCTGCCGGTCGAACTCGATGGAACCGCTGGTCGACGCGACCGTCACTCGGTCGGCGAAAGCCGTCGACCGGAAGCCGACGCCGAAGTGGCCGACGGTCTGCGCGCCCAGTGACGGTTTCGGCGAGACGCGTAGCGCAGTCAGCGATTCCACTCCGTCGCGGGTCAGCGGAACCCCGGTGTTCGCGAAGCGCAGCACGGTGCCGTCGCGGGTGATCGACAGGTGTCCGTCGCTCTCGACGGCGGCGTCCGCGGCGTTGGCGGCCAGTTCGGTCAGGAGACGTCCGCGGTACCCGATGTCGGACAGTTCGCGTTCGGCCGCGGCGTCCTCGGCCATCCGCGTGTGCGACGACCGCCACGTCTGCAGGGTCGCCGCGCGCAGGTCGGCGGTTCCGAAAGGGTCAGGAGTCGGCCGGGCCATCGGATCCGACGGACTCGGCAGGTCGGGCGACCACTTCGATGGCGCCGTCGTCGAACGCGTCGTACGCGGGGCTTCCGCTCCCCGACGGCGCCTTCACGTCCGAGTGGGCGCCGCAGCCGTACTCGGCGGAGACCACGTGCCCGTCAGCGGAGAACTCGTTGGCGCACACCCCGAATCCGGAGTGCAGCGCTCCGGCGACCGGTAGGTAGAAGCCGCAGGTGCCGCACGCGTGGCGCGCGTTCCGCGCCATCGGCGACGCCGGACCGAAGTCACCGTCGTACCAGCGCTGGGCGGCGTCGGCCCGGCCTTCGAGCGACAGGAGCCGTTCGCGTCCGAGCCCGATCTCCGCCGACACCTGGCCGACCTCGTCGGCGTCGAGCAGGCTCACGTCCTGCGTGTCGACCTGCCCGGGGACCAGTCGCGGATCGTCGGCCGGGGCGGCGAGCAGATCACCGGGCCCCAGGTCGCCCGGCGCCACGCGCTGCACCCACGGGACCCAGTCGGGTGCCAGCAATGCGTCGCCGGCAGGCAGGAGCGCCACCTCGCTGACGGTGACCTCTGACGATTCCGGCGCACCGGCGACGACGACGCACCACTGCCAGCCTCGGTAGCCGGTGAGCTGCGCGTCGAAGTAGTGCGCGGCGGCGTAATCGCCTTCCGCGGTCACCCCGGTATGGGCGCCGGGCTGTTCGCCCTCGGCGACCAGGGCAGCGCGGGCGACGTCGACAGCGTCGACGAGTCGGGGCGAAGAGATAGCAACACTCACCTGTCCAGTGTGCAATAGTCGGCCCCCTCGACGCACGTCAGGCACGTCCCTGCGTCGCGTTGTCTCACCGATGAGGAACAATCGAGGGTGTGAACACCCGTGGATCTCGTGACGACCGCGGGCCAGGCGGTCGCCCGCGCCCTCCTCAGGAGACGCAGCGCAACGGGGACGCGCAGGCCCGACGGCCCCGTCGCCCTGCCCCGCATCCGGGGCAGACCAACTACCCCGCCGACAGCCCTCGCCGACCGCGCCGCACCCCGACGCGCCGGTTCGACGCTCCCGGGTCGAATGGCGATCCCGCGTACGACGACTCGCGGCGCGACCAGCGACACGACCAGGCGCGCCCGGCGAGCGGGGCGTATCTGCCGCCGCGCACACACAATCCGCATCTGCCGCCGCTGCCGCCGCAGGACGAGGCGTACGACGCGCAGACCGAGGCGATCGACGCGAAGTCGGGCAAGCGCCGGAAGCGACTCGCCGGCGACGCCGAGTACGTGCCACCGGAGAAGGTGACCGTCGTCCGCGTGATGGCGCGCCGGTCCAAGTACTTCACCTCGTTGGGCGCCAAGATGGTGCACCGCGCCGCGACGGCCGACGGTGCCGACCGTTCAGGGTTGACCGCGCTCACCCTCCCGGTGATCGCGAACACCGCGGCCGACGCCGCGATGGCGATCGCCCTCGCCAACACGTTGTTCTTCGCGGCGGCGACCAGCGAGTCGAAGGTCAGCGTCGGACTCTATCTGGCGATCACGATCGCCCCGTTCGCGTTCATCGCACCGCTCATCGGCCCGATCCTGGACCGGTTACAGCACGGTCGGCGGATCGCGATGGCGACGACCTTCGGGCTCCGCGTCGTGTTGGGACTGCTGATCATCGTCAACTCGTCGTGGAACTCGGACACGATGCAGGTCGAATACAAACCGTGGGTGCTCTATCCATGCGCACTCGGTTTGATGGTCCTGTCGAAATCGTTCGGTGTCCTCAAATCGGCGGTCGCGCCGCGTGTGCTGCCACCGTCCATCGACCTGGTGCGCGTCAACTCCCGTCTGACCGTGTTCGGCCTGGTGGCGGGCACCATGGTCGGCGGAGCGATCGCAGGCCTCTTGGAGATTCTCCTCGCGAAAACACTGCCGTTCCACGTTCCCGGCGCGATGATCTGGCTCTGTCTGGTGGCCGCCGCGGGCGCCTACTTCTGCATGAAGATTCCCTCGTGGGTCGAGGTCACCGAGGGCGAAGTCCCGACCACGCTCACCTACCGCGGCGATCCGACGGCCGAGGAGGCCGCGCCGTCGAAGGGAGGCAGCTTCTCCCGCGAGCTGGCCAGCAAGATGCGGCAGCCGCTCGGCCGCACCGTGATCGTCGGCCTCTGGGGCAACGGCACGATCCGCATCCTCACCGGATTCCTGACGCTGTACATCGCGTTCTATGCGAAGGCCCAGCCCGACACGTCCGGCTGGCAGCAGATGTTGATGCTCGGCGCCGTCGGCGCGGCCGCCGGTGTCGGAAACTTCGTCGGCAACGGACTCGGCACCCGGATCGAACTCAAGAATCCGACCCGGATCGTGATCTTGGCGACCGCCGCCACCTTCGTCGCATGTGTGCTCGCCGCGATCTTCGGCTCGCTGCTCCTAGTCGTTGTCGCGGGCTTCACCGGCTCGGCGACGAGCGCCATCGCGAAGGTGTGCATGGACTCGTCGATCCAGAACGATCTGCCCGACGAGTCGCGGGCATCGGCGTTCGGCCGCTCGGAGACCGTCCTGCAGTTGTGCTGGGTCCTCGGAGCCAGTCTCGGCGTGGTGCTGCCCACGGACATCTGGATCGGCTTCACCGTCATCGCCGCCCTCGTCGGCATCGGCTTCGTCCAGACCCTGCTGACCAGCCGGGGCTCCACCCTGGTGCCCGGGGTCGGCGGTCGTCGACCTGACCACGCCGCGCCGACCGTCCCGTTCGCCGCGCAGGGTCCGCCGCCGCCGAGCGCCGCGCCGACCCGTCGCACCACTCGCTGACAGTCCCCAGCTCCCAATCCGCCAGCCCCCCATAGCCGCCACCCCCATAGCCGCCAGCCCCACCGATCGACGAAGGATTCACTCGTGCTGCAACCCGGAGACAAGAAGGTGCTGGCGAAGCTCACTGCGGCAGTCGCCGTCGTGGTCGTCGCCATCGCCGCTCTCACCACCGTCCTGGTGGTGACCGACAACTCGGACCCGCTGCCGACGGTGTCGGTGCAGGCGGGCGACGATCTGGTGCGAGCCGAGCCGGACTACTGGTGCGAGATCGACATGACCGACTGCCGACCGGCCGATCCCCGTCGCGTACAACAGCTTCCGGTGAACGTGCAGCGCGCGCCCGCCCCGATCGGCAGCACTGTTCTGGTCTCGGTGCCGCACGAGGTCGCCGACGGGCCGTGGATGGCGATCGCGCAGTACGCGACGCCGCGCGGCACGTACCGCGTCTTCGACGTCGAACCCTCCGAGAGCACGTTCACGAAGAAGTTCGTCAGCCGCCCCGACGCCGTCCTGTTGGGCATCCAGGTGTGGTCGGTGTCAACCGTCCTGCAGGACGCACCCGACGGGATGGACTCACTCGACGGCTCCATCCTGATGCGCGGGACATACACGATCGACACCGTCCCCGATGGGTTCACGATCCCGAACAGCACCGAGTTGGCGGACCGCCGCAACTGACCGGCGGTCCCGCCCGACCGGCGAACACAGAACGACCCCGTCCGAGGACGGGGTCGTTCTGGTCTGTCGTGTGCTGCCCGGTGTCACTCAGCGGTCCAACTCGCGGGTGACGCCGCGCACCACCTCGGAGATCCGTTGGGCCGTCTTGCGGTCCGGGTACCGGCCGTTGCGCAGGCCCGGTTGCACAGTGCCCTCGAGCAGGGTGATCAGATCCGCGACCACGCCGTGCAACTCGTCGGGGCTCATCCGCTTGACGTCCGGACGCTTCTCGCGACGAGCCTCACGGGTGTTCTTGACGACGCTCGGCGCGGGTTCGAGCACCGTGACGCGCAGCGCCTGCGGGCCGCGTCGTCCGGCTGCCATGTCGAACTCGACTCGCTGACCGGCCTTCAGTTCGGGGGCGTCGTCCCCGAGCGCCGACGCGCGGACGTACACGTCCTCGCCGTCGTCCTGCGACAGGAATCCGAAGCCCTTGTCGGCGTCGTACCACTTCACTCGGCCGCTTGGCACAGCACTCACCCTCAACTCGTTCATCTGCCTAAGAATCACGTATGCGCCTCCGGAGCCGCTGGCAGTGCGACGCGAGGCGCGTGGTGTCCGATTCTACCGCCTGGATTACCGTGGACTGCATGCAGACCCACAAGTCCTCTCGCCTGCTGATGGTGGCCGTGGTGCTGTTCGCCGTCGGCATGATCGCATCGTTGGCGCTTCTGCTGCCCGCTGTCCGCGACAGCAATCAAGCGGTCGTGGTGACCGTGTACCTGCTCGCACTGTGCGCCCCCCTCGGATTCGTCCTCGGCCTGGTCTTCGCTCTGCTGTCCGGCAGGCGCAGCCGGTGACCGGTACGACGCCGCTGGTGTCGGTGTCCGACCACGGGGCACTCAAGCAGGCGTACAGCTGCTTCCCCACGGGAGTCGTTGCGGTCTGTCGGCGCACATCGGACGGCGACGACATCGGCATGTCGGCGAGCTCGTTCACCACAGTCTCTCTCGACCCGCCGTTGGTGTCGGTGTGCGTGCGCGATGGTTCGTCGACGTGGCCGCGGCTGGTGACCGCCGACCGTCTGGGCGTGAGCGTCTTCGCCTCCCATCAGGGTGATGCGTGCCGCCGACTGGCCGGGCCGCCCGAATCACGATTCGATGACGTCCACCGGTCGATTACCGACTCCGGCGCGCTGTTCATCGCCGGCGCGGCCGCTCAACTCGAGTGTTCCGTGCTACAGGAGGTCCCGGCAGGCGACCACCTCGTCGTCCTGCTCCAGATCCATGCGTTGCGCAGCGACCCGAGCGTCGACCCGCTGGTGTTCCACGCCTCGACGTTCCGCGCTCTCGAGGCACGTCGGGCGCAATCCTGAGCGCGCGACGTGCTCCGCGTCTCAATCTGCACGTGATCCTTGTCACATAACGACCTCATAACGAACCGGACACGGACCGGGTACTAGTGGCGTGAACTGCGCAGACGCACTATCGCGTCCGAAACGCGCCTTTCAGGGTATGAAAATCACCGAGCGCAAGACGATGAAATCGAGCCCTACTCGGCCGTAGTGTTCAGGGCGGTCATCCACCAGGTGATCGACAACCGAACCGAACAGCCTCTTTCTGCCGCGCCAAGCCTCGCTCCGCTGAAAGAGACCGCATGACGAACATTCAGGAGCGAGGACGGGGGACCCACCATCTCCCCGTGAGACCCGGCGGACGAGCGATCGACCGCCTTGGGGTTAAGTCTCTGGCGTCGGCTACCAGCCGAACATCGAGACCGGGCACCTCTCGCCCGAACCCGACAGCTCACCTCGTAGGCGCGTGGAGAGAGGAAAAAACACATGTCCGGACGTCACGCCAAGCAGACGACCAACACCAAGACTTTCGCCAAGATCGCTGCGACCTCCGTCGTCCTCGGCGGCATCGGCGGCGGCGCCGCACTTCTCGGCGGCGGCCAGGCCTCCGCCGCGACCGACTCCGAGTGGAACCAGGTCGCGCAGTGCGAGTCGGGCGGCAACTGGTCGATCAACACCGGTAACGGCTACCACGGCGGCCTCCAGTTCAGCCCGAGCACCTGGGCCGCACACGGCGGCACCCAGTACGCTCCGACCGCCGATCAGGCGACCCGTGACCAGCAGATCGCCGTCGGCGAGCGCGTCCTCGCCTCGCAGGGCAACGGCGCATGGCCGACCTGCGGCGGCGTCCTCTCGGGCCCGACGCAGCGCACCGCTCCCGCCACCCCGCAGAAGGCAGCCCCCGAGGCGCCGAACAAGCAGGACAAGACGGGCACCGAAGCCAAGACCAGCGATGACGTCAAGGGCCAGGTCGACGACGAGCTCGCCGACGCCAACGTCAGCCCCGAGGTCCGCAACGCTTGGAAGGCCGCCAAGGACAGCGGCTACGAGCTGACCCCGGACCAGGTCAAGCTGTTCAACCAGAACAAGCACCTGCTCCCGTTCTGATCTGAACCAGATCTTTCCGATGACGGCCTCCGCTCACCGAGCGGGGGCCTTCGTCGTCGCGCCCACGGTGCGCTCCGCGAGAAGACCGAGGGCGCTCCGCGAGAAGACCGAGGGCGCTCCGCGAGAAGACCGAGGGCGCTCCGCGAGAAGACCGAGGGCGCTCCGCGAGAGAACCGAGGGTCTGTGGGCCTTCCCCGTGTCGACATGGCAGAATAAGCGGCGTGGCTAAGAAGAATGGATACGTGGACAATGGCTGGCCGAAAGAGACCGGCGACGACCACGCAGTGACGGAGTTCCTCGCGCACCTGCCCGGTGCTCTCTCACCGTTCGGCGACTCGGAGTTCCCGCTGCCCGCCGACGACCTGCCCTACGTGCACGCGAAGACTGTCGTCAACCGCTGATCTTCTTCTAGCAAAGATCTGACCGCGAAGACCCCCGCTCATCGAGCGGGGGTCTTCGCGCGCCGTCACCGGTTCTACTCCCGCCGCCCTCCAGTCCACCGCCGGTTCTCTACTCCATGCGCGAGCGAGTCGGGGCCGGCCCGACCCAGGTCGGTAACATGGATCGAATGAGTCCGGACCTCCCGCTGCGCAGTTGCGCCGACGAGCTGGCGAGCCGAACGGACGCCCGACTCGTCGAGCTCCTGGTCCGACGACCCGACCTCGCATCCCCACCGCCGCGCGGAACCGGCGTCCTCGCCCAGCGGTCCCTGGCGGCCGCATCCATCGCGTTGGCCGGTGAAGACCTCGACCTGCTCGCCGTCGCCGTCGTCGAAGCATTCGTCGACGCCGCAGGCGGCTCACACCACCACGGACTACTCGGACCGGTGAGCCGCGAGGACATCGTGTCGAAGCTGGGCCGCCGCGCGCTGCGCTCCGACGTGGATACACGACTGTCGCTTCTGTCCGACCTCGCACTGATCTGGCCTAGCGGCTCGTCGACCGGGAAGAGAACGACCAGCTGGCTGGCGGGCATCCACCTGCCGTCGGCCCTGCCATGGCGGGCGCCGCACCTGCTCGCGCCGATCGCGACGAGAGAGCCCGACGAAATCTCGGCTCAACTCGACGGCCTCGACGAGCGGCAGCGCGAACTCCTCACGACGCTGTCCCGGGGCCCGGCGCTCGGCCGGTCTCGGGACGCCGCGCCGGATGCCGCCCCGTCCGCCCCGGTCCCCCGCCTCCTCGCGGCTGGCCTCCTCGCCCGGGTGGACGAACAGACCGTCGAACTGCCGCCGCAGGTCGGACAGATCCTGCGCGGCGAACCGCCGTTGACGACGAGTCTGAAGGCGCCCGGCCTCGGCGGGACATCGTCGCGGTTCGACGCGGCCGCCGTCGACGCGGCGGGCGCAGGCGAAGCACTCGAGGTCCTCCGGCACGTGGGCAACCTGCTCGACGCACTCGCCGAAGCGCCCGCGGCGGTACTCCGCGCAGGCGGCATGGGGGTACGCGAGCTGCGTCGCCTGGCGAAGACCACGGGCCTCACGGCCACCCGCGTCGGGCTCCTCGTCGAACTGTCCGATGCTGCGCGACTGATCGACGCGGGTGTACCCGACTCCGTCGACGTCCTGTCCGCCGACGAGGTGTTCGCCCCGACGACATCGAGCGATACCTGGCTGCACATGGAGCCGGGACGCCGGTGGGCGCATCTGGCGCAGTGCTGGCTCGACCTGCTCCGCCGGCCGTGGCAGATCGGCGACACCGACCGCGACGGCGCGATCATCGCCGCGCTCGCCCCGCATGCGTTCGACGGGTCCGCCACCCTCGTCCGACGCACGATCCTGGCACCGCTCGCTGAGATCGATCCGGCAGTGCCGGTCAGCGTCGAGTCCCTCACCGCCCTCCTCGGGTGGCGCCATCCGAGACAACTCCGTCGTCTGACCACCCGCGTGGTCGGCGAGACCCTGCGGGAGGCGACCGAGCTCGGCCTCGTCGCACACGGCAGCCTGACCACGGTGGGGCGGGCGCTGCTCGCCGCCGACCCGGATGATGACGACCGCGCTGATCTCGTGCGGACGATGTCGGCGGCACTGCCCGAACCGATCGACTACTTCCTGGTCCAAGCCGACTTCACCGTGACGGTGCCCGGCCCCCTCACCCCCGAACTCGCCGCTCGGCTCGCCCTGGTCGCGGATCTCGAGTCGGGCGGTGCGGCGTCGGTGTACCGCGTCACCGAGGACGGAATCCGCCGCGCCCTCGACACCGGCCGCACGGCAGCCGAACTCGCCGCTCTGTTCGCCGAGCACTCCAGGACCCCGGTCCCCCAGTCGTTGAGCTATCTGATCGACGATGTCGCCCGTAAGCACGGACAGCTGCGGGTGGGCGTCGCCTCGTCGTTCGTCCGATGCGACGATGCTGCGACGTTGACCGCTGTGCTGCGCAGCGACGCCGCGGCCGACCTGTCACTGCGTGCGCTGGCGCCGACGGTCGCCGTGTCCGGGGCGCCGCTGCGCGATGTGATCGACCGGTTGCGCGCGGCGGGCTTCGCGCCCGCGGGCGAGGACTCGTCGGGCACCCTCATCGATCTGCGCAGCCGCGGCGTCCGGGTTCCTGGACGCACACGCAGGCCGCCGCGCCCGGCCGGGCGCGGCCGGATCGGCGACGGCCAGGCGGCCACGGTCGTGAACCGGATGCGGACCGCCGACCGTGCGGAGCGCCCCGTCTCGAGTGCGGCGTCGAGCGACTCCGGCGAGACGACGTCCGCGCTCATCCATCTGGCATTGCAGACCGGCCGTCTGCTCCGCATCGGGTACGTTGACGCTCACGGCGGCGCGAGCCGCCACGTCGTGAAGGCCCGTTCGCTCGCCGCTGGGCAGCTCGTCGCCGCCGAAGAACCCTCCGACGACGACCTCCGATTCGCCCTGCACCGCATCACGCGCGTCGAACTCCTGTAGCCGCGCGGACTCCTCGCGCTGCCCGATGTGGCCGGAACGCCCGCCCACCTGGACAATGGACTGGTGACCGACGGACCGCTGATCGTGCAATCGGACAAGACCCTCCTGTTGGAGGTCGACCATCCAGCCGCCGCGCAGGCGCGCGCGGCGATCGCCCCGTTCGCCGAACTCGAACGCGCCCCCGAACACATCCACACCTATCGGGTCACCCCGCTGGCGTTGTGGAACGCACGGGCCGCGGGCCACGACGCGGAACAGGTCGTCGACGCCCTCGTCACCCATTCCCGGTTCCCCGTGCCGCAACCGCTGCTCGTCGACATCGTCGAGACGATGGGCCGGTTCGGCCGGCTGCAACTGGTCAAGCATCCCGCGCACGGGCTCACCCTGGTCTCGTTCGACCGCGCGGTCCTCGAGGAGATTCTTCGGAACAAGAAGGTCGCCCCGATGTTGGGCGCCCGCATCGACGACGACACGGTGGTCGTCCATCCGTCCGAGCGCGGTCGGCTCAAGCAGGTCCTGCTCAAGGTTGGCTGGCCTGCCGAAGACCTCGCAGGCTATGTCGACGGCGAGGCCCACCAGATCGATCTCGTGCAGGACGGCTGGGAGCTGCGCGACTATCAGCAGATGGCCACCGACTCGTTCTGGGCGGGCGGCTCGGGCGTCGTCGTTCTGCCGTGCGGCGCCGGTAAGACGATGGTCGGTGCGGCCGCGATGGCGAAGGCCGGCGCGACGACGTTGATCCTCGTGACGAACACTGTCGCAGGACGCCAGTGGAAACGCGAGCTGGTGGCGCGCACGTCGCTGACCGAGGACGAGATCGGCGAGTACTCGGGCGAACGCAAGGAGATCCGTCCGGTCACGATCGCCACCTACCAGGTGATCACCCGCAAGTCGAAGGGCGAGTACAAGAACCTCGACCTGTTCGACTCTCGCGACTGGGGACTCATTGTCTACGACGAGGTCCATCTGCTGCCCGCCCCGGTGTTCCGGATGACGGCCGATCTGCAGTCGCGCCGCCGCCTCGGTCTGACCGCGACGCTGGTCCGCGAGGACGGCCGGGAGGGCGACGTGTTCAGCCTGATCGGACCGAAGCGGTACGACGCGCCGTGGAAGGACATCGAGGCGCAAGGCTGGATCGCTCCCGCCGACTGCGTCGAGGTCCGGGTGACGATGACCGACGAGGAGCGCCTACAGTACGCGGTCGCTGAGGCCGACGAGAAGTACAAGCTGTGCTCGACGGTCCATTCGAAGGTCAACGTCGTCAAGAACATCCTCGGCAAGCACGAGGGTTCGCAGACACTCGTCATCGGTGCCTACATCGACCAGCTCGAGGAGCTCGGCGCCGAGCTCGACTGCCCGGTGATCCAGGGGTCCACGCGCAACGCCGAACGCGAGAAGCTGTTCGACGCGTTCCGCCGCGGCGAATTGTCGACGCTGGTGGTCTCCAAGGTTGCCAACTTCTCCATCGACCTCCCGGAGGCGTCGGTGGCCGTCCAGGTGTCGGGCACGTTCGGCTCCCGCCAGGAGGAGGCGCAGCGGCTCGGTCGGCTCCTGCGACCGAAGGCCGACGGCGGTCAGGCGCACTTCTATTCGGTCGTCTCCCGAGACTCCCTCGACGCCGACTACGCCGCCCACCGGCAGCGGTTCCTCGCGGAACAGGGGTACGCGTACCGGATCATGGACGCCGCCGACCTGGTGTAGGCGTAACGCTGTTCCTCTGTTCGGACGACATACAGAGCGTCGGGACAGTGTCGGGCGGGTCACCGCAGGCCCGGGGAGGAGATCATCATGAATCGGATCGCCAAGGCGTTCGCACTGGGCGCGACGGCTCTCGGAGCCACCACACTGGCCACTGCGGTCGCGGCGCCCGCGGACGCCGTACCGTCGAACCACAGCGTCTACGTCGCACAGAACTGCGAGGGGCTGAGCCCCAACATCATCGACATCCCGTACTACGGCGGGATGTCCGTGACTCAGGAGCAGTCGGGCACGATCAACATCCATTACGGCAACCCGAGCGTCTGGGGCTATCGAAGCGTCGGCACGATGTCCTGGAAGAACCTGAGGACTGGGGCGCACGGCACGCTTCCGTTGAAGGTCGACCACTCGCTCGGCTCCAACGGATTCGGCGCGTTGTTGAAGTCGGGCACCGGCACTATCCGTCTCACCACGCGTGCGGTCAACCACGGCCCGCTCCTAACTCTCGCCGCCCCCACCTGCTCGGGCACCGTCCACGCGCGGTAACCCGTAACGCGCGGCCGAGTCATCGTCGCCTGCACCGCTGTGGCAGCGTAGACGCATGCCTTTGGTCAGCCGGATGCGTCCGTTCACGTCGACGATCTTCGCGGAGGTATCCGCCCTCGCGGTGGCGCACGACGCAGTGAACCTCGGGCAGGGATTTCCCGACTCGGACGGCCCTACCTCGATGCTCGAGGCCGCGCAGCGGGCGATCGCCGAGGGCCAGAACCAGTATCCGCCGGGGCCGGGCATCCCGGCCCTGCGCGAAGCTGTCGCCGCACAGCAACTCGACGATTACGGGCTCGCCTACGATCCCGACACCCAGGTGTTGGTGACGGTCGGTGCGACGGAAGCCATCGCCGGCGCGATCCTGGGTCTGGTGGAGCCCGGCCGCGAGGTCGTGATGATCGAACCGTTCTATGACGCGTATGCGGCGTCGGTCGCATTGGCGGGCGGTGTGCGGCGCACAGTGCCGCTCGTCGCGGAGGGCGACGGGTTCACGCTCGACCGCGAGGCGTTGGCCGCGGCATTCGGCCCGAACACGGCGGCGATCGTGGTGAATACGCCTCACAATCCGACCGGGACCATCCTGTCCGACGACGAGCTGACCGAGATCGCCCGCCTCTGCGTCGAGCACGACGTGATCGCGATCGCCGACGAAGTGTACGAACATCTGGTGTTCGACGGCGCCGTCCACCGGCCGCTTGCGACGTTCCCCGGCATGGCTGAGCGGACGCTGCGGATCTCGGGAGCGGCGAAGACTTTCCACGTCACGGGGTGGAAGGTCGGCTGGATCAGCGGGCCCGCCGAACTCGTCCGAGCTGCGCGCGCGGCGAAGCAGTACTTGACGTTCGTCGGCAGCGGCCCGTTCCAACCTGCCGTCGCGCACGCACTGCGCAACGAGATGGACTGGGTCCGTGAGGACGCGGAGGGGCTGGGCCGTAAGCGGATTCGACTCTCGAAAGCACTCGCCGACGCCGGCTTCAGCGTGCACCGCTCGCAAGGCACCTACTTCGTGTGCGCCGATCCCCGACCGCTCGGCATCACCGATGGCGCCGCCTTCTGTCGGGAGCTGCCCGCCCGTCTCGGCGTCGCGGCCGTCCCGGTCAGCGCCTTCGTCGACGACCAGCAGCCTTGGCGCCACCTCCTCCGGTTCGCCTTCGCCAAAGACGACGACGTGATCGACGAGGCCGCACACCGGCTGTCACGCCTCACCTGACCAGCCCCCACCAACGTGATAGGCCGACCAAACCAACACCGCACAGGCCCGACACCCTCACCACGACGACGCCCGGCCTGAGCGGTGTAGGTTTACACGCTCAGAACACGCCCGCCGGCCGAAGCTGGACACTAATCCGCGGACCGACACCCGATACTTTGGGGACCGAGTGCTCCCACGTGCGCTGGCAGCTACCGCCCATCACCACGAGGTCGCCGGACCCGAGCACGAACTTGCGCGAGGCCCCTCCGCCGCGCGGCCGGAGTAGCAGGGGCCGCGGCGCACCGAGGGACACAATCGCGACAAGTGTGTCCTGCGTGCGGCCGCGGCCGATCCGGTCGCCGTGCCACGCCACGCTGTCGGAACCGTCCCGGTAGAGACATAGGCCCGCCGTCTCGAAGCCGCCGGGGAGGACGGCCCGGTAGTGCTCACTGAGCGCGTCGCGCGCGACGTCGAGTATCGGATGCGGCAACTGGTCGCAGCGCAGGTACATGGCCAGCAGTCGCGGGACGGTGACTGTCGCGTCGTACATACGCCGCTCCTCGGCCCGCCAGGGAACGTCGGCGTGCAGCGCATCGAACACGTCGATGGACCCGTGCAGCCAGCCGGGGCGGACGTCCACCCAGGCACCGTCAGTCAATTCGGTGCGGCTGACTCCCGCACCGAGCGACCCCACCGCCGGACCGTGATCAGTCACGTCGAAGAGGCTCGCCTGCAGTCCCGCCGTCATAGCCCAGAATCGTACACCTGTTCGAAACGAGGCACTACACGTCGAATGTCGCGTCGGTCAACCGTTCCGATTCAGACCAGAGCAGGTCTCGGAGATCCTGCCGGTCCGCGGCGCGGCGCACGTGCGCCTTCCCCGGATAACCGCGCATCCCGCCCGGCCCGTTCGGGCCGTAGAAGTCGCCGTTGCGCACGTCGGGCATCGTCGCCGCGTACAACGTCGGGAGCGCACCCCGGGCGGCTGACTGGCCCAGCCGGAGCGTGTCCGCGACCTTCGACACGTTGCTGAACCGTGTCTGCGAATTGCCGGTGATACCGGTCGACGCGTACCCGGGATGTGCGATCACCGATCGTTTCGTCGATCCCGCGGCGTCCAGCCGCCGCGCCAACTCGCGGCCGAACGTGAGATTCGCAAGCTTCGAGTCACCGTAGGCCACCCAGCGGTTGTATGCGCGCTGCTCCCAGTTCAGATCGTCGAACCGTTCGCGAGACCCGTACTGCATGAGCGAGGAGAGGACGACGACCCGGTCGGTCACCTTCGGCAACAGCAACGATGTCAGCACGAAGTGGCCGAGATGGTTGGTGCCCATTTGCATCTCGAAACCGTCGACGGTGCGCTGGAACGGAACCGCCATCAGTCCGGCGTTGTCGATCAGCACGTCCGCCTCGTCGACACTGTCGGCGAACGCGCGCACGGATGCGAGGTCAGCTAGGTCGAGTTGCGCAACGGTGGCCGCCGGGCCGATCTGGTCGGCCACGGCTCGCGCCGTCACCTGGTTACGGCACGCCAGGGTCACCCTGGCGCCGGCTGCGGCCAACGCTTTCGCCGTCGCCGCGCCCAGTCCGCTGTTGGCGCCCGTCACGATGTGACGACGGCCATTCTGTGGGGGAATGTCGTTCGCATTCCACTTCCGAGTCACTCGGTCACCCTTCTGTGATTCGACGGGCGTTCGCCGGGAAACGCGAACTTCACGAGGTCGGCCAGCACGCTACCGAGGGACGGCGGTTCCGGTCTGCTCAGGAGTCCGATCGGTGCGTGTATCTCAGTCACATTCGTCCGCCCACGCAGCACCTGTCGGTCCACTCGCTTCCATCGCTGCCCTTCGTGCTCGGCGGCGGCGTCGATCGCGACGCGACTCGCGTACACCGGCGAATAGCCGAGCTTGGCGAGGTCGGACAGGCGCGCGGACTCGTTCACGGCGTCGCCGATCACCGTGTACTCGTAGCGGGTGCGCGCACCGATGTTGCCCGCGAACACGCTGCCGAACGTGACGCCCATCCCCCACTCCAGCGGAAGCTTCTCGCTCAGCTCCGTCCCGAGTTCACGGGCGGCCGCCAACGCGGCCGCCGCAGGATCGTCGACGGCGACGGGCGCGCCGAACACGATGAGCGCGGCATCGCCCTCGAACTTGTTGATAAACCCGCCGTGTCGGTCGACGATGTCGACGACGATCGAGAAGAAGGCGTTCAGGACGACGGCGGTCTCGCGCGGATCACGGTCGGCCGCGAACGCCGTCGAACCGGTTATGTCGACGAAGATCACGGCCACCTCGGTGTTGCCGCCGACGAATTCGCCGTCCTGCTCCAAGGCGAGCTGCGCGACGTCGTCGCCGACGTGCCGCGAGAAGATGTCCCGCATGCGTTCGCGTTCGACGAGCCCGTCGAGCATCGCGTTGAGCCCGGTCTGCAGAACGCCGAGCTCCGACGCGTCGTAGGCGGCGACTCGTCGAGTCAGGTCGCCGCTCCGAGTGGCCTCGACGACTTCGCGCATGTCGTTGAGCGGGTCAGTGATGGCCCGGTTCACCAGGCCGACGACGCGCGCCCCCGACGTCAGCGCAATCACCGCCAATAGCATTGTCGCCCAGTCGATGTCGCCCGCGACCTGCGGAACCCACCCGAGGCCGCGTCCGACGTTCATCAGGATCAGACCGACCATCGGTACGGCCGACGACACGATCCACACCACGACCATCCGTTCGCGGACACCGTGCATCACGCCGTCGACGGAGCCTCCTCGCAGCGCGAGGGCCGCGAGCGGGCGGGCCGCACTCTCCGCAAACAGATAGGTGAGGCACGACGAGGTGACGGCGGCCAGACCGAACGCGCCCGCAACCGACAGCAGGAACACGATCCGTGTGTCCGAGATCAGGGCGTAGACGCCGAGTGCCACCGCCCAGCCGGAGAGATCCGCACAGACGAGCCGCCGCGGGATCGCGCGGATGTCACCGCGTCGTCGTTCGTCCGCGGGCTCGGACGGGCCGACGTCGACGAACCAGCGGAACTGCGGCGTCAGGAAGACGAACGACGCCAAGACACTCGTCAGCGTGCCGAGCAGCAACGCGATGAGCACAGTGCCCATGAGCGGCGGATAGTCGGAGTCGATGTGGAGGTTGAGCTGTCCGCCGTTGAATGCGAGGAGGACGGCGACGAAGGTCTCGACGCCGATCAGAATCTTGGCGCCCGCGACGATGACCCCGCCGATGAACATCCCGCGCCTGGCCAGACCGCGGCGGGTCGGCGCGTCGAGGATCTCGGTGTCGAGCAGCGGGAGACCGCCCTCCCGGAAGCCGATGACGGCGGCAGCGCCCAGCCGGGCCTCGATCCAGTCGGCGATGCGATGAGCGACAGCTCGATTCCGCCTCGCCATACGCGTCACCTCCCGGTTCTCGAATCTCACTGAGACTACCGGGAACCGGGAGGTGAATTGCAGCGGCAATCGCCAATTAGCGTGGCGTTGCCGAAGGCGTCAGGCGTCGGCCTTGAGCGCCTCGATCTCGAGGGTGATGGTGATCTTGTCGCCGACGACCGTGCCGCCGGTTTCCAGCGGCATCTCGATGTCGATGCCGAAGTCCTTGCGGTTGAGGACGGTCTTGGCGTCGAAGCCTGCGACCGCCCCCTGGCCCATCCCCGGGTTCACACCGTTGAACTCCATCTGCAGCGTCACCGGCTTGGTGATTCCGCGAAGGGTGAAGTCACCGTGCACGAGGTAGTCGTCACCGTCGGCCTCGACCGAGGTCGAGACGAATGTCGCGGCCGGGTAGTTCTGGGCGTCGAAGAAGTCGGCCGATCGAACGTGCTGGTCACGCTGGTCGTTTCCGGTATTGATCGAGGTGACGTCGATTTCGGCGTTCACCGCGGGCGAGCCGTCCTCGGCGATCTCGATGGTTCCGGAGAAGCCGCCGAATGCGCCGCGGACCTTCGAGACCATCAGGTGTCGGACGGTGAAACCGACCTGCGAGTGGACCGGGTCGATGGTCCAGGTGCCTGCGGTCAGTTCTGCGGGAGTGATGCTCATGGGAGTCCTACCTTCTCTCGGCGACTTCTCGTCGCCATCGTTGGTGCCGTCGTTGGTGCCGTCGTGGGGCGCGGTCTGCGACCGTCGTTCTCGATCGCCTACACACAACACTAACCGGACCTCGGTCCGTTTCCTTCCCGGTGTGAGCGGGATAACATCGAATCATGCTGACTCGCACTGACGTCGAGACCCGCCTCGACGCATTCGACGTACGACGGATTCCGCTCGCCGAAGGCGCTCGAGCAGCGGCCGTAATGCTGGTGGTGGCTCCGCGCGACGGTCGACGCGGCGTATGGCTCACCCGCAGGCCCGCTCGGATGAATCGTCACGCCGCCCAGTTCGCCTTGCCCGGCGGACGGCTCGACCCCGGCGAGACGCACCACGAGGCCGGTCTGCGTGAACTCCACGAGGAGATGGGCATCGTGCTCGGATCAGAGACGATCCTCGGCGATCTGGACGATTTCGCGACGCGCTCCGGCTATGTCATGACGCCGACTGTCGCATGGATGGACGACGAGATTGATCCCGATCCGAATCCGGACGAAGTGGAGCACGCCTACCTCATCGACCTCGACGAGTTGGCGGATGCCCAACCACAGTTCGAGATGATTCCGGAGTCGGACCGGCCAGTGATGTCGCTGCCGCTGATCGGCCGTCGGATCCACGCACCGACCGCCGCGGTGCTATTTCAATTCGCGCGCGTCGCTCTTCGGGACGAGCCGGTGCGCGTCGCCGACTACGAACAGCCCGTGTTCGCCTGGCAGTGAGTGCCGGGTGTGACGTCAGTTTCCCCGCTCAGCGCCACCGTCACCTCGAGAGGCGATGACGACACAGAGCGGGGAATCTGACGTCACCGGTGTCTAATCCCCCGAGCGGTGCCGGGCACGTCGAGTCTGGTATTGCGGCTCGACCCGGTCACGGGCGACGCTCTCTGGCGTCTGGAAGCCGACGGTCTCGTCGTCGGGGTGCTCGCCGGTCCCGGCGTCCACCCAGCGGTGGCCGCCCCCGGGCTTGGCCTCGAGGTATTGCGCTTCGATCGCCTGCGCCTCGGGCGCATCGTGGGTGACGGTGCGCGTCTCGCTGCCTTCTTCGAGGACCTGCTGCACTTCGCGTTCGACCACCTTGCGGACGATGACCGGCTTCTCGACGACCACCTCGATGATCTTCTCGATCGGCTTCTCGATGATCTTCTCGACTTCGCGGTAGACCGGTCGCTCGACGACCTTCTCCACCACGTGCTCGACCGGCTTCTCGACGATGCGTTCGACGACGACGTTGATCTGCTTCTCGACCACCTTCTCGACAAGGACCGGAGTTTGGACGTTCTTCTCGAATTCGCGGTGGACCGGCTTGTCGACAACCTTTTCGACGATCTCGGGTCGCTCGACGATCTTCTCGACGACGTGCTCGACCGGCTTGTCGACGACCTTCTCGACGATGTTCGGCGTCTCGACGATGCGCTCGACGACATGGTCGACGGACTTCTCCACGACCTTCTCGACGACGTTGGGTCGTTCGACGATCTTCTCGACGATCCGTTCGACGGGCTTCTCGATGACCTGCTCGGTGATCTCGGGGACTTCGACGACCTTGTCGACGATATGGTCGACGGGCTTCTCCACGATCTGTTCGATGACGTTGGGGACCTCGACGACCTTCTCGACAACGTGGTCGACAGGCTTCTCCACGATCTGCTCGATCACGTTGGGGACCTCGACGACGCGCTCGACCACGTGGTCGACATCCTTCTCGATGACCTTCTCGATCACGTTCGGCTTCTCGACGATCCGCTCCACGACGTGGTCGACGGATTCCTCGACGACCTTCTCGATCACGTTGGGGACCTCGACGATCCGCTCGACCACATGGTCGACGGATTCCTCGACGACCTTCTCGATCACGTTCGGGGTCTCGACGACCCGCTCCACTTCGCGGTCGACAGACGTCTCGACGACCTTCTCGATCACGTTGGGGATCTCGACGATCCGCTCGACGACACGGTCGACGGGCTTCTCGACGACTTCTTCGATGATGTTGGGTTCTTCAACGATCCGTTCGAGGACGTGGTCGACCGGCTTCTCGACGACCTTTTCGACGACGTTCGGGGTCTCGACGACGCGCTCGACGACCTTGTCGACTGGCTGTTCGACGACCTTCTCGATCACGTTGGGCTTCTCGACGATGCGCTCGATGACGTGATCGACGGACTTCTCGACCGGCTTGTCGACGAGTCGCTCGACGACGACGTCGCGCGGTACCTCGACGACTTTGATGACGGGCTTCTCGACGACCACCTCGATGATCTTCTCGACCGGCTTCTCGACGGTCTTATAGATCACCTCTTCGACGGGAACCTCGATCTCCTTCTCGACCGTCGTGTAGACGTTCTTCTCGACGGGGACCTCGATGACGTGCTCGATGATCTTCTCGACCGGCTTCTCGACGGTCACTTCGATGATCTTCTCGACCGGCTTCTCGATGACCTTCTCGACGATGGATTCGACGGGCACTTCGACGATCTTGTCGACGAGGGTGACGATCGGCTTCTCCACCATGCGTTCAATGGTGACCGGCTTGTCGACGACCTTGTCGGCGATGTCGACGATGAGCTTCTCGATGACCCGCTCGACTTCGGTCGGCCGTTCGATGACTTCGTCCACGACCGTGACGATGAGACGTTCCACGAGGCGCTGGATCTCGACGGGCTTGTCCGCGATCTGGTCGAGGACGGTGACGATCGGCTTTTCGACCAACCGCTCGATCTCGATCTCGGTCTCTTGGATGTCGTCGACCACGGTCACGATGGGTCGCTCGACGAGGCGCGGGAGTTCGACAGGCTTGTCGACGATGTCGTCGACCACGGTCACGACAGGCTTCTCGACCTTGCGCGACAGTTCGACCGGGGTCTCGACGATCTCGTCGACCACGGTCACAATCGGCTTCTCGACCTTGCGCGACAGTTCGACCGGGGTCTCGACGATCTCGTCGACCACGGTCACAATGGACTTCTCGACACGGCGCGGGAGTTCGACAGGCTTGTCGATGATCTCGTCCGTGATCGTGATCGTCGGCTGTTCGACGACGCGCGGGACCGCGACCGGCACGTCGACGGCTTTGTCGACGACGGTGACGATCGGATGCTCTACGACGCGTTCGACGTCGACGGGCCGTTCGACCACCTCGTCGACGATGCTGACGACCGGCTTCTCCACAAGACGCTGGATGTTGACCGGCTTGTCGGTCAGGTCGTCCTCAACGGTGACGACGGGGCGTTCGACGATTCGTTTGATGTCAACGGGCTTGTCGGTCACGTCGTCGACGACGGTGACGACGGGCTTCTCGACGAGACGCGACACGGTGGCCGGCCGATCGACGACGACGTCGACGGTGTCGACTACGAGTCGTTCCACGATGCGTTCGAGCGTGATCGGCTTGTCGATGACCGTCTCGACGGCCTCTTCGACGAGCCGTTCGACGGTGTATCCACGCTCGACGACATTGTCGACGACCTCCAGCGGAGGGTTCATCGTGTCTTTGTCGTCGCCTTCAGCCATTACCACTCCTCGAACCGGGTTCCACCTCTGCGGACAACGCTTCCACAAGTACGAGTTTCCCACGCCACGCCACGCGGCACGACTCCGCGTCCACAATAGTGGCCCGGCGTGGCATCTCACACAGTCCCTGGGGACGACCGCCCGCTGACCTGGCCGTTTTTTGCGTCAGAACGGCGTCCCTGCCCCACCGCCACTACGGACAGTCTCCTGCTCCGACCAGAAACGCGCATACCGCCCGCCGTGAGCGAGGAGGTCGTCGTGACTGCCGATCTCAGCGGCGCGGCCGCCCTCCAGGAACACGATCACGTCGGCGTCCCTAACCGTGCTCAGGCGATGCGCGACGATCAGCCGGGTCCGCCCCGCACCGAGTTCGTCGAACGCGGCACGCACGATCTGCTCGTTCTCCACGTCGAGCGCCGACGTCGCCTCGTCGAGGAGGACCAGCGGAGCGTTCTTGAACAGTGCACGCGCTATGGACACCCGCTGCCGCTCACCGCCGGACAACGCCGTACCGCGGTCACCTACCGGCGTCGCCCACCCCTGCGGCAGTCGCTCGATCACCTCGTCCAGCCGTGAGCGGCGCGCGACTTCCGCGATCCGGTCGTCCGATACGTGAGCTTGTCCCATCACGACGTTCTCGCGAATGGTCCCGTCGAAGAGGTAGACGTCCTGGAAGACGACCGCGAGCTGTCGGTTGAGGTCGGCGGTCCGCAGGTCGCGGACGTCCGCTCCACCGATTCTGACGCTGCCCGCGTCGACATCGAAGAATCGTGCCGCCAGGCGGACCAGCGTGGTCTTCCGCTCCCCGACGGGCCGACGACAGCACACACCCCGCCCGAGGGGACGGCGAACGAGATCCCGTCGAGCACCGGCGCGGGCCGCCTGGCTGAGGCGGTGTGCGACGACCATCGCCGTTCGGCCGACGAGTGCCGCGTGCGCCGCGTTCTCCAGGACGTCGGCATCTGAGCTGTCGGCGTCCGCGGTGGCCTCGTCCAAGATCACGACGGGAGGATCGAGGAGAACCAACCGGGCCAGCGCGAGCTGTTGCTCCTGCATGGGTGTCAGCGCGTGCCCGCCCGCGCCGATGACCGTGCCCGGCCCGTCGGGCAGACGAGACACCCACCCCCACGCTCCGACTTCCTCGAGCGCATCCTTCAGGTCGGCGTCGGCGGCGTCGGGAGCGGCCATTCGCAGATCCTCTGCGAGAGTCCCCGCGAACGTGTGCACGTCCTGGGTCAGCAGAACCGGAGCGCCGTCGTCGCCGAGCTCGGCCAGACTCGCCCCACCGATGCGGATTGCGCCCGAATCCGGCTCGTGCACACCTGCGATCAATGCGGCCAGGGTCGACTTTCCGGCGCCGGAGGTCCCGACCACCGCCACCGTCTGTCCCGGCTCGATGGTCATGCTGGCCTGGTCGAGCACCTGTCGACCCGACCCGTAGGCGAAACAGACCGCATCCACCTCGACTCTCGGTGCGTCCGGTCCACTTCCGCGGCCGCCCCTGTGATCAGTGACACAGCGTGGCTGTGCGTTGCAGAGGGCGCCGACAACAGGACACGGCGGCAAACCCGCCGGTCACGCGCAGCATGCCGCGGATCCATGATCCGACCCGACGGCAGACCCGAACCGGGGCCGACACGGATCAGGCAATCGGACATCTACGACGGAGCCAGTCGGCCTCAACTCGTCAGAAGGGTCTCGCCAGAAAGCAGGGAGCGCACACAGGGAAACAAGGGCCTTTTAAGGGTTAAAGGCCAGAATGTGTGTACGGGATCGGTGATTTCCGGCCGCTGACCTCCGGTGACGACGGTCCGAACTTGCTCTGGAAGCATGTTCGGTGTCAGGTCCTCGGAATTCGCCGTCGTGTGGTGTATGTGGTCGCAAGCTCGTCAAGAACGGAACGACCAGCGCGGGCAGAACACGATGGCGGTGCCGACACTGCGGCGCCTCCCGCACCCAGTCACGCCCCGACATCACCCGCCGAGCCCAACTCGACGCATTCCTGGCCTGGCTGATCGATCAACGACCCCGCACCGAGGTCGCCTCCAGCGCTCGCACATTCCGCCGCGGACCGCCTGGTGTTGGAACATCGACGTCCCGCCGCCTGCCCCATCGCGATCACCGGCCGCACTGTTGATGCTCGATGGCACCTACTTCCAATCCTGGTGCCTGCTGATCGCCTTCGACTGAATCGCCCCGGCGTGTCCGGAGACTCTGTTCGTTGGGAAGGATGGAGTCATGTCAGGAAGTGGGACGAAGAGGTACCCGGCCGAGATGCGTGAGCGGGCGATCCGGATGGTCGCTGAGATTCGGG